>MAAF01000121.1 GCA_002163005.1 Colwellia psychrerythraea | reverse complement strand
CGTATCATTCACTTTTGTATTCGACAGTGCTAATTGCATAGTTTAGTCTAGTGGTCATACCACTAATGATTCAGAGTAACTGCTATGTCTAATAATGATATCGAACAAAGAGTAAATCTAGAAACAAAGAACGGGATTGCCTATGTTAGCTTGAACAGGCCTGATAAATGTAATGCGTTAGATATATTAATGTTTCATGCGATACGAAAAACCATTAAACGCTTGAAAGCAGATCGAACCATTAGGGCGGTTATTGTTACAGGTAATGGCGATGATTTTTGTTCTGGCTTGGATATCAAAGCGGTAATGTCTTCTACAAAAGGGCCGCTTGAATTACTCTTTAAATTGTTACCTTGGCGAGCTAACTTGGCTCAGTATGTTTCAGCGGGTTGGAGAGATATACCTGCACCGGTAATAATGGTTATCAAAGGTCGCTGTTGGGGAGGTGGATTACAAATAGCCTTGGGCGGAGACTTTAGAATATCTACACCTGATGCTTCAATATCTATAATGGAATCTCGTTGGGGTTTAATACCTGATATGGGCGGAACGTT
The DNA here is from genome assembly GCA_002163005.1 of Colwellia psychrerythraea. Lineage (GTDB taxonomy): Bacteria > Pseudomonadota > Gammaproteobacteria > Enterobacterales > Alteromonadaceae > Colwellia > Colwellia psychrerythraea_C. The sequence continues at coordinate 10,877 of MAAF01000121.1, read as the reverse complement.
AGCACTAAAAGAACTGCTAAGATTAGATAAAGCTAAAGAGCTTGCTATGACAGGAGAAGTTATTGAAGGATCGCAAGCACTTGAATATGGCTTAGTTACCCATGTTGACGATGAACCTTTTGAGAGAGCAATAAAGCTCGCCGAAATGATCGCTAAGCAGTCACCGGACTCTATCGCTGCAACAAAAAAACTTTATAACAAAAGTTGGTGGAGCAAGCCTGGACTTGCACTTCTTAGAGAATCTTATTATCAAATAAAAATTTTAATTGGTAAGAATAGAGCAATTAAAACTTACAATCAGATTAACCAAGATAAAAAAACTAGAGAATTCATTAACAGGAAAAATTGGTAACCCGCGGGTATATACAGCTCTTATTACATCCATACCCAATAATCGTAACTGTCCGTATCAGGTCATACGGACAGTTACGGACATACTCTGTGTCCGTTCGGACACTCTGTAATATCCATTGTTAAATTAATCGCATAATTTCAATTACTTACAAGTATTTATTTTGTGGTATTGAATCTGCAACACTTGGTCATTGTTAGATAACCAAGTAGAAGCAGATGATTGAAGGCACAAGTGGACAGGATGAAGTGATAGCAAATCCTAAGAAGGTAGCGCTAAAGAAGATATTGCTAAGCATATCACTGTTATGTGCTTTGTCTTACGTTACCTTTCCAACTCTCTCTCAGTGGTATTCATCAATACCTAATATTGATCGTAAAAGCATTAAAATTGATACCATCATTCAAGGGGATTTAATTCGCGATGTCGTTGTTTCTGGTAAGGCAGTAGCAGCAAATGCACCGCAACTTTATAGCACCGAAATAGGCAAGATAACACTCCTAGCAAAACCAGGTGAAGCGGTAGCGTTAAATCAAATAGTCGCTCGCTTAATGAGTCCTGAGTTAGATGCTTTAATTAAGCAGCAACGATCAACGTTAGAGCAATTAAGCATTAATGCTAATCGTGGTGCATTGGCAGATAAAGAAGCGCAACTTGATCTTGAAAGTAACATGAATGCGGCACAATCGAAGTTGAATGTAGCTAAGCGTGAATTTCAACGTGCAGAAATATCATACGGTAAACAAATAATCAGTGAGGTTGATTGGTTAAAAAGCCAAGATGCGGTAACGGATGCAAAACGTCTATTTGAGCATGCTAAAAAAAGAGTATTGTTTTCGATTGAGCGATTACAATTTGAGAAACAGCATAGAGACTTTCTAGTACAAAAAGAAAAGCTAATTTTAGAGGAACTATCGCGTCGTCATGATGAATTAGCTATTAAAGCACCAGTAAAAGGTGTTGTAGGCAACTGGCTTGTTGCACAGAAAAATACCATCGCAGCAAACACAGCAATCATGACAATTGTCGACTTATCTGAGTATGAAGCTGAGTTGAATGTACCGGAATTTTACGCCGATGATTTGGGTACCGGCCTAGCAGTATCAATGAAAATATCTGGCATTTCAGTACGAGGTGAAATTATAGCTATCTCACCAGAAGTTAAAGCTAATCAAGTAACAGTAAGAGCCAAGATAAAAAACACACAGAAAATTCAATTGAGACAAAACCAACGCATCAATGCCCGCATAGAGTTTGAGAAAAAAGAAAATGTACTCATGGTTAAACGGGGGGCTTTTATGGGCTCTTTAGCTGGTAAGTTTATCTTCAAACTTAGTGAAGATAACTATGCAGACAAGACAGCTATAACAACTGGAGCAACTAGTGTTGAGTATATCGAGATCACTTCGGGTATTGAAGTTGGCGAGCAAGTCATTACCTCAGATTACGCAGATTTTAATAAAGCAGAACAAATTTACTTAGGTGATTAACCACCACCGCATAACTTAATATTGGTTATTCCCGTTAAATAAATTAAAGAAGCTCTCACTTGAATAGTGAAACTTCAAATAAGGCGAAAGCCAAAAGGAAAGCATCATGCTAAATATGAACAACATTTCTAGAATTTATCAAAGTGACACCATTCAAACGCATGCGCTACGAGACTTCTCATTAAATGTTAAAGCAGGAGAGTTTGTTGCGGTAACAGGTCCGTCGGGCTCAGGAAAATCGACTTTTCTTAATGTAGCGGGATTACTTGATAACTTCGATCGTGGTCAATATGAGTTAGATGGTGTTAGCGTGCAGGGGCTAAAAGATGATGAGCTCTCGCGGTTAAGAAATGAAAAAATAGGCTTCATCTTTCAAAACTATAACCTTATCCCTGATTACAGTATTTTTGATAATGTCGACATGCCACTACGTTACCGTGGTTTCAATGCGAGTGAACGAAAGCGCAGAGTTGAACAAGCCCTAGAAAAAGTTGGCTTAGCTTCAAGGTTTAAATATCTGCCAAGTCAGTTATCAGGTGGACAGCAACAGCGTGTTGCTATTGCTAGAGCATTAGCGGGTGAACCGAAAATATTACTAGCCGATGAGCCAACAGGTAACCTAGATTCATTAATGGCACGCCAAGTGATGGAAATATTGCACGATCTTAACAAAGAGGGCGCCACCATCATTATGGTTACCCATGATCCAGACCAAGCACGCGAAGTGAACCGCAATGTACAAGTGATTGATGGTCAACTGGCTGATTTTAAAATTTACGCACCGTTAGATAGAACCTCAGAAAACAGCGGTAAAACAGTTTCTGCTGCGGTGAGTGCATCAATAGCTGAGGAGATGGAAAATGCGTAGCGATAGTCTATTTGTTTATAATCTCACTTTGGCAATGCAGAGCTTTAAGCGCGCTCCTACCCTGTATTTTTTAATCATGCTTACCTTGTCTATTGGCGTTGGCGTATTGTGTGCAAATCTTGCTTTAGTTAACTCTATGGCAAGTGATCCTATACCTGAGAAAAGTGGCAACTTATTTCATATTAATATGAATACTTGGCCCGACGACCAACCACCTGATGAGCCAATGCACATATTGCGCTATCGCGATGCTATGGCAATCACCGCATCAGATCTACCTAAACGTAGTGCGGTGTTTTATGCTTCGGGCGTTTATGCACGAGATGCTGAATCTACCAGTATGAAACGTTTTGATTCAGATGTGAGAGCCACTACCCCAGGTTTTTTTGAACTCACTAATGCACCTTTTGCTTATGGATCGGCATTTCAAAAAAGTAGGGGAATGGAAATTGTTATTGGTGATCAATTAAACCAAAAAATATTCGCCGGTAAAAACAGTGTAGGTAAAACACTCGAACTTGATGGTGAGTTGTTAACGATTGTTGGCGTATTAAAACCGTGGATATTACGTCCCTTGTTTTACCATCCCACAGAGCGACGAGCCTTTAACTTAACCGATGATATATTTGCGCCACTTGAAACAGCAATAGATTTAGGTTGGTCGATACATGCGCGAAGCTCATCTGCTGTTGATTATGCAGGCATTGAAGAAACCCGTGATAAGGATGTTTACTATTTACAAGTATGGGTAGAGTTGGGAGATGTAAATCAAAAGCCGGCACTGCAAAGCTACTTAGACAATTATAGTCAACAACTTAAAGACGCCGGAGAGCACCCTTTAGCAATAAAAAATGAACTACATAACGTTAATGAGTGGCTAAAAGTTAATAAGGTTGTTGACCAAAAGGTATTGGCATTCACATTGGCTTCGATATTGTTTTTGTCGGTATGTATTTTTAATGCCAGTAGCTTATTACTTTCACGCTTTCATGCGGCAAAGTTTGAAGTAGGTTTACGACGTGCCATTGGGGCGAGCAACCGACATATGCTGATGCAAGGTTTAACGGAGAGTGTGTTATTAGGTCTGTTTACTGGTGTGATAGCGCTAGTGTTGAGTTGGTTGTTTCTAAAGTTATCAGTGCAGTTTTTACCACGCTTAACAAATCTCGCCGTATTAGAGCCCAAGTTACTAGTACTTGGAATGTTATTGGCATTAGTGACCTCTATTGCCAGTGCGTTATACCCACTATATCGTGCTAATCGTTACACCATTTCTGCCGAGCTTAAATAGCTAAGCTCATAAGGACAAATTATGAATATTAAAGCACTACTTAAATCCTTGTTGTTAAGAAAATTTACCACGGGCTTATTAATATTACAATTAGCCATAACATTAGGTTTGTTAATCAATAGTGTTATTTTAGCGGTAGATACTAATAATAAATTGGCCCAAGATACCGGCCTAGATATAGATAATACCTTGATTGTTTCATTGCATCCGACATCGGGTGAATACCGTAACTTAGACTATTATCGATCAATTGTTAGTGAAGACTTACAGCAATTAAGTGAACTTTCAGGTGTTGAAAGTGTGTCACTTATGAATCAGTTGCCAATAAATCAAAGAGGCATGTTAGGTAACGTTTATGACCTAGATGATCCTGAAATTGTTCATCGAGACAAATACCTACGAGATTCAAAAATTTTTCTGACCAATGAGAATCTTAGCAATACGTTAGCGTTAGCATTACTTGAAGGTAGGTTTCTAACTAAAGATGATCAACTTGACTTTGGTAGCGATCAAAATGGCAATGTACTGATTACTGAGTCATTGAAAAAAGCACTCTATGGCGATGGTTCAGCACTAGGGCAAGAAACCAATAATGGTCGCATTGTGGGCGTGGTAAAAGATATTATGCTCAACCCTACGATACCGGTAGATAAGCAATACGGTGTTTTTGCTAATCGCGTAATGGAGTTTATCTTCATTGGACGTTATTATTTGTTAAAGATTAGTCCTGGTCAGGTGGAGGCAGTACGCAATAAAGTGAGTGATACCATTTTAGCAGTACAAGCCGAGCGTGATATATACAGAATAATGACTATGGCAGAGCATATGAAACGCTTTTATAGTCACGATAAAGGCTTAGCTGAATTGTTTCTATTACTATGTGGGCTAATGATATTTGTTACCGCTATTAGCAGTTATGCTTACTCACAATTTCATATATCGCGTCAGAAAAAATATATTGGTATTAGGCGCGCGTTAGGAGCACGTAAAAAAGATATTCTTTTGTATGTGCTTACGGAAAACTGGCTAGTATACAGTATTGGTTGTGCGTTAGGTTTGGTGATGACTTTAGGATTCAATATTTTATTAAGCCAGTATATTAGCTTGAGTAAACCAGATATTATGTTGTTTTTATTAGCAAGTGCTGTCATTTTTATCGCAGGTACGATCGCAACTTTGATCCCCGCAATAAAGACCAGTAATATTCCACCAGTGATTGCTACGAGAACGGTATAGAACAAAGCGCGAATAAATTCCCGTCTACATTAGTAATGCAAAAGGAAAGAAATGCCACAAATCTTAGTCGTTGATGATAACCCCGATATTCTTGAAGCGCTTGAACTGTTATTAAGTTTGCATGGTTATGCTGTGCTGACGGCTGAAAGTGAGAAACAAGCATTATTAGCGGTAGCTCATCAACGTGTTGATTTAGTTATTCAAGATATGAATTTTGCGCAAGGTATCACTTCAGGGAAAGAAGGACAGTCACTATTTAATGCTTTGAGAGCACTAAATAGTGATTTGCCTATCATCCTAATTACCGCGTGGACTCAATTAGAAACAGCTATATCTTTGGTAAAAAGTGGTGCAACGGATTACTTACAAAAACCTTGGGATGATGTAAAACTGCTAGATTTAGTGGCAAAATATAGCCAAAACGCCCAGACAAGTAAAAGTAAGAGCTGCCAAAGCGAGAGCAATCAAACACCAACGGATGATTTCATTTATAAAAGCCAAGAAATGAAAACCTTGATATCTCAAGCGAGCAAAGTAGCGGCTGCAAACGTAAATGTATTAATTACTGGGGCTAATGGTGCAGGCAAAGAAAAGCTTGCAGATTACATTCACCAACAATCACCCCGTTATAATAATGCCTTTATTAAAGTAAATATGGGGGCCTTACCTCATGACTTAATGGAAGCTGAACTTTTTGGCGCTGAAAAGGGGGCGTTTACGGGGGCCAATCAAGCGAGGATTGGTCGTTTTGAAGCCGCGGATGGCGGCACCTTATTTTTAGATGAAATTGCCAATTTAACCTTATCAGGTCAAATGAAATTACTCAGAGTACTGCAAACCGGTGAATTTGAACGTTTAGGCGCTAACACAACATTAAAAGTAGATGTGAGAGTACTTAGTGCCACTAATGCCGATTTACGTTTAGCTGTTCAACAGGGAACTTTTCGGGAAGATTTATATTATCGGTTAAATGTTATAGAGCTAAACTTAGCTGATTTAGCGCACAGAAAAGCTGATATTGTTCCGTTAGCACAATATTTTATCGGCAATGATTACACATTGAGTGATGAAGCAGCACAAGCGTTAACGGATTATACTTGGCCGGGCAATGTTCGTGAGTTAGAGAATGCCTGTAAGCGCGCGTTAGTTTTTGCCAATAGTAATATTTTAGCACCAAGTGATTTTCAATTGGCTTCGAGTCAAATAGAACCCGCGTTAGATGAAAAGGAAAATATAGAGCAAGTATTGATTAAGCATAATGGCGTTATCAAACATACAGCCCTTGAACTAGGATTAAGCCGACAAGCTTTATATCGCCGTATAGAAAAGTATCAAATAGATGTAGACTCATTATGTTAGCAGCAACGCTAGTAGAATCACTATGCTAATTGTGCAATTAATTTTCATCAATTTAGCTTTTATCGTTAGCTTCACTCTTTTATTACCTAGCTCACCTTGGTTATTCTCAATAAGTTCAATACTATTAATTGTTTTAGCTGCGATGCGTTATCAATATTACCATCGACAAACTCATCAAATACTGCAGACGTTACGACATGGTTTACGTAACTTACAAGATGGTGACTTTTCAATTAGCTTGGCAGATAACATAGCAAATAAAAGTCAAAGCCAATCGGAAGTGTTAGCACTCTTTAATCAAGTGACTGACAAACTAAGGCAAGAGAAGCAATCACTCTATCAACGCGAGTTGTTGTTAGATAAAGTGGTTAATGCCTCGGATGTTGTCACCGTTTTAGTGAATCACAGAGATACCATTATTTTCGCTAACCGCGCTGCCGAACACTTCTTTGCTCAGACCAGTATGTTAGGTATGTCTTGGCAAAAGCTTTTAAAAGAGAATATGCCGGAACTGGGGCAACACGATGATAAAGATAATGCCATTATTCAATTAATGTTCGCTGAAACTAAAGAAGAGCATAGCTGGCACTTGTCTCGACATCATTTGAAGTTACATGGCAGTCGTCATCAACTCACGTTACTCAAACCCATTACGCAAGCAATGCACCAGCAAGAATTGCAAACGTGGAAGAAAGTTATACGGGTCATAAATCACGAGCTTAATAACTCTATCGCACCTATTAGCTCTATGTGTCATAGCGGTAATATACTTGCAGAACGTTTAAATGAACCACAGCTCATTCGAGTGTTTGCTACTATCTCGAAACGTATTAATAAATTGGCAGAATTTATTCAAAGTTATAGTCAGTTGGCCCGATTATCTCGACCACAAAAGCAACCCTTTAATTTAATGAAAACGTTAGTTCAATTACAAGAGCTGTATCAGTTTACCTTAAGCTGTCAGAAGCAGAGTTTGATATTTTCTGGTGATGAAAGCCAAATTGAGCAGTTATTAATAAACTTAATTAAAAATGCACAACAAGCATGCCCTGAGCAAGCAACTGAGGTGAGCGTTGAAAGCCAACAAAACCAACTTCGTATCACGGTCAGAGATTTTGGGGCGGGCATGCCCGTTGAAATATTGACTAAGGCTTTCTTACCTTATTATTCAACGAAAGCAGATGGCAGTGGCATTGGTTTAAGTATTTGCCGAGAAATTAGTGATGGTCATCAAGGACAAATCACCTTAAATAACCATCCTGAAGGCGGCTTACAAGTTGAAGTGTATTTTCCACTCGACGTTGAGCTAGTGGATTCCGCCTTAAGTGACAACCGGAATGATGAAACTGAGTAGTTGCTAGTCTATCCGCAGTCATTCCCGTGGGGATAAAGCCTATCAGACGTCATTCCCGTGGTGGGTTAATCGGGAATCCATTGTTAGCAGTATTCCCGCCGTCATTCCCGTGGTGTCTGAATCGGACGTGGCATGGATGCCACTTATTAGATAATGCAGGAGCAATTATCCTGAATCCATTGTTAGTTGCATGCCTAGTTGCGAAAAAACAGAGTAAATTTTTCGAAGGTTCTCTTCATTTACAAGGGGTGATAGGCGGCAAAAGTATACAACGACTTTTGCTTTATCTAATTACAACTTTTAAATCAAATTATCTATATAGACAATGATAGGTAACTTGCGTATGATTCCGCGCTTAATATGCTACGAAACTATCTACGTGTTTAAGCACGATGCTTATATAAATCAATGAGACTGAATGTGTTTTTATCAGCATATATCAGCCAGATAGTCGCTATGACTACTAAATAAAGTAGATAAACAAATAAAAATAAAGCGAAAACTGCATGAGTTTTAGGTGTTATTTTGCAGAAAACATCGAGAGCAACAGGGCCGTTGATCAAATTAGCGAAGGAATGAAGAAACTTATACAATGTTAATATCCTCTAAAAAAATAATTATCTCACTATCGTTATTGTTATTGAGCGGCTGTAGTATTATCCCTGGTAGTCATATGGAAGGCGTTGATGTAGAGCCTGAAACCTCTACGCTTGAACAAGACCTTTCTAATATAAATATTTCTGTTATAGACTCTTCACTCATTGCTCGATTAAAAGACAGTCAAAAAGCTTACACGCAAGCTAAAAAATACACGCCAATGATCACCGAAGGTTATGATTATGTGCTTGGTATTGGTGATGTTTTATCTATTGGCGTTTGGGACCACCCTGAATTAACTATCCCGGCAGCAGTGCAACGTACTGCTGAATTTGATGGTTTTAGAATTCAAGCTGATGGCACTATTACTTACGCCTATGCTGCTAATGTACCTGCCGCCGGTAAAACGATTAGACAGTTGCACCAAGTGCTAGTAGAAAAACTCAGTCAGGTTATCGAAAAACCTCAGATAGATCTTAAAGTAGTTGGTTTTAAAAGCCAAAGAGCCTACGTAACCGGTGAAGTAAAAAAACCAGGGGTTCTACCAATAAGCGAAATACCACTTACCTTAATTGATGCATTAAACCTCGCTGGCGGTTTAAGTGAAAGAGCTGATTGGCGCACGGTTAGTTTTACTCGGGATAATCAAGTACAAACCATTAAACTAGATGATTTTTATACCCAAGGTGATATATCTCAAAACCGCTTATTAAGGCATGGTGATATTATTCATGTTAATCGTACTGATAATCAAAAAGTTTTTGTACTAGGTGACGTAAACAAAGCGGGTAGCATTGAGATCAACCGTTACGGATTGAGCCTTGCGGAAGCATTAAGTGATGTTGGCGGTTTAAATGAACGAACCGCCAATGCTAACGGCGTTTTTGTGTTACGTAAACGCCCAGATAATAAAGAAGGTATTATTGCAGATGTGTATCAATTATATGCACAAAATGTAGTAGCACTGGTGTTAGCTGACCAGTTCAAGCTACAACCTCGTGACATTGTTTATGTGACTACCGCACCTATCGCGCGTTGGAATCGATTGATTAGCCAATTAGTTCCAACAGTGCAAGCGCTGGAAAGTATTTCAACGATTAAAACGCAAGGAAACTTCTTCTAATGGCTATGTTTAATTCTATTTTAGTAGTTTGTGCGGGTAATATTTGTAGAAGCCCTACCGGTGAATACCTTTTAAAAGACAAACTAGCCGCTAATCCGCAGAATAAGCAGGTAACAGTATCTTCAGCGGGATTAACGGCTTTAGTAGGTAAAGGCGCAGAAGCTACAGCAACCAGTATTGCCTTAACAAAAAATATCGATATGAGTAGCCATAAAGGTCGTCAGTTAAATTCAGCACTAATAGCTGAAAATGATTTGATACTGGTAATGGAACAGCGGCATTTGACGGATTTACTCGGCCAATACCCGCAAGCAAGAGGCAAAACTTTCTTACTCGGAAAGTGGATTGATGATACCGAAATCCCCGATCCTTACCGACAAAGTCATGAAGCGTTTGATCATGTTTATCAATTAATTGATAAAGCTTGTACCGCTTGGACAAAATATCTTTAAGCTTATATCAGCCCAGTACCCATTTATCAAAAGTTACTCCAAATATGTCAATGAATGAAAGTATAAAACCAGCAACAGTGCTCAATCAACAGGGTAGTAACTCTACTGCAAGCAATGAAATTGACTTAATGGCATTGTTTGGCGCCCTGCTCGATCGCAAAAAATTTATCGGCCTAGTTACAGCTGTTTTTGCCATAGTGGGTATTGCCATTGCGATCTATTCTACGCCTATCTATAAAGCAACGGCTATGATTCAAGTAGAAGAAAGCGGTGGCGGTATGCCAGGACTTGATGATATGGCTAGCATGTTCGAAAGTAGCTCTAAATCAATTACTGAAATCGAGTTATTAAAATCTCGCTCGGTAATTGGCGAGGCGGTCGATAACTTAAACTTAGATACTGTTACCGCGTCTAAGTTATTCCCAATAATTGGTGGTCGCAGTTTTCGAAAATTCAATGCAATCAAGCCTGGCGATATGGCAACACCAAGTTTTGGTGCGACAAGTTACGCTTGGGGCGGTGAACAAATTGAAATATTCCGCTTTGATGTGCCTAAGTTTGCCATCAATCAAGACTATATAGTGCAAGCAGGTGAAAATAAAACCTTTACTTTATTATCTGACGATGGAGACAAAATATTAGCAGGTAAAGTCGGTGAAGAAGTAACAAATGGTACTTTCACTCTAACAATTAAAGAGTTAGTGGCGCGAGCAGGTACAGAGTTTTTTGTTACTCGTAAAGACAGGCTAAATACA
>MAAF01000070.1 GCA_002163005.1 Colwellia psychrerythraea | reverse complement strand
TTGTCATTAGCGGTGTCGGATACTGCTACATCAGTACTGTTATCTGAATTATCACTATTATTCGAATTGTCATTAGCGGTGTCAGATACTGCTACATCAGTGCTGTTATCTGAATTATCATTAGCGGTGTCAGATACTGCTACATCAGTACTGTTATCTGAATTATCGGTGTTGTCAGAATTGTCATTAGCGGTGTCGGATACTGCTACATCAGTACTGTTATCTGAATTATCATTAGCGGTGTCGGATACTGCTACATCAGTACTGTTATCTGAATTATCACTATTATTCGAATTGTCATTAGCGGTGTCGGATACTGCTACATCAGTACTGTTATCCGAGTTATCGGTGTTGTCCGAATTGTCATTCGCGGTGTCGGATACTGCTACATCAGTACTGTTATCCGAGTTATCGGTGTTGTCAGAATTGTCATTAGCATTATCTGAAATAGCTAGGTCATTACTATTATCTGAATTATCACTATTATTCGAATTGTCATTAGCGGTATCGGATACTGCTACATCAGTACTGTTATCCGAGTTATCGGTGTTGTCCGAATTGTCATTAGCGGTGTCGGATACTGCTACATCAGTACTGTTATCCGAGTTATCGGTGTTGTCAGAATTGTCATTAGCATTATCTGAAATAGCTAGGTCATTACTATTATCTGAGTTGTCGCTATTATCTGAGTTATCATTAGCAGTATCTGAAATAGCTAGGTCATTACTATTATCTGAGTTGTCATTCGCTGAGTTATTACCTGAGTCTGCTACATCAACAGCTAAATCGTTACTGTTATCAGAATTGTCGTTACTGGTAGTTGCCGTCGAGCTTTCATTTGCTGCGGATGAACCATTGTCCGCTTCATTTGCCAATGCTAAATTGGCTGCAGAACTAAGTATTAGGGCAATACTTACTGCTAGTATGTTTTTGTTAAAAAATTTCATATTTTATACTCCACTAAAAATTATTTAGTAACTATTAATCTATAAAAAATCTCATACTATAAGAAAAATAGTGACACCTTAAACGTCCATATAAAGCGTGTATGCCTATATAAAAAGCGTTAACCTATTATCTGCGTTAACATATATCTGAATGCATCGGCTTTGTATTCACTGTGAATAGTAGTTCACGGCTAACTTAAAATTCCATTAAAGACACATCAAAAAACACTTAAAAAAAGAATCTAAACCCCTTATTTTTGAAATGATTTTATTAAATAAAAAGTAATTAACCGTAGGGGATTGTTGGAATTTTAACGATAAATATAATTAGGCTTGATTGTGTTAGAGGTTAAATTATCTGTCAGTATTTTTTACACTTATTTTTAACGCGCCATCTATGCTACAGAGTGAATCAATTAAGCAATTGTATTAATAATAGAAATTATTTTAGGCGTAAATATTGCTTATTTTTTAAACATATGATTAAAAATAATTTTTTAACAACAAATTAACTTTTCCTGTAGACTTTCTCTGCAGGCGCTGAACCTTTCTTCCAGAGTAAGGTAAATTATTAGATTATTTACGTCATTTACAATTAGAAAGGACTTAAATATGCCTTGTTTTCAGCATGACAATAGTATGCTCATAATTTCAAATGATAGCTTTATCATTGGCTTATTAACGGGATATTGTGTTGCGAATCACTTCACTCTTCAATGCATACCTCGCTCTAAACCTCTATATACTAATGGTGACCATCCTAAGTTTAAGTTAATTATTATTGACTTACGTGAGCTGACGCCCTCTTTAATAGAAGACCATTTAGAATCGTTAAACAATATTCATCATCAATATTCCATTCCTATTTGTGCCATACATAACAGAAATAGAATGCCACTTCATCGACTGCTACCTTGGCTCAATTATTATAAAGACGAAACCTTTATTGAAAAACTGGACGATTATATTAATAAATACATTATCAATTTCACCCATGTCTTTGATGAGCGAAGAAATCACAGTCGTAGGTTAGGGACTGACCGACGTACATTATTAGGCACAATTGACTCTTTTTCATCCAAAAAACTTAATGGGGCCGCTAAGTTACTTAATCCCGATGTAGAACTCGAATTATTAGGTCTTTTTAAAATAGACAGAGATTGTCAAAATGTATATTTAAAAGGAAAAAACTTAGAGCTTACCTCTAAGGAATTTAAACTTTTTAAATTGTTAGCTGAAGACCCTGAACGTGTATGTACGACCGAAAAGTTGATCACTCACTTATGGCCGAATAGAAGTCGTGCAAATAAATCTGACCTTTATCAATACATGCATTTATTAAGAAAGAAAGTTGAACTTGACCCAGATAATCCACATTGGATCATAACGATTAAAGGTGTTGGTTATAAATTACATATCTAGGTATTTTACTTATAACGTATTTCACTAACAAAACGTAATTCTAGTGTGTCTAGTGGCTGAGTTGAGAGAGTGATATATTGATTTTATCACTTTATGATAGAGCTTAAAGCATTGTGCTTAAAAGAATTTAAGCCTTTCATAGCGAGATTACAGCGACTAAATAGAGGATAAACCTTATTTAATCGCTGCGTCTAAAACTTAAATGGCTCGCAACCTCTGAAACATACTTCTGAATTGATAACGGGTAGTGTTAATCCTGTTCCTTTTTAGTAGCATCTTCAATTTGCTCTGGTGTTAATGCTTTTTTGCGCTTAATAATTTTCATTGCACCTGCATCCTGTATATCAAGGAAAGTTTTCTTAATAACTTTTCTTGGCTTATTCGGAACAGATTTTTTATCTTTAGCGATATCAACTTTAGCTTTTACTGCTTTTTCTTTTTTCGGTTTTAAGCCTTTAAACTTTACTTTAATACCTTCTACTTTAGTAAAGCTTATTTTTTGCTGTAGAAAAGCCTCTACATTTTTAAAGCTCAGCCAATCATTTGGCCCGACTAATGAGATAGCATCACCTTTAGTTCCTGCACGACCAGTACGGCCAATACGGTGAACAAACTCTTCAGTATGCTTTGGCATATCAAAATTGATTACGTGCGATACATTGATTAAATCAAGACCACGTGAGGCTAAATCAGTCGTTACCAATATTTTATGCTGGCCTTTAGAAAAGCTTTCCATGATCTGATTACGTTGACCTTGGTTTAACTCACCACTTAAAGCAACAGCATTAAGGTCTTGCTCAGTAAGTAGCTTAGCTAGACGATCAGTATCACTTCGTGTTGCGGTAAAAATGATGATTTGCTGCGATTTTTCAGTGACTAAGAAGTGCTGTAACAACGCCTCTTTTTGTGTGAGATTATCAGCTAGATAAAAACGCTTAGTAATATCTACATGTTCACTATGCCCTGCTTCAATAGCAATTCGCTTAGGTTTACTAAGCAACTCTGTGGCAAATTCATTAACTTGCGCGTGATCTAAGGTTGCTGAAAACAGTAACGTTTGACGTTTACGATGATCGGCTGCCTTATTTATTTGAGTAAGCTCTTTACTAAAACCTAAATCAAGCATGCGATCAGCTTCATCTAAAATAAGTAGTTCTAAACCATTTAAATGGAAGTGACCTTGTGTTAAATGATCCGCTAAGCGCCCAGGCGTTGCGACGATAAAGTGCGGGTCTTTCTCTAACACTTTCACTTGGTCGTTAAAGTTTTCACCACCTAAAATCAATACCGCTTTAAACTGAGTATTCGAGGTAAACAGGCGTAATTGACTAAATACTTGTTTAGCCAATTCACGTGTTGGCGTTAAAATAACAACACGTGGATCACGCTTTGATAAAGGTCGGTTTTTACTTAATCGCTGCAATGCAGGAATAATAAAAGCTAAGGTTTTACCTGAGCCCGTTTTAGATGAAGCAATTAAGTCATGCCCCGCCATCGCTGCAGGAATAGCCTGTTGCTGAATTTGTGTTGGTTCGCTAAAACCAAGATGCTCAACGGTATCAATTAAACATCTATCTAAACCAAAGTCACTAAATAGCACTCGGCATTCTCCTAAACGTATTCAAAGTGGCTAAACTAATCGTTAGACATATCTTTAGACTAATCATTAGAGATGTCATTAACCGGCTGCAATTCTTGCTTCTACTACAACCAAGGCTTGCTCAATTCTCTCTATTACTTTGCCTTGGTCTAACAAAGCTAAGGTAATATCAAGTGATGGTGAGTTACCGCCACCTGTTGCAGCAACACGTAAAGGCATACCTACTTTACCCATACCAAGCGCTAATTCCACAGCGGTATCGTTAATTGCCGCGTGAATCGGCTCTGGTGACCAATCAGTTAATGCTGCTAATTTTTCCTTAACTAACATCATTGGCTCTTTAACGACTGGACGTAAGTGCTTTTTAACCGCTTTAGCATCAAGTTCAGTAAAATCTTCATAGAAGTAACGCGAAATATCTGCCATTTCTTTTAATGTTTTAACACGATCTGCTTGAATTTTAACAACGTCAGCCAAAGCTGGACCATTGTCTGTATTAATTCCTTGATCAGCCATATGCCACGCAAGATGTTCTGCAACATAAGCTGGGTCCATCGTTTTCATGTAATGCTGATTTACCCAAATAAGTTTATCAGTATTAAAACCAGACGGAGCACGATTACAATCTTTTAAATCAAATAACTCAATCATTTCTTCACGAGAAAAGATTTCTTGATCACCATGAGACCAGCCTAAACGTACTAAATAGTTTAGAAGTGCTTCAGGTAAAAAACCATCATCGCGATACTGCATAACACCAACCGCGCCATGGCGTTTAGATAAACGCTTACCATCATCACCTAAAATCATTGGGATATGTGCGTATTGAGGTACGTCTGCACCTAATGCTCTAAGAATGTTAATTTGCTTAGGGGTATTACTAACATGATCATCTCCGCGAACAACATGAGAAACTTTCATATCCCAGTCATCAACAACAACGGTTAAGTTATACGTTGGCGTACCGTCAGAGCGAGCAATGATTAAATCATCTAATTGCCCATTGCTAATAGCAATATCACCTTTAACCATATCCTTAATGATAACGTCGCCTTCAAGCGGGTTTTTAAAACGAATTACAAACGGTTTATCTGCAGGATAATCAGTACGGTCACGCCATAAGCCATTATATTTTTCTATTTCGCCTTTTGCTTTGGCTTCTTCTCGCATCACATCTACTTCTTCGCTGGTGCTATAACAACGATAAGCATTACCTGAAGCAAGTAATTGTTCTATTGCTTCGTTATAACGGTCAAAACGTTCAGTTTGAAAGTATGGACCATGTGTCCACTCAAGGTTTAACCAGTTCATTCCATCCATAATGGCATCAACTGACGCTTGGGTTGAACGCTCTAGGTCAGTATCTTCTATGCGAAGAATAAAGTCACCGCCATTTTTCTTGGCGTATAACCAACTATACAAAGCAGTACGGGCACCGCCAACATGTAGGTATCCTGTTGGGCTTGGGGCAAAACGTGTTGTTAAAGTCATAAGAATCTCTAAAGGGTGTCACTAATAGCGCCTATTTGGCGACATCAGGAGTATAAATCGAAAAATTGACCGCATTTTAACACCGCACCTAAGTTAATTCATCACTTTGGTGTAATTAATTAGTTTATCTTTGCAATGGGTTTTAATGAGTAGATGAATGAACAATTACAATAAACGTTAGAGGGTTCAGGTAAATACGGGAAATGATTAGTACAAAAATATGAAGATAAAATATTCTCTTCTGCTCTTCACTTATGTGATTTTAATTATACCGAAGGATAGTGTAGTTTTTTTGAAAGCGAAATAGCTTGAACCAGTGACATAGCGCGGGCAGCAAAAGACAGGATGTTTTTATAACTGAGTTTAATTTAAGTGATATTAAGAAAATAGGTGGAATAAAGAATGGTGGACATTACTTGCAAGGACGGGCTTGAACCTACTCTGCGTATAAAGTCACAATACACTTTATAAAAAATAAAGTGGTGGACGATACTGGGCTTGAACCAGTGACCCCCGCCTTGTAAGGGCGGTGCTCTCCCAACTGAGCTAATCGTCCATTGAAGTTTTAATTCTTTATGGAAAAGAATGCTGGACAGTATTTGCAAGAACGGGCTTGAACCTACTCTGCATATAAAGTCACAATACACTTTATAAAAAATAAAGTGGTGGACGATACTGGGCTTGAACCAGTGACCCCCGCCTTGTAAGGGCGGTGCTCTCCCAACTGAGCTAATCGTCCGTCTCTTCGGGGGCGTATTATAGGCAGTTCGCAAAAGCTGTCAACAGAAAAGCGGTAAGTTTCTCATTTTTTTTCAAAAAATCATGCGCTTGATTTATTTTCAGCCATAACGCTGCATTAATACACATTAAAACTTACTGTTGACGTACTTTAGTTAATAAAACTAAAGTGGATGACCTACCATCAACCAAGTACTTGTTCCTTCCTTTGAAGGAGTGAAGTCTAATCGCACTACAATACCTGCGGTTAAGGCCCTTAATGATACAACAACGTCAGATTTCCAATCAGAAAATAATGTATCTCGATGAAGGTAGGTGAAACTCTTCCTCCTTCAACATACAGAACCGTTTGAAACCACATCTAAAACCTCGCAACCGATACATGCCACCTAATGTTGCACCCTCAAGAAAAGGAGCATTATTAATGACCTGGTTATTTCCAGCTTCATCATAAATGACCTCCCAACTTGGTGAGTAACCCAGCCAAGCATTGAGCGCGATAATATTTTGTTTCGCGAATGAGCTTTTCCCTAAAGAAAAGTATTTGCTCACTTCCACCTCAACAAAGTCTCACTGCTCTTTTGACTCTAACCATTCAGGATTATAACTATAAGCGATATATTGTGGACTCCCTCTGCTAGGGTTAGCTTGAATTAGGTATTGTCGTAAAGCATACCTAATTCAAGCGCATGAACTGCACCAGAAAGCTCACCTTCTTCATTTATATACTGCTGATAACGATTAAATTGCCTAGCAATGATTACAGTATTAAAAAAAACCACTGCATGCTAACTAAAATCAGCAAAAAAAAGTGTGTGCAATATAAGGTTTACACTGTTTATAATTTAGACACTAGATCCGTCACCTAATTAGCTTTTGAGGTATGGGCTTCATCATATTTAATTCGCAATGCTTTAGCCCATTTTCTGATCATACGTTTCGCATCTGCACGATTAGAGACACGGTTTGCCCACTGGTAATAACTATTATCTCCTGCAACTGAAGCACTAACAGCACGTGCTAATATTTCGCCACTTACGCCATCATACAACTCTAAAAATAAAGTAGCTTGCCCAGTTTCACTAGCATAGGTTTTTACATTTATCGCTGATCTAACATCTGGTGCTGCAACATCTAAATTGATGATAGCAGGTCTTATAACTAAGGTATTTGAACTCACTTTATCGACGATCGGAAACTTAGCATCTTTACCAAATTCCTCTTTAAAAACTTCATCAAACAATTTAGCTAAATCAGTTTTCATACGTATTACATCGGCATCATTTACCCGTGTTGATAATGAGACCTGATCTCTATTGTAATCACGTTTCCAATTTTTTTTAAAAGCGACGGCGCTAGGTAGTATTTGTACTTTGTCATACTCTGAAAAATCAACACCTTCTTTTTTATAAGCAATAGTTGAGGGTGTTGATTTTTTCAACTCCATGCCTTCTGGCGATACTTGAGGTGCATTGGTTGGATTTGTAGAATTACAACCAATGACCATTGATGCGGCTAAAGCGATTACACTGAGTTTAAGACCTTGTTGTTTAGTCATTTTCATTCCTTTAATGTTAAATGCTTAGTTAATAATAGACCTATATTAACTAAGGCTTCCTGTTTATTTATTTTGATAGTACTAATTATCCAGATGAGTAAGCTATCTGCCTCGTCGAGCGTTGCCCATTGGCTGATGACCACCTCGTGACATATTACCCATTTGTCGGCCACGTAAATCACGATTCATTGTTTTGTGATCAAATGAACGGTTATTAGGTTTTTGCCTATTTATCTGCTGGTTACGCTGTTGTTGATTTGGAAAGGAGGGAGAGTTCAGCGTTCCCTGTTTAGGAACTGTCTTCCAATTTTTATTACTGCGATTTTGCCACTGACCATTTTCATGACGTACAACGCCACCTTTTTTATCTGCATAAACATTATTCGCACGTTTTGGGGCAACTTTTGCTCTGTTTATTTTTCCTTTAGATGGCTGACTGATGGCATTACGCTTTTTATTTACTCCTTGATTATATAAATTATTTGTTCGATTACTATTTGCTATCCTTCCTCTCGCCCTATTAGCCGGATTGGCGGCTATTCTTTTCCTTGCATGGTCACGATTAGCAATACTCACCGAGTTGCCAATATTTACATTACCATTAATGTTTATGTTGGTATTACCGCGATAACCACCGCCGTAATATCGGCCACAGCAAGGTCTTGGATGATGGTGATAACCACCGCCCCATACTACACCCACTCTAAAAAATGGACTACCCCAACTTACGCCGACATTCCAGCCTGTCCATGGGTTATAACCAACATGTAATCCCCAGGTTGGTGGCCTTGGGTAATACCAACCACCAACATAATAAGGCGGGTAATACCAGCCTGTACCATAAATAGGTACACCATAATAGGGGTATGACCACATATAACCAGGGGTATAACCTACATACACAACCTCAGATGTAGAGTCATAAACAGTGACATAAGTGGTGTTATACATAGGTGAGCTAGGTGGAATTTGTGCTATCGCTTCTTGAGGAATATCATCGGCAACTTGCCAAGGCCCTTTAGGATTTGAGGCAACAAACCAAACACCATTATCAACCGCATAATATTTACCCGAGATTTTAAGTACCTGCGCTGAAGTGTTAGTTGCATATTCAACCTGTGTCTCAGCTATTTTCTCAAAAATAGGTTCGCCGTCGTAATTTACCGTTAGCTTAGCTTCGCTACGCTTAATCGCAGCTGTTTGAGGAATTTGAGCATCTAATACCGCTTGTTCAGCCTCATCAGTCCCTGCAACAGAAGTTCTTATTCCACCAATAGCAGATTCAGGGGGGATTTCTTTGAAACTTTGTGGCAATTTGTCACCACGAACAAAAAGCCAAGGACCTTGTTCACTTTTACTGCTAAACCAGCGACCTGATAACAATATATACATATCACCACTAGCAAGTTCACGTAACCAAGGTGTTTCGGTATTTTTAACATAGAGTAATTTACCTCCGACTAAACTTGTCCAATTGGCTTGACCATCAGAAACAACCAACTCAGTAGGCTTGGTTGCCGTTATGATATTAGGTGCGGAAATCACTTGTGGTGTATCACTTTGCTCTTCTTCTTTTGGAATTAAGGCTTTAAGATCAGCCGGAGGATTAGCTAAAATGGACCACGGGCCTAAGGCTTTTGATGCTTGATACCATAGATGGCCACTGGTTAAGTAAAATTTTGCTTGGTTTTTTTTCTTTACTACCGCTAGTGGTGTATTTAATGCTCGCTGATAATCACTGTTTTCAATATCCCTAAAAACAGGATCACCATCATAACTAAGTAATACTGACAAAGTGCTGGTAAATAGTATTATTGGCGGATCATTTTTAATATTGGCAAGGCTTTCTTTTATTTGCTCTGCGCTCGTTAAACTTGCTGTCAATTTAGATAACGAAGCTTTAAATGAAGAGTTAGCTAATTGCGTTTCAACAAATTGACTAAATTGTTTTTCACCTGATTCTTTCGAGTCAGGCCACCCCACTTTAGTGACTTTTAATTGGCTAATAGTGACTATATTTTCACTGCGATCCGTTGCTATTTTGGCCGAGAACCAAAACACACCAAAAATGGGCGTGGAATTGTCTTTTAATTCAAGCGACATTGCCGCTCGCCCAGTCAATATATTACCAATGAGCCTTTCTGGTTGTGGTTGATAAACAACAATGGTGCCACGATCATTGGATAACTCTTGTGGCCAATCAGCGGCAAAGTTAGTTGAAGAAAAAAATAGTAAAAAACATCCTGTAAACCATGTTTTAACAAATCTTAGTATGGATATATTAAAGCTAAGTTTCATCATACAATCCTGTATTGTGTAGGGGCTTTGCCTTGTATAAAGACCAAACAAGCTACTGCAAAAATAACCTCAACAGTGCAATAACCCCAATCTAATGTAAAAAAATTTTCAGTATGTTAATATCGCCTGAAATTATGCCGCTGTAAATATAATTACATTAAAAGTTAAGCCGGTAACTACTTATATACACTAGGATTATCTATGAAAGCCCCTTTATATGCTGACATTCTTGCTATCTGCCAAGAGATTGCTAACGCTTCAAACACCGACAATGATGAGTTAAGACTTGCCAGTTGTAAAAAATTGCAAGTGCTTTGTGCAACAAACCAAAACTCACCAAAAGATCACCCGCTGCAATGGGAAGCTCTTGCTGACTTTACTGATGATGGTGAGCAGGCAATGGATATTTATGAAGTCGCCTTAGCAACGGCAGAAAAATTAGCGTTACCTGTTTTTACCGCATCGGCATATTTAGCAATGGCGCTACGTCAGGTTGAATTTGAAGAAAAAGAACAAGCACTAGTTTTTGCTAATAAAGCTAACGAAGCGGCACAAACGATTGAAAGCGAAGAGTTAAAAACTGAAATCGCTGAACTTTTATCTCAATTAACCCAAGAATAAATCTCAGTCTATTATCGAGAAATCCATGTCAGATAGTTACTTAGTTATTGAATTAAACCACCAACCGGTAGAATTATGTAAGCTACTAAAAATAGCTAATTTAGTCAGTGGCGGCGGTGAAGCAAAAGTCGTTATCAGTGAAGGTTATGTTTTACTTAATGGTGAAGTAGAATACCAGAAGCGTAAAAAAGTTTATCATGAAGATGTGATTGAGTTTAATGGTGAAGTAGTACAATTACTCATCAATGAAGATCTCACAGAAGCAGAGCCAATTCATGAGAGTATAACTAAAGGTGCTGCTAAATCGGCTAACGAACAAAACCGTAATCCTTCAAAGACAAAAACAGCACCGAAAAAGGCTAAGTCTAAAAGCAAGCCTGTTACTCAAGCTAAAAATGAGAAGCCTGATTCTATAACTATGTCACAGGATGACCACGTTAAAGTACCGAGAAAAAGAAGACCTATTTCGTTTTAATCATCTAGGTAAATAATAATTGAACGTACATTAGTGAAAACAATATCCATGTTACTCAAAATGCAAGTCTAGCTAGCATCTATCTAGGATCCTGAAACTGGCATCTTGAAGTATCATGGGTAATACGACCGTAGTAGGTAAATATTAACGTTCAATAAAAACTTTAAAGTACTTTTTCCCAAAACAATGCTTTGCCTGTTGTTTCATCTAATTCATAACTGATAAAACCTAACTTTTTATAAGCTTTTTGCGCCACTGTATTGCCCTCTAATACTTCAAGGGTTAATTTACAGTAACCACGTTCGCGTGATATTTTCTCTGCTTCCATAAACAACTTTTGACTGAGACCCAAACCTCGGTATTCTTTTAATACACCGCAATCATGGATATTAAGTAAAGGTTTGCATTTGAAGGTAGAAAATCCTTCAACACAATTAAGTATTCCCGCGGGTTTATCGTCGACATAACAAAGTAATGTTAAAAAATCATTGCGCTTTGCTAAAGTCGCCACTAAATTTTGCTGAACATGATCAGATAGAGCTTCGCCGCCCCCCATAGGATCAAGAGCATAGGCATTTAACAGCATCACTATATCTTTGCCATGTTGCGCATTATAGTAGTCTGCTTGAATTAGGGTTATTTTCACACTAGTTCCTTTGTTACTTTTTTGATGAACGAACTATACGCTTAAAATGAATCTAATAAAGCACTATAGCCGTTATCATTCAGAGTACTTTGAATGATAACGGGTATAGTGCCAATATAAATATTTCAATTAAACAATAAATAAAAATTTTGTTCTCTCGGTGAGATGAATAAGTACCTTTCAAACTATTACGATTCTAAAAGGCTTTTATCGTTAGTTTTATCTCCTTTTTGTATCCTAGCCTTTGTCAATAAACGACTCAAAAAGTCCATAAACCGCCACATTAATAATTTTGATGTAACTAAGTCATAAATATTACATATATTACTTTTTCATAAGCTAGCCCCCTGATAGAATAACGCCAATTATACTTATCCCTATTTTACGGAAAATTTTACGATGCGTACCAGTCAATATTTACTGTCTACTCTTAAAGAAACCCCTGCCAACGCAGAAGTGATCAGTCATCAGTTGATGTTACGAGCAGGCCTTGTTCGTAATCTAGCCTCGGGGTTATATACATGGCTTCCAACTGGTTTGCGTGTTTTGAAAAAAGTAGAACAAATTGTTCGTGAAGAAATGCAACGCGCTGGTGGTAATGAGATATTGATGCCTATGGTGCAACCTGCTGATCTTTGGCAAGAATCAGGTCGGTTAGATGATTATGGCCCAGAGTTATTACGTATAAATGACCGCCATAAACGTCCTTTTATCTTAGGTCCAACGCATGAAGAAGTTGTCACAAAATTAGTCGCTAATGAACTAAGCAGCTACAAACAACTTCCGTTAAATGTTTTTCAAATTCAATCTAAATTTCGTGACGAAATACGACCTCGTTTTGGCGTGATGCGTGGCCGTGAATTTTTAATGAAAGATGCTTATTCTTTCCATTTAGAAGACGAATGTTTAGAAAAAACCTATCAAATTATGTTTGATGCCTACTGTCGTATTTTCGAACGATTAGAGTTAAATTTCCGCCCTGTCCTTGCAGACACCGGCTCTATTGGTGGTGAGAAGTCTCATGAATTCCATGTACTCGCTGACTCGGGTGAAGATGACATCGCTTTTAGTGACGCGAGTGATTACGCTGCAAACATTGAAAAAGCGGAAGCCTTGGCACCCACTGGCGAGCGTGCAGAGCCAACACAAACATTAACTAAAGTAGCTACACCAAATGTTAAAAGCATGGATGACCTAGTACAGTGTTTATCTGTTGATTTGAAAACGACAGTGAAAACACTCTTAGTTGTTGGTGCAACTGTAGAAGGTGAAGCAGAAAAAGTTGTTGCCTTTGTGCTTCGTGGTGATCATAAGCTTAATGAAATTAAAGCAGAGCACTTACCGCAAGTAGCATCACCATTAACGTTTGCTAGCGAAGAGCAAATCTTAGCCGCGGTTAATTGTAATGCCGGCTCTATTGGTCCTGTTGGCTTAAACATTGAAGTGATTGTTGACCGTAGTGCGGCTCACTTAAGTGATTTTGTTTGTGGCGCCAATGAAGATGACGCGCATTTAACAGGTGTAAACTGGCAACGTGATTGCAACGAAATCAACGTACATGATATCCGTGATGTCGTTGCTGGTGACCCAAGCCCATGTGGTCAAGGCAACATTGAAATCAAACGTGGCATAGAAGTAGGTCATATTTTCCAATTAGGCCGTAAGTATGCACAAGCGATGAACTGTGCGGTACTCAATGAAGGTGGTAAAAATCAAACGCTTACCATGGGTTGCTACGGTATTGGTGTTTCTCGTATTGTTGCCGCAGCTATAGAGCAAAATCACGATGAATATGGCATCAAATGGCCTAAAGCTATTGCACCATTTCAAGTGGCTATTGTGCCAATGAATATGGCAAAATCAGCACGAGTAAAAGAAACAGCCGAAGCGTTATATGAATCGCTAAACCAAGCGGGTATTGAAGTATTATTTGATGACAGAAAAGAACGTCCCGGCGTTATGTTTGCTGATCATGAATTAATGGGGACACCGTTATTGCTTATCATTGGTGAGCGTAACTTAGATGCCCAGCAAATTGAGCTTAAAAACCGTATTACCGGTGAAAAGTCACTTATTGCTATTGATGAAGTTATGTCTTTATTTAATTAACGATGTAAATAGTTAATTACATCTCTAATGAGTTATGTAATTACCTTCATAAAATGAAAAGGGGCTGATGCCCCTTTTTTGTTGCTTAAAATTTATCAATAAAGATCAGTTGGTTTTTGTAATACCAATCCGTATAAGAAAGTGATCGCTTAGCGAGAATTTAAAGGCTTATAGGCAAGGCATTGATTGTAGGTAATGGTTATTCCCTTACCAAAATCAATAACGCAGTATATAAGCCTTTAAAACTCGCCCTTTGGGAACGCATGGAACATCATGATAACTTCACAAAACATGCTTGATGTAGAATAACTATAACTACGCATATTTTGATTGTTCTAATGTCGCTCATGCCGTTCTAAGTGGTCACTTCTTTATACGGAATGGTATAATATGCATTTTACGGATAAAATAAGATAAATTATCATAAATAAAGCCAAAATAAGACTTTCAAAACAGTGCATTATTAGCAACAATGATATGTTCTATTTTCTCTCAATTTAACTTAAGAAGTTGCCAACTCATGAAAGCTATTACCAAGTCATCTAAATTAGATAATGTTTGTTACGATATTAGAGGCCAAGTAGCAGCCGAGGCGAAACGCCTTGAAGATGAAGGCCATAAAATTCTTAAACTTAATATTGGCAATCCTGCCCCTTTTGGTTTTGAAGCCCCCGATGACATTTTAAAAGATGTTATCCATAATTTACCTAACTCACAAGGCTATAGTGAATCACAAGGGATTTACTCTGCCCGCGTTGCTGTTATGCAATACTTTCAGCAGCAAGGCATTAAAGATGTCGGTGTAGAAGACATCTTCATCGGTAATGGCGTCAGTGAACTTATTGTTATGGCAATGCAAGGTTTACTTAATAATGGTGACGAAGTGTTAATCCCCGCACCCGATTACCCACTGTGGACCGCCGCAGTATCGCTTTCCGGTGGTACGCCAGTACATTACCATTGTGACGATGAAAATTTTTGGTATCCAAATCTTGTGGATATGGAAGCAAAGATCACTAAAAAGACCAAAGCTATCGTATTGATCAACCCAAACAACCCCACTGGCTCTGTTTACCCCGAAGAAATTTTACAAGGTATTATCGCACTCGCTCGTAAGCATGATTTAATCATTTATAGCGATGAAATCTACGATAAAATATTATTTGATCAAGCCAAACATATCCCAACAGCAAGATTAGCAACAGATGTGTTAATCATCACACTGGGTGGATTATCAAAGAACTATCGCATTGCCGGCTTTAGAGCGGGTTGGATGGTGATATCCGGGCCTAAAATTCACGCCGAAGATTACATTGAAGGCATTACCTTACTGTCGTCGATGAGAATGTGTGCCAATGTTCCCTGCCAGCATGCCATTCAAACAGCCTTAGGCGGTTATCAGAGTATTAATGAACTCATTGAGGGTGATGGCCGTTTACTAAAACAACGTAATGTTGCCGCAAAAATGATTAATGATATTGATGGGTTATCTTGTCATCCTGCAATGGGAGCTTTGTACCTTTTTGTTAAAGTAGATAATAAAAAGTTTACTATTTATAATGATGAGAAGATGATTTTAGACTTACTAAAACAAGAGAAAATACTACTTGTTCATGGTCGTGCTTTTAATATCAAAGAGCATAATTATTTTCGTTTAGTCTTTTTACCTCATGTTGATGAGTTAATTCCTGCTCTTGAGAAATTAAAAAGCTTTTTTGCTAGCTATAAACAAGTTAAGCCCAGTAAATCGGCTTAAACACCAATAAACAGCTAGCAATCATTAATAACCAAGGAGCCATTGTGCAAAGTTCATTTTTAGCTTGGATGTTTCGTATGCCATTGATCAAGCGATGGTCATTAATGTTTTGTGTGAAACCTGAAAATATTGCTGAGCACTCACATCAGGTTGCCATTGTTGCTCATTTACTTGCTGTCATTAAAAATAAAAAATTTAATGGCAACATCAATGCCGATAAAATATCCACTATTGCCATGTATCACGAAGCAAGTGAAACTCGATACGGCGATATTGTTAATCCAACAAAGTATGCGAATAAAGAGATAGCGAGAGAATTTAAAAAGATTGAATTATTAGCAGAACAAGAATGTTTAGCCTCGCTTCCTGATGACCTTCAAGAACTATTTAGCGATATTATCGTACAAGATAATGTCTCCGAAGAATACAAAACGATTGTCAAAGCTGCTGATATTATTGTCGCTTATATTAAAGCACTGGATGAGATCAATCATAAGAATCCAGAGTTTGATCATGTTGAGCAACGTTTAGCGATAAAAATATCTGCATTAAAAGAAAACATGCCTGAAGTGGGATACTTTATTGATACTTTTATGGCCGCTTGCTTAGCCACCGTAGATAAACTATCAAAAGATTAATGATCAACATATTTTATTTTATGCAAAAAAAAACGGCTAAGCCGTTTTTTATACATCATGACTTAAAGTTATTGTTTAGTGAAACTGATTCACTACTTTGATAACAATATCGTTTAATGTTGCTGATGGTGTTTCTTTATCTTCTGAGCTTAAGCGCTTCGTTGCCCAACCATGCCAAGCTGGTTGGTGATTCTTAACATCATACACATCGATAGCTAACTTACCCTCGGTGTATTGTCTAACACTAGTCTCTGTACCCATTGACATAGTACCGTAGTAGCCACGGCCGCCATAATAACCTCGACCCCAACCAAATCCGCTGTTATACGTTGCTGGGTAGCTATTCACTTTAATTTTATCGCGGCTACCTACTGTATAAGAAATAGCAAAATCAGCATTTTCAGCGTCATCAACTAATTGGTAACCTTTTGCAATAAAAGCTTGTTCAATACTCTTATCAACTCTTTCTTTCATAACAGGGTTTATATCAACAGGTGCCGCCATGATCTTAGCATTAGTTAACCAAGCAAAGGTTTTATAGTTAACCGTTTCAATTTCAGTATTTTTATCAAAATTAACTTTCGCTGAATTTGTTGCACAACCAGCGGTAAAAACAATTAAGCTGGTAATTACTAATAATTTAATTGGGTTCATATCTGTTCCATTTTTTGTAAGACCAATGTTGTATACCCAAAGGCCTGCGATATAAGATTACAGTTAATATAAATCATAATACGTTACTAATACAGACAAAACAGTGATTCAAATTGTTTCCAACCCTAACAAACTGTAAACAACTGCATAAATATCAAACAAACAAATCAGTCGTCAATATTCAAACTAAACTCTAAATAACACTTTTATTGCTGTTTTGTATTTATTGGTTGACACAAGTAGTGAAAGTCTTTAAAAATAGTACTAATTAAAATATTTAAGTTTTTGTATGATTTTTAAAACAACTATCCTCAATGTCGTCCTCATAGTCGTAGTGGTACTTTCACCATTAGCGGGGATAGCTTGTGCTTAGCAAAAACAATTA
The DNA here is from genome assembly GCA_002163005.1 of Colwellia psychrerythraea. Classification (GTDB taxonomy): domain Bacteria; phylum Pseudomonadota; class Gammaproteobacteria; order Enterobacterales; family Alteromonadaceae; genus Colwellia; species Colwellia psychrerythraea_C. The sequence goes on along the minus strand of MAAF01000070.1, from coordinate 54,054 downwards.
AGCAGAATATCAAGAAACCCTCGCTCTTTTTAAGGCCGAGGGTTTTTTATTGGCTCAACATTTATTCAACTGAATAAAAACACACTATTTACAATAAAACTGGTCAAAAAAATCAAGGTGATGGTATGACAACAGAACTTTTTACTGGTGCAGAAATGGTAGTTAAATCACTATCAGCACTAAAAGTTAAATACATTTTCGGCTACCCCGGCGGGTCCGTTTTAGATATATATGACGCTATATTTCAACAAGATGAAATTGAACATATTTTAGTTCGCCATGAACAAGCGGCCACTCATATGGCTGATGGTTATACGAGAGCAACAGGAGAAGTCGGTGTCGTATTAGCAACATCTGGCCCTGGCGCAACTAACTGTGTTACCGGTATTGCCACTGCTTACATGGACTCAATCCCTATGGTAGTGCTTGCCGGTCAAGTTGCTACCTCACTTATCGGTAACGATGCTTTTCAAGAAACTGATATCGTCGGTTGTACTCGCCCTATTATCAAGCATAGCTTTAGCTGTAGAACTTTAGCTGATATTCCAGATGCCATCTCAAAAGCTTTTTATATAGCAAGTACCGGTAGACCAGGCCCCGTAGTCGTTGAACTTCCTAAAGATATTTTGATTCCTCAAAATAAAGGGCCATTTAATATCGAAACAGATATTAAAATACGCTCTTATAACCCTAATATTAAGGGGCATTCGAAACAAATAAAAAAAGCGGCACAAACAATTTCTAATGCCAAAAGACTCGTAGTGTATTCTGGTGGTGGTATTGTTTTATCTGATGCATCTGAATTATTAACTAAATTAGTTGAGACATTAAAAGCACCAATTACTAATACGTTAATGGGACTGGGTGGTATTTCAGGAACTCACAAACAGTTTATTGGTATGTTAGGCATGCATGGTAGTTTAGAAGCGAATAAGAGCATGGCTAATGCTGATGTTATTTTAGCACTTGGTGCACGTTTTGATGACAGAGTTACTAATAATGTCGAAAAATTTTGTCCTAACGCCACTATCATTCATGTCGACATTGACCCAACGTCAATCTCAAAAACGATTAATGCTCACATTCCAATTGTTGGTTTAGTTGATGTGGTTATGCAGCAATTATTAGATGAATTAAGTGACATTAACTTCTCTCCAGATGAAGCGGAATTGAGTCAATGGTGGCAACAAATAAACTTATGGCGCAATGTAAAAAGCATCAGCTATGATCAGGATGTTAATGAAAAAATAAAACCTCAGCGGGTTGTTGAAGCGTTATATAAAATAACCCAAGGTGATGCATACGTGTGCTCAGATGTTGGTCAACATCAGATGTTTGCGGCACAATACTATCCTTTTGCTAAACCACGTAGGTGGATCAATTCAGGTGGCGCAGGCACCATGGGCTTTGGATTACCAGCAGCAATGGGCGTTAAGTTAGCCTTTCCAGACAAACATGTTATTTGTATAACTGGTGATGGCTCTATTCAAATGAATATCCAAGAGCTTTCCACCTGTAAGCAATATAATTTACCCGTCGTTATTGTTACCTTAAATAATCGCTCACTAGGCATGGTACGCCAATGGCAGGATATGGTTTACGGTGGTCGGCATTCATCTTCCTATATGGAATCCTTACCTGATTTTGTTAAAGTCGCCGAGGCTTATGGTCATGTTGGCATTCAGATTGATAACTTAGATGAGTTGGAAGAAAAGTTGACACAAGCTTTTAATATCAAAGATCGTTTAGTTTTTGTCGACGTGATGGTTGATGAGAAAGAACATGTTTACCCGATGCAGATACGTACGGGAGCAGTTGATGAAATGTGGTTAAAAAAAGGGGTTAAATCATAATGGGTAGAATTTTAGCTATGTTAGTTATGCTAGCTGAGAATGAAATCAGTTCATTCTCCCACGTTTTTAATGATTCCCTATTGATGACAGAAGACCTGCAGAGCAAAGGAGAAAGACACAATGCGTAGAATTTTAGCTATTTTGATGGAAAATGAACCTGGCTCACTATCACGTATTGTTGGCTTATTCTCTCAACGTGCTTTTAATATTGAAAGTTTAACCGTTGCGCCAACTGATGATAATAGTTTATCCCGAATGACCATTGCGACTAAAGGTGATGACAAGGTATTAGAGCAAATAGTTAAACAAGTAAATAAGCTTATTGATGTGATTAAAATCACTGATATTACCGATAGAAAGCATATTGAACGTGAATTACTATTAGTCAAAGTGGCGGCGATGAGTGATAAATCGCGCACTGAAGTAACACGGATAACGGATATATTTCGTGGTAACATTATAGATATTGGCAAGCAAGTTTATACCGTTCAGCTTACTGGTGACGCTGAAAAACTCAATGCATTTATTAATGCTTTACAAAATGAGACTGAAATTATTGAGTCGGCTCGTTCAGGTTGTGTTGGTATGGCTCGCGGTGATCAAGCTTTACGAATTTAGCTGATAACAAACACTAAAAAGAGGCTGTGAGCCTCTTTTTATTTTTACTGGTGAGTTAGTAAAATAAGAAGATTGAATAGAATAACACTATACAAACTCTAAATAGGAAAGCTAAACAGTAAACGAAAAGCACTAAAATTTTTACTATAGCGATAACTTAATCCTAACCGTTCAATTCCTGCCCACGAATAACCAATCGTTTTAGCAAATTTCAACGTAAAACCAAACTCTACACTGTTAGTTAGCGTGACATTGTTTTCTTCATCAAAACTTTGCGTTCGAGGTGTTATAAAATCAACCTCACTAAAGTACCAAAAGGCAGTAGCAAAAAGTCTCGGCTGAAATCGGTAACCTAACACTTGATATTGTAATGGTAGTCCCATGTCGATACCTAGCTGAACCGCGGCATAGGAGTCTTTAGCATCATAACCATTACCATCATAACGAGCGTAATAGATTCTATTTGCCCAAATAGCGTCATAATTTTTTATATCGAAATGATAAAGCGCTGAAACGCCTGATGAATGAACACTAACGCCTTTATTCGTTGTTAGATTTCGCCCATAACCTACATCAATATAACTCTCAATAAACCAATCTTTATTGTATTGGTAGTTAAACGCAATGCCTGGCGTAAAAGTTACCGTACCAACGTTATCGGGCAAGTCAAGGTTAGGTAAATCAGCTAGCTCAAAATCAAAAAAACCGACTGAAACAGGTAAACGTAAGCCATAGGTTGTTTTCCCTTCATTTCCTAGTTCATAGGAAAATGGCATGCTGATTAAACTGGCATTTTGACCTGTGGTTTGATAAATACCACTACCTAAATAATTAGCGTAGGCATAATGTACAGGCTCTATATTTTCAGATTTTACCGACATAACCGTAAGACTAAACAGCATTAAAATAATGACTATTATTGGTTTCATGATTTATATGCTATTAATAATAAAAAAATGGTTCTTTTCCTCTTCCCCAAAACATAGACTAATGACCCTATTAATCAGTAATGCGAATATAACTTAAATAGCGCTGATGGATATCGCGTACATAATTTACCGGCTCTCTTCCTCGAACATAACCAAAGCGTGCTTTTTTATAATATTGTCTACGCTGAAGTAATAACATGGCTTTTTCAACATTATTAAACCATCGATCACTTCTAAGTCCTAGCTGTCTAGCTAAGCGCTGTGCATCTTTTACATGTCCATAACCGGCATTATAAGAGGCTAGTGAGAAAAATATTTGCTCTTGTACCGCCAAGTCCTTAGAGAATCGGTCACGAGTCCAATCTAGATATTGCACGCCTGATGCAATGGCTTGTTCGGGGTCTTTTAAATCATCTACACCAAGCTCTGCTGCTGTGCGCGGCAGCATCTGCATTAAGCCAAAAGCGCCCGTGGCATTACTGGCTAGCGGATTAAACCGACTTTCTTGATACATTTGCGAAACGATAAGTCGCCAATCAAAGTTATAAGGTTGTACATAAGCGCGAACAATATCATCATAGGGCGATAGGGTCGAACCGGAGACTAAACGGTGCTCTTTATGACTTTTTTGCAATTTTTCATTATAAAAATACTTATTTTTAACCACATTATAAAAAGTACCGCGGTAGTACTTTCTTACAAATTCATTTAAGTAGGCCAGTAATTGCGGATTGTTTTTCCTAACTAAGTAGGCGTAAGGTACATCTTCTTTAAAGGTTAACGGGGTTATAATTTGTGGACGAAAGCTACTTTCAATAGCGATCAAATTACTATCGGCAATAGTTAAGTCTATCTCTTTATCTGCCACCTGACTGATTAATATTTCTGTGGCGATGTCTTCATTTGCGATGACAATATTAGCGCCAAAATCTTTCGCTAATCTTTGTGCTGTTGCCCAAAAACTGCTGCTTTTCCTGATGGTTATCGTGCGGCCTTGAAGGTCAATTAGTTTATTTATAGGCATGCTTTCTTGATGAGCAACCAACTGCTCTTTTACTCGGTTATAACGAATACTTGTCGCTAGCTTTGCGTTAGTTATTTGCTTTGTTCGTGCTTTAGTACGAGAAAGTCCTGCAGCAATAATATCGCCTTTACCCTCAGCTAATAACTCCAACATTTCTTCATAACTATCCGCCACGACAATAACCAATTTCACCTTATGAATATCCGCAAATTTGCGCATCAATTCATATTCGAAACCGAGTAACTCGCCACGCCATAAAAAATAGGTTTCAGGGCTATTTCGTGTGATCACACGTAAAGGAAGGTTATCTTTTACTAACTGTTTAAAATCGATTGTGCGCTCTGGCTCTACCATTTGCATAACATGATGAACCGATATGAATTCATTTAACTCATATAAAAAACTGTCATTATCTAAATTAATAGCCCAGGCAAGATTAATTGCTTTAGGTAGAGTGAAAACACTTTGAATATCTTCTCGATATTGTTTTAATGTTTCTAAAGCAAAACCATCAATTATAGTATATTTTGTCAGGCCTGCTGCGACATTATCAGCCATTTCCTCGGAGCTAACATGCTCTTCAATAATATTAACTTGCCAGTGAGGATATTGCTTACTAACACTATCAATATAAGCTGAGCCAATAGGAAGAGAGATATTATTGTCATCATCCTCATTGAAACCTTGTTTGCCCGATTTAGCAATGACCACTTCTTTGTCACGTAAAAGTGGATAGGTGAAACTATATTTATCCAGACGATTAGTGGTGATGGTTAAATGTCGCGGAATAATATCAACCTCAAATGCTGATAATTTCTTAAACATACCAGCTAAGTTGCTCACTCTATGCCACTTAATATTTAAACCTCGTGCATCAGCAAAACTCTGTAATAAAGTAGAGTGATATGCCGCTGTCGAGCCTGCTCGGGGTAATGCAGACTCTAATTGCCAATCAAGTTTTACTGCATTAATGTAACCTGATGCTTTTATTTCAGACCAAGTTCTAGCGGTTGTTCTCATCTCAATAATTTTTACAGCTTTTTTTGTTTCAGACTTTAGTTTGCCTTGGCTACCGTTCTGGCTATCTTTTTGGCTAATGTCAGTTTTAATATTTTCTTCTACTTGGGGCTGCTCTTGACAGCCAGCTAAGATAAGTAGCATAAAAAAACTGGCTATAATTATTGCAACTAACTGTTTATTCATTAAATATGCCCGAACTAATGATGTATACCCAAGCGTCCTGAAGCACGCATCTTCAGGTAGCTTGGGTATATAAGTTGCCTATAAGACTAACAGGTTTCGCAAAAAAAAAACCAGTGGTAAGTTTAAATAACTCGCCACTGGCTTTTTAATAAGACGCCATAAATATTGTTAACACATTTATTGTGCCTTTTACTATTATGTTTTTACCTTACTGACTTATTTTAGCCCAAGTATCACGCAAACCAACCGTGCGATTAAAGACTAATGCCCCTGGCTCTTTAATATCATTATCTAGGCAAAAGTAACCTTGGCGCTCAAATTGATACGCAAATTCAGGTTTTGCCTCTGCTAGTGATGGCTCAACTTTAGCACCCGTAATAGTCACTAAAGACTCAGGATTAATTACTGAATGAAAATCATCTGCTGCTGCAGGGTTAGGTACGGTAAATAATCGATCATATAAACGTACTATCGCATCAAGTGATTTATTGGCATCAACCCAATGAATTACCCCTTTAGGTTTAGTACCATCGGTTGGGTTTTTACCTAGAGTATCTTCATTGTAAGTACAGTAAACAGTGGTAACATTACCCTGTTCATCTTTATCGCAGCGTGTTGCTGTAACAACGTAAGCACCACGTAGACGTACGGCTTTATCAATGACCAAACGTTTATATTTTTTATTCGCTTCTTCTCTAAAGTCTTCCGCTTCAATATAAAGCTCCTTAGAAAATGGCACAATACGTGTCCCTTGCTCGTCATCACTTGGGTGATTCTTAACAACAAGATCTTCATTTTTATCTGCTGGATAATTTTCAATCACTAATTTAATCGGATCTAAAACAGCCATTGCACGGGGAGCATTATCATTTAAATCTTCACGAATACATGCTTCTAAGACACTCATCTCAATGGTGTTTTCCATTTTAGTTACACCAATTCGCTTAGCAAATTCTCGCATTGACGCTGGTGTATAACCACGACGACGAAAAGCAGCAATCGTTGGCATACGCGGATCATCCCAACTATCAACTAACTTGTCTTCGACCAACGTATTTAACTTACGCTTGCTCATCAACGTATATTCAAGGTTTAAGCGAGAAAATTCATATTGATGTGGCGTACTTGGTACAGAAACATTTTCAATTACCCAGTCGTATAAACGTCGGTTATCTTGAAACTCTAACGTACAAATAGAATGGGTAATGCCTTCTAACGCATCAGAAAGACAATGGGTAAAGTCATACATTGGGTAAATGCACCACTTATCGCCTGTTTGATGATGATGGGCAAAACGCACACGATAAATAATAGGATCGCGCATACACATAAAGCTTGAAGTCATATCAATTTTCGCGCGCAGGGCACAAATACCTTCTTCAAATTCGCCATTTTTCATTTTGGTAAATAAGGCTAAATTCTCTTCAACTGAAGTATCACGGTAAGGGCTATTTTTACCGGGTTTATTCAAAGTACCACGATATTCACGGGTTTCTTCCGCGTTTAAGAAGCAAACAAACGCCAAACCTTTTTCAATAAGTTCAACCGCAAAGCCATGTAGCTGGTCAAAGTAATTAGAAGAATAATGAATTTCCCCTGCCCACTCAAAACCTAACCACTGCACATCTTTTTGAATAGCATGAACGTAATCAATATCTTCTTTTTCAGGGTTGGTATCATCAAAACGTAAATTACATAAGCCTTTATAATCTTTAGCAATACCAAAGTTTAAACAAATAGCTTTTGCATGACCAATATGTAGGAAGCCATTAGGCTCTGGTGGAAAACGTGTTTGCACACTTGTGTGTTTACCACTCTCTAGATCGGCATCAATGATATTACGAATAAAGTTTGTTGGGCGGTTTTCGGTATCCGACATGAAAATAAACCTCTGAAAATAACCTAATACAATTGGCTCAACTTATGACGCCGATTGGTATGAAGCTTGGTATAAAGTGCGTTTACGCACAAAGATATGAGGCATTATAGCAAGTGTTTACGGGGGAGAATAGCGTTAGATAAGAGTATATTGCTTAATACTCTTACCGCATAATCGTGGTTATTCGGTTATCGCGCTCATTACGTATATTTCGTGTTCAAACACTCTCAGCAGAGAGGTTTTTATTACCGCATCATGGAATATCAACGTGCATAAATAAGAAAGAATTCACCTTGACCTTTTTCTATATCAAGAAGTCTATCAATATGATGTTGCTCTATCTTAGTTCCTTTGGTTAACATGGTATTTTTATCGGCGTTGACAATATCTCTTGTTAATTCCATGCCTTCTTGTAAATCACTGCAGTTGAGTAGGTAATCAGCTTTACCTTCACTTGAACTCGGTCGCTCTTCAAGTATGGTTAAGTAGTGATTCACTAGACTTGGATCAAACATCGTTTTAGCTAACTCTTTAATACGATGTTTGGCTTCTAGCGTGGGTGTTTTAACTGTCGACTGACGTCCATTAACTAAATTATCATACATTGAAACTATGGCAATAATTCTCGATCCTAGCGGAATTTCATCTGCTGTTAAGTGCTCAGGAGCAGAAGTACCGTTATAGTTTACCGGAATATTTTTTATTATTTCAGCGACAAAGGAAAGTTCATCGACTCTTTTGAGTAGCTCATAGCTTTTTTGGTAAAAACCGCTGTAGAGGTTTTTTTCCTGTTGCGTCAGGGTATCAATAGGTTTGCTAAGCAAGGTTTGTTCAAGTGATAATTTACCCGTTTCATACAATAAGCCGGCAATATAAATTTGAAACGTGGTGAGTTTATCGCAAGAGTGCATTTCTGCAATAAGCCTAGCATGAGCAGCAACACGGAAATTATGGCGAGAGACATCTTGATTATGCAAGCAAATTGTTTCTGCATAAATATCGATAAAGGTCGAAAATGTCTTTTTAAGACGGCCAAAGCTATTAGCTTCTCGGGTAGAAATAAGCTTTAGTTTTTGTTGGTTTTTATTGGTTTCTAATTCAAGCGAACTATTAATCAGTGATAACTCTGCATTTTTAGCCAAATTAACTTTTAATAACTGCTTAGTTTTTCTTTCATTAAGATACAATTCATAAGCACTTTTCAGTTTACTTACCAGTTCTTCATTGTCCCATGGTTTTGAAAAGTAGTGAGATATTTTCCCTTCGTTAACAGCTATCACAGTTGAATTAATATCAGCATGCCCGGTTAACAAAAATCGTTTACAGTGAGAGTTAATTTCAATGATTTTCCCTAAGAATGTTGCCCCGTCCATGATAGGCATTCTCATATCGGTAAGAACGAGAGGAATATTAGGATTATCTTGGTAAAAGCCAATGGCTTCATTTGCATCTGAAAATAGATACAATTGAAAATGTTTACGTAAAACACGATTTAATGCGTTAAGTACTTCCTTTTCATCATCAAGTATTAGTAATGAAGGTTTTTCCATTTATTGTTCCTTGGTTACCTGCCATCAATTAACCTCTCACATAAGACTAATTGCACAATTAATACGGCTAATTATACCTAAGTAGTTATATATATATACCCGTTATCACTCAAAGTGTAGGATTTCAATGGGAATTAAAGTGACTTGAGGCAAGGCAAATAATTATGAGTTTTTATTTTTCTATAAAGCACAAAAAGAATAATTAAATCCCTGTTAAGTTATTAACTTCAATTAAATATAGAGTATTAAAAGTAATTTTTGAAGTTATCCCAAATACCTAGGGATTCGTTTGGAAATAAATCAATACCTAACCATGATTTTAGTAGATAAATAAGCACAAAAGCACAACCAATAATAATTAAGCCAATAATAAATATAACGAATAAAAGCATAGTAAAAGCGATAAAACGTTCTGCTGGTAAAAGTCCTCTTCTATTGATACCAACAAGAAAAACAAGGTAAAAACTCCAAGGTAGAAATGGCAGTGCTAACGTAGGCCTAAAATCTACATTGTGTTGACGCCAGTCTTGAGTGGTAATACTTTTTTGCAATGCTTTACGCTGTTTATAAGTAAAGCTGTCGGCAACAGACTTTTCCATGCCGCTTAATAGTTGATTAACTTTTGAGTTTTCACCTGATTTTTTAATACGATTCATATTACCTCTAAATGTGAATTTAGGTTAGTTGATTTACTGTGCTTACGTATAAAAAACCATTAACCTGCATTGCCTTTTTTGGTATTTGAAGTACCTATTTTACAACTATGGTGTTGTTAACCCTTATTTAAAAACTAACCATGACATTAAACTGCTCGAATTAGACCAGTTTAATCAAAAAATCACATTGGGCTTAGTTGATATAATATAGTGGATTGATAAATGTTTTCATATTACTGCTTAATTGAACTGTTACCAAAATTCAACATAGCAAATTTCTCTATACGACTGTACAACTTACTGGGTAAAAACTTCAACCAAGCGCAACACAAAGTCATGATAGTACGATTAGGCTCCTGCAGGATAATTCTATAATTACAGTATATTGCTTGGTGAATAAGTTTGAATGCAGCGACCTTACTTTTTGATTGTACGGCTCTTCTGGCTAAATACCTTAACTGATACGCTTTTGCTAAGCTGTAAAATTGTTTAAAGAAAGCTGGGTCAGACGCTTTGTTTAACATGACCGCATGTTGCCAACTTGCAAACTGTTTATCTACATCGGCCGACAGGCCTGAATCGTTAACTCGATAATAAGTTAACGGGGTACTAATGCCTTCAAATTGCCATTTTGTTTTTAATGCTATCCGTGTCCAAAGTTCAATATCTTCTGATTGTCTTAAACTTTCATCAAAATACATTCTTCTGTATTTGTCTTTTTTAATGCCATAATAACCAACTTCTGACAATACCGATCTTCTAATCACAGGTGAAGAACCATTGCCAATCGGGTTTCGACAAAAAATATGCTGTTTAGTGATATTCTTAAGCTTAGGGAATTGTCCAACACCTAAAAGCTCACCTTCTTCATCAATGAATAATGACGGGCAATAGCTAATACCCACTTTAGGATTAGCACTCAAATGTTGAATATGCTTAGTTAATTTGTCAGCCGCCCAATAATCATCTGCGTCCAATAAGGCAATGTATATTCCCCTAGCAGACTCTATACCTGTATTTCGCGCACCCGACAAACCTCTGTTTTCTTGGCGAACAATTCTAATGCGAGGATCGGTAAAGTTATTCACTATATCTAGGGTCTTATCAACACAACCATCATCAACGAGAATAAGCTCAAAATGATGGTAACTTTGATTCAGGACACTATTGATACTTTGCTCGATATATTTTTCAACGTTATACATTGGAATAACGACCGATACTACCGGAATTGAATTAGCTTTCATGCATTTTCTCCTATCAAATTACAGTACGTAAATTGTTACCAAAGGGCTTTATTACATTAATCAAATAAATTGGAATCAAACAAAATAAACTACTAAAAAAGATCACCAAAGCGAACTCCATAGGCTCATTGGGAGTAAAGATAAAAAGCGTTACTAGGCTGATGAAAAGACACACTAATCGAGTAATGGTTTCCCGATGGTATTGCTCTGTTACACGCTGCATGCAACACACGATATCGATTATTAAATTAGGGAGTGCGACTAAGCATAATATTGTGATGATAGGTATCGCTGAAGACCATTTTTCATCAAATAAAATAGGGACATATATAGGCGCTAATAGCGCTTGAATAACAAACAGCAAGCCAATGCCTAAAGAAATAACAAACACTTTTTTTTGCTGTATTAATAACTGACCTTTTCGCTCTAATTTACACAAGTACGGGAATAAGGCACTTATATAGACTTGGCTAATTGACTGACTTAAGCCTACACCTGCGTTCTTCGCAAACGTGTAAAAGCCAAAGAGTTCAGGTGTTAATAACCGACCAGCAATGAAAGTATCAGCGTGAAGTCGAATACCACGTAAAAATTCAGTATTAAACAGTTTGCCTGATGTTTGCAGCATCTGATGAATAATAAAGGGATTACAACCAACACCATATGAGTTGACTGGTGAGAATGAAAATAAAAATAACCAAAAGATCGAAAAAGCAACTTTACCCAAAGCCACTGATAAGATATCGGCCCCTAATAAAGCGGCAATCGCGATTGTACAATTTTCAATGATTACGCACAGGCCATTTCTGATACTGAACCAACGCATTTTATTTTCACGCTGTAATAAAAAAATTTTAATACTTACCCACGGATATAAAAGGTAAATTACAGCCATAACTTGTAATAAAATAGTAATATTATCATTATCATAAAGTGATGAAAGGTAACTTGCTGAGCTGAATTGAGCTATTACTATGGTTAAGCAAATACCCCATTGGATTAAGATGCCATTTTTAGCAAAATTTTCTAATTGATGTGGTTTACAATTAATAATTTGACTGCCAACGCCTGCACGCAACAACAAGCCAAAAACATCGTGAAATGCTAAAGCTAACATAGCAGTACCGTATGACGTTGGTGATAATTGAGCAGCCAGCACGATAATGGTGAAAATTCGGGATATTTTTGCTGCAAATTCTGCACTAAGTAACCAAATGGTATTTGATAAGAGCTCAATAACTGAATTAAATTGTATTCTAAATAAAGGTAGCAACAGCATTAGAATGTTCCTGAATCATTGTTAATTAACAAGGTAGCTTCAAGATTCATTCCAACATGTTTGTTTTTTAATCGACTGATTAATAGGAGTTTTATTTAAAGTAAAATATAACCACCGTGATTATTTGCATGATGAAAATCATTACGGTAGTTATTTGCATCTTAGGAATACGGCTATTCTACTGGCGATGTTTGCCATTGCTGGATTTTGCGGTAGAGCGTTGATGGGCTCACACCCAATTCACTCGCTGCTTTTACAATATTGTCTTGACACAAGTCTATGGCTTGTTCAATGGTTTGTTTTTCAACTTCAGCCAGTGTAATAATTGCTGATCGCGACTCATTAACCTGATGAACATTAGTATTTTGCTTGGTCTGGGTTATTGAAGGTATGACGCTTTCTTTTTGTGAATTAAACGCTGGCTCTACTTGTTTACTTTGTCTACCAAGTTGCTGAGCAATAATTTTTTCAGAAATTAGTGGTCCTTCAGACATAACGGTTGAGCTATGAACTATATTTTGTAATTGGCGTACATTACCCGGCCACGAATAGGACTTTATTAACGCTTCTGCACCAGAAGAGAATCCAGCAAATACTTTACCCTCAATCTCACTAAAGTGGCTTAGAAAATGTTCAGCCAATTTAAGAATATCGTTGTCTCGCTCATTTAACGCCGGTAAATCTATTGAAATAACGTTTAAGCGATAAAAGAGATCTTCACGTAATTTATTTTCAGCGATAGCAATTTGTGGCTCTCTATTCGTTGCACTAATAAAGCGAATATCCACTTTTTCTTCTTTTCCACTGCCAACCTTTTGAAAACAACCCGTTTGGATAAATCGTAATAACTTTGCTTGCAAACCAATATCCATTTCACCGATTTCATCCAGAAATAGACTACCACCATTTGCCAGAGAGGCTGCCCCATCTCGGTTAGAAACAGCGCCAGAGAATGCACCTTTAATATGGCCAAAAATTTCTGATTCCATTAATTCTGACGGAATAGCAGCACAATTAAGCGCTATAAAGGGCCCATTTTTCTTTTTGCTTAACCGATGAATGGCTTGTGCAGCAACTTCTTTACCTGAGCCACTTGGTCCTGTGATAAAGACAGAGGCATTACTAGGTGCACTTTGCTCAATACATGAGTAAACAAATTGCATTGCCATTGAATCGCCTATGAAGCCTTCAAAATTAGACTTGTGATATTTTTGATATTGGTCAATTGTTCTTCGCATTAAAGTTCGTTCGGCCAAAACCTGTTGTAGTTGTAATGCTTGTTTTAACTTAACTATAAGATCGAAGTTATCCCAGGGCTTCTGAAGGAAGCCCCAAATATGGCCATGATTAATTAAATTAACAATCATTTCCATATCGCCATGACCTGTCAGCACCATACGCACAGTTTCTGGTGACACTATAGCGACCTGCTCCAACAATTGATTGCCATCCATATTTGGCATATTAAAATCAGACACGATGACATCTACAGGACACTCATTAATAATATCAAGTGCATCTTGCCCGCTAGCCGCGGTTAAAATAACAGCATCAAGTTTTTTCGCAATACGCTCAAGTGAACGTAGAATTTCTGGTTCGTCATCTACAAATAAAATTCTAGATTTATTTAAGTTTTGCATTTCCAATCCTTAAAATTGCAATTATTGATCATGTAAAGTACGTTCAAAAAACACTCTGTAGAGTGTTGAATAACTGTTGTTTAATTGATAACTTTTACTTAATAAATAACAAATAAAGCCTAAATATCAATAACTAAAGACAGTTATAACTATAATAGTTATTAATTGTTTCTATAGATAAATCATAGTTGATATTCATCATTAATAAATGGTTGATAAATAAATATAACCGTTAATTATGCAAAATAGCAAAACATATTGAAATTCAATCGTATAGCAAATAATAATGCTGAATAAATGCTTTAATGAAATATATGGAGCAAATATTGCTTGTTAACTTTAAATTAGAGAAAAATTATTGATTAACTGCAAAGGTGAAATATATGCAACATAAAACATTAATACTCAGTATTGCTCTAAACGGTTATCAATGGATGTATCAACGGGAGCTGAAATCTCATCTTAATTATGCACGAAGATACGGCTATGTTCACCAAGCAGTAACGCGTCCTTTTGTTTCTGCCCTAGGAGTAGAGTGCTGCTGGCTTAAATTGACATTAATGCGAGCGGCTTTATTGTCTGGGTATGAGAATGTATTATTTTTGGATGCCGATACCATGGTTAATCAAAATTGCCCTGATTTAACCGAAGTATTTCAAGAGGAAAAGTATGTTTATATGGCAAAAGGGGATTCTAATAGATTCAATTCAGGGGTACTTTTAGCGAGAAACAATGTAAAAACCATAACATGGCTTACACGGGTTATTGATGCCCGCTTTGATAAAGTACAAATAGAAAACGATGTGGGTTGGGGGGAGAATGGCCATGTTATTGAATTCAGTAAAGGAGTCCCCTTTATAGTAGAGCTCGAGCAGAAGTGGAATAACACATCCGATTATCAGTTAAAAGATTATATTCGTCATCGCAATTGTGGCCCGATGAGAACCGGCTTTCTTAATAACTTCTTTCATAAAATTGTTTTTTTTCTATCAGCCCGGCTTTTAGTTTTCGTTAATAAAAACAAGTTGATTTCAGGTAGGAAACTTAATGAAGATATTCTGTCACGAGAAACAAATATAATTCTATCTATCTACTCAAAACTTATCTGCCTGTAAACATTAAATATATTGCAAAATGATAATCTAATTTCTATTTTGCAATATTTTATTACCTCCACTTTCAATACAAAAAACAACAAGCAAAAAAAACCTTTACTTACAATAGCATAAAATAAAAATACGGATTGGCATAGCTTAAGCAACGTATCAGTTAACCCTCAATGATTAGGTTAACTGAAATGATAAATACTAAATTCTCACTTCAAACGATGACTCAATCCCTTAAGCATTATGATTCCATTAATCATCAATACAGTGGCACCTTTATCGATCGCCCTATTGCACTTATGCTTATTTTAATCCTTCTCCCCTGCTTCCTAATCAATATAGTGTTGGCTCTATGCACTAAAAGAAGCTTATTTTCAATACAACATAAAACAGATGCTTTAAGCAGACCAGTGATGTTACATACCTTTAGTTGCGGTATTTGGGTCAAAACCGCCGTTTTATTTGATATTTACTCAGGAAAAATTTCTTTTTGCGGTATTCCTCTAACGCACAGGTTGTCACCCGATATACAGTTTTGTGTTATGAATCAAATTAAATGTAAACCCGGCCTTTTTAGTTTGTATGATTTACACCTTAAAACGGGTTTAACAATAATGAGTAAAGAGCAACTACTTGAACAGCAACTTAATGGCAATGCAGCTGATTATTTAGCACTTATTCTTAAAAGTTTCATGTCAGTTATTTTTTATGGTCAAGCAATAAAGAAATTTAAAAAAGCTAAGTACTTATCTTTATTTGGTTTAAACGTTAAAAACACATCTATGGCAGAAGCTGTTGACTGGATAACACACATTCAGACACCACAAAATAAAACTCAAATAGGTTTTTTTATCAACGTACATTCAATTAACTTGTCTATAAGCAACCCTACATTCTTTAATCAACTATCAAATGCTAATGCTTTATTTGCTGATGGTTCAGGCATGAGATTAGCGGCGAAAAAGGCTGGTTTTCTTCTTAATGGCAATAATAATGGTACGGACATGTTGCCCCACCTTTGTAGAAGCTGTGTTGAAAGTAATCAATCTTTATATTTTTTTGGGGCTAAGCCCGGTATTGCTAAACAAGCAGCGAGTGCATTATGCCATCAATTCCCTGGTCTTAACATTGCTGGTACCGAGCATGGTTATAACGAAGATAATAATTCTGAACAAATTATCAAATCAATAAATAACAGTGGCTGCGACATTTTATTAGTGGCTATGGGCTCACCTGCACAGGAGAAATGGTTACTCGAACACAGAGATAAATTGCAATGTAAAACCGCATTAGCAGTAGGAGGACTATTTGATTTTTATTCTGGCAATATTTCCCGTTCACCAATGTGGTTAAGAGAAGTAGGTATGGAATGGGTTTGGCGTTTATTACAAGAGCCTAGAGCAAAATTCAACCGTTATGTTATTGGTAATCCACTTTTTTTATATAGAACTTTCATTCTTGGTTTAGTGAATACAGGGGAAAAATAATGGCTATTCAAATTTTACAACACGTTAAAAATAACGCTTTATTTACTAGTACTGACAAAGTCATTGATAAAAATTATAAACATAAAGGGATCCCGGTTATCTTACAACAAACAGTTGCACTCATTGCGTTACTATTGATAAGCCCATTACTTTTATTAGTGCTCATTTTGATCAAAACTGAAAGCTCAGGTAGTGCCTTATTCTCTCAAACAAGAGTGGGTGAGAACGGTCGACATTTCAAAATGTATAAGTTCCGTTCTATGTATTTAAAAACAGACCCTAATTATCATGAGCCGGATCCTACACAAAGCTCTCGTGAAGGTGTTTGTAAAAAGTATATTAATGACCCAAGAATTACCAAAGTTGGGCAGTTTATCAGAAAATACTCAATAGATGAGATCCCACAGTTATTTAATATTATTAGAGGAGATATGTGTTTGGTTGGACCTAGACCTGCATTATCTATTGAAACTTATGAATATGATAATGTCGTTCAAACAAGATTGTTTACCAAGCCGGGGCTCACTGGTTTATGGCAAATATCTGGCCGAGCAGATACTAATTTTGAAGAGCAATTACAGTTAGACAAAACCTATATTATGCAACAAAGCTTTTTAATGGATTGTAAAATAATAGCACTCACCATTCCTGCCGTGTTAAGTGCAAAAGGTGCTTATTAATAACCTCTTGGCGAAATAGCATAATTATACCCAAGCCACTTGAAGATGCCTGGGTATAAAACATTAGCTATGTAACGGTTAAAGTGAATTGATAAAACTCATTATCAATTCACTTTTTTACTATGCATTCCTACCTATTTTGGCTATTTCCTTGAAATAGCATTTTGCAAAATAAAGAAAACGTATTGCACATTGCAAAACACGATTAAACCCCCTCTATCATCAAACATAAAAACCATTAAAAACAATAACTAATACATAAAGCACACTTGGTACGTTAAGTGCAATTACTGTTTGTATAGTTAACGTCGTCGTGGAGAATATTATGCTGTATCACACATTTAAAAATTACAAAATGATACCAGTACTTATTACCTTGCTAGCAGCTTTGCTTTCACATGGTTGTGCTAGGCATTCTTCAGAAGATATGGATAAGTCCGCGCTTCGATTTTATGGCATGCCTGCAGATAATGGTGATGACTTTATTCATGAAAAAGCACCAGATAGTGTCTTTGCTGATGGTTTAAATTGTAGTCGGTTTCAAAATATGGGTGCCGCATTAAACTATAGAACTGATAAGCCAATAAATTTAAACATGTCAAACATGAAAGCTTCTGCCAAAAACGATCCTATTCTGGCACAAGGTTTACTGTTAAGTCCTGGAGATTTAGTGGAAGTGATTATAGAAGATGGCGAAGGCTTTAATGGTCGCTACATTGTTGATAATGCAGGTTATGTCAAATTACCGATTATTGGTGTTATTGAGGCTGGCGGAGCGACAACCAATAAATTGGAAGCCAAAATTGAACTTGCTCTAGTTAGGGCAGAAATATTTCAACCTGCTAGTGCGAGCGTAACCATTCACGTGTTGAATTGGTCATCAATTGAAGTAGCTGTTGCGGGTGCTGTTTTTCAACCAGGTACCGTATTGATCAATAAGAAACCTACCGGTGTTCAAAATTCTGAACATTTAGAAGCTTACGGTGATTATTCAACCACACGTTTATTATCTGAAGCGATTAGAGCAGCATCAGGTATTAGACCTGATGCAAAATTAGATCAAATAATGCTGATACGTAATGGCTGGCAAGTACAGATAGATATGACAGGTATGCTAAGTGGTAACCTAGTTACGGATTATCCCTTAGTCGCAGGTGACCGAGTAATAGTACCTAGTACTGGTTGTTTTCAAGCTCATTTAGTTAGACCAAGTCAAATTACACCTAAAGGTTTTCGTGTATTTATGTCTAATCTGATTGATTCTTCAGGCGATAACTCTAGTGCCGCTATTGGACGATTTTCAACAAATCTGCCTTATGGCACTCGTTTACTTCAGGCAGCTGTTTCTGCTAATTGCGTTGGTGGTAAAGAATGGACTAATGCAGCACGTAGAGTTGTACTCGCAAGTAAAAACCCGATAACGGGCGAAACACAAGTAGTCGAACGTTCAGTGGAACAGTTGATGACAATGCCGAATAAAGGGCAAATTAACCCTTACCTTATGCCCAATGATGCAATTGCTTGTTACGACTCAGATATTACCAATTATCGAGATATTGCCAAAACCCTTACTGATCTTATTATTCCATTCAAATTATTATAGGTGATTTATGAAGTACCCTATTGTTACATTAACAAAGTTTGGACTATTTAGAGCAAAAATATATACGGTAATGAAACGGCCCTATTTGGTTATGGGTATATTTTCTTACTTAATGGTTGTGCTACTTGTGCTAATTTATTTAAATACAGCTCCTTCATTTACCAGTGATATGGAAATGGTCTTGCCCGGTACTGGTAGTAGTAACAGTGTATCCTTGGTTAATGTTGGGCAAATTGTGTCACAAACTACGACGCCTTTTTCTGGTGGTAGCTTTAACCCACGTGTAAATTATAAAGAAATGTTATCAAGCCGAGGCGTAAGAGCACGTGCGGCAAAAAAATTACATATTTCTCTAGAAGATCTTGGTAAGCCTAAAATTAAACTGACCGAACAAACATCAATTATTTCACTTAAGATGAGTGCTAATGGTCAAGAGTTAGCACAAGAAAAAACACTTGCCTTATATGAGTCTCTCCAAGATGAGCTAAGTAACTTAAGGGCCGACGAAGTGCTACGTCGTGATCAAAGTATTAAACAAGTGCTTGACCAATATAGAGAACGAATGAACATAACACGTAATGCCATTGTTGACTTTCAACAACGTTCTATTGTGGTTTCAACAGACCAAATGGATCAATTGGTGAGAACCCTTTCTGGTGTTAGAGAAAAACACCTTTATGTCAATGCCGAAGCAAAACAATTACAAGAATATATATATCAACTAAGTGAAGAGCTAGGTGTATCGCCGAGGTTAGCTGGACAAGCTTTTGCACTTCAATCTGATGTAGAATTTCGTGCCTACATTACTGAGTTAAAAGAAAGCATAACCCAACTTACCGAATACAGTTCACGGTGGGGCGTTAATCACCCTAAAGTTAAAGCACAACAAAAAAGATTGAATTTTACCCGTATTGCGATTAACGAAAGAAGCAGCCAAATGTACGGTGTAAATTCTAATGAAATATTTAACTCATTAAATTTAGATTTAAACCCAAAACGCTCTGGATTATTTGCTGATTTAATTGATGCTTTTGCAAAACAAAAGGGCCAAGAGTCAATGCTGGAAGACTTAGGCCGTTCAGCACTACATTTAGCAGACCAATTAAAAATTTACTCTCGAGAAATTGTTGAATTAGAGCGTTTACAAAGAGAGTTTAACATGGCAGAAGCCATATTTACTTCTGCAGCAGCAAGGCTTGAAGCGAGTAAATCAGATGTTTTTGCATCTTACCCAGTACTGCAAATGTTAACAACACCATCTTACCCAATGAAACAGAGTAGCCCTAAAAACATTATTGCTTTTGTTGGCGCAATAACTGGGTTTATATTTATCACCTTAGGATTAATTATCTTATCGCAACGTAGAAAGTTAATTAAAATTATACTTAAAAAGGACTGAACTAGTTTGAGTAGTTGTTAACTTATACGGATTGGTATTATCTACCAATTATAATGAATTGCAAAATGAAAATAACCTTTTTATTTTGCAATTCACAGGCTTACCTAGCTCTTAACAAAACCCACACAAAACAAAATACCCCATAAATAACAACACATTGAATAATTAAAATCTTCTTGGCACACCTTTAGCAATACTAAGGAGTAACAATAACATTTTCGCCAATAGGCGAAGTAAGCTGCAATAACACAAAACGCTTATTACAGCTTTTTGATTAATCACATATGGTCTGATACTCCTATGACAACAAAACAACTTAATCCAAATTCTACTGAAGAAAAATTAATCTGGTTCGGGTTAACGTTAACCTATCCGTTTTTCGCTTTTGGTGGTCTTTATATTATGGGTTCAGTATTAGGTTGGCTGATATTTGCCGTGGTTTTATTACGCTGGTATGTCAACGGTAAAGACAAGTTTTCCATTATTCCTGCCATTGTTTGGTTATGGATAATTGGAAGTTCATTTATGCTATTAGCCTTACTTATTGGGCATTCCAATTGGGACTTAGGCCTAGCGAAAACAATTAAATCATCTATTGGCTGGGCAAAAGGCTGGGCCCTGATGCCGCTATTTTTATTTATTGGTGCCTTTGTTGATATAAAGCCGCAATTAGTCGTTAGAGCCGTATGTATTGTCTCATGCCATTCATTAATTTTCGCTGTTGTCACCCTTGTTCTTTATAAGGCTGGTGTTCACGGCGACTTATTTATTTCCCCCTTAAAAGTCATTGGAGGCCCTGGCGAAACGTTTTTTACAGTGAGCTTATTCGGATTAAACCCTGAAACAGGCGCCGGACGTTGGCGGTTTTTTACCCCTTGGGCGCCAGCTGCAGGTTTTATGGCTTGTATATTTTTAATTTTCACCTGCCAAGAAAAAGATGCTTTTTGGAGAAAGACTGGTTTGTTAGGTAGTTTTGTTATGTGCTTGTTATCTCAATCACGGGCTGGATGGGTTATTTATATCGCCTTAACACCGTTATGTTTCCTATATAAATATTTTAAAAACCCCGTGTTATTAATCCTTATTGGTTTAGTTATTCCTGCCATCATATTATTAGGCGAGCCTTTATTTAATTGGTTAAGCAATAGCTATGCAGATATCAAAGCTTCACGGCCTCATTCAACACGCGTACGTAATACCTTAGAAGTATTAGCATTGCAACGCTGGGAATCAGAAGCCCCCATTTGGGGTCATGGCATTGTAGAAAAAGGCCCTAAGATTGTTGAAAGCATGCCCATTGGCTCGCATCATAGTTGGTACGGCTTGTTATTTGTAAAAGGTATTGTAGGGCTATTAGCCTTAGCAATTCCTTTAGCTTTTACTAGTATCTATTTGTTTTGGAATAGCCTGAAAAGCCAAATTTGTTATACCGCAGCGTTAATGGTTGTTGTGTTTATTTGTTACTCGTTTTTTGAAAACTTAGAAATTCTCAGTTTTATTTATTGGCCCGCACTTGTATGGATTGGTATTGCGCTTAACCCATTAAAATCAGGAGAAAAATATGTTTAAGAAATATGATGCTTATTTAGTCGGTTATTACGGCATGAGAAATAGCGGTGATGACGCCCTACTGTATGCCACTGCTTGGGCCGCTAAAAACATTCTGGGTTGTAATAACACTAAAGTAGGTTTATATGGTGATTACACCAGAGAAACACAAAGTGATAATCAGTTTCCTTTAAAGTTTACTCAGCAATTTCCAGGACAAAACAGGTTACTGCATTATAAAACAGCCATTCAGAGTAAACGTATCATTTTCGGTGGTGGTTCAGTGTTACACAGCGAAAACGACATCAATCTAAAAAGGCAGTTAATGTCTTTAGCTAACCAGAAAAAAAGCTTAGCGGTAGGTGTTAGTATCGGCCCCTTTAATTCTGTCACTGCTGAACAGTCTTGTGCAAAATTTCTAAATGAATGTGGTTACGTAGGCGTTAGAGATAATATTAGTTTAGAAATAGCGCAAAGCATTGCCCCTCAGGCAAACGTACATAAAACATTTGATTTAGCGCCATTGTTATTATATTCGAATCAATACAAGCCAAAGACTAATAAACGTAAAGGTATTGCCTTAACCTTATGCTCAGTTGCTATTGATGCCATGGGGAAAACGGATAATGTCGAAGAAGAAAAAAGATGTAAACAATTTGCTCAATTAATTACCAAACTTTATGAACAGACCGGCGAGCCTATAACGCTAATAGAGTTTAACGGCCATAACGTATTAGGTGATTGGAAAATCAATAACAATATTGTTGTCCGTTTAGATAAAAACATCCCCGTGAGCATAAAAAAATATGATCCAAACCCTATTGCGTTACTTAACAACCTTTCAGGTTATAAAGCTATATTAAGTATGCGTTTACACGGTTCTATTCTTGGTTACTTAGCTAACACCCCTGTTTTATCTATTAACTATCATAGTAAATGTAAAGGCTGGTGTAGCGAAGTTGGTATGCCAGAAGACTATCAAATAGATTTATTTAACCTAAACATTGAAAAAATCGTCTCGCAAATAACACTCGGTATCTCAACTAACTTTCAACAACCGACTTTACCTGTAGACAACGCTTTAAAAAATTCTTTATCTAACTGGAGTATTCAAAATGAACAATTTAAATTTTACCGTAGTTATTCCATTATTTAATAAAGCTGAACATATTTTAAGAACGCTACAAAGTATTGCGTGGCAAAAGTATCCGGCAGCAGAGATTATAGTTATCGATGATGGCTCTACAGATGAAGGACCTGCCATAGTCAAAAATGCTAACTTAAAAAATGTAAAGCTGGTTCATCAGGAAAATCAGGGGGTATCTGCGGCTCGTAATAACGGTGTTGCCTTAGCGAGTCATGAATATATTGCCTTTTTAGATGCAGATGACCAATGGTTACCATTATTTCTAGACGAAGTTGCACGATTAATTGTTAAGTTCCCCCAAGCACAGTTTTTTGGTACGCGCTATCAAATAGTAGAATCTGAAAACAATTATTGTGACGCTAAAATAAAACTTAAAAATATTAACCCTGAAGGTGAAATATTAAATGATTACTTTAATATTGCCTCGAAAGGTGATTTACCTTTTATGGTATCATCAGCGGTAATTCAACGCTCATTATTTGAATCAATTGGTGGTTTTCCGCTTAGTGAGCCTATTGGTGAAGACCAAGATTTATTTTGTCGGGTTGCTTTAAATGCTGCTATTGCCTATTCACCTAATATTCATTTGCTTTATCACAGAGATGCACAAAACCAAGCAAGTAAAATTAACATCCCATCAACGGAGTGCGGCTTTAGCGTTCGTATTACGAAAGAAGCCAGAAAGAATACAAAAGAAAAAAAGGCTAGATATATGCTTAAATATAGCGCGACACATTTGTGCCATCTTGCAAAACTTAATATTGGTAATGGCCATTTTTCTCAAGCGAGAAAACTATTATCAGATCCTCGTTGTAAATTAAAGCCTAAGCATTTAGTTGCTCTATACGGACTTTCATGGATACAACAAACGAGTCAATGGTTAGCAGATACCATTCATTACAAACATATATAAATATTAGCTAATACTAACTTGATATATGCCTTATAATTGCATATATCAAGTTAGCTAAACAGATATGACGTAGTTAGCTTTTACTGAAGTGATAATCTGCATAGCCTCTTCCAGTAGCACTTAATAGTATTTATAATTAAAGCCCTGATACATGAATAGCTATCCAAGCCACAAAAGTATTACCATTAGGTTAGCATCGGTTATATCAGCCTTATAGAAAAAAGTAAAAATCTGGTTAAATAGAAAGGTAGTAAAACGTTGAAAAATGAACAGGATAATTGGGCTACTTGTCGGGAATGTCAGGGACGTGGCAAAAGAAGCATGAGGTTACGCAAGAAGGTTCGACTCCGCTACCAAAGAGAATTGGATCTATTTGAAAAAACGAAAAGCGAAGGCACAGCTCCTGTTCGGCCTAAGGGTCACCTTTATGATTGCTTGAATTGTTGCGGAACGGGCTTGGTTCAGTCTGCCAACAAGCCTATAGCGGATACAGAACAGTTCCCACATGTTGCTATTATTGGTGGTGGTATCGGCGGAGTGGCTTTGGCTGTCGCTTGTTTACACCGCGGTATCCCCTTCACACTTTATGAACGCGATAGCGCTTTTGATGCTCGTTCTCAGGGCTATGGACTCACGTTACAACAAGCAAGTAAAGCAATCGAGGGATTGGGCATTTTATCGTTAGATAAGGGTCTGATCTCAACAAGACATGTGGTTCACACCACAGAAGGAAAAGTGATTGGTGAATGGGGGATCAGAAAATGGCTGCAGTCAGATGCGAAAAAGTCACCCAAGCGCACTAATATTCATATCGCACGGCAGTCTTTACGTTTAGCTCTGCTTGAACAGCTTGGTGGACATGATGCTGTACAGTGGGGCCACCAGTTAGTCGACTTTAAAGAAAGTACAATGGAATGCAAAGGTCAAGTTGTTGATCTGAGTTTTCAAGTAGCCGGAAAGATAAAGAACGTCAAGGCAGATATTGTAGTGGGAGCCGATGGTATTCGCAGTTCGGTGCGAAAGTTATTGATTGGTGAGCATACTTCCCCTTTACAGTACCTAGGTTGTATTGTGATCTTGGGTATTTGCCCTTTGGCAGCTCTCGATGGACTTGAGAGTTCTTTGCTGGACTCGGCTACGGTATTCCAAACCGCCAATGGACATGAGCGGATCTACATCATGCCTTATTCCTCAGACTCGGTAATGTGGCAGCTTAGCTTCCCAATGCCAGAAGAAGAGGCTAAGGCATTGAGTGCATTAGGGGTTCAAGCACTCAAGAAAGAAGCATGTCGCAGATGTCAGTGGCACGATCCCATTCCTCAGATTTTAGCGGCAACTCTAGATGCTCAAGTTTCTGGTTATCCGGTGTACGACCGAGCCCTACTCGAATCAGAATTGCTAGAGAAAGGAGCTAAAATGACACTGATAGGAGATGCTGCTCACCCTATGAGTCCATTCAAAGGACAAGGTGCGAATCAAGCTTTGCTGGATGCACTTGCGTTGGCTCGGGGGATATCAAAAGGATGTAGACCCTTTTCTCAATGGAGGGAAACTGGAGTAAGGAAAAGTGTGTTAACTGAGTTTGAATCAGAAATGTTAGCACGCAGTGCCTCCAAAGTGAAAGGTTCAGCAGAGGCTGCACAGTTCTTGCATTCAGACATTGTGCTCCATGAAGGTGATGAGCCCAGAGGACGATGTCTACAGAGAAAAGATGCATAATAGCAGTCAAGCTAACTAAGTGAGCTTTATTAATGATCTAAATATTCAATAGCTGCCTATGATGACAAAATATTTCACTCGTAAATCATGGGGTTATGTTTTTACGTATCAACTAAAGCATAATGTCTGCTGATTAGTCTTACCCCATTTCCGTGGACACACTATAATTGTTGTAGCGATACAACAGGAGGTGTTTCATGACAAAAGCCAAAAATTATCAACGATACCCTGCTGAGTTTAAGCGAATGGCAATGTATTGAGTGCTATTTATACGCACCTTTGCTCAAATCCTGACTCTGAGATCATTGGTTCAACTAATAGGTATATAAACGGAAAAACAACTTCCCTTGCCTAACACTGATTTAACCGTTATTTTGCCATTATGTTGCTCAATTATTTGATGACTAATCGACAAGCCTAATCCGGTGCCCTCACCGATGGGTTTACTGGTATAAAAAGGGGTAAATATTTGCGTTATATTCTCAGAATCAATACCACTACCAGTGTCTTCAATTTCAATAACAATATTGCCTTCTTCAACAAATGTTCTGACAAAGATATCGCCTTTAGCGGTTATGGCTTGCCCCGCATTTATCAATAAATTCATGAATACTTGGTTCAGTTTCCCCGGAAATGCATGAACTTGCGGTAATGACTGTAAATCTACATGTACTTTGCAACAGTATTTTAACTCATTGTGAACCATATTAAGTGTTGCGCTCAAGCCTTCATTAATATCTACCAATGCTTTTTCCGGCTGATCAATACGAGCAAATGTTTTTAAGCTTTTGACTATTTCAGTAACGCGGTCAACGCCTGAGATACTACTTTTTATCAGTGGCGGTGAGTCTTTAAAGAGGAATTCTAGTTCATACTTTTTTGCTAACTTCTTATGGTTTTCTTTGTCTTCTTCACTGGCAAGTGTTTCATTGAATTCATGATAATACTTTTCAATATCAGAAAAATAATCTTCTAATACTTCTAAGTTACTGCGAATAAAACCAATAGGGTTATTGATTTCATGGGCTACGCCCGCAGCCAGTACGCCAATGCTGGCCATTTTTTCAGATTGAACCAGTTGAGATTCACTCTGCTTTAACTCCTTATTAGTATTTGAAATTTGTTCATAACTTTGTTTTAACGCTCGTTCCCTTTTTGCTACTTTTTCACTCATGTGATTAAACTGTTTAAATAAACCGGAAAATTCAGTAAACCTTAAATCTTCTTGAAGCGCCATGGGTTCGTTACCTTTTTCAAGGCTGGAGGTTAACTGAGAAAGAGCGAGGATGGGTTTAACAAAATAGCGATAACCATACAAGTATGCCAGCAATGTTGTAAATACTATGGCGAGGATAATATAGCTCGCCAATTGGATAACCAAGTTAGATAAAGCATCATTCCTATTAGCTTCATCTACCGTAAAGTTAAAGCTAACCCCAACATCTTGCCATTGTATGCTTTGCTTAGCACCTATTACCTGTTTACCGAAAGTTGCAATGGTTTGTGATCCTTGCACCACTTCAATCATTAAACCATCAAGCATATCAATATCTATTTGACCTGAATGAATGGTATCTAAAGGTATATTGGCGACTAAAACACCTTCAACTTGCTGGTTATATAATACAGGAAACGCTATACACCAAAAAAACTCCCCATCAATAGTTAAGATTTGAATAGAGTGACTCTCTTTTTGAGAAAGTATATCGTTCAACCAGGGAAATTTTTTATAGTTAACGGAATTCTCTAAGGTAGAGTGTAATGTTGTGCCCTCAAAATCAAGCAGGGTTTCATCATACTTTTGACCTAACAATGTTAAACCCGCCATATAATCTTTTATTTTCCCCAAGTTACTTTTAGGCTGCATTAAGGCTTGCACGAAAAGAGAGGCTTGGGATTGATCTTTTAATAAAATCAAATGGTGATTAATAAGCACACGGTAATTATTATTTAAGGTATTAATTTCTCTTTTAGCTATTTTTTCATATTCAGTATTAACTAATTCAACCACATGATTGTTTACTAAGCTGGTAATAATCACCGCCAAACCAACACAACTAATAAAGACAAACCTTGCTAGAGCAAAAGATACCGTAGTTTTAATCATCTATACCACTCAATAATATTACATCCACTATTCATACTCTTTATTATAACAATTCCAATAAGTTAGTTAAGTAAAACAACCTCGTCTTTACTGTTATATCTTCCCATTGAGTAATCATCAATAGTTAGCGCTTCATGAGCATTAAGCTTTTGCTTACTATACGGGGTAAAAGGTCGATGATATGTTTTCAACAATCCAGGGATTGGTTGAATTAGATGCTCTAATGCATGATGCAGCAAAATTTTGTCTTGGTTTTTATCACCGGTTAACTTAATTTGTCTAATAGCAGCAATCACTATTTTGGTTAGATCATAAGCATGAACAAAACCAGTTTGTGCTTTAAAATCACTTTTATCACTTAAACCTTCATTTGATTTAATACCCAAGGCTAATACGTTTTCAGCTAAGGTCGATATATTATCATTGAGAAAGGAAAAGCTTGTTTGAATGAACTGTAAATCTATTTTTTCACGCTCTGTGGCAGTAACTTTTTGGGTAAAATCCCCACCCGTTATGCCCCAGTGACTTCTTATAGGTAAACGGATATTTTCCGGGAGTTCAACCATAGCACGAGTAAAAGTAACGCCTTCTACTGAGTTACCAACAAAGAAGATCACATCAGCACCACTAGCTTTAATATCTCGAAGTAATACCTTAGCGTGATTCTTCCCTGCCCCCCAATTGAACCAAGACAGCCCTACCGGTTTTATTGATGCTTCTTGTAAGGCTTGCGTCATAGTTTTTTCATTAGAGCGGCCCCAACCAGTATCCTCTAATAATAAATAAGGTTTACTAAAGCCTTGCTCAATGGCTTTTTTACTTATAAAACTACCAGCATTACTATCATCAATGGATAAGCGAAATATCCAGTTTTGTGCTGAAGCACTACGCGTAATAGGCCCCGCTGCAGCCCAAGGATCTAAAAGCAGTATTTTATTGTCATTAATAAAAGATTTGTTGGCTAATAAAGGCGGGGAGTGCAACCCTGAAAAAACCATTAAAGCTTGGTCATCTACCAGGAATTTTTCTAAATTACGTCGACTACGTAATGAATTCGCTCTATGGTCTTTGCTAACAAGCTCAAACTGAATTCCTTGAATATTGTTATCGACTTCAGCTAGCGCTGTAGTAATACCTTGTTGTATAGCCAAACTCGAATTTGTAGCTCCACTAAAATCAGCATCTAAGTAAATAATATACTTTTGTTGTGCTTGTACAGTTAAAGTGTAAGTTGTGAAACCAAAGAGGCAGGTAAAAAGTAAATATCTAAACACATATTTCATAAAAATCATAAAGTATCCTTTTATTAATTAATGACATACTTGTCTTATTCATTATAGTTAACTTATCACTTTAACAGGTTAATAATAAAGCTTATATATCTCTTGTAGTTAGTCCTATTAGCAACTGCTGATATTGTTTTATCCGGTGAAAGTTTACACCGTACCCGATTCTCTGCAAAGTTACGGCTGATCGATACATCCATAAACACCTTAAAACAAGGACTTTTTAAAGGTTATCCGCATACTTATTAAGTAGAATAAATGACTTCGCTATTAACTCTTCAAGCATAAGTAGCTGATATTCACTAAGCTGTTCGGTTTGGCAATGTAACTCTAATTTCTGACATAGGTGATATAACCTAACTAAGCCTAAAGCGATAGCTGCCCCTTTGAGCTTATGAAGCTTTTGCTGTTGTTGACTCTGTGTTAAGTCAGAAAAATCACTGTATTCACTGCTAACTTGTTGGCCAAATAACTGAGCCAATTGTTTTACTTTTTCACTGCCTAAATACTCAATATCTTGATTAGGGATTTCAAGATCAAATAACACCCTTTTGTAATCGTCATCTTCATTGTCATTGTTCGGGAAGTTTTCACTCTTTTTAGAGTCTACTACTGTATCTATATTATTTGAACTTAAGCTTTTATTTTCTTGAGCTATCACAGCCTTACTTTTTTCAAGGTTTTGGTTAAGCGAACTTGCAACATTTAACATTACTTGAGCAATACTTGGTTTTAGTTTTTTCATTTGTACTGGTTTAGCGACAAAACCATCAAAACCTGACGCGATAAACTGGGTGATATCTTCATTAAAAACATGAGCCGACACAGCAATAGTTTTAAGGGGTTCCTGCTTCTCTTTAGCCATAGCTTTGAGCTGCTTAGAGAGTTTCACACCATCAATATCAGGTAAATTGATATCAAGTAATGCTAAATCATAATGGTTTTCTAACATGTATTTAAGTGC
This sequence comes from Colwellia psychrerythraea, assembly GCA_002163005.1. Lineage (GTDB taxonomy): Bacteria > Pseudomonadota > Gammaproteobacteria > Enterobacterales > Alteromonadaceae > Colwellia > Colwellia psychrerythraea_C. Next base: position 24,217 of record MAAF01000070.1, on the reverse strand, counting down.
GCTTGTGCCATCTTTAGCTGCTGTTACATTGTGGCCAAGCTTTTCAACTAAAGCGCTGGCAACATCAAGGTTAATTTCATTATCTTCAACAATTAAAACATTGTAATTTTGTGACAATTCTTTTGATGGCATATTTAATGGCATGGTTATTATTTGTTGTGCTGAAATAGCCTCAGTGGAGGCCGTCTCAATAGGTATACTAAATGAGAAACAACTACCTCTACCTTCTTCACTTATCAGAGATAAATGTCCGTTCATTGCACTAACCAAACGCTGACATATTGCTAAACCTAAACCAGTACCCGTTGCTGTTTGTAAATTAGCCACCTGAGTAAAGGCCTGAAAAACACCTTCATGCTTGCTTTTAGCTATACCGCATCCAGTATCAGTCACAGAAAAGGTGACATCAGATGAGCCTGCTTTGCTTTCATCATTGGTAGATATTGACAGTACAATACTTCCTCGCTGAGTGAATTTGATGGCGTTATTGATCAAGTTTATTAAGACTTGCCGTAACTTACCTAAATCAGCTAGACGCCAAACGTCTATATTATCTTCTATTTCAAACCGTAACTGCAACGCTTTGCTATTCGCCCTAGCTTGCATCAAATGAACAACGTCTTGCCCTATTCTCACTAAATCAACGGCTCGATAACAGAGTTCAATATGCCCCGCTTCTATTTTTGAATAATCGAGAATATCATTAAGAATATCGAGTAAACTTTCCCCTGAATACAAAATAGTCTGAGCATAGCGTTGTTGCTCTGACGTAAGATTAGTATCGGATAACAGCTCTAAAGTACCAATCATGCCACTCATCGGCGTACGTATTTCATGACTCATACTAGCCAAAAAGACTGACTTAGCTCTATTAGCTTGCTCTGCTTGCTGTTTGGCCAAGGCATGCGCTTTAGACTCACTATTTAACTGTTCGTTGGTTAACCTTAGCTCTTGAGTCCTAACACCAACGAGTTGTTCGAGGTTTTCCTTGTGTAACCGTAATTCTTTTTCTGTCTGGCGCTGCTCATTTTCAAGCTGCTGCTTCTTAATCGCATTATCTCTAAAAACATCTAGCGCATCAGCCATATGTTTTAACTCTTCATCGTTTGATGACTCAACGGTGATTTCAAGATCGCCTGCCGCTAGTTTCTCAATAGCATCAGTGTGTTTTTGTAATTTAAAAACAATGCCCTGATACACAACCTTCCACATTACAAAGACGATAACAATAAGCGATAATAAAGTCGTGATTAAGAAAACATTTTGTGACCAGGAAACCAGTTTTTGATGTTGCAAACTCGTTTGTTCAGCTAAATCACCTTGGCGTTTAACTAAGGTTAAAATCCCTTGATTTAATTGATCTAATTGATTAGAAATGTGTTGATGTAATAAGTTTTGTTTTTTGGCTAGTTCAATTGCTCTTTGTTGATAAACAATAAAGTCGTCAAACAATTTTAGTTTATCCAGCGCTGAGCGCGCTAAGTTAACTCGATAGGGATCGGTGATAGCATCAACCAAATGTTGTATTAGCAATAGATGGGTATTCTTTTTAGTCGCAAGTTCATTAAGTGGTTGATATTGCTGTGTGGTAATGACTAAATTCGCAATTTGTTCTAGTTCTAACGCATGACGCTCTAATGCTGCCATCTTATCAAGTAGATTAAGATCCTCATCAATAATTAAATCAATATCTCGCTGCGCTTGGTCAAGTTTACTTTTCTGTTCTATCAAATCATAAAGCCCTGATAAGCGAACTAAAGCAAAAGTACTGGCATTGGCCACTTGTGATTGAGACAACACTGAAATTTCATGCACAGATGTTTTTACCACCAAAAAAGTTTCATCAAGCTCTTTTTGGTTAGTAATTTTATCTCTTGCAAAGCCATCAAGTTGATCAATATTTTGGCTAATCTCATTGTTAAGTGCTAATAGATGGATTAACTTTTTATTATTAATATTAAGTGATTTGAGGGCTGAAAATTTTTCTTCAATTGCGAGGTTGAGCACCACTAATTGTTGACTGTTTTCTTGTCGCTGTTCTTCATCGGTGATGTTTTTTAATAACGTTGTGGCATGGGTGATTTTCAAGCTAATATTTGCTAGTTCTCGGGCACTTGAAAGTGTAGGTAATGTTTGCTGCGTTATCGTATCGCCTGTACTGGCAATAAGGCTAAGACCATTCCATGCAACTATGCTGACAAACAACAACAAACCAGCAACAAAGCTAAAGGCAAATAATAATTTGTTACCTATACTTCGACGAAAGTGCAATGTAATATCCTCTCTTACTGAGCAACTAATTAGTTTTAAATTGAGTTATTTTGTGAAAATATTTTTAGTTTTACTGCTAACAATGCTTAATTGTTTACTTTATTTTTCATCTGTAGCCTCTGCGGCGCAGCAGATAACAAAAAATAAACAACCTATAGACAACATCAAAATTTGTGCTGTCTATCCTCACCTGAAAGATTCTTACTGGCTTAGTCTCAATTTTGGCATGACTGAGCAAGCAAAACAAAGGTCAATTGAATTAAAAGTACTTGAAGCAGGTGGTTACCAAAACACTGATGAACAGCTAAGACAAATTGAACAATGTGTTCACTGGCAAGCCAGCGCTATATTAGTTGGCTCAGTTAATTTTGAACAATTGGATCAGAAACTTACACAAGTAAACCAGCATACGCCAATTTTTGCGCTAGTAAATGAAATTTCTACAAAAAACATTACCGGAAGAACCGGTGTCTCCTGGTATCAAATGGGCTATAAATTAGGCGAGTATCTGGTTAAAAGGCACAATAAAAAACCTTATCAACACCCTGCTCAACTTGCTTGGTTTCCTGGGCCTAAAAATGGTGGCGGCAGTTCACAATCGACGAAAGGTTTACAAGCAGCCTTGGTACACAGCAAGATTGAAATAGTGACCATTCAACACGGTTTAAACGAAAAAATCACTCAATTCTCTTTGTTAAAAAAGACCTTAAAAAAATATAAAAATATCGATTATTTAGCAGGTAACGCCGTAATGGCTGAGATGGCAATTAATGAAGTGGCGCAATTACCTAAAAATCAACAGCCTAAGATCCTTAGTCATTATCTTAGCCATGGTGTCTATCGAGGGATAAAACGTAAAAAGATATTAATGGCCAATTCAGATCAAATGGTATTACAAGGCAAAATGGCCATCAATCAAGCAGTAGATTATTTACAAAAGGGGATATTGAAAGTAGAACAGGCCCCTAAAATAATCACCATAAACCAAACGAATATCAGCTTACTCGATGCGGAGTTATCCTTGTCACCTAGCCACTTCAAGCCTATCTATTGGGTTAATACTGAACGCACTAAAACCAATTAACATAAACGATGGCTACTGCATAATTTTATAAGTAATAGCAAAGTTACTCAACAAGCTATTTTAGGCGCTATCATCGTAGGCATTATTACCAAAACTATCAATGTTGAGACGAATGAATAAGCCTATAACATGGGTGGTTATTATAGATATCAACATTCATTTACCAGAGTTGAGGTTAAGCAAGCATGTTTCGTCATTTTTTAACTTACATCTGCAGCGAATAAATAACCTTCACCATGAATAGTAATGAAAATTTGTGGGTCTTTGGCATTATCTTCAATTTTATTACGTAATCTTCGAACCAGTACATCAATAGTCCTATCATTAGGGGCATCAACACGGTGTTCAATAAGGTTAAGTAAGCGCTCGCGACTGAGTACCCGGCTCGGATTCGCGACAAAAGCGACTAAAATATCGTATTCTGCTTTGGTCAGTTTTACCGGGGTTTTATTCTTGAGTAGTTTACGTTTGGGTATATCAAAGCTGCATTGACCAAAACGGAACAGATCATCATCTTCTTCAACTTGAGTTACTTGTGCCACTCTCGCTGGCTCTTGTTCAACTAAAGATATGCGCCATAAAATATTTTTAACTCGAACTAATAACTCTCTTAACTCAAATGGCTTGGTGACATAATCATCCGCCCCCATTTCTAAGCCAATGATTTTATCGATAGATTCAGTACGCCCTGTGACCAGCACAATACCGACTGTAGACTGGCTACGTAGGTTTCGTGTGATCATCAGACCATCTTCATCGGGCAAATTAATATCTAACATAACCAAGTCAATGTGATGCTTTTTTAGCACCAAATCCATTTGTGTTTTATTTTCCGCTTCACTTACCTGATAACCTGCGTGCTGAAAATAACCAACCAGCTTGGCTCGTGTTATTACTTCATCTTCAACCACTAATATATGTTTATTGTTCAAGCTTTATTTCCTATTAGCTCATTATCAAAATTTAATAACATTTTTACATATTGTGTTCATTTAACTACACAACGCTGTTCATAACTCGTCGATACAATAACGCCATCAAAAATAGTTTATCTGATATATATCAATCTTGGAGTACTAAGTTATGAAAAAAGCAATAAAGAACACAAACCGTCTTCTTGTTAGCGCAATGTTACTAGCTTGCCCTTTTTTAGCAAGTGCAGAGCAAAGTAATGAGAAATTATTTAATGGCACCTTTAGTGGCTCTCTTGAAATGGCAACTGATTACGTGTTTCGTGGTGAATCAGAAGTAGCTGATGGTGACATTCCGGCAATTAAAGGTAGTTTCACCTGGACACACGAAGATGGCGTATATGCGGGGGTCTTTGGCGCAACCAATAAATTTGAATCAGCACCTGAAGTAAGGGCTGTTCTGGCGCCTTATATTGGTAAGTTTGGCACCTTTGGTGACACAGATATTAGCTACAATGTTTTTGTATTTCACTATACCTATCCCGGTGTTGAAGACATGGATTACACTGAGCTTTGGATGGAGGTTGCTAAAGATTTCGGCCCTGTAAATATGAAGCTTGAAGTTACCCCGACACTCAATGATTGGTTTGGTGTTGAAGGTTGGAGTGGCGTTAACTATGCAATACATCCAAGTACCACGTTTGACAATGGCATAAAATTATCAGGCACTATTGGTTATCAAGAGCTATCAGGTGAAGGTGCTGAAGGCTGGACTCACTGGAACTTAGGTCTAAGTAAAAACTTATATGGCTTAAATGTTGATGTACGTTATCACGATTCAGATGTCGATAGTTCGCATAAAGTATATGGTTCAGAAGAAGGACAAAAGATATTTGATCAACGCTTTGTTTTTAGTGTCAGTAAGAGCTTTTAGCGATTGATTTTCCTTAACGCACAAACGATGTAATTAAATAATAGTCAAGACTAATACTTTGGCTATTATTCATTATCAGACGTTAAAATATTTTAAGTCTAATTATTTTATTTCCCCTCCCCTACAAAAAATTATCAATAGCTTTATTAACTCTTCGCTGTTCATATCTTTTCACAAAATTACCCAAGCTGTCATTTAAGTCCACATCGTTATTCACATTGTTTTTTTATAATAACCTCATCAAGAAAGCTTTACGGAAGGTAATCTGCCCATGAAGATTTCAACTAAGCTATTAGCGAAATAAGTTAAAAAATGAGGAGTTAAGAAATGACTGCGAAACAAACAGACAAAGAAAACAATGAAAAAACTAAGCGTAAAGAACTAAAAGCATTAGGTTTTATTATTGTCGTGTTATTTCCAATATTAAGCGTATTTGCTATCGGCGGCTATGGCTTAATCATTTGGTTAATGCAAGTTTTTGGCGGCGCATCCCCTCATTAGCATAACAATAAAAATAACATAAAGAACAGCAAGGAGTAACAAATGAAATGGTTAATAAACCTTTGGCAAACACTTAATAAACCTGCCAAATACTTAACATTAGGCTCAATAAGTCTAACCGCTTTTGTCATGGGCATTATTTTTTGGGGTGGCTTTAATACAGCGCTACAAGCGACTAATACTGAAGAGTTTTGTATCAGCTGTCACAGTATGGAAAGTAAGCCTTATCAAGAATTACAAAAAACCGTGCATTGGTCTAATCACTCTGGTGTCCGTGCTACCTGCCCAGATTGCCATGTACCGCATAGCTGGGGCCGTAAAATAGCAAGAAAAATGGAAGCGTCAAGTGATGTATGGGGTTGGTTCTTTCAAACCGTTAACACCAGTGAAAAATTTGAAAGTAAACGTCTAGAGATGGCAACAAGAGAATGGGGTCGCTTTGATAGAGATGATTCATTAGCGTGTAAGAATTGTCACAATTATGATTCGATGAAATGGGAAGACATGTCAAAACTGGCGCAAAAACAAATGAAACGTGCCGCTGAAAAAGATCAAAGTTGTGTAGATTGCCACAAAGGTATAGCTCATACATTACCTGACATGGGCACAGCAAGAGCGCCGGAGCTAATTGCAGAGGTAGGTACCGGGCCAAGTAAATTTAACGATGGTCAAACTTACTTTACCGCCCTCACTAAACCCTTATTCTTTAGTGCAAAAGGTGATGTAGAAGCAGGTACCTTAAATGTAGCGACTAAAGTGAATGTACTCGAGAGCAAAGGCAGTCGAGTAAAAGTCGCTATTAAAGGCTGGCGTAAAAAAATTGGTGCAGGTCGTGTTATTTACTTCGATTTTGGTATTAACATGTTAACGGCACAGTTATCAAAAGAAGCAGTAAAAACTGAGGGTGTCATCAAGGGGTTTGAAGAAAAAGAAGACGATATGACCGGCCTTAAATGGCAACGCGTTGAAACAGAGCTATGGACAGATGCTGAGTACCTTATTACCGAGCAACAGCCACTTTGGGATTACGCTAGAGATACCTTTAGAACAAGTTGTAGTGTCTGTCACACCCAACCAGATGAAGCGCATTTTGATGCCAACACTTGGCCAGGAATGTTCCAAGGCATGATAGCTTTTGTCAATATGGATCAAGATACGCAAGCATTAGTACAAAAGTACTTACAACAACATTCATCTACTTTTGTCAAAAAAGAGCATTAATCGGAGTTAACTCTCATGAAAAGAAGAAATTTTTTAAAAGGTATTTTAGCAACCTCTTTTACCTTAGTAAGTACTGCCTCGGTATTAACACCACTAAGCGCATTAGCAAAAGTGGGGGCGAAGAATCGTGATGATTGGCTAACAACAGGCTCGCATTTTGGTGCTTTTAAGATAAAACGTAAAAACGGTGTTATCGATCAAGTAAAACCTTTTGATTTAGATAAGTATCCAACCGATATGATCAACGGTATTAAAGGATTAGTGTATAACCCATCACGTATTCGCTATCCTATGGTGCGCTTGGACTTTTTACTTAAAGGTCATAAAAGTGATACCAGCCAACGGGGTGATTTTCGCTTTGTTCGAGTGACTTGGGATCAAGCATTAACCTTGTTTAAACAATCGTTAGATGAAGTACAAACTAACTATGGTCCTTCAGGTTTGCATGCAGGGCAAACTGGTTGGCGTGCCACTGGACAATTACACTCCAGTACCAGTCATATGCAACGTGCAGTTGGTATGCACGGTAACTTTGTCAAAAAGATTGGTGATTACTCCACCGGTGCAGGTCAAACAATTTTACCTTATGTATTAGGTTCAACCGAAGTTTATGCTCAAGGCACATCGTGGCCACTCATTTTAGAGAATGCTAAAACAATTGTTTTATGGGCCAATGACCCTTATAAAAATTTACAGGTAGGCTGGAATGCTGAAACCCATGAAAGTTTTGAATACCTTGCTCAACTAAAAGAAAAAGTAAAACAAGGCAAAATTCGGGTAATTAGCATAGATCCCGTTGCATCAAAAACACAAGATTACTTAGGTTGTGAAAAGATCTATGTTAATCCACAAACTGATGTTGCCTTAATGCTCGCTATTGCTTATGAACTTTATACCAACAATTTACATGATAAAGACTTTATTGATGGCTACAGCCTAGGTTTTGATCGCTTTGTACCGTATTTAACCGGCGAAGAGGATGGCATTGCTAAAACAGTCGAGTGGGCAGAAAAAATTACTGCTGTCCCTGCCGATGTTATTAAAGAACTCGCTAAAACCATGGTCGCTGGTCGTACACAGTTATTGATGGGTTGGTGTATTCAACGTCAACAACATGGTGAGCAACCTTATTGGATGGCTGCTGTATTAGCGACAATGATAGGTCAAATTGGCTTACCTGGTGGTGGTATTAGTTATGGACATCATTATTCAAGTATTGGTGTCCCCTCCTCTGGTGCAGCGGCTCCCGGCGCTTTTCCGCGTAATGTAGACGAAGGGCAAAAGCCTATATTCGATAATAACGACTTTAAAGGTGCAAGCAGCACGATACCGGTAGCTCGTTGGATTGACGCCATATTAGCGCCGGGTAAAGTTATTGATGCTAATGGCGCTAAGGTTACTTACCCTGATATCAAAATGATGATTTTTTCAGGTAATAATCCATGGAACCATCATCAAGATCGTAATCGCATGAAAAAAGCATTCCATAAACTAGAGTGTGTAGTCAGTATTGATATCAACTGGACAGCAACCTGCCGCTTCTCAGATATAGTACTACCCGCTTGTACTACGCTGGAACGTAACGATATCGATATTTATGGCAGTTACGCCAACCGTGGTTTGCTTGCGATGCAGAAGATGGTCGAGCCACTGTTTGATAGCTTATCGGATTACGAAATATTTACTCGCTTTGCCCGCATCTTAGGTAAAGAAAAGGAATACACCCGTGATATGAACGAGTTTGATTGGCTAACAAAACTATATAATGACTGTAAAAAAGCCAATGAGGGTAAATTTGCTATGCCAGAATTTGAGCAATTTTGGCAAGATGGCTACGTACATTTTGGTGAAGGTAAACCTTGGACTCGACATGCTGCGTTTAGAGAAGATCCTGAAATCAACCCGTTAGGGACGCCATCAGGTATGATTGAAATACACAGTAGAAAAATAGAGCGCTACCAATATGACGACTGTAAAGGCCACCCAACGTGGATGGAAAAATCAGAACGTAGCCATGGTGGTCCGGGTTCTGAAAAGCATCCTATTTGGATGCAATCTTGCCATCCTGACAAACGTTTGCACTCACAAATGTGTGAATCAAAAGAATACCGTCAAAGCTATTCAGTACAAGATAGAGAGCCAGTGTACTTAAACCCAGAAGATGCCAGACACCGTGGTATCAAAAATGGTGACGTAGTTCGAGTATTTAATGATCGCGGTCAATTACTTGCTGGTGCGGTAGTCAGTAAAAATTATCCTAAAGGCGTTATTCGTATTCAAGAAGGCGCTTGGTATGGGCCAGTAGGAGATGATGGTGGCGTAACGGGCGGTGCTGAAATTGGTGCGCTTTGTAGTTATGGCGATCCAAATACCTTAACCCAAGATATTGGTTCCTCTAAATTAGCCCAAGCATGCTCTGCCTATACTTGTTTAGTAGATTATGAGAAGTTTACCGGTAAACTACCGCAAGTAACTTCATTTTCAGGACCATTGGAGATTGGCGCATGAATAAAATAGCAAAGGAAGTATCATCAGAGCTTATGTCTGAAAACCAGGCTAGAGCTGTAGTTTATAACTTTCTTTCATCACTCTTTGCTAAAGAAGTAAACCAAGACTTAGTTAGCCAATTAACATCCGCACAAGGACAAAGCTTTTTAAGCGCTCTTGCGCTTGAGCCAACATTAGCACCTAGCATTAAAGTGATTTCAGCTGAGTTAGCACAGCTTAACTCAAAAGAGTCACTACTAGAGCTGGCTGCCGATTTTTGTGGCTTATTTTTAGTTGATGGCCAGACGAGTGTTTCACCTTATGCAGGACAGTATATTACCAATGACCTGAGTAATAGTGACCTTAGCTATGGTGAAGCGGCTAAGGATAAGAGAAAAGCTGATAAAGTACAGGTTTTTGGTGAATTACATCAGTCTATGACTGAGTTTTTAACAACAAGTAATATGCAAATACACAGTGACTTTCCCGAGCCCGCCGATCATATTGCGGTAATGCTAGCGTACCTTGGTCACCTTTGCTTATCAGCGAGTATAGACGATCAGATTAGCTTCATCGAAACATATTTAATGACTTGGCTAAGTCACTTTACTCAACAAGTAACAAAGCATGACGCTGGTCATTTCTACACCGCAGTTGCTGAGTTAACGCTAGCGTGGTCCAAGTTAGAGCTAAATAGCTAAATCACAAGTTATACCAATCAGATTAATAACGTTTAGACGTTACATAACACCCAATGAAAAGCTGATCCGTTCAGCTTTTTTTATTGCCAAAATTTAGACAGCTACTGTTTTATGAGTTAAGCATTTGGGTATTATACCAATCGGATTAATGAACCAGCGAGACAGAAAATTTTCGATACCTTTGTGTGTGACTATAAGTGCTTCAATGACGTTTTTGATCAGAATTGTGAAATTTTCATACCGAAAAAACGATATAACTTTATTTGGGCATAAAAGTTAAGAGTTTTTTATGTGTTGATGATTGATGATTGATGATTGATGATTGATGATTGATGATTGATGATTGATGATTTTTAACGTGTTATAGCAGAAGGGTATTAAACAAGGAAAGTAATGAAATATATTAAGTAGATATTTGTAGAAATATGAAACTTTTATAATGACTGATTGAAAATCATAGTCATAAGATGGTACCCGGAGCCGGACTTGAACCGGCACGCTTTTCGGCGAGGGATTTTAAATCCCTTGTGTCTACCAATTCCACCACCCGGGCATTATATCTTTGCGGCTTAGACCAAAAGATAAGGGAGTATTTTTATAGTAGGTTGGTACCTACTCTTCATAAACTTATTTATCATTGTTATTAATAATAATGACTGACTACTTGCCATAAACTTATAAAAATTTGGAGCGGCTAACGAGACTCGAACTCGTGACATTCACGTTGGCAACGTGATGCTCTACCAGCTGAGCTACAGCCGCTTCATGAGAGCTTTACTTTTACTACTTCATTTCTAAATAAATGGTACCCGGAGCCGGACTTGAACCGGCACGCTTTTCGGCGAGGGATTTTAAATCCCTTGTGTCTACCAATTCCACCACCCGGGCATAATTATCTAAAAGATAAAGGGTAATTTTTTTAGCGTAGGATATTGGAAACCTACGTGTACTTAGCTTAAAATTTGGAGCGGCTAACGAGACTCGAACTCGTGACATTCACGTTGGCAACGTGATGCTCTACCAGCTGAGCTACAGCCGCTTCATTAGAGCTTTACTTTTACAAATATTCTTGGTGCGGCTAACGAGACTACTCTCATCAACATAAGTCGTGAGACTCACTTCGCTTTTGGCAAGGTGATGTCTACCAGCTGCTTCGTAGAATATTAATCTTCACTTACTACTTTTACAGGTAAAACTTCTTTTAGCATTACAACTAAAATTGGAGCGGCTAACGAGACTCGAACTCGTGACATTCACGTTGGCAACGTGATGCTCTACCAGCTGAGCTACAGCCGCTTCATGAGAGCTTTACTTTTTACTTCCCAAATCGTTGAGGATATGGTACCCGGAGCCGGACTTGAACCGGCACGCTTTTCGGCGAGGGATTTTAAATCCCTTGTGTCTACCAATTCCACCACCCGGGCAAAATGGAGGCGGATACCAGAATCGAACTGGTGTACACGGATTTGCAATCCGCTGCATAACCACTCTGCCAACCCGCCATTTTGTCAACGATGTATTCAGTGATATCACTATCAATAAACTTTGCTTTTTAACTTAAATTGGAGCGGCTAACGAGACTCGAACTCGTGACATTCACGTTGGCAACGTGATGCTCTACCAGCTGAGCTACAGCCGCTTAATTTAAAGTTTAACAATTACAAAGTTTCAGTAGAGCAAATAGTAAGAGGATGTAACATCAACTTAGCTAATTTCGCTTTACTTGCTGACTCCCTGTCAACGAAAACGCATTCTACATCTTAATATTTTCCAGTCAACTATTAAATTAACTTTTTATTCTAACTGCTTAAAAAGCGAGTCGTTTGTTGTATTTTTAACTAAAAGACCATTTGAGTGAGTCAATTTCAATCAAATCACTTTAAAAAGGCTTATTGTCCTTTTAACTCTGGCCACGCTGCTTTGAAATAACTAACCCAAGTAGTAACGGTTAAAACAGTCGCAATAGAATAAAAACCATAAGAAAGGTAATTAATGACTTCATGTGGCAAATAAAACCAAATCAATGGAATATCATAACTGGGTTGCCAAATGAGTCCCATAATACCGAGCATTTGCGCTGCAGTTTTATATTTTCCCATATTAGAGACAGCAATAATGTCACGCTTTCCTATAGAAGACATAAATTCACGTAACGCGCTGATAAACACTTCTCGCGCTATCATGATAATTGCGGCAATAGAGACCAACCATGAACTATAGTCTTGTGCAATCATTACCAAAGCAACAACAACCATCAATTTATCGGCTACAGGGTCTATAAAGGCGCCAAAAGCAGATGATTGATTAAGCTTTCTAGCTAGGTAGCCATCTAATATGTCACTAACTGCCGCCAACCAGAAAACGGCAAACGCACCAAAGTTACTCCACGAAAGGGGTAAATAGAAAATTATTAAAAAAACAGGGATCAAGATGATCCTAAATAAGGTTATTTGGTTAGGTATTGTCCACATTTACTTTTCACTGCAAGTATTTTTCTTTAGTTTACACAAGTTGTTATAGCAGTGCTACGGCAGAATAAGACAAGTTTGAGTAAAAGCTTTGAATAGCAAAGCCTTATTTAATTTTTAGCTGGGTGATAAAAAGCGCAGTAATCGTCGCTTATACCAATTGAAGTAATGAATTTCTCATTCAGCGAGAATTAAAAGGTTTAGAGGCAAGGCATTGATTGAAGAGAATGGTTATTCAGGATAATTGCTCCTGCATTATCTAATAAGCTACATCCATGTAGCGTCATTGTCAAAATCAATAACGCAGCATATATACCTTTAAACTCGCCCTTGGGAGCTTGTCAGGAAAGTGATAACCTCACAAATTTGTTTGATATAGAATGACTATATACGCACAAATTTTGCTTATTCTAACTCCCCTGACACAGCTCTGAATTGGCTAATCCATTCTTTTATTTGATATTATTTCTCATGTAAAGCATTATGGATTTTTTCTGCTAGAGCATGACTTATGCCAGGTACTTTGGCTAAGGTGGTAATATCGGCCTGCATGACTTCTTGTAAACCACCTAAAAACGTTAATAAGCTTTGACGTTTTTTTGCACCTATTCCTTCAATTGATTCTAAGCGAGACTTTTTACTGACCTTTTGTCTTTTTGCTCTGTGCCCTGCAATGGCAAAACGGTGCGATTCATCACGAATATGCTGTACTAAATGTAAGGCTGGCGAGGTGGCTGGCAAGGAGATTAACTGATGGCTACCCGCTAATATTAACGTTTCTAAGCCTGGTTTACGTGACTCACCTTTAGCAACACCCACTAACAATGGTGTTCTTGTTAGGGCAAGCTGACTAAAAAATTCTTCGGCTTTAGCAAGCTGTCCTTTACCGCCATCTATAAAAACAATATCAGGTAACTTTTCTAGTGCACTGTGCTCTTCAGGCTTAGTTGGGTTAGCTTTTAATTTCCCATAACGTTTATTTAAAGCAAATGCCATGGCGGCATAATCATCACCAGGCGTAATGCCGAAGACATTATAGCGGCGATAATCTGTTTTAAGTGGCCCTTGTTGATTAAACACAACATTAGAGGCTATTGTTTGTTGCCCCATGGTATGGCTTATATCAAAACACTCAATACGGTGTATGCCATTTTCCAGCTCAAAGACCTCATTTAATGCAACAAAGCGGGCTTGCATTGATTCTTTGTGACTATTTCGAGTAACTAGAGCAGTATGCGCGTTAGTACCGGCGAGCTTTAAATACTGGGCTCGCTCACTACGTGTATTAGTGGATATCTTAACGTCATACTCTGCTTGTTCACTCAATAGTGTAGCTAACTCTGCTACTTGTTCAATTGACTCTTTAATGACAATCTCTTTTGGAATACTACTCTGTACTTTGCCATGACTTAACGTTTCATTGCTTAAGTAGTGCTGAGCAATAAAAGCTTGTAATATTTCGCTGTCGCTACTTTCACTTGGCACCGTGGGGAAGTAACTCTTACTGCCTAAAATTTTATGCTGCCTAATAAAGAGCAGATGAATACATACTTGAGTTTTGTCGCGATATAATCCCACCACATCAAGCTCCGCCACATGACCACTTACATGTTGCTGCTGCTGGACTTTACGTAATGTTACTATTTGATCGCGAAATTTTGCCGCAAGTTCAAAATGTAGTTCATTGCTCGCTAATTCCATTCTTGCAACCAACTGCTCTATTACCGCCGAGCTTTTTCCTTGCAAAAATAACTTAGCCAAATTGACTTGCTCTTTATAATCATCAACAGAGATTTTATCAACACAAGGCGCTGAGCAACGACCTAGTTGATGTTGTAAACAGGGTCTTGACCGTGCACGATAGTAGCTATCTTCACATTGTCGAATAGGAAATATTTTTTGCATTAAACGCAAACTTTCCCAAACGGCACCAACCGTAGGAAATGGGCCAAAATACTCACCTTTTACTTTTTTACCACCACGGTGCAAACCTAACTTGGGATGCTTATGGGCGGTAATGAGTAAATAAGGATATGACTTATCATCACGTAATAAAATATTGTATTTTGGTTGATACTTTTTGATGTAGTTATTTTCAAGGATCAGCGCCTCACCTTCCGTATGGGTAACGGTAACTTCAATGGCGGCAATTTGTTTCACTAAGACTTGTGTTTTAACGGAGCCGACATCTTTGCGAAAATAACTCGCAAGACGTTTTTTTAACTGCTTGGCTTTACCCACATATATGACTACTTGCTTACTGTCATACATTCGATAAACACCGGCCTGTTCGGTAACTACACGCAAAAAAGCCTCACTATCGAAAGTTGAGGCTTTAATGGTTTGGTTATTTTCTACATTATCAGTAGTCTTGTGCGGCATTGAGGCTAATCTTTTTTAAAGAGATTTACAGTTTTTCTGTTTTTAACATACCATAGCGGATCGCTAAATGCGTTAGCTCTACATCATTACTGACACCAAGTTTTTCAAACATCCGATAACGATAACTGTTAATAGTTTTAGTACTCAAATTTAAATGCTCTGAGATAGCAGGTACTTTATCACCACGCGTTATCATGATCATAATCTGTAATTCTCGATCGGATAACGTATTAAAAGGGTTATCTTCAACCGACTTAAACTGATTCAATGCCATTTTTTGGGCAATATCAGAAGGGAGGTAACGTTGACCACTATGAACAGCACGAATAGCATTAACCATTTCATCTGGGCCAGCGTCTTTGGTTAAATACCCAGCGGCCCCCATTTGCATAACTTTACTTGGAAAAGGGTCTTCGGTATGCGCGGTTAAGACAATGATTTTAACATCAGGTGCAAAACGTAAAATTTTCTTGGTAGCCTCAAGTCCACCCATACCTGGCATATCCATATCCATGAGTAAAACATCAGGTTCACTGTTTCGGCAAAATTTAATGGCTTCTTCACCTGTTTCACATTCGCCGACAACCTTCAACCCTTTAACGCTCGTTAAAATTTTATTAATACCGACACGTACAAGGTGGTGATCATCAACCAATAAAACATTTATCACGCAAGGCAACCTTAATTAGATATGAAAAACAGCAAGGGTATAGCTAAACCACTGACTATTCAATTGATTATTATAGAATGCTAATGCTATTAAGAGCTTTTTAGTCTGGTGTTATGTAAAAGCACAAGTACTTGTGAGTTTTTTTTATTAACAACAATTAGAGTTTATTACTTTTCAGCCAGTTATTTAATAAACCTATTTGACCATTTTTATAAGCAGCATACGTTAGCCGTACTGCATTGCTTAATATAACACTATCAGACCAGTTCGTTTGTTCACTAATAAGTTGATAACAATTTTTTGCTTCCGGTGACATATAACCGCGCATTTCCTGTAAACCGCGCTCTTTTTGTCGTTCGCGATAGCGCTTTTGCTTCTCAGCATTGCTCATGGCGACTTTTTTATTAGGCAACTCATTCGTTTGTTCGGCGTTTTTCATAACAGCTTGGTTTTTTCTAGTTACATACACCTATAGTTACGCATAACGGCAGCAGAATCAAGATATGAAATAAATTTCCTCTTGAGTTATTTTTTAAATATTTAACGGTTCAGAGTTGTTTAGTGTACAAGTGTACGCTAAAGTAGTCCCCTAAAATTTATTATCGGATTTCAGCTTATTATGGCTATGCCACAACAAAACTCATACAGTAAAGAAGATCTAGTAAAAGCAGGCACAGGGGAATTATTTGGTGAAGGTAATTCACAGCTTCCCTCTGATAACATGCTGATGATGGATCGCATTATAACCATCTCTGAAGAAGGTGGTGAAAATGGTAAAGGCTACATTTTAGCCGAATTAGATATTACACCTGACCTATGGTTTTTTGATTGTCACTTTAAGGGTGACCCGGTAATGCCTGGTTGTTTAGGCTTAGATGCTATGTGGCAACTCGTTGGGTTTTTCTTAGCTTGGACTGGTGGTCCGGGTAAAGGTCGTGCTTTAGGTGTAGGTGAAGTTAAATTTACCGGTCAAATACTACCTACAGCAAAAAAAGTTACTTTCAGAATAGACTTTAAGCGCGTTATCAAACGTAAACTATACATGGGCCTTGCTGACGGTAGTGTAAGTGTTGACGGTCGTGAAATTTACACGGCTAAAGATCTTAAAGTAGGTTTATTTACTGATACGAGTAAGTTCTAAGATAGCTTTAACGTTGCTTAAGTAAAATGTAAACTCGCTGCTAACAAAAAAACCTACCCAGTAGGTGTAGATCGAAAAAGCCCAGCAATTTGCTGGGCTTTTTAATATAAAAATTAAAATTTTTATATTTTGTTCAAATACTGTTGGACTATTTTTCTAAAACAATAAAATGTTTATTTCAATAGCCCCTGTTGTTTATCTTCTATGGCTTCTCGCCATCCGCCAAGCCACTGTGATTTTATTGCATCAATTTGGTACGGGCAATGTTCCTTAGAACGACCAGATATACCTGCTTGGTAACCTCTTGTATGTGCCCTATTTTGGCGATCGCGTTTTTGCCGCTTCATCATAAATACACGCTCCTTGGTTGTTCTTAACAGAGACATTAATATCAATTTCAATAGTAAATAATTACTCACAAGAAAAAATTACACATCAAATAGATACTACCCAACTTATTTAAGCATAGCCCAAGAAAATCGAAATACAATGAATTAAAGAAGCAAATTTTAGGTATAAAAAAAGCACTCAACAGTGCTTTTTTTTATGCTTTACAATCAGTGAGTAAGCTATTTAATTTTCTTTCTGCAAAGTTACCTATGAAATTTTCTACGACGAAGACCCAATAAACTAAACAAGGCTAATATAACAATACTGCTGATACTTGCACCTTGACGTTCTACTTTATCTTCAACTTCATCACAATTATCAATTACACCGCCAGCAATGGGTTTAAGCAATACAGCCCTTACTACATCAATTCTCACAGGGTTCCCACTTTCATCAAGTCTTAATTCACCTTTGGCATCATAACTATCAGACTTAACAACGGCTGTGGCGGATATTAATCCTTCCTTATTAATATCATTCGCTTTGATTATGTTAAACTCAGATTTACACTCTAATAAGGTATTAATATCAATAATAACAGGTGAATCACTTGAAGTATCAAACATAAAACCAGCGGTACGACGAGGGTTATTTGTACTTTCATTATGGGTTTCTATTTGCGCTTCCCCGACAATAACACCGGCTGAATTTATGGCAAAAGCAGTACTCTTTGAGGTAGTAAAGAAATCCTTTGGCATGATGATTTCCATTTCACTTTCAGGGAGCTTAGTGTCTACATAAAAAAACTTTTTAACAAAATTATCAGGGTTGTGGGTAAAACCAACGGCTATACCATTATCATTAATATCATTTGCTCTAGAAAATGAAAAAACTGAAGTGGTATTAAATCTATAATGCAGTTGATTAAAATCAAAAACTACTTTATTACCCTCTGCATCTTCTTTAAATACTACCGCATAAGAGCCGGTCATACGCTCATTTGATACTGGGGTGGTAACATCATTACTATCCCAACCATGAGCGTAACCAACAGCGACTCCATTATTATTAACCGCAAGCGCTTGGCTTGAAAAGGCTCTGTCATCATCAACATGCGGTGTAACTAACAGACCTAACTGCTCTGTTTCCACAACATTATCAGCCGACAATGTCGCCTTAAATGCCTGAATGTGATACAAACCGCTTTGAACTTTTTGTACACAAATTTCATAAGGGATATCATCTACCACACCAGGATCGGCACAACCACCAGTGTCATCAAGTATATAAGTTTCTCTAAGTTCACTCAGTTTATAACTACTATAGCCAACAGCACTACCATTATCATTCATATCAAAAACAGCTGAAATACCACCACCATATCGAGTTTCAATAGGAAGAACTGGATAAATTGTCGCGCCATTATCTGGAGAAAAGAATCCTCGTTGCCCGTGTTCTCTGACCCAATGGGTACGGAGATTACCAGAACTATCAGTAAACTCTGGCATGGCTAAATAAGGCGCCGACGCAGTACCAAAAGCTATATTGTTGTCAGTGACACCTTCAATAACATCAACTGTTGAACGGGTAATTACGTTTCCTGCACTGTAATTACCATCAAAACCCGTATCAAATATACGCATTTCACTACTTTGATGACCATCACCTAGATTAGTCATGGCAGCTGTATCACCAACAATTTGATATTCAAAATTTGGGTTCTGTGACGATTTATTTCTATCTTGCAGGTATAACTTGCTCCAAGCTAAGTCATTAGCTGTTGGATTTCCAGCCTTTAACGCATCAAAATCTTCAATTTCTTCCAGACCAAATTCATAGTCATGACGTAATAAAGCAAGGCTTCTTATACTATTAAAGTCAGTTTCACTTAAGTGTTCAAACTGAACTGGAAAATTATAGATATTAGTACCAGCAACGGCCATAACCCCTTGATTATTTTGTTTCTTTCCGTAAGTATACTCAAGGTTTTCTGCATTACCTTTGTCGACTACTTCATAAGTAGCAGCGTGGCTGAAATTAAGGAAACCCACGCTCAAAGCACTAGTAACTCCTAACGCCAATATATTTTTTGCAAATTGCTTCATTCTACTTGCTTACTCTTTAAGGTTATCTGCTTAATTCATTTACTTTAAACGAATTAAAGCCTGTTATTTAGGACCACAATTAGTTTACTACTATTGATCATCGAGTTCTTGCCATCTGGCATAAACAATCTCAAGGTTTGACTCACTTTCTGCCAGCTGGTTCAAAACTTTTTTCGTTATTTTCTCATCTTGGCTAAAAAAGTTCGCATCATTAACTTGTGCTTGTAGTGAATCAATCAAATTTTCTAATTCATCAATTTTTTCAGGTAACATTTCAAGTTCACGAGCTTCTTTAAATGACAGCTTTTTCTTCTTCGCTTCTGGCTCTAGTGACACATTACTTTGTTCTGAGCTAACACTGTTTTTAGCCTGTTTGTCTTGACCGATTTTTTGTTGTACACCTTCAGCCATATTCTCGCGCTGACCCTTTTTTAAAGCAAGGTAATCATCTACATCATCGTATCCACCAACAATCTGATTTATCTGCCCTGTACCGTCAAAATACAAACAAGTATTCACACAGTTGTTAACAAAATCGCGATCATGGCTCACTAAAATAACGGTTCCTGCATAATTTGCAACAACTTCCTCGAGCAGCTCTAATGTTTCAATATCAAGATCGTTGGTCGGCTCATCGAGAATAAGCAAATTGCTCGGACGTAAAAATAACCGTGCAAGTAGTAATCTATTTTTCTCTCCACCTGATAAAGCTCTTACCGGAGTACGGGCTCTTTTAGGGCTGAATAAGAAATCTTGAAGATAACCTAATACATGACGAGAGCGACCATTCACCATAACCTCTTGTTTACCTTCACCAACAATTTCTTGTACTGTTTGGTTTAAATCAAGGGCTTCACGATGCTGATCAAAATAAGCAATATCTAGATTAACACCAGAGCGCATTTTACCACTACTTGCCGCTTGTTTTTCCATGATAAGTTTGATCAAGGTTGACTTACCTGTACCGTTAGCACCAATTAACGCTAATCGGTCATTACGTGTAATAAGTAGGTTGAGGTTTTCAATCACAACATTATCACCAAAAGCGACTTTGACGTCTTCCGCTTCAAAAACGAGTTTGCCAGAGCGATCACCTTGCGTAATATTCATGGTGCTTTGATTACGCACATCACGACGGGCTGTACGCTCAAGACGAAGTTTTTCTAAAGAACGAACGCGACCTTCATTACGAGTACGACGAGCTTTAACTCCTTGACGGATCCAGACTTCTTCTTCCGCTAACTTTTTATCAAATAACGCATTTTGTTGCTCTTCTACTTGCAAGTCATGCTGTTTTTGCTCGATATACAAATCATAATCACCGGGGTAGCTTTTCAATTTACCGCGATCTAAATCTAAAATACGGGTAGATAAACCACGGATAAATGCTCTATCATGACTAATAAAAATAATAGTGCCAGCAAAGTCTTTTAAGAATTGTTCTAGCCATAACACACTTTCAATATCTAAATGGTTAGTTGGCTCATCGAGTAATAAGATATCAGGGCTAGTAACCAGTGCTTTAGCCAACGCAACCTTGCGTAACCAACCACCAGATAAGTCACAAATTTTTGCATCTGGGTCTAATGATAACGTACTCATGGCTAGTTCAATGCGCTGCTCATCTTGCCAAGCATTTGCTTGTTCAAGATCGTCTTGAACACGGGATAACTTGTTTAAGTTTTTTTCACTTGGGTCTTCGCCAATTAAGTGAATTAAGGCATGATAACGACGAATAAGTTCGGCATTTTCTTTTACCCCTTCAGCAACATAATCAAATACACTTATATCAGATGACTCTGGTGGATCTTGTTCTAGCATGGCCATTTTCATGGTACTAGACTTTAAAATCTGACCATCGTCTAAACCTTGCAAGTCCATGAGTATTTTCATTAAAGTAGACTTACCTGCACCATTACGCCCTACTAAACATATGCGTTCGCCGGTTTGTACACTTAAATCTGCTTTGTTTAAAATCTTATCTTCACCAAAGGCAAGCTCACCATTGGCTATTCTTAATAATTCCATAATTCTTCTTATGCGTTACTGTTAACTAATTGCGTTACTTGCGCTTGGGTAAATGGCCAAAACAGCTTAGTATTTTCACTGCTGTTTTGTGCTAACTTTTCGAGTACGGGAATGTGTACACCATACAACTCGACCAGTGTTTTCGTTTCATGGTCAACACGTTCTTGTTCAATAATATCAACTTGCGTTAACTGCTCAACAGGCAATACCGTTAAACAAATGGTCAACGCTTGTTCACATAAATGGCAGCCATCGCTGCCATATAAATTATACTTATTCATTATTGCTATCTACTTACTTATGTCGCTGTGCGCCTTATAGACCAACTATTGTGAATGTGCTTATTTCGGGCGAAATCTTTATCACGAGTAACATCAGACATTGCTTCTGCAGTTAGGCCCAATTCAGCTAACGCTTCAAAATCTATCTTAAAGTTACGTTTGTTATTAGTGAAAAATATCTCACCACCTCTATTAAGTGATTTTAAAGCATCTGTGATTAAGTCAACATGATCTCTTTGTACATCAAAGCTATCTTCCATACGTTTTGAATTAGAAAATGTTGGTGGATCAATAAAGATGACATCAAACTTGTTAACATTCTTTTTCAACCAATCTAAACAGTCTGCTTGAATAAATTGATATTTATGACCATTCAACTTATTTAAGGCAAAGTTATCTTCTGCCCAATTTAAATAAGTATTAGACATATCAACCGTCGTAATCGAAGCAGCACCTTGTACCGCAGCTTGTACTGATACAGAGCCAGTATAAGCAAATAAATTAAGTAATGACTTACCTTGAGACTTCTTCGCAACTATTTGACGCGTTTTTCGGTGATCTAAAAACAAGCCAGTATCGAGGTAATCCCATAAGTTAATTTTAAACAATGCACCATGTTCATTGATAGTAAGCGATTGTTTCGATTTTTCTAAACGTTGATATTGATTAGCGCCCCTCTGCTTAGCACGCGTTTTCAAAATCACTTTATCTGTTGGAATATTTAACACCTTGGGTGCCCAATAAATAACTTCTTGCAGACGTTTTTTAGCTTTTTCTTCTTCAATAGTTTTTGGCGCAGCGTATTCTTGTATCACTAAATACTCGCCATAAATATCAATCGCAACATTATATTCTGGAATATCGCCATCATATAAACGGTAAGCTTCAATGTCATTTGATTTCAACCAGCCTTTCAAATTTTTACGATTTTTCTTTAAGCGGTTAGCAAACGCACTGTCTTCTTCGGCAAAGTCAGATTGCGGATTTAACGCATCTTTTGCTCCCTGCCTTGCATCAAGGTTGTATAAGGCTAATTGACAATCTAACGGGCCGTTTTTAAATTTATATCGCTTAAAACTCGACAGTTTCAACATAGAAAGTAAATCAACATTCGCCGTTAAGATGGCAACACGCCAGTCTTTAAACTGGTTTTTAAGTTTTTGACCGAATAAAACAAAGTTTTCAACTAACTCAGGTAATTCACCAATACGTTCACCATAAGGTGGGTTAAATAAAATGGTACCCGGTTGCCCAAAGGTATTATCCATGTCATTGGTATTTTTACAGGTGAACTCAATATATTGGTGTAACTGTGCATTACGGGCATTCTGTTGCGCTGTTCTTAATACACGTTCATCTATATCGATACCAAAGACTTTTACTTTGAGGTTCGACATGTTTTCTTCAGAGCTATCTATCGCTAGCGTCAATTGTTTTTGCCAAACAGCATCATCATGAGATAGCCAAGACTCAAAGCCCCACGACTGTCGATTAATAGCAGGTGCTTGTTTGGCTGCCATTGAAACAGCTTCAATCAAAATAGTACCTGAACCACACATAGGATCAACTAACGGCTTGTTAGTATCGTTTAACCAACCAGATCGTATTATTAGTGCTGCGGCTAAATTTTCTTTTATTGGTGCTGCACCACTGTGCTCGCGATATCCACGTTGGAATAAACCTCGACCGGAAAAATCAAGAAAAATAGTGACATTATCTCTTAGTAGACGAGCCTGAAAACTAATTTGTGGTGCTTTTTTATCGACATTAGGGCGTTCGAAACCTTGATCTCTAAATTGATCAACTATCGCATCCTTAATCGTTAAGCCACCAAACTGACTATTGCGAATTTCTTCGCTATAACCAACAAAGTCGATAGCAAAGGTAGTAGTCGAGTTAAAAATATCTGGCCAGTTAATACTACTAGCAGCTTTGAACAATTCATCTTTATCTTTTGCTTCACCCTCACCTAGTTTAAGCATGATACGAGTAGCAAGACGAGTCCAAAGAGATATTTTATATCCTAAAGCTAAAGAAGCTTGAAAATAAACGCCTTCTGGTTTTTGTATAACGTTAAATGCGCCGAGGCTTTTTATTTCATCAAACAGTAAAACTTCAATACCTGGAGAGGTTAAAGCTAAAAATTGTTGCGTGGATTCTTTCATGGTGAATTTCCGGAGTAAGCAGCAGAGTAAACTATGGGCGCGATTATATACACAAACACAATGCACATAAACAAAAGTTAACTTTTACTGACCGAAATCGTCTGATTTTTACACGTAACGGATAACATTCATGCTAACGGTGTTTTTTTTATAAAAGCGCTTGCTTTATCGATGCTCTATCCTTACTATACGCATCGCTTTCAGGGAGTAACCTTTCTGAGAGAATCTTCTCGCAATAAGAAGTAAAATATTGTGGCTTGTTTAAGTGTTTTCTAGCAATAGTAATATTTAAACCATTCGGACGCGGGATGGAGCAGCCTAAAAGTTCACCATCGTCGGGCTGTTATTAATAAATAGCCGAAAGTCGTCATGTTTGTTATCAAATCTGACTTCGCAACCAATTCTCTGATAATAGAATTAAAATAATTATTGGCTTGTTTTAGTATTTTCTAGCAATAGTAATATTTAAACCATTCGGACGCGGGATGGAGCAGCCTGGTAGCTCGTCGGGCTCATAACCCGAAGGTCGTCAGTTCA
>MAAF01000073.1 GCA_002163005.1 Colwellia psychrerythraea | reverse complement strand
AAAACCACGCCGGTAACTTTATCAATAATATGACTATTAGCTTTCAGTTTTGCCAACACAGGTCCTCTTGATAAACCAAATACCACGAGGCAATACCATAGGGTATCGAGTCCGCCAACCGTAAAAATCATAATTAATTTGTGGCTTATGCTGGCATTAACATCGACAAATTGGCTGAATAAGGCTAAAAAGAATATCGCTAACTTAGGGTTTAAAAAGGCCAATAAAAAGCCATCTCGCCAGCCATTTATACGCTTATCGTTTTGACCTTGTACAACATCTAGGTCAATATTACTGCCATTGCTTTTTAGCGCGTTAAACGCTAAATAAAGTAAAAAGGCAGCACCTGTGTACTGGATAATTTGAAAAACCAGTGGTGACTGCACAATGACAAGGCCAATGCCGGTTACTGCAATAGCCGCATACAAGCCAACGCCAAAGCCATGACTAATAGCCGTGGCTAAACCCGGTTTATGACCGCCCAACATAGTATTACGCACGACTAATGCCAATGAAGGTCCTGGTGATAAAGCCCCTAACACACATATAACTACTAACGATAACCACAATTCTAAAGACATAACTCATTCTACTATTTGATTAAAGATTATATTAATACCGGTTTGCTTAATTAAATGATCTACTTTTTCACAAGGAAAATGAGCAGTTAGTTATGCGGATTGGTAATGGGTATATACCCGCTCCACTTGAAGATGCATGATTTAGCTGGAACGGGTATAAGCTCATCTAAACATAAAAGTCGGCAATAACAAACTGGTAATTGTTAAGCACAATATTTATAGATAATGACTACCAATCAAGTCCTTTTTGCGCTTTTACGCCCGCTTTAAATGCATGTTTTATTGGTTGTACTTCTGAAACGGTATCAGCCAGTTCAATGAGTCGACGATGACAAGCACGACCTGTAATTAAAACATGTTGCATTTTAGGTCGGTTATTCAAGGCTTCGATAATATCATCTAACTCAATGTAGCCATATTTTACCATGTAGGTCATTTCATCAAGTAAAACGATATCAAGGGTTTCATCACTGAGCATTTCTTTACTTTTTTGCCATGCCGCTTTTGCTGCAATGGTATCAGTTTCAGTGTTTTGTGTTTCCCAAGTAAAGCCCGTACCCATAACATGATGTTGAACATCGAATTGCTTTAAGATATTCATTTCGCCACATTCCCACTTACTACCTTTAATAAATTGCACCACACCTGCTTTTTGGCCATGACCAATAGCGCGTAATACGGTACCAAAACCAGAGGTACTTTTTCCTTTACCGTTACCGGTTATAACCACGAAAACACCGCGCTCTTCTGTGGCTTGCGCAACACGTTGGTCAACATTCGCTTTGATCTTCTTTTGGCGTTCAATATGTTTTTGCTCTTTAGCTTTAGTTAATTCTTCCTGTTTTTCAATTTCAGCGTCTTTTTTAATATCATTCATCACTTTCTCACTTTCTATTTATTCATAGCGGTTTGAAAATACACTACGGCTTTATTACTTTTCATTACTTATCAGGATTAATTTACCTGTTTCAGGGTCGCGATAAACTTGCCCCATTGACTGATAACCTTCTTGGCTTTGCAGTTTATTTTTCAACGCTTCTGGCGTTGAAGTAAGCTCTTTGCCGATTGAGTCTACAGGTTGAATTTTTGCTGAAGGCTCATTATTTGCTGAAAGCTCTTCATTGACTAAAGGCTCTTGCTGGTTCACCTGAAAATGTTGTTCTAATTCTGGGCTTAGTGCTACAAGTGCCGCAATCAAGCCGCAGGAAAAAACGAGCATAATATCAATTAAGTTTGCTAGCGGACCTAAAGGCTCTTGCTCTTGACTGTCAAACTGGCTGCTTCGCCATGCGTTACTCATTTTATCACCCTTTTATAAGCCTAAGCACTCTTTGCTAAAATGGTTTTACAACATGGTTCGTGCTCTGCAACAGACAAAAGTCCTACGGCTTCATCATCTAAACGCTGCATGGCATTATCGTACCAACGCCTGCGCATTCGCCCTAAAACAAAACCCATAACACCCGCAAGTAAACCAATAATAGTAGTATCAAAGGCCACTGTCATTGCGGTCGTTAGTATACTAATATCTCCCGTCCCTAACGCTGATAATCCTGGTCCTAAAGGGATCAATGTTCCCATCAAGCCTAACATTGGCGCAATCCGAGTAATAAAATCGGCTCGCTCTATGCGCTTTTTCCCTTGCTCAACCAGTTGACGCCTTTGCTTCGCTGCAACTAACGCTGGAATAACAGAAAAACGCTCACCCGCTGCTATGCCTAATTCATAAATTGCTAAGGCAGTAAAAAATAGTAGCCCCCAAACCACGGGCTGTAATAACCATGAGGTCATTAAATGCATTAATTCTAACGAGAATCCATACAACATATTAGTGCTCCAATTTAGATAACTGACGACGAGAACGAAGATATCCCGCTAACATTAAAAGTACGATGACAAAAATTAATCCTAGAAATAAGTAGTCTTTTTCCATTGAGCTTTCATCAGCATTTTCTTTGGCGTCAACGTCTTGAGAATTCGCTTCCGGTGATTTAACTTCCTGTGCACTTTCTTTCAAAACATTATTATCTTGTCGCTCAATTTCAGTACTTATTTCTTGAATATGTTGCACACCAGAGCCGACATCACCAACAGGTGTATAATTTGCCGCGGCCAACACTTCAGCTAATTGAGCATTTAATTCTGCAGATAATAGTGGTTTAATAAAATCATAGATAGGGTGATTAGCATGGGTGTGACCACTACCTGGAATACCATTTTCGACAATATTTTTAGCGAATTTTTCAGCAAGCTGCGATTGAGTTTGCTGATCTGCCTGCCAAAAGCCTTTTTCAATGGCAACCAGCATTACCGCTAAAATATTGCTTTGTACATGTACATTATGTTTTTGCTGTAGAAATTCATCCAAACCTATCTCTAAGCTATCATCAATATAAATAGCTTTTAAATCTTGCCATACCCATGAACGAATAATTTCTGGGCTAGTGGCCTGCCAGCCCCACAAGTTTTCAATGAACTCACTACCCATGGTTCTTGCACCCGCGTAGCCTTGTTTCATTAATGGTTGAATCCATTGTCGATTAAGAAAACGTCCACGTAGCTCTGATAATAAGGCCGTTTGCAGCGGATCAATTGACAATTGTTTAGTGTTTGCATGAGAAATAACAAAGCTATCGGGTTGCTCTCCTGTAATCGTTTCGATGGCTAAATTTAAACCACCAAGATAATCATAGGCATCATTATTATCGATTAAGCCATAAAGGTTACTAGCTCGACCTAAATAGGTACTATTAACATGGGCTAATTGTTGACGAAATAATGCTTGAACATTGCTGCCCATTTCACCACCGGCACTCGGCACACCATAAGCGTGACTCATACGTTTAATATACGCGTCACCTAATTGCTTGCGTTCTTGCCAAGCACCTGAGCGTTCAGCTAACCGGTTAATACCTGCGCCATAAGCGCCAGGTGCAGTACCAAAAATGCGGTAACTTGCCTGACGACCCAATAATTCAGGGCTTATATTCCCATTTGAGCGCAATAAAGCTTGTGCTTCACGTAACCAATTACTCGCCACCATATTACTGGTTAGGCTTTCATCAAAGTTATGCTTTTGCTGTTCAAGCATATGCTCAACGGGTTGCAATGCAGCGCGTAATGCACTGATTAATGCAGGGTGTTCACGTTCAATAACGTTTTTACTTGCCGCAAGTGCCAGTAAGACAGAACGGTCAAGCCAAGCGAGTTGTTGGGCATATAAATCTCTGAATAAACCTGAAGTGGTAAAAACAATATCACGGCGCTCAATACGCGTTTTATCAAGTGGCATAAGCTGTAGCGATTTTAAGATACCACGGCGGTTCCACACGGGTCTTACGCCAAGCATATCCATACCAAAGGCAATCATAGCGCCTTCATCACGCACCGCATCTGATGCCCATAAAATAACAGCTTCTTTGTGCGTTTTATCAATAACTGGGTTTTGTTGTCTCGCTTTACTTGCTAATTGTTGTCCCGTACTAAAGCCAAGCTGAGACGGGATCAAACTACCATCTAGTGCATAAAAATTTCGTCCTGTTGGCAACGCATCCGGCGTTCTTATCGGATCATTACCTTTACCCGGTGCGACAAAACCACCATTTAACGCATTTAGAAAAGACGACATTTCGCTCTTGGGTGACTTGATCAGATTTTTTTTGATTTCATTACGCTGAGTATCATCTAAGTCTAACTCACCTTTTTCAATCGATATCATCATGGTATCGATGGCATCTTGCTGCCAGTCTTTACCGTAAATATGCAAACCTAATGGCATAAAATCTTCTTGCAGTTTAGTAAGGTAATGCCCCACTTCGTGCAGTAAAAAATCATCATCAACTTCACCAAAACCAATACCACGTACCTGTAACTCTTCATCCATACTCGCGACAAGTTCATCGGTTAAATTCAAGACTTTTATTTTATGACGTAGTGCTTTAATCGCTTTTTTCTTGGTATCTTGATTTGAGGCGGCCTCTGCACTTTCAATAAGCTGACGTAATTGTAGTAGCCCATCGTATAATTCAGTGGTCGCCAACGGCGGAGTTAAATGATCTAACATAACCGCAATACCACGACGCTTCGCTTGAATCCCCTCTCCTACGCCATCAACAATGTAAGGATAAATACTAGGAATGTTTTCAATAATAAGTGAGGGGTAATCGCTTGCAGATAAACCAACGGCACGTTTAGGTAAAAACTCATAAGTAGAATGTCGCCCTAAATGCACAATCGCATTGGCCTTAAATACTTCGCGTAAATGATAATAAAACGCTAAATATTGATGCGGCGGTGGAAACGTCATATTAGCATGCAATAATTCTTCATTCAGCTCCCAGCCTCTCGGTGGCTGAGGCCCTAAAAAGATATTGCCAAATTGAACACCAGGTAACAAAATTTCATTTTTCCATACCATAGTTTTACCCGGCACTTTACCCCAGCCGCGAATACCTTCAATTTGCATGGCAATTAATGCGGTTTTTAATACCTGTGCATCTTGCCATTGCTCTGTTGAAACCTGATTATTTTCAAGTGTTAGTGCAATTAAGTCACGATACTCTTTGGTCAATTGTGCCAATAAATCTAACGCTCGTGCACGTCCTTTATGTCTAATTCCATCTAACGCATGATGTAAATCAACCGAGGTATTATCAACATTTTCAAGTAATGCTTCTAGAACTGCTCGGCGTTCAATAACAGGCAGTTGTGCTAATTCTTCTTGGCCTTGTTCAAACAGGTAAAACTTAACTCTTGCATGGAGGTACCCTAATGGTCCTTCAATCATTTCAGCTTTAACAATACTGGGTAAGGTATCAAAATAGCCTTGATATTCGCTGACTGACATAGTATTAATTAATGGCGCCATTTTGTTCAGTGCACCCGCGTCTTGCGGTAAATTGACCGCATTCAATTGCAATAAATCTAATAAGGCTTCAGCAGATTTTGGAAAATTAGCCTCTGGACCAAGATCATAACCTTGCGCTTTTAATTGCTGTAATATTTGCCATAACGACTGCTGCACATCTAAATTATCAGCACCAATATTGTGTCTTCCTGGTGGATGATTGTAATAAACGATAGCCACTTTTTTCTCCGCGTTTTCACTCGTTTTAAGTGCTAACCAACCATTCACTCTTGCTTGCAAGCGCTCAACTTCTTTCATTAATACTTGGCTAATTGATAACCTTGCGCCCGTGGCAGAATCAAGTTTTGCATTCGACGCTAACGCTAAAACATGAGGCTGAGACACACCTTGGAGTTCAGGCATAGCCACGCGATAATGCACACTATCACTGGGTAAGCCAGTAGGAGAGAGTTGATACGCTAAGGCACTCAATTCAGTCACTCTGATGCCTTTAAATACCGGAATATTTAGTGCCTCAAACTTTTGAGTTACCGCTCCTCTGCCCTCACCTCCACCAATAACAAAGTCCTGTAATGCTATCAACGCCAACGGCTGTGATGATTCAAAACTGCGGATAACTTCAATTGCTTGTTCACTGGGTTTACCCCAGCCAGCCAACACTGATACACATTGCCACTGGCGTTGGCATAGCTGCTGATGCAATTGCCACTGCCCAGGTTGATCGCCAGTATCATGATCGACAATGAACACTAAGGGTTTAAGGTTAGCTTTAGGTTGGCCTTCAGATATAGCTTGGTTTTGAGCTATATTTTTCGTTAACTCAGCAAGACTAATCAGTTGCTCTTGCCAGTAAAATCGGATTGGTTGTAAGGGCAGTATTTTTGCGGCCTGCATTAGTAATTTTTTATTGCTAACACCTGACTCTGCCGTAGTAATTTTCTCTACCCAAGTAAATAACTGACCAAGGTTTTCTTTCCCCCTATTTTGCCAGTAAGCACGCGCTTGTAGCCAATAAGTAAACTGTGGCCACTGTGCTTGTTTCTGAGCTAACGCGGTTAAATAGTTATTCTTATCTAATGAGGCCATCAGTGATTGTAATTGCTTTTTAGATAACTTTTCGACATTGCCGCCTTGTAAGTCTTGATGCAAAACCATTAAACGTCGGTCGGTATTTAACATCAAACGGGGCTGTTGCGGTTGGTAATTTAATGCCAATAAACGTTCTACTGATTCACCAAATACGCCGGCAATAATTAATGCTTGATGCTGGTTTATTAACTGCTGAATTTCATTGTTAGTTAATTGATTCAGTTGATTAACACTACGTATGGTAATGCTACTTGTGGGTGATAAGTTATCCGCATCAGCTTGTGTGGCTAAAAACTGATGAGCGCCGGTAACCATGCTAGCTGCAGAACGGTCTGAAACCAACGCCAGCATTTTCAACTCTGCAGCATGGAGGGTAAAACTGCTAATAAAAGCCAATAAACACAACGCGATAACACAATAGGTTTTTCGAATACCATACTGTAAAAAGTGGTTTATGCTTGCTTTATTTAAATGAAAAAATGTCATGAAATATCTCATAAAAAAGCGCTACTGAAATAGCGCACTTATACCCGTACTACTAGAACTCATTACTAGAGCTAACGACTACAAGTAACGTGCTTTATCAAAAATACGTAAGGATAAACTCGGGTTACTTGGGAGATACCAATGCATGTATGAAGCTAAAATATTGTTATGTTGATAAACAAATTCGCCTGCGCGTTCACTTGGGTGATGGGTAGTTTGACAACTTGGCTCTAATTCAATATCAGCGCAAGAATAGTGGAAACTATGTCCCCGCATAATGTTGTCTGCGCTACCTTCAGCAATATTTTCAGTAAATGAGGGTAAAGAAACCCACTGTGAGCCAATTGCCGCAAGCTTTTTCTGCATAGTGGCTTTACCCGGCATAAGACCTACCATTGAAAACTGTTGCCCTTCCATATCAGTAAGTTGATCAAGTAAATACAACATGCCGCCACATTCAGCAACAATGGGCTTTTTACTGGTAGAAAATGCTCTTATATCACTAAGAAAAGTTACATTGTTCATTAGTTGTTTAGCATAAAGTTCAGGGTAGCCCCCAGGGATATATAAGATATCACCATCAGGTAAATGGGCATCAACCAGTGCTGAACAATAAATTAATTCCGCACCTGCTTGTGTTAAGAAAGCAATATTGGCTGCATAAATAAAACTAAAGGCACTATCTCTAATAATGATAATGCGCGTACCCGCTAATGCTCCTTCAATAGTTTTTTCTTGGGCATAACCTTCATCAATATCAGCTTCTTGAGTAAAAAACTCAACTTGTGCAGGCAACTCTGTTAAACCTGTATTAGCAATGTGGCTGGCCGCTTTATCAAGCTGGACATCAATATCACTAAGCTCTTGTGCTTGCACTAAACCTAAGTGGCGCTCTGGTAACGTTATGGTTTCGTCTTTAGGAATACGGCCATAAAAACGAAACGCTTTAGGTAGACTAACACTGAGTAATTCAGCGTGACGTTCAGTATTGACGCGATTAGCAATCACTCCTGAAAAGGGTAAATCTTCACAAAATTTCGCTAGACCAAAGGTCACAGCAGCAAAGGTTTGTGCCATCGCTTTTGCATCAATAACGCCCAATACTGGAATATTAAAATATTTAGCTAAATCAGCACTGCTGGGTGTGCCATCAAAGAGCCCCATGACACCTTCAATTAAAATAAGGTCTGATTCCATAGCCGCTCGATAAAGCAATGCTCGACAACCTTGCTCCCCGACAAGCCACAAATCTAATTGATAAACTAATTCTCCACTGGCTTGGCGTAAGATCATAGGATCAATAAAATCTGGACCTACCTTAAATACAGTGACTTTACGTCCCTGATCACGATGATAACGTGCTAGTGCGGCTGTTACAGTCGTTTTACCTGAGCCAGAATGTGGTGCAGCCACAATAAGCGCAGAACACATAACACCACTGCCAACTTTCTGCTCTGGCTTATGTTGAAATGCTGTATTTTGAATTACTTTATTTTTCGCTAATGACATTAAATATACCTGTAATATGAACTTCGTTGTTGTGACAATAAAAGACTAAAGTTTGCCGCTGTTATTAGCACTTTCACTCGCAGTAGTACTGGTATGTATCGCTTTGTCAGTGAAAAAGTGACTAATGGTATAATCAATAACAACGGCTGAGATAACATAGAAAACAGGATTAGAAATAGATCTAAAATAATACTTATCAACACGCGTGCCATATTCCGCCCACGATAAATCCGGGAACTTACCCGATAAAGTGTAGTAGCTACCATTTGAAATAAAGAAAGCAATTGAACTAGCAACAAATAAGGCCAGTGTCACTTTAATGATATTAATTTGCCAAGTGTTTTGCTGCCAGTTTGGTTTGCTGTAATAACCCACCGTAAACATAGCGGCATAACTTAATACTAAGGCTGGATAAGAGGTTGTTATGCAATCGCCAAACTGACCGCGATAATAAGATGAGGCTAAGTCGATGGTGATGGATAAAGTATAAAAAAACCAAAAAGCTTTTATATTTCGCAAGTACATACCTGCCAAGAAAAAAATAGCAATTGATGCGCTCGGCAAGTTATTTAAGCTGGCAAAGTGATGTGTACGCGTGGCGAGCATAAGTAATGTTAGTAAAGCAAATACAGCGAGCAGCAAACTAACAGGTGACTTTTGATTGACTGATTTCATAACGATTCCGTTGTCTAAAATGTACATAATAGTAACGGTGTAGGAAATCAAAGACAGTAAATGCTAAGGGGTATATCTACGCTATATCTACATATGATAAACGCTATTCACAACTCAATCATTGAGATGTCAAGAGTCTAAAATCCATAGTCAGCTAATCGATAAACACATGTTCATGCGATAACGATCACTCATTATAGGTATTCATTGCTGTAATTCAGCGCATTTACTTTTCTCTGAATTACCGCCCACCGCAGTTGTCGAGTAATAGTTATTTATCATTGATAAATAACTATAATCTAGGCCGGTCTCCGGACTCCTGATCATCGCACTTGCAACACCTTCCCATACGTTCATTATTGTGATGACCTAATAATGATTCAATACAGTGGTTTTGTTGCTGCTCACAGTTACCGTTGCGGGGGCAGTACTGGTATTTAACCAGTTTCACGTTTCATCTTCATTAGTGCTATTTACCTAATAACGTTTATCAGGATAAATGAACACCGAAGACACCTAAATCTGCGCGGATATTACGTTATACATGATAGTTATTCAACAATTAACGCCGTCATAGCTAAACAAGTGAATGAAAAGAGAATACTCACTAGCACTAATATTTGCGTTGAACCTGAGTAACGATTTAGTTATCCTCACCCGCTTAAATACTATGAAAGCATCATTATTGGTATGATAAAAAATGAAAACAACTTTATATTTAGCTCGTCATGGGCAAACAAAATGGAACAAAGCCCAACGTTTTCAAGGCAAATTAGATAGCAGTCTGACACAAATCGGCCAACAACAATCTGAACAGCTTGCCTTGCGCCTTGCCAACCAACAAATCGATTTAATTGTTTCATCAACCCTAGGACGAGCCGTTGATAGCGCTCTAATTTGCCAGCGCATATTAAATACTCCTATTGCTCGTTTAGATGGCCTCACAGAAAGAGATTTGGGGTCTTGGCAAGGGCAATATATTGCTGCAATTAAATCCCACGAAAACTACCATGAAATATTGCATCAATTTACCGAGATAACACCGCCAAGTGGCGAAAGTGCAATAAGCTGTGGAGCACGTATTTATCAAGCACTTAAAGGATTAGCCAATAGTCACTTCAATAAAAATATATTAGTTATTTTCCATGGTGAAGCATTACGCTGTTTTTTAGCTAAATTAGGGCATAACTCAAGCAATAACGCCTACGAATTATTCGACAACGGTTGTCTATTACCATTAACTTACCGGCATGATGATGATAGTTTTCAGCTAGCAAGATAATTTGCTTTTGTGACTGAATAGACGTAAAAAACATTAATATAACGAAGCATTGAACTAATCAACCTTGAAAAATACTAGAGCGTCTTAACTTCATGTCAGAACTTATCGCAAACATCTACCATCAAGCCATAATGCTATTACCTGATTTTGCTACATTCATCACCTTATCACTGGCGCTATTACTTGATAAATATTTAGGTGAAGCAAAGCGTTTTCATTACTTAGTTGGTTTTGGTTGGATAGCAAAAAAACTAGAGGTTAAGCTAAATCCTTATCAGCAATCACTGCGACAAAGTCAGAAATCAGATCAAAAACTAAATCAGAAAAATACTCAATATCAAGAGAATAACACTGGCGATAAAGCTACTTTAAAAGCAAAGTTACTAGGTACTTTGGCCTGGTGCCTACTGGTTTTACCCTTGCCGCTTATTTATTTTTATCAGCTGAATCATCTGATATGGTATTGGCAAGTATTGCTCGATGCTAGTGTGATTTATCTAGCCATAGGTCTAAATAGCTTGCATCAACACGCTATGCAAGTATACAACCCCCTTAACGCTGGTGACTTAACAACCGCTCGGTATTTTACTGGGTATTTGGTAAGCAGAGATACCAGCAACCTTTCAGCGCAAGAAATGTCGAGAGCGACTATAGAGTCTATGTTAGAAAATGGTCATGATTCGGTTATCGCTTCTTTATTTTACTACCTTATTGGTGGGGCGCCACTGGTAATAATACATCGATTAGCCAACACCTTGGATGCAATGTGGGGATATAAGAACCCACGTTTTGTTGACTTTGGTTATGCCAGTGCTCGACTTGATGATTTACTCGGTTTTATTTCGGGTAAGTGCTGTGCTCTGCTTTATGCCATTCAAGGAGTGAAACAAGGGAAGATTATTAAGGCTATCGTTAATGCCTATTGGCAAGGTAATCAATACAAAAGCCATAATGGCGGCTGGGTAATGGCTGCTGGTGCTACCGTGATGAGTAAACAATTAGGTGGCAGTGCGCTTTATCACGGAAAAACTGTCAATTCTGTTACTTTAGGTTGTGGCAGCAGTGTTACCACTAAAGACGTCCCGACGAGTTTAATGGTAGTAACTCGTGCCAGCTTAATATTACTCGCTTTAGTATTTATTTTTCAGTTAGTTTGTTATTTGGTTTATTAGTTTTTCGTTTACATTCTCGTTTAAGGTTTCATTTAAAGTTTCGTTTTAACTTTTCATTTAAAAATATACATAGGAATAAGATGGCTTTACTTCATGGCGGGCAACTACAACAGGTTGCAAAGCAATATAACATTCCGCCTAGCGATTGGATTGATGTATCGACAGGTATTGCGCCTATTAGTTACCCTATTCCAAATATACCATTGAGTATTTGGCAACAGTTACCTCAACAAAATCCAGACCTGATCGCTGCAGCACAGCAGTATTACCAATGTCCACAACTTATGATTACCAATGGTAGTCAGGCAATAATTAAAGCTTTACCCGCGTTATATCGTCAAAAAAATTCAGATAGTCAAGATGTTTACTTGCCTGAACGGGGTTATAAAGAGCACGCTCATGCTTGGAAGAATGCTGGTTATAACTTGCACTTTTATCAAGAGTTCCTTCCAGAAATTACAGATATACTGCCCAATAGTGTATTGGTTATCATTAATCCCAATAATCCAACAGGACAGTTTTTTAATGGTCAGGTAATTGCTCAATATCAAGAACGATTAAAGCACCTTAACGGCTTGCTGGTTCTCGATGAAGCCTTTATTGATGTAATACCAGGCAATCAATCTTATTGTAATCAACTAGAAAATAGCCATACTTTGGTATTACGGTCTTTTGGTAAATTTTTTGGTTTAGCAGGAATTCGTATTGGCTTTTTAGTGGCTAATAGTTATTGGTGTCGGGCATTTAAAGAATTGTTAGGCCCATGGCAAATCAACGGACCGGCTCAATTAATTGCACAACATGCCCTGCAAGATACAAGTTGGCAAACGACTCAGAAGAATACATTAAAGCGACTTAGAATGGCGCAAGAACACATGCTTAAGCAAGTATTCCCTCAAACTATACTTCAAGACATTAACGGCTGTAATTTATTTCTCACCCTAAGTTTTCATCAGCAAGGTACGGCAAAAAAACTGTACCATCTGCTTTGCCAACAAGGGGTTTATTGTCGGCTCGCTGATGAGCAAGATACTCTTAGATTTGGTATTACCACAGAAGAGTTGCTTGAGCGTTTAACGCTTGCCTGTAGGCAAGCTTATCAGCAATTAACGTAAGCCGGAAATAACACAAGACCTCAGGTACTTATGCCCGTGAATCGGAGAAAAAGGCAATTAGTAAGCTCCTATTATTTCTATCCCTTTCTAAGCGCTTGCGCACAGCTATTTGCTATACTTTAGAGAGCCTGTCGCGTTATTCTTTTAAAAATGGTTCATGTAATATTGGTGAGTTTTAAGGCTTAATAAAGATGGGTTACTAAAATGACAATTGATTGATATTTGAGGAGTTCACCTCTTGCACCATCTATATTTCATGCTCTATATTTTTACAATCAAAGTTTTCGAAATATTAGCCTAAAATAGCCACTATCAACTCCCCTTTAATACTAACAAAAGGTAATAACAGCCTCATGTTACAACCCTTTCTAAAATGTAGTTTCAACAAAATCAACTAGTAATTTTCAGAAACCCTATTGATGGTTTCTTTACTGTAGGACAAAGTTTTAACTAATTGGTATTTTTTTCAGCTACCATCATATCAATTTTGTTATGTAGCGTTTGACTGGACAACTCCATCTCTTTAATATTAGCAACAATGCTACTCCTAATTTCTTTATCACCCTGCCAATTTTCTTCACTTAGGCTTAGAGCATTCATTATAGATTGGTGAATTTGTTGATGTGGTAAGTCTATTTGAGCAAAGCTTGTTGTATCTCTAAAGCGCTCTCCTTGCTCTCCAAAGTACCATTGACCAAATAAGCAATCATGGTAATCAACACTAACAATTTCACGACTTTCGTCAGCATCACTGTTTGAAATAACCCTATATGCATTTTGTTTAAATACCATTAAATCTGCTTTAACCAAAGAGCCAGAGGCTTGATCTTTTGCTTTATTTACACACTCTGTTGTTTTTATTGCCGAAGCTAAAAGAGTTTCAATATTTTCATGAACATTATCAATTAGACTATTAGCTGATGATGTTAAAGACACTGATTGTTCAGCTTGCTCCGTGATATCAATAACTCTCTGAGAAAAAGACTGTAAAATACTTGATATCTCATCGGCAATTTCTTTAGTTCGAGAAGACAATGCTTTAACTTCATCTGCGACCACAGCAAAACCCCTGCCATGCTCTCCAGCTCGTGCTGCTTCAATGGAAGCATTTAGTGCTAACAAATTAGTCTGATCAGCTATTGCCGTAATAGCTGAAAGTGCTGTTGAGATTTCTTGGCTATCTTCATTTAGTACACTTACAACATCAGCAACAGATGCTGCATTGTCATTAATACTTTTAAGTGCCAGATTAATTTCTTTAACCACTGTATTACTTACTTCTGCTGAAGCCACATTCTCCTGCGCTAAAATTTCAACCTGAGTAACTTCTTCTGTTATTTTAGTAAAATCTCGTTGACTACCGTGTAAATCGTCGATGAGATTATGAGTATTTAGCTCATACAGTTCACTGGTAAGGGCATTTTGTGAAATAAACTCAACATTCTTATTCATTGCCTCAAGTGATTTATTTATATGCTGCAAAGATGATTTTAATAAACCAGGTAAAGCGGTTGGAAACGTAGGTCGCGAAAAATCATTATTTACGGCATAACGAAAACAAGTATTTACTTCATTAAAATAGTTTTCCAAAATATCAAAAAACTCATTTAACTCCCATGCAACCTTACCGACTTCACCTTGTCCCTTGGTTTGAGTGATTCTTTTTGTTAACTGTCCTTTATTTGCCATAATTAACACATCATTAATATTTTTCAATGTTGTTAAATAAGCACTAAATCCTGTAAAGATTTTCGCTGATATTAAAGCAACAATAAGAGCTGCAGCTAGAATAAACCAGTCTAAACCATGCATAAAAAACACATAAATAAACATAGCAAAAGCAACAAGCGCAAGTGCTATTGCATAAATTTTTAGTTTAGTTCTTAACAGAGGAATATTTGCCGAAACCTTGGTTGATTTATTCATTTTTGCTGAGTGATGATTCGTCATATAAGCCTCTATTTACCGTTAAATAAACTAATAACAAGATCTTGATATTCTACTTTTAAACTTTCAAGTTGTTGTTGTAGAAACTCAATCGACTTATCTTCAGCTACCTTGTCTGAAATCGCTGATTTTTCTATTTGAAGCATTTGCTGATAAATAGGCTCAATTGCCTCTATAGCAGAAACAGGGGGCTTACGCCTTACCGACAAATACCCCGACAATTTTCCACTTTCATCATACTCTGGGGTTATATTGGCAAACACCCAATAATATCTGCCGTCGCTGCGAAGGTTTTTAACATAACCAAAAAATTCTTTCTCTTTCTTAATTGCCATCCAAACGAGCTTAAACACCCCTTTAGGCATATCAGGATGACGAATTATATTATGATTAACATTAAGTAATTGATCTTCTGATAAAAGCGCCATTTCCATAAAGGTTCGGTTGGCGTATGTTATATAGCCTCGTAAATCAGTTTTACTGACAATAAACTCTTCATCAGCCATGCAAACCTCTTCATCTATAAGAGAGATTGCGCTTGTTGAATATTTCTTTTTTGACATAAACTCAGCCTTTTTTACAAACAATAATTGATATTTACACTCGCCAATTTAAATGGTATTGAGATGTTGAATTATCTAAATTTAATTAGTTATTTCTATTCACTAATAGTGATGATTTTTTTTATAAATGGCTAGAAATAATAGAATTAAATCAGTAAATATTGATCAATTCTATAAAGACTGCCTGATAGTAATGAAAGTAATCATTAAATTTCTCTGGAATGGCCTTATACCAGAAGTTACCGGATGCACAACTCTTCAAACAGACATTATGTCCGATCAAAAAAGGGTAACAACAGTTAAGTCATTACCCTTTAAATCTCCTCAAAGCGAACATACGATGAGAAACAAAGATTTTAAAATATAAGCGTTAATAATCAGTCATATCTGATTAAATACCTAAACTAACCATAGGTTAGTGATTTTCAGAAACCATATTAATGGTATGTTCACTTTAGGACAAAAGAATTAATACAGTATTATTTTATCCAGATGAGAATCAAGATTAATCTACATGATACTGAACCAGTAAGGTCTGCCAATTAGGATTTACTTTTAAAGAATAAATAAATGCATTTATTTTCTGTGCTGATTTCTGTGGAATATTACTCATCAAAACGAATCTATCTTGTGTATACAAATAATTTTTACTCATATAAAGCTTATTAGTGTCCAGTTTTAACGACGTTATATAATGCTCATAAATAGGCTTAGCCATCACTGAAAAATCTCCTCTATACGCTTCAAGCATCTCTAAGCACAGATTTTTATTATCACAGGAATATCGTAATATTTTGTTTTCTTTAACTAACTCATCAATTACAAAATACTTGTAGCCTTTTTTACCTAAAAAGGTCAATTTTCCATCTAATAACTCTGGTAGTAGATTTTCCGTCTCAAGTTTTCTTTTTTGATGTGAAATAACGTAGGCTTTTTCATGTAACAATCTCTTTGAGCTAATTAATTCTGAATTTTTATCAAACCAATAAGAGTTAGCGAATGGAATAATTAATGGTACACCTTGACTGATTAACAGTTTAAGTTGAGTTTTTGTTACCTTTATATACTCAATATCTAAGCCTAGATTAGCTTTTGCCAATAGTTCAATAAAGTCTTTAGTTAACCCTCCAGATTGTATTTGATAAGGGGGGTAAGCTAAATAATCGACAGCTAATATTTTCTCAGCATTAGATTGAAAAGAATAGAGAATACAAGAGACAATAAGAAAAAACTTAATTAAGACAGGCATTAGTAATAAAGGCTTAGAATAAAAAGTGTATTTTCTGATTATAACGATAAGTTATGAATTAGCTAGGACGGCTTTTAAGTCTCGTGGTCTATAAATAAACGTTAACCAAAACCTTTCAAGGTCATAATTTTTCAACCAGACACAATGTCCGATCAAAAAAGGGTAACAACAGTTATGTCATTACCCTTTAAATCTCCTCAAAGCGAACATACGATGAGAAACAAAGATTTTAAAATATAAGCGTTAATAATCAGTCCTATCTGATTAAATACCTAAACTAACCATAGGTTAGTGAGTCTCAGATACCATATTAACTGTGTATTTAGGAATATCGACGACTAAGTCTTCATTACCCACAATAGATTGGCAGCTAAGACGTGATTCAGGTTCTAAACCCCATGCTTTATCAAGCATATCGTCTTCAAGTTCATCACCTTCTTCGATAGAGTCAAAACCTTCTCGAATAATGACGTGACAAGTAGTACAGGCACATACCTTTTCACAGGCATGTTCGATGCCAATGTCATTTCTCAAAGCAACGTTTAACACGCTCTCACCTGTTTCGGCTTCAACTACTGCGCCATCAGGGCATAACTCTTCATTAGGTAAAAATATAATTTTTGGCATTGTATTTATTCTCTGCTTGCAAGGCTTCCGCCTAACTTAAATTTAATCAGGATCTTATCAAAGATAATCTACATTTTATCAACTGCTTGGCCTGCAAGGGCTTGGCTAATTGAGCTGTCCATACGGCGTTCAGCAAATATTGCTGTGCTGTCGTTTAACTTATCCAGTGCATTTTCTATCGCTTTAACTTCTTGACCTTGGCTAACCTGAGCAAGTGATTTAATCGCGCTTTCAATAACCGTAATTTCATCACTATTAAGTAATTTACTGTCAGCAAATAAGGCCGCTTGAACAGACTCTATAACGCGTGATGCTTCAACTTGTTGTTCCTTCAACATACGCGCTTGCATATCATCAGCGGCATTGCTCATTGAGTCTTTGATCATCTGACTAATTTGATTGTC
Organism: Colwellia psychrerythraea; assembly: GCA_002163005.1. Lineage (GTDB taxonomy): Bacteria > Pseudomonadota > Gammaproteobacteria > Enterobacterales > Alteromonadaceae > Colwellia > Colwellia psychrerythraea_C. The sequence goes on along the minus strand of MAAF01000073.1, from coordinate 38,517 downwards.
ATCAAGACCAAATGAAGGTTTAACCTCAATGCTCGATTCTACACCGGAAGATTTTTCCATCGCCGAGACGGAGAGTAGGCCATCTGCATCAACTTTAAATGTTACGCGAATATGAGCCGCACCTGCAGTCATTGCAGGAATGCCGCGTAATTCAAAACGGGCTAACGAACGACAATCCTCAACTAATTCACGCTCACCTTGTAATACATGAACTGCCATGGCCGTTTGACCATCTTTAAACGTGGTAAATTCTTGCGCTTTTGCAACAGGTATTGTGGTGTTTCGTGGGATAACTTTTTCTACTAAGCCCCCCATAGTCTCTAATCCAAGAGATAATGGTGTAACATCAAGTAATAACATATCACTATCAGGTTTATTACCCACTAAAACATCCGCTTGAATAGCAGCGCCAATAGCGACCACTTTATCAGGATCAATTGACGTTAACGGTGGTTTATTAAAGTGTTTTTCAACTTCGCTACGTACTAAAGGTACACGAGTTGAACCGCCTACCATCACAACTTCGATTACTTCATCGATGGTGATATCTGCATCTTTAAGTGTACGACGACAAGCACGTAACGTTTTATTCACTAATGAGGCAATAAGTTCATTTAACTGTGCTTTAGTTAAATTTGTATGCCAATCACTACCGTCATCAAGAGAAATAGTGATATCAACTTGGTCGTTATCTGTTAGCTGCTCTTTAGCAAAACACGCTTGCTTCATCAGTTGACGTTCTAACGAAGGTGATAAAGGTCTTACCAAACCAGCTTGTTCAACAAGGTAGTCAACTAAAACAACATCAAAATCATCACCACCTAGCGCAGAATCACCGCCAGTGGCTAACACTTCAAATACGCCTTTATTTAAACGTAAAATAGAGATATCAAAGGTACCACCGCCTAAGTCATAGACAGCAATAACCCCTTCTTGGCCAGAGTCTAACCCATAAGCTACCGCGGCAGCTGTTGGTTCATTTAATAGACGCAGTACGCTAACACCCGCTAATTTTGCCGCATCTTTAGTGCTTTGCCTTTGAGCATCGTCAAAGTGAGCTGGCACAGTAATAACAACACCGGTGAGCTCTCCACCTAAAGCAGCTTGTGCTCTTAAGTTTAAGCTTTTTAATATTTCTGCCGATACTTGGACTGGGTTAACAGCACCTTGCCTCGTCATAATTTCAGGGTGATTTTCATCACCACAAAACTCATAAGGTAACGAAGGGTATTTGCTTTGAATATCTTGCAGCGAGCGACCTATTAAGCGTTTTGCAGAAGTAATAGTATTCTGAGCATCTTCAATGCTAAGTGCTTGAGCCGTTTGGCCAACTAAAATATTGTCTGCCTGGTAGCTAACAATAGATGGCAATATATCGCGACCTTGATCATCGCTTAAGGTACTTGCGTTGCCACTTTGTACACTGGCAATTAAGGAGTTTGTGGTACCAAGATCGATGCCTGCAGCTAATCTGTGTTCATGAGGAACGGTGCTTTGACCGGGTTCTGCAATTTGTAATAAAGCCATGATGTTAATTCAATGATTTAGTTTAAGTTTAAGTTCAAGTTTTTTTCTTAGCGCAATCAAAAGTATTTCGTGCTGAAACGTTTGCTAGCTGTGCTAGTCATCAAATAAACTGTCTTCAAGACGATCCACTTCTACATTTAACTTCTGATAAAACTTTAATTTTCGTAAATTATCGCATGCAGCGCTATTTGATGCTGCATTATTTTCACTAATCTGTGTTCTCATTATTTGAGAAAGCTGTAAGTATTCAGTCGACAAAACACTTTGTACTTCAAGTAATGCTGCATCAACATCACCAGAATGCCTAACGTCTTCAAGCATTTCTCGCAATTCCATTTGACGCATCAAAAAACTAGTATCTTGGAAAGAATGCTGTTCGTTTGGCATTTCAACACCACGTTGCACAAGTATATATTCAGCGCGTTGCAATGGATTCTTAAGGGTTTGATATGCGTCGTTAATTTGAGCAGATTTTTGTACAGCTATGCGCTGTTCTTGCTCAGAGGCGTGAGCAAACTTGTCAGGATGCACAGTCTTTTGCAAAGTCTGATAGCTAGATGACAATTCTTGAATGTCGACATCAAAGGAAGCTTCAATGTTGAATAATTGAAAGTAGTTCACTGCTTATACCTAGAGAAAATGGTCTAAAAAGCTTTCTATAATTAAGCTTAATTTTAATAATGCTTTAAACTCGAAGGAACTTGGTTCAAGTACAAGGAGAAAGCGCGGAGTTGACGTTAGTCAATGAGCACTTTCAACACAGTAATTGAATCAAGTTGCAAAGAGTTTACACATTAGACATTAAATGATTCACCACATCCGCACTCACCTTTGGCGTTTGGATTGGTGAATTTAAAGCCTTCGTTCAAGCCTTCTTTAACAAAGTCGAGCTCAATGCCGTCAAGATAGACAAGACTCTTCTCGTCGATGATAATGTTGACATCTTCAATATTGAATAATTGATCATCTTCATTTAAATCATCTACAAATTCAAGCACATAAGCTAAACCTGAACAACCCGTGGTTTTAATACCTAAACGGAGTCCAAGTCCTTTGCCACGATTTTGCATGAATGATTGAACTCGTTCAGCAGCTGCAGGAGTCATGGTAACAGACATTGTTTTCTCCGTTATTTACCTTGCTTGGATTTATAATCTTCAATGGCTGCTTTAATAGCATCTTCTGCCAAAATAGAACAATGAATTTTTACCGGAGGTAAAGCTAACTCTTCAGCAATCGCAGTATTTTTAATTTCACCTGCTTCGTCGATAGATTTACCTTTTACCCACTCAGTTACTAATGAACTTGAGGCAATTGCAGAACCACAACCGTAAGTTTTGAATTTTGCATCTTCAATGATGCCGTCATCAGAAATTTTAAGTTGTAACTTCATGACATCGCCACATGCAGGTGCGCCAACCATACCAGTTGCTACTGATGGATCATTCTTATCCATTGAGCCTACGTTACGTGGGTTCTCATAATGGTCTAGTACTTTTTCGCTGTAAGCCATGTTGCTCTCCTAGATTGTGCCAAATAATTTCAGGTACTTACCTGTTAACAAATTGTTTGACACTAAATGTTATTTAAAATAATGAGTTATTTACTAAGCTTTTCTTATATAGAACGCTTAGTGAGCAGCCCATTCAATTGAATCTAAATCGATACCATCTTTGAACATTTCCCAAAGTGGTGACATGTCACGTAAATGACCAATTGCATTTTTAATAAGGTCTATTGCGTAATCAATTTCTTCTGCTGTAGTAAAGCGACCAAAGCTAAAGCGAATTGAGCTATGCGCCATTTCATCATTTAGACCTAAAGCACGAAGTACATAAGATGGCTCTAAGCTTGCTGATGTACATGCACTACCAGACGATACAGCTAAGTCTTTCAATGCCATGATGAGTGACTCACCTTCAACAAAGTTGAAACTAACATTTAAGTTACCAGGATAACGTTTATCAGCATCACCATTAATAAATACTTGTTCCATGCTATTTACGCCGGCCCATAAACGGTCACGCATTGCTGTAACATGTGCTTGATCTTGTGCCATCTCTTCTTTAGCTATACGACATGCTTCACCCATGCCGACAATTTGATGCGTAGCTAAGGTACCAGAACGCATACCACGTTCATGTCCGCCACCATGTGTTTGTGCTTCTAAACGAATACGCGGTTTACGGCTTACATATAACGCGCCGATACCTTTAGGTCCGTACATTTTATGCGCTGAAATTGACATTAAATCAACTTTCAATGCTTGCATGTCGATATTAATCTTACCGGCACTTTGCGCAGCATCAACATGAAAAATAATTTTACGAGCACGACACATTTCACCAATTTCACTGATATCTTGAATAACACCAATTTCATTGTTTACTTGCATGATACTCACTAAAATAGTGTCATCTCGCATAGCGTCGTTAAGTTTATTTAAATCTATTAAACCGTTCTCTTCAGGATCAAGATACGTCACTTCAAAGCCTTGACGTTCTAATTCACGACACGTATCTAATACCGCTTTATGCTCAGTTTTGCAGGTAATAATGTGCTTACCTTTCTTATTATAGAAATTAGCAGCGCCTTTAATAGCAAGGTTGTTTGATTCAGTAGCGCCTGACGTGAAAACAATCTCACGTGGGTCAGCATTAATTAGTTCAGCAATTTGATTACGAGCGATATCAACCGCTTCTTCAGCTTGCCAGCCAAATTTATGTGAACGAGATGCAGGATTGCCAAAATGACCATCGTTGGTCATGTACTGCATCATTTTTTCTGCTACGCGCTTATCTACTGGTGTAGTAGCTGAATAATCAAAATATATAGGAAGCTTCATTCGCTAACTCTCTCCGATGGTAAATATTTAATACGACGCGACTAGTTATGACCAGTCGTTCATTACATCTTTTGTGGTTATTAATGTTTCTAAGGCTATGCTTTTGTGTGCATTGATATGTAATTTATCTTGGCGCTTAGAAACTGCTTGTACATCACCTTTAGCGACTAATTCGGATAAGGTGATATTTTTCAAGAATTCTTCAATTCGTTGGCTTAATCCTTCCCAAAGGGAATGGGTTAAGCATTGCTCTCCATCCTGGCAATTACCTTTACCCGAGCACTTAGTTGCATCAACACTCTCATTCACAGCATAAATAACATCTGCAACGGCAATCTGCGCTGAGCATCTGCCCAAGCGATAACCGCCACCAGGGCCACGAACACTGGTCACGAGCCCTTCTTTACGTAAACGTGAAAAAAGTTGCTCTAAATATGACAAGGATATGCCTTGGCGCTCTGAAATATCAGCCAAAGATACAGGCCCAGACACTGCATGAATAGTAACGTCTAACATGGCAGTAACTGCGTAACGACCTTTAGAAGTAAGTTTCATAATCTGCTCTCAAACACTATGTTGGTGTACTCAAAACATCAATTTAGTAAACGACTAAATTAAAACCATTTGGCAGCAAAACAGAATATAAAAAATATTATAAATGCCTTATTTAGCAAATGCTGCGCAATTTTACATAGCCCTACAGATTAGTCAAGTAAATACCCTAGTAAAATACTCAGGTATTATACACCAAGAAATGTCATGCGAAAAGTAATAGTTGAGTGTTTTACTCAACTATTACTTTTACTATTGGAATTGAATAGCGAGGTTAAATTTCAGGATCAAAGCTTGCCACTTTGTTTTCACGACGCTCTGCCGCTGCTTTTTCATCTTCGACAAACTCACCCACTCTTAATTCAGGTAAGTTTTTAGGGCAAATATCACCACCTAAAGTGTTAATTTCTTTGCAAAGCTCACTCACCCTATCATCCATTAAGTGCATATGGTCAAGTAAACGGCCAATGGCTTTAGCAACAGGATCTGGATTATCATGTGAAACAGCATAAGCATCAAAACCATATTTTTTAGCAACTTCTTCTCGCTGCTGGTTTTCATCTTTACTGTGTTTATCGGGCACAATTCGGCCAGGAATACCAACAGCAGTAGCATTAGCGGGTAAATCTTTAACAACAACAGAGTTGGAGCCGACTTTTCCGCCTTTACCTATGGTTATTGGTCCAAGTACTTGCGCACCAGCACCTATAACAACATTATCTTCCAAGGTTGGATGACGTTTTCCTGCCTTCCAACTCGTTCCACCTAGGGTGACACCGTGGTAAAGCGTAACATCATTGCCTACTTCAGCGGTTTCGCCAATGACTATGCCCATACCGTGATCAATAAAAACACGACGACCTAATTTAGCGCCAGGGTGGATCTCAATACCCGTTAACCAACGAGAGAACGTTGATATGATCCGCGCTAAAAGTTTCCAATCAGCACACCATAATTTATAACTTAATCGGTGAATCCAAATTGCATGTAAGCCCGGATAATTGAGGATGACTTCAAAACTGGTACGAGCGGCTGGATCTCTATCAAAGACACTATTGATATCTTCTTTGATACGACTAAACATAAATTATTCCTTCTCTTTTCTTTTAAATGATTGTTATGACTTCTCTTTACTAGACCTTTCCATCGAGGCAAAAATCCCACGCATCATCTTAATTTCTTTAACATCAGGTCTTGCACGATTAAATAAACGTCTTAGTTTAGTCATCACTAAACCTGGATGATTTTCTACAATAAAACCTGTCGCTTTAAGGGATTTTTCGAAGTGCTGATAAAAACGTTCAGTTTCTTCGATAACAGGATAAAGTTCATCATCTTCATTTTTAGTCTTGGCAATTGAATTACCATTACCAGTACTACGTTCTTGATAATTTTGATCATGCGCTAATAAATAACTGGTACGTACTTCATAACTTAAGGTTTGTACGGCCATGGCTAAATTTAGCGAACTGTACTCCGGATTTGCTGGTATCTGAACATGAAAATGACAAAGTTGTAATTCTTCATTGGTTAAGCCGCTATTTTCACGGCCAAAGACTAACGCGACTGGATATTCATCCGCTTCAGCAATCATCTTTTCACCACAACCTCTTGGCTCTAGCATAGGCCAGGGTAATGTACGTGATCGAGCACTTGTACCGACAACTAAGCCACAATCTTCAATAGCCTCAGCCAAAGTACTAACAACTTTAGCATTAGCTAAAACGTCGGTAGCTCCTGCAGCCATAGCTTGAGCTTGACCATTAGGCATTTCAATAGGGTCGACTAAAATCAGCTGACTTAGTCCCATTGTTTTCATTGCACGTGCCGCACTACCGATATTTCGGCAGTCGGAAGTGTTAACTAAAACAATTTTAACACGGTCTAATAATGTACCTGTGGTGTTATCTTGTTGAGAACCTTGTTGAGAATCTGACATTTTTTACTCTTCTTGTTTGCTTTTTCGGGAAAATACCAATCGAACTAATTTATTGATCACTTAACAAAATTCAAAAGACTTACTATACAGGTAGTGATTGTAGAGAATAGTTATTCTATTATCAAAATCAACCACGCCATATATAAGCTTTTTATTTTCTTATTAGGAAAGTGCTCTGCAAAAGTTTATTAGTAAACTAATAACATCACAAAATATATGAAATATAGACTAACTATACTTACATTATTTCACCTGCTCTAAGTCCGTTGCTGAAGCGCTAAGTTTTCAATAAATGAATTCGTTGATATAAAGCCCATCTAGATGGCCAATATTCTATCATAGAAGATTACTGCTGTAGCTAACAAAAAGCACGCTTATTGGGCATATTTATCTATGGTAATTTGATATTTAATAGTTTTTTTTTCTCTATAGAAAAGTGGCCGACCAAATTGATTACTTATTGAACATTTATTTAATAATATTATCGCTAAATAGTTTTTTATTTGCTATAATTCGCGCGCTCAAATTTCAAGACTTTTCAAGACAATGTTTGCTTGGAAATGTAATGTTCTTTTAAAATTTATTTACAAATAGGTACTCTAAATGCATCCCATGCTAAATATTGCCGTGCGCGCAGCGCGTACAGCCGGTAAAGTTATCGTTCGCTCTATGGAGCAACTTGATAAAGTTGAAGTTGAATCAAAAGGAACTAACGATTTCGTCACCAGTGTTGATATTAGCTCTGAAGAAGCCATTATTGAAACTATTCGTAAATCATACCCAGACCACACTATTATTGGTGAGGAATCTGGTATTTTAAAAGGCAGTGATGACGATTACCAATGGATTATTGATCCACTAGATGGAACTACCAACTTCATTAAAGGCATTCCTCACTTTGCCGTTTCTATTGCTTTAAAAGTTAAAGGAAAATTAGATCAAGCTGTTGTATTTGATCCAATTCGTGGTGAATTATTCTCAGCCAGCCGCGGTAAAGGTGCACAATTAAACGGTTTCAGAATCCGTGTAAATAAAAACAAAGAAATTGCAGGAACTATACTAGCGACTGGATTTCCGTTCAAACACAAACAGCACAGCGTTGCTTATATGGCAATGTTCTCATCGTTATTCCAGAAATCTTCAGATATGCGCCGTTCAGGTTCAACTGCACTTGACCTTGCTTACGTAGCAGCGGGCCGTGTTGATGGTTTCTTCGAAATTGCCACCAAGCCATGGAATACTGCAGCGGGTGAATTATTAGTAATTGAAGCGGGTGGTTTAGTTACCGACTTTACTGGCGGTCATAATCATGCAAATTCAGGTAATATTGTTGCAGCGAATACGCGTATATTAAAAGATGTTCTAAAAGAAATTCGCCCACATTTAGGTGATGCGCTTAGCAAGTAATATTTGTATGAGTTAACCTAAGTTATAGCAGAATAATATTAAGCGCCACAGCAACCTTAGTAAAATAAGGTCACTGTGGCGCTTTTTTTGCTTTAGACTAGCAATATAGTAATTTGAACATATTGTTAAGAGAGCTCATGGAAAATACTAATACAACAAAACAAGCCTTTATTGCTGGAGAAGTGGCCCTCGTTGGCGCCGGTCCTGGAGATCCAGATTTACTCACTCTACAAGCCTATCGTTTTATCAAACAAGCTGAAGTTGTTATCTATGACAGGTTAGTAAGTGCAGCAATAATGGCGTTACTGCCAAGTGATTGCCAACAAATATATGTTGGTAAAAAACAAGCAGATCATAGAGTTCCACAAGAAGGCATCAATCAGTTACTAGTTGATTATGCTTTATTGGGTAAGAAAGTGGTGCGTTTAAAAGGTGGCGATCCTTTTGTTTTTGGGCGAGGGTCTGAAGAGACTCAATTCTTATTAAGCCATGGTGTTGCTTGCCATATAGTCCCAGGAATGACAGCTGCATCGGCTTGTACCAGTTATGCTGGCATCCCGTTGACTCACCGAAAAGTCGCGCGAAGTTGCACCTTTATAACGGGTAATGTGCAAGATAATGGTGCATTAGATCTACCTTGGCAGGCATTAAACGATAAAGAGCAGACCATTGTTTTTTACATGGGGATAAAAAGCTTACCTATAATATTAACTCAGCTCACAGGAGCCGGTCGTGATATAAATACGCCAGCAGCATTAATCAGGAAAGGCACTCACCAAGATCAGCAAGTGTTCAAAGGAACATTAGCGAATTTAAGCGAATTAGTGGCTTTACATAAGATTACGCCACCAAGCTTAATTGTGATTGGTGATGTTGTAGGGCTATTCCCCAGTGAGCAACTAACTAATTTAGGCTACTTAACGCCTTAAAAGCATTAATAGCGTTAAGCTGATTAAGGTAATAAAGCGCGACGTTTAGAGCAAAAAAGGCTCATGGGGAATACTTACTATTCCCCATGAGCCTTTTTACTAATTGATTCAACTCAGGAGTCAATTATATAAATATTGTCTGACCGCTATTTTGCAGGGCGTATTGCTCTGCGTGGTTTAGGGCCGGTGCCATCATATTCAGGCTTTTTACGTCTAGAAGAATCATTGCCTGGTTTTGCTTTATTTCTACCTACATTGTTACCATTAGCATTACGACCTGATCGTTGACCATCTTTGTGCTCAACTCTACCCTTACCTGCCCCTTGAGACTTTCCAGACTTTGGTGGCTTACCTTGTTTTAAAGGTTTGATAGCACGTGATTCACCTAACTCATTTGCAGGTATAAACTTCTCAATAACTTTTCGTTCAATGTGCTGCTGAATAACATGCTCAATGCCCCACAATAAATCTAACTCATCGGCACACACTAGAGACAATGCTTGTCCGGTATTACCTGCACGGGCTGTTCTACCAATGCGATGAACATAATCCTCAGGTACATTAGGTAGGTCGAAATTAACCACTTGTGGTAATAAATCAATATCAATACCACGAGCTGCAATATCAGTTGCTACTAATATCTTCACTGAACCATCTTTAAAGGCAGCAAGCGCTTTAGTACGCGCTCCTTGGCTTTTATTACCATGTATCGCCGCGGCAGTTAAACCTTCAGCTTCAAGATGCTTGGTTAGCTTATTAGCACCATGTTTGGTTTTAGTAAAAACTAATACTTGTTGCCAATTATTTTCTTGTATGAGATGCGTTAACACGGCAGGTTTGCGTTTTTTATCAACCGCTGTTAACCATTGAGTCACTTTTTCTGCTGTGCTATTTTCTGCATCAACTGAAATTTCTAATGGTTGATTAACCAGACCTTTGGCTAATGCACGTATCTCAGGTGAAAATGTTGCCGAGAAAAGTAAGTTTTGACGGTCTTTTGGCAAAGCAGCAATAAGCTTTTTAATATCTCGAATAAAGCCCATATCTAACATACGGTCAGCCTCATCAAGAATGAAGACTTCAAGTTGACTAAATTTTACTGCTCTTTGATTGTATAAATCTAATAGACGACCTGGTGTTGCCACAAGTACATCAACACCTTGGCGAAGTCGCATCATTTGTGGGTTAATTTTAACACCACCAAACACAACCGTTGAGTGTAAGTTTAAATACTTACCATAGACTTCAATACTCTCACTTATTTGCGCAGCTAACTCACGAGTCGGCGTCAGTATTAGTGCTCTTACATTATTTGGAGAAACTTTGTTACCTTTACTCGAAGAAAGACGTTGTAATAGCGGCAAGGTAAATCCAGCCGTTTTACCCGTCCCCGTTTGCGCTGCTGCCATAACATCGCGTCCAGAAATAACTGCTGGGATCGCTTGGGCTTGAATAGGAGAAGGTGTTTCATAGCCCTTATCACGTACTGCTTTTAGTAATGCTTCTGATAAGCCTAAATCAGTAAACTTGGTTGGGGTATCACTCATAAGAAATCTCTTTAAAAAATATCAAGCAAATACTGACAGCGCTAATGAAAATGTTGGCAGCATGAAAGGGCGTGCAGCATACAGCAAGGTTAATACCAAGTCTATTAAGTTAGCCATTACTATGCATGATTTAAAATAATTGGTATAAGTGCAGTGCTATTTTGCTGATAAAATAAAACAGGTAAAACAAAAAAACCGAGCAACAACAGTTACTCGGCTTTTTTATCAATAACAATAATACTTAAGGCATCATAGCTTCTTGATCAGCACCTTCTTTTTCAATCACTTCCGGTATCAAATCTTCTTTTGAAATACCTAAAGATAATGCCACCAAACTAGCGACATAAATTGAAGAGTAAGTACCAACAAAAACACCAAATAATAATGCCGTAGCAAAGCCATGGATTAGTGCTCCACCTTGGAAAAACAAGGCTGCTAATACTAATAAGGTAGTAATTGAGGTAATAAAGGTACGGCTAAGTGTTTGTGTTAAAGAAATATTAATTATTTCTTCAGCTTCGCTGTTGCGTACTTTTCTAAAGTTCTCACGAATACGATCTGAAACAACAATAGTATCGTTAAGCGAATAACCGATAACAGCTAATATTGCGGCAAGTACAGTTAAATCAAACTCTAGCTGCAAAATAGAAAACAAACCAAGCGTTAATAACACATCGTGAAATAATGCGACTACTGAACCAACCGCGAAGCGCCATTCAAATCGAAAAGCAACGTAAATCAAAATACAGATGAGCGCAGTTAACATGGCTAAGCCACCCTGCTCTGCTAGTTCATCACCTACACTCGCACCAACGAATTCTATACGTCGCATATCAACAGTTTGGCCAGTACCACTTTGTAAGACATCAAGTACTTCATTACCAAGCATTTCAGCTTTAACGTCATCGCGTAAACCCAAGCGAATAACAACATCACGACTACTACCGTAAAATTGAACCTTCGCATCGGCAAAGCCATTCGTTTTCATTACGTTACGAAGCTTCTCTAAATCAGCAGCTTCTTGAAAACCTACTTCAATCAAGGTTCCGCCAGTAAAGTCTAAACCAAAGTTTAACTTGTTCGTTGCTAACGACACGATTGAAGCAATCATTAATAACGCACTAAATACCATGGCTATCTTACGATAGCTCATAAAGTTGACAGTTTCTTTTAATTGTAAAATTTGCATAGTTTTTAAATTCCTGCCTTTATTATATCGGAAGCTTATCAAGGCGTTTACCGCCCCAAATAGCGTTAACTACGGCACGAGTACCAACAACAGAAGTAAACATTGACGTAATGATACCGATGGATAATGTCACGGCGAAGCCTTTTACCGGCCCAGTACCAATGGCAAACAGAATTAATGCGGCAATTAAGGTGGTGATGTTGGCATCAATAATGGTTGAGAATGCTGCATCGTAACCTTGATGAATTGCTTGTTGAATAGTTTTTCCTTCACGTATTTCTTCACGAATACGTTCAAAAATAAGTACGTTCGCATCAACAGCCATACCAACCGTTAATACGATACCAGCCATACCAGGTAATGTTAACGTGGCTCCTGGGATCATTGACATAACACCAACAATTAATATTAAGTTTGCCCCTAGAGCAAGGTTAGCCACCACACCAAAGGCACGGTAATAAATCACCATAAAGATAAACACTAAACCAAAGCCCATCAAAATAGCTTCGAAACCAAGTTTTACGTTTTCAGCACCTAATGTAGGGCCTACTGTCCGCTCTTCTACAATAGTAATCGGGGCAATCAAAGCACCGGCACGTAATAATAGTGCAAGGTTATGCGCTTCAGCAGCACTACCTGCACCCGTAATACGGAATGATTTGCCTAAACGCGATTGAATAGTAGCAATAGAGATAATTTCTTGCTGTTTTTCAAAAATGATATTACCTTCAGCATCTTTTTTGTCAGTGGCTTTGTATTCAATAAATACCGTTGCCATTGGCTTACCAATATTGCTTTTGGTGCCACTTGACATTTTAGAGCCACCAGCACTATCGAGTGAAATATTAACTTGTGGACGCGAATACTCATCAAAACCTGATTTAGCGTCGGTGATATGATCACCCGTTAACATGACACGTTTTTTCAATAAACTTGGTCTACCGTCTTTATCTTTTAGTAAAATAGAGTTGGCTGGTATGCGGCCATTTAACGCGTTTGACAAGTCGCCTTCGGTATCAACTAACCTAAACTCAATAGTGGCCGTTGCATTAAGAATTTCTTTCGCTTTAGCGGTATCTTGAACACCAGGTAACTCGATAACAATATGCTTTTTACCTTGGCGTTGAACTAGCGGCTCTGCAACCCCTAACTCATTTACTCGATTTCGAATAATAGTAATGTTTTGCTGTAAAGCATACTCACGAATTTCTTTAAGCTTTATCTCAGTGAGTTTTGCCGTGAGTGTTAGCGTATCGTCGTCTGTCTTGAGGAGTAAATCGCGATAGCGTTTTTTCAGTAATGATTCAGCAGCTTCTAAGTCTTCAACTTTTCGGAAAATAACAATAATTGCGTCATTACCTTCTTTAACACTGCGGTAGCGGATTTTTTCATTGCGTAAGTCACCACGAAAATCACTGACCATACCTATTTTAGCTTTATTGATGGCTTCTTTCATGTTCACTTCCATCAAGAAGCTAACACCACCACTTAAATCTAAACCTAACTTCATTGGCGTACCGCCAATTGATGCTAACCATTGGGGTGTATTAGGTGTTAAGTTTAAGGCAACAGAAAACTGTTTACCTAAATTATCATCGAGTACATCACGGGCTTTCAATTGATCTTCAGTATTATTAAAGCGCGTTAATATTTGGCCTTTCTCTAAAGCAATACTGTCATAGCTCAGGTTACTTTCGTCTAAATGTGCTTTGATGCTATCAAGGGTAGCGGTATCAGCCTCAACGCCGCGTAAACCTGAAACTTGTACCGCAGGTGATTCACCATATAGGTTTGGTGTGGCATAGAGCGCACCTAAAGCGACAATTATTGCCACCATCAGTGTTTTCCATAAAGGGTATTTGTTTAACACAATGTGTCCTTTTTATTTATTTCTTTTCGCGCGAACAAGCTTGTTCACCCTACTTAACAATTGATAGGTTTCAGCTAAAAATAGTTACTGTAGTGCTAAGCTCGCAGCCAGTTATTACAGTAACAAAAAGGAAACACGCAGTTGACACATGTCAATGAGTATTTCCGATACAATTACTGTATTAAATGGCAATGAGATTAGCTGCTACAATGATTTCATTGTGCCTTTTGGAAGTACTGCATTTATGGCGCCTTTCTGTACTGTTACTTCAGTACCTTCGCTAATGCTAACAACGATAAAATCTTTTTCATCAGATACTTTAACGATTTTACCAACAATACCGCCTTGTGTTAATACTTCATCGCCTTTACCTAATGAAGACATTAAACCTTTATGCTCTTTTACACGTTTAGCCTGTGGACGATAGATCATGAAGAAAAACACTAAACCAAAAACGGCTAGCATAATGATCATTTCCATTCCGCCACCGGCTGTTGCTGGTGCTGCTGCGGCATGTGCTGTACTGATAAATAAACTCATAAATTCCTCTTACTTCTTATTGTTAGTTAGTGACTTTTTATTTTATTGCGCTTTTGCTCAATTGAGGTGTCAAAGGTACTCACTGACTAATGTCAGCTCCGTGCATTTTCCTTTCAATTGAACAAAATAGCTTCAAAATACTAAGCCACAAGATTCATTAAACTTCGATAAATATTTTTACTTGAACTAATTCTTCACTATAAATTTACCGCTAAACTTGCATACTACCTTCTGCTAATGGTGGTACTGGTAAACCACGTAAAGCGTAAAATTCTTCTACAAAGGCGTCTAATTTACCTTGCTCAATGGCATCACGCAAACCTTGCATCACTTTCTGGTAAAAATGAAGGTTATGTAAAGTATTTAATTGCGAGCCCAAAATTTCTTTACACTTATCTAAATGATGTAAATAAGCACGTGAGTAATTCTTACAGGTATAACAATCACAGGTATCATCAAGTGGCGCAATATCTGTTTTATGACTAGCATTTCTGATTTTAATAACACCCGTATTTACAAATAAATGTCCATTACGGGCATTACGTGTAGGCATTACACAATCGAACATATCTATACCACGGCGTACACCTTCAACTAAATCTTCCGGCTTGCCTACTCCCATTAGATATCGGGGCTTATTTTTAGGTATCAAGGGCGCGGTATGATCTAATATTCGAACCATATCTTCTTTGGGCTCACCTACTGATAAACCACCAATCGCATAACCATCAAACTCAATCGCTTTTAAGCCGGCAACAGACACTTCACGTAAATCTTCATACATGCCGCCTTGTACTATACCAAACAATGCATTCGGGCTGTCGCCGTGAGCATCCTTTGAACGCTGTGCCCAACGAAGTGAGAGTTCCATTGAATCTTTAGATTCCTTATGACTCGCTGGGTATGGCGTACATTCATCAAAAATCATCACTATATCAGAATTTAAACTACGCTGAACTTCCATTGAACGTTCTGGTGTCAGCATAATTTTTTCACCATTAACTGGTGAGCTAAAACGAACACCTTCTTCGGTAATTTTACTCATTTTTCCTAAACTGAATACTTGAAAACCGCCAGAATCGGTTAGAATTGGTCCATTCCAATTCATAAAATCATGCAAGCCACCATGCTGCTCAATAATATCGGTACCTGGACGTAACATTAAGTGAAAGGTATTACCCAAAATGATATGCGCGCCGGTAGCCTCAACCTCCTCAGCTTTCATACCTTTAACCGTACCATAGGTACCAACGGGCATAAATGCTGGGGTTTCCACCACACCACGATCAAAGGTTAATCGACCACGACGGGCTTTACCATCAGTGTTGATTAAGTCATATTTCATTTTGTTTTTTACTGTTTCAGTCATAAATTTTCTCTCTCACCTACTAGCTAAACAGGCTGGCGGTGTTGGTTTAATAAATAGTATTTTTCTATAACGTTTACGGCGTATCTTACCTAGTTAGCTTTTACTTAACTCTTGCTTAGTTAACTCTTGTTTAGTTAAGAACATAGCATCGCCATAACTAAAAAATCGGTATTCTTGGCTTATCGCGTGTTGATAAGCAGACATAATATGGTCATAGCCAGAAAATGCACTCACTAACATAAGTAAGGTTGACTCCGATAAGTGAAAGTTAGTCACTAAAGCATCAATGATTTGAAATTGACAACCTGGGGTGATGAATATATCGGTATCACCATAAAAAGCGCTTAATGATTCATTTTTATCTTGTGCAGCTTTTGCAGCACTCTCAAGTGAACGAACCGAGGTGGTCCCTACCGCGACAACTCTACCGCCAGCCGCTTTGGTTTTTTTAATTTGAGTAACAACTTCATCTGATACTTCAACATACTCAGCGTGCATAATATGATCGGTAATCTCGTCTACCTTAACCGGTTGAAAAGTCCCTGCGCCTACATGCAATGTAACAAATGCCAGTTCAACGCCTTTGGCTTTAATTTTTTCTAATAAAGCTTCATCAAAATGTAAACCTGCTGTTGGCGCCGCAACCGCGCCAGGTTTTTCATTGTAAACAGTTTGATAGCGCTCTTTATCACTGTCTTCATCGGGTCTATCTATATAAGGTGGTAGTGGCATATGCCCTATTTTGTCTAAAATAGTTAAAACTGACTCATCACTATTAAACTTTAATTCAAAAAGTGCACCATGGCGCGCCACCATAGTCGCTTTAACTTTAACGTCACTGTCTTCATTTCCGAGGAAAAGTTCGCTGCCAACTTTAGGTGACTTACTCGCACGAATATGGGCCAGAGCTGTGTTTTGGTCGACAACACGCTCAACTAGCACTTCAATTTTTCCACCACTTGCTTTTTGACCGAACATTCTGGCTGGGATCACTCGGGTGTTATTAAAAACCAGTAAATCACCTGCATTTAATTGCGCTACAATATCGGTAAAAACACCATCGGTTATAGCGCCGGAATTACCATTTAAGGTCATTAAACGACTAGCTGTACGCTCGGTTTTTGGGTATCGAGCGATAAGGGCTTCGGGTAAATCAAAGGAAAAGTCTGAAACACGCATGATATTGGCTATTTTTCTGCTTTAAAAAAGGCGTAATTTTAGAGCTGCACGCCATTGATAGCAAGTTAATTCGCCATTTTTAAACCTTAAGGGTAAAGAACAAAGAACAAACGTGTGTTGAAACAACATTATTGTTTGTTATAACCAATATTTATGAAAATTATCTCTGCAATTGAGCTTTTAGTGTATGTTGGTAAATAAGCATTCATGACATGCCCTTACTTAAATAGACTAAAGAGTTAATTGCCCTATGAAAGATGAACTTGCGTTTACTATTGCCAACACAATTATTAATGGCTTTGAACGCCATTTTGCAATTTTTACTGAAATTACTCAATCAGCCCGAAATCGGTTTCAACAATGTCAATGGAATGAAATTCATCGCTCCGCTAGGGCAAGAACCAATTTTTATGACGAACGTGTAAAAGAAACGTTCAACGATATAAAAGAAGACTTCAACATTACCTCGCTTGATGATGCGTTATGGCAAAAAATTAAAGCTGTTTATTCTGATTTATTAATCAATCATAAACAGCCAGAATTAGCTGAAACCTTTTATAACTCAGTTTTTTGTCACTTATTCGAGCGTAAGTATTATCACAATGATTATATCTATGTTGAAAGTACCGCGCACCGCCTTGATGATAAAACACAGCCTAAGATCTACACGTCTTATCAGCCGAAAGAGCTTGGCTTAAAACAAACCATTTGCGACATTATGAATAGTCATAGAACGGTGATCCCATTTGAAGATCTCGATCGTGATGTTGATGCGCTTATTAACACATTTCGCCGCAAAGCACATAAAACCCGTGTTAAATTAGAAGATTTGAAGTTTGATATTCTTAACTTTACCTTTTATCGAAATAAAGGCGCTTACCTCATTGGTCGGGTATTATCGCCAGCCGGAGAAACTCCGTTCATTATTGCCGTACTTAATAATGAAAAGGGTGGTTTGTATATAGATGCATTACTCACCAGCAGTGAAAGTATGGCGGTTGTTTTTGGTTTTGCTCGCGCTTACTTTTTTGTAGATTGTGAACATCCTTATGCCCTAGTTAACTTCTTACAGGGGCTAATGCCACATAAAACTAAAGCTGATTTATACTCTGCTATTGGTTTTCATAAACAAGGAAAAACACAGTTTTATCGTGATTTTCTAAACCACCTCGATAGCAGTGATGACCAATTTGAATTAGCTGCTGGTATTAAAGGTATGGTGATGTCTGTATTTACCCTGCCCTCATACCCTTATGTTTTTAAAATTATCAAAGATAAGTTTTCACCCAGTAAAAACATAACCAAGAAAGACGTAAAAGGAAAATATCGTTTAGTTAAGCTACACGACAGAGTTGGTCGAATGGCGGATACCATGGAATATTCAGAAGTAGCCTTTCCCAAGTCGCGTTTTAATGATGAGCTTTTAGCTGAACTTCAAAAAGTAGCCTCATCAATTATTCGTTATGAGGGTGAAGGTGAAGATGAACTTATTATTATTGAACATTTATATATAGAGCGCCGAATGGTGCCACTTAATCTATATCTAATGGATGCGCTTAAAAATAAATCACAGCAAAAAATTGATGATGCCATGTTCGGTTATGGCCAAGCCATTAAACAGCTTATCTCTGCGGATATTTTCCCCGGAGACATGTTACTTAAGAACTTTGGTGTGACACGTCATGGCCGTGTAATTTTTTATGATTATGACGAAATAGCCTATATGAATGAGATCAACTTTAGAGTAAAACCTAAAGCAGTTACTGAAGAACAATTATATGCGGCTGAACCTTGGTACAGTGTAATGCCTGGTGATATGTTCCCTGAAGAACTCGCTACCTTTGCATTAGCAAACCCAAATTATCTCAAAGCATTTAAAATACACCACGAAGATTTATTAACCGCTGCATATTGGCAGCAATGCCAGCAAGATGTCGCCAATGGTATTTATAAAGATGTTTTTCCTTATCCTGATAAATTCCGCTTTTGTAATTTAAGTTTCGGTGGCACTAAAAGACAAACAGAAACACAAAGCTAACAAATAAGAGCACTGGCATAAGTGAATATTGCTAATTGATCCCTCTATATCTGGGATCAATTAGCGTAATTGTTAAGCAAACTTAATCATTAAGATAAAAAATAGCCCTGTCCTATTTTCAGATATACCAGTGTTGAGTAGGTGTAACCGGCTAGTTTACTAGCACTTTGTAGATAAAACAGTCGAACGAACTATAAACACAAAAAAAAACTACCTTTACTCTTTACCTTTGCCTGCGCATCAGTATAATTCAAATCTGTTGCAGGGGTGTAGTTCCAATTGGTAGAACAGCGGTCTCCAAAACCGATGGTTGGGAGTTCGAGTCTCTCCACCCCTGCCATTTTCTTCCTGTTTTATCTTCTGTATTATCTAATAACTCTCCTTTATAAAATCTCAGTTAATTATCTGTAACTATTTATAACGTATCTAATAAAATACCCTTAGTTAATACTTTATTAATCCCATGAATTTATCTACTTTTAGTCTGTAGCAAATTCTGTCATTATATTTACCCTTAAATCCAGAGCTGATAAGCCATCGCCGATGAGCATTAACCAACGTCAATTTGAGCAACTCACTGAAATGGGCATCAGCCTTTGGCAGCATCGCACTTGCGATACGCCAAATGATAACGTTCAAGCTCAGCCCAAGCGTTATCTTGATATCGATTTAAAAGATTTAGCTAGTAAGCAACTATTTAATGACATTTTATTAGCAGCAGGTCTAAGCATCGGTGAGATCAATCACCAAAGTGACCACGTAGACTTAGGGCTTTTTAACTGGTATTTCACAACGTCAACATCAAAAAACGAAATACAATGGGTCGAGCAACAGCTGTTCACTCCGTCTATCACTGAAATTTCAAAATCGCCTACGCTTAAAAAGCAATTATGGCAATTACTGACAAAGCAAACACAATGAGTAAGCAAACCCAATGAGTACTGCAACAAAAGCTAACCCAAATAATTTTACTGAAATTGCGCGCGCTGATATAGATACATTGATGCCAATAGAGCTCGCTTGTCACTCACATCCTTGGAGTGAGAAAACCTTTCTAAGTTGTATTGGTGGCCGTTATTTCGGTGAAAAATTAGGTCTGATGAAGTCCCCCAAAGATGCTGTAAAAGAACTACCTTGTGACCATGCCATTGGTTTTTATATTGGTGAGTATGTGCTTGGTGAAGCAACGCTGATGGACATTTGTATAACGCCTAGCGAACAAGGTAAAGGTTACGGAAAAGTATTACTCAATCAGTTTTTAGCTCAAGCTAAAACACTCGGTACTACTAAGGTGTTTTTAGAAGTTCGTGCGAAAAATATCGCCGCACAGATGCTTTATATGAACGCGGGGTTTATCGAGATTAATCGCCGTACAGGTTACTATCCAAGTGCCTCTGGCTTTGGCTATGAAGATGCCATCGTGATGTCATTGGCATGCAAATAATTAGTGAGTTAATAACGTTAAGCTCCCCCTTACTACAATAAACTAGCCAACCCGTTAACAAATAACAACACTTGAAAACGCAAAGTGGCTAGTTAATCGCTCTCTCTTAGTTAAGATACTCAATTAGAAACCTTACAAGGTTTCTAGGCAAATTTTCTAACAAGTAATTAGAGAGAGTAAGATGTTTACTAAAATACCCCAAACAACAGATAGTCAACTGTCTAATGAAGGCTTAACAAACCTTATAGTCAATGATGCGCTAAGTAAAATTAGCCAGCTTACAGGTCTGAGTGAGCAAAAAGCTTTCGCATTATTATCGAGTCAAGTGACTCAACATAATAGCGATAATGGTCATCGAAAAATAGTTAAGGTGCAAGATCCTTTGTTAGAGCAAAATGAGTCCCAATTCATTTCAAGTTTATTTAATTAATCGTTGAGCTAACCTAAACATCTGAGGAAACAGAAGATTAATTGCTCTACTGAGACTGTTCATCAGCGAGCTTTATTTAACTTATTCTATTTTATTTACCCTTTGCCAAACTAGCAAAGAATAGCGCTACTCCTCATTTAGTTATGACCAGAAATATCTCTCGCGTAACGAGCATTTAAAACAGAGATAACATCAGCAGTTATCATCGCTAATAATTAGCTCGGTTCACTCAGCCACCCATCACCACTCAATCACTCTACCCGCAATAATGCATCATTGCTTCTGCCGTAATAAAAAACATTATAAAAGAATAAGACTAACTCATACCAATCGGACTAATTTATTGATCACTTAGCGAGAATTAAAAGGTTTAGAGGCAAGGCATTGATTGAAGAGAATGGTTATTCCCTTGTCGAAATCAATAACGCCGCATATGAACCTTTTAAACTCGCCCTTTGGGAGCTCATTAGCAAACTGATAACATCACAAAAAAAATGAAATATAGAATACTATGTTTACATTGTTTTGCTTGTTCTAAGCTCACTACTGAAGCTCTAAGTTGGTCAATAAATTAATCGGTTTGGTATTAAACAACACGCCCTTTAATGGTACAATGCGCGCAATTTTTTAATAATAATGAGAAGCCAAGTACTAAAGGCGCTTCTCTACTATTTACTTAACAGGTAATTTGCATGTCTGTACAGCAACAGCAAGTCGATTTACGTCGCACCTTTGCCATAATTTCTCATCCTGATGCGGGTAAAACCACCATCACTGAAAAAGTACTTTTGTTTGGTCAAGCCTTACAAAGGGCCGGTACGGTAAAAGGTAAAAAATCAGGTCAACACGCAAAATCTGACTGGATGGAAATGGAAAAAGAGCGTGGTATATCAATTACTACCTCAGTAATGCAATTTCCTTACAAAGACTGCTTAGTAAATTTACTTGATACCCCAGGTCATGAAGATTTCTCGGAAGATACTTATCGTACGCTTACCGCTGTAGATTCTTGTTTGATGGTAATTGACGTTGCCAAAGGTGTTGAAGCTCGTACCGTTAAATTAATGGAAGTTACTCGCCTGCGTGATACGCCAATTATCACCTTCATGAACAAAATGGATCGCGATGTCCGTGACCCAATGGAAGTCATGGATGAAGTTGAAGAAGTATTAAAAATAAAATGTGCTGCTATTACTTGGCCAATTGGTATGGGTAAAGAGTTTAAAGGCATTTACAATATTCTTGAAGACGAAATTGTTTTGTATCAATCGGGCCTAGGTCACATGATTCAAGAAGAGCGTATTATTAAAGGTCTTCACAACCCTGAGCTAGATAAAGTTATTGGTAACTATGCTGATGATTTACGTGAAGAATTAGAGCTTGTTTCTGGCGCCTCACATGAGTTTGATCTAGAGGAGTTTTTAGCCGGTGAATTAACGCCAGTATTTTTTGGTACTGCATTAGGTAACTTTGGGGTAGATCACATGCTTGATGGTCTGACTAAATGGGCACCTAAACCATTACCTCGAAAAACTGATTTACGCGTAGTAACCGCTGAAGAAGAAAAATTCTCCGGTTTTGTTTTTAAAATTCAAGCCAATATGGATCCAAAACATCGTGACCGTATCGCCTTTATGCGTATTTGCTCAGGCAAGTATGAAAAAGGCATGAAAATGAAACAAGTTCGCCTTGGTAAAGATGTCAAAATTGCCGATGCGGTAACTTTTATGGCGGGTGATCGTTCAAACGTTGAAGAAGCTTTTGCTGGCGACATCATTGGTTTACACAACCACGGTAGCATTCAAATAGGTGATACCTTTACCGCTGGTGAAATGATGAAGTTTAGTGGTATTCCAAACTTCGCGCCTGAAATGTTCCGTCGTATTCGCCTTAGAGATCCATTAAAAGCGAAACAACTACAAAAAGGTTTGATTCAGTTATCTGAAGAAGGTGCTGTGCAAGTATTTAGACCTTTTATCAATAATGACATGATTGTTGGTGCTGTTGGTGTATTGCAGTTTGAAGTGGTTGTGCAACGATTAAAGACTGAATACAAAGTTGATGCAATTTACGAAGCTATTAGTGTTGCTACGGCGCGCTGGTGTACTTGTGATGATGAACGTACTTTAGAGCAGTTTAAGAAAAAATCGGGGGATTATTTAGCCTTAGATGGTGGTGATAACTTAACCTATATCGCACCAACGATGGTTAATTTATCGCTAGCGCAAGAGCGAAACCCAGACATCACGTTCCACTCAACACGTGAACACTAATTTTTTGCTTCCTAAATGGAATTTTTGCGGCATTGTCGGCGAAATTTTATCAAGTCACTTAGTACACTAAGCTCCCTGATAAAATGCCTTGACCGCTTTGCTAAAGTCCCATTTAGTTTGCAAAACTGAGTAAATTAAGAATAACGTTGATGTTACTGTAAAACATCAAAAGTAAAAAAATAATATTACTAGCTGTGAGTTACGCATTCTCGCAGTTAGTTGGTTCGAGACAGAAGAAAACGCGCGGAGTTGACGCATGTCAATGAGTACGATTGATAAATGTATTGAGCCAAATAACAAAGAGAATGAGATAACGAATGAATATTAAAGATATATTGAGTAAGAAAGTTAGTGCAGCTATGGTTGCTGCGGGTTTGCCTGAAGGTACTAACCCTGCGCTTAGCTTATCTAACCGCCCACAATTTGGTGATTATCAAGCCAATGGTGTAATGGGCGCAGCAAAAAAACTAAAAACTAATCCACGAGAGTTAGCAACTAAGGTTGTTGCCGAGCTAGATTTAGGCGGTATTGCTAGCAAAATTGAATTAGCTGGCCCTGGTTTTATTAATATTCACTTAGATGAAAATTGGTTAGCCGCACAACTAAACGAAGTTGCTAAAGATGAATTCATTGGCGTAGCACAACGTAGTGTTAACGCTGATGATAAGCAGCAAACGGTAGTTGTTGATTATTCAGCACCTAACCTTGCCAAAGAAATGCATGTTGGTCACTTACGCTCAACCATCATTGGTGACGCTGTTGTACGCGCATTAGAGTTTCGTGGTGACAAAGTGATTCGTCAAAATCACATGGGTGATTGGGGGACGCAATTTGGTATGTTAATCGCACATTTAAGCGATAAACTTGCTAGTGATGAAGTCGCTGAAACGGCCCTTGCCGATTTAGAAAATTTTTACCGTGAAGCAAAAGTACGCTTTGACAACGAAGAAGGTTTTGCTGATAGAGCTCGCGCTGATGTAGTAAAACTACAAAGTGGCGATGAAACCTGTGCCAAGTTATGGCAGCAGTTTATTGATATTTCAATCACCCATAGTGAAGACATTTACGCTAAATTAAATGTCTCTTTAAAACGCTCAAATATTATGGGCGAAAGCGCTTATAACGACGATTTATCTACTGTGATTGATGAGCTAATGGCGAAAGAAATCGCCGAAGAGAGTCAAGGCGCTAAAGTTGTTTTTATTAATGAAATGGCTAACAAAGATGGTGAAGCACCAGTATTTATCGTACAAAAATCGGGTGGCGGTTTCTTATATGCCACTACCGATTTATCTGCATGTCGCTACCGTAGCGGTAAACTAGCTGCTAACCGCATCATTATATTTACTGATGCTCGTCAAGCATTACACTTTAAACAAGTTGAGATTGTTGCGCGTAAAGCTGGCTTCTTACCTGAAAATGTCGGTTACCAACATTGCCCGTTTGGTATGATGATGGGTGATGATGGTAAACCATTTAAAACTCGTACTGGTGGTACTATCAAGTTAGCAGAATTACTTGATGAAGCCATCGTTCGTGCTGCAGCGTTAATCAAAGAGAAAAACCCAGAAATTAACGATGCTGATTTGACTGAAATTTCAAAGAAAGTAGGCATTGGCGCGGTTAAGTTTGCCGACTTATCGAAAAACCGTACCAGTGATTACATTTTCAACTGGAAAACGATGTTGAGTTTTGAAGGTGCTACTGCGCCTTATCTACAATATGCTTACTCACGCATTCAAAGCATCTTCTCTAAAGCTGGAACAGTTAACAATGATGCTGTTATCGATATCATTGAACCACAAGAAAAAGCTTTAGCATTAAAGTTATTACAACTTGAAGATGTTGTTGATGCGGTCATTAGCGAATGTACGCCTAACTTGTTATGTAACTACCTTTATGAGTTAGCCAGCCTTTATATGAGTTTTTATGAAGCTTGTCCTATTCTTAAAGAAGGTATTAGCGATGAGGTTAAAAGTTCACGTTTAGCGTTATGTAAAGTTGTTGCAGATACCTTAAAACAGGGTCTTGATATATTAGGCATTGAAACGATGGAGCGTATGTAACTAATATAAGTTTAGTCCTATTTAGCGCAATTGATGCGTCAAAAGTACTCACTGCACCCGTCAGCTCCGTGCTTTTTCCTGTCACTAGCGCTAACTAGTTATAAATTTAAGTGAGTGGTTAACCGACTCTCTCTACGTCATTCCCAAAGTGACTGATCGAAAGTGGCTTGGATGCCACTTATTAGACAATGCTTGGAGCATATTGTCCTGAATCCAGAATTAAAAGGGCTCCTCGATTAAAAGATCTCGAGGATGAAAATTTAATACTCAATAATAAATAGTCAGGAGGTAGTGATGCAGTTTACCGATAGCCATTGCCACCTTGATGATAAAGCCTTTAAAGAATATTTACCGACTTTGTTAACTCAATGCGCTGAGCTCGACATAAACCGTATAATTGTACCCTCTATTGCGCCTGATAACTTTAATCAAGTACTCAGCCTAGCCAAACGTCATCATGATACCCCCGTTAAGATTTATCCTTGCTTAGGTATTCATCCATGGTTTTTACAAAAACTCAATGACTCCCATCTTGAACAATTGAGTGAAATTGTAGTTAAATCACGAGATGAAATTATTGCCATAGGTGAAATTGGCATTGATGGTGCCATTGCCAAACAAGCTGTAAATCACGGACAAACACCAGAGGATAACTTACATCATCAACAGCATTTTTTTGATTTTCAACTCAGCCTCGCTAAGCAACAAAACTTACCTGTAATAATCCATCACAGACAATCGCACGATAAAATCATGCCTTTATTGAAAAGGTATCAGTTAGCAAGAACAGGTATCATTCATGGTTTTTCAGGCAGTTATCAACAGGCTAAAGGTTATATTGATTTAGGCTTTAAACTGGGTGTAGGTAGTACTATCACTTATTCTCGTGCTAAAAAAACGATAAATACCCTCAAGCGCTTGCCCTTAGAAAGTTTAGTCTTAGAAACTGATGCGCCATCGATGCCGTTAAGTCGAGAAGTGACAGGTAAAGAAATACTGACGAGTAACGAGGGCACTGAACAAGAAAAGCTCGAAGTGCTAGCTAACTCTCCTGCTAATTCGCCAGCTAATTCCCCAGTTAATCTAATCAAAATTTTTGAGGTGTTATCGACCATACGCCCTGAAAGTTCAGAGGAAATAGCAAATCAGCTTGAACAAAATATTGAGCAAATTTTTTTCATTTAGGTAAAATATATTAAACTCTTTTAGCCTCTGAGCCTAAACGGTACCCGCGCCTGCTAAAGCGATTTAAACCACGAGTAAGTAAGAAGCCTACAACTCCTGCTAATAGCAACATTAAGCGTTGTAAAGACTGTTGCTCTTCATCCGCTTTAGCTAAAATATCAGTTAAATAAGATTGCTCAATAGTAAATCGAAGATAACCATGTAGATTGTAACTCGTTGAGTCGGTATGGCGTATTTCTTCAACAAAAGGCGTTAAGGTATCTGTTACATTTCGTTGATGGAGAGAAATACCGTAAAGATCGTTAATACTCTTTGCAATAGGCGGAGCGAGTTCATTACCCTGCTTATCTTTTTCCATCGAAGCACTCGATACGACTAATAGCCCTGTAGCATCATATAAATGTGCTTGTTTAACAAAATTAACTTTTGTTAAACCATCGAGATAACGTTGTAAAAACGCATCTTTATCTACTTTACTTTCGTGTGATTGCTCAAGAATAACCACAACACCCGCAATAGCCTGTAGAAGTTGCTGCTTAGCAATATAATTAAAGTGCGCCGTTAAGTTATCACTATTTCTCTCTCCGGTAGACTGCCAGAGACTCATCAGTACTATGATAAGCAAAATTGCACTAGCTAATTGCAGGATTTTATTATAAATCGAGGATAATTTAGGGTATAAAGGCTGTTCGGCTTGCTTCATAAGAACACTGGTGACTATTTTAGCGCATCGATAGTGCCACTATAGTTAGATTATTAACTGATGTGAAGTTTATTAATTTTAGAACATACCCAAGAGAGTTAACGTGTCTTTTATTACCACTATATTACCCCTATCACTTGAACAGTATTTAGCCAATAATTTGCAAGATAAAAAATTACCTATCGCCTTTAACTTGTCTGAGCAAGCACTTACTTTAACTGACGGTGCCTCATGTGAGCCTGCAACAGAAGAGCAGATAGAGCTGGTTGTATTCCAAGAGCTTCCCCTGTCGCAACTACTAGCATTGCAAAACTATGCTCAGCTTAACATCATAACGCTCACCACCATTAATCACCGCAATAATCAAACGAGTTGTCGTTTTCAAGTGAACTGTTCTGATTTTATCAAAACGCGTAAAGCAGTCGCTGACTTTGCTTTAGCTAATAAAATTGAAGCCGCCTTATTATCACAGGTACCTAAATTAGCCGTGCCCGGGTTATTAGTAATGGATATGGACTCAACCACGATAGAAATAGAGTGTATTGATGAAATAGCTAAGCTAGCGGGCGTTGGTGAAGAAGTAGCTGAAGTAACAGAACGCGCTATGTTGGGTGAACTCGATTTTGCACAAAGTTTACATCAACGTGTGGCAACATTAGCAGAGTCACCCGAAAGTATATTAAGTGATGTAGCAAAAAACATCCCATTAATGGCTGGATTAAAACCACTCATTGTTCAACTTAAAAAACATAACTGGCGCATTGCTATTGCTTCAGGTGGTTTTACTTATTTTGCTGATCATCTAAAAGAAACGCTAAACTTAGACGCTGCTTTTGCCAACACACTTGAAATTATTGATGGCAGACTTACTGGTAGAGTATTAGGGAGTGTCGTTGATGCTCAGGTAAAAGCAGACTCTTTGGCTATTTTAAGTAAAGAGTATCAAATACCAGAAAAACAAACCGTTGCGATGGGCGATGGCGCCAATGATTTAGTCATGATGGCTGCGGCAAGTTTTGGTGTTGCTTTTCATGCCAAACCTATTGTCTTAGCTCAAGCTGATAGCAGCATAAACGTGCAAGGTTTAGATTGCCTATTACACTGGTTGGCATAATACGAG
Source organism: Colwellia psychrerythraea (assembly GCA_002163005.1). Lineage (GTDB taxonomy): Bacteria > Pseudomonadota > Gammaproteobacteria > Enterobacterales > Alteromonadaceae > Colwellia > Colwellia psychrerythraea_C. Next base: position 10,365 of record MAAF01000073.1, on the reverse strand, counting down.
TGAACGGCGTTTTTATCCTTTTTATCTAAAATGATAAAAACCTGAACCCAATCATTACCAGCCCTACTTCAAGAAGTCAGTTCAGGCATATTGAAGTAGGGTATAAAATAACTATCGAATTTATACCCAAACTACCTGAAGATGCAGGTTTCAGGACGCTTCAAGTAGCTTGGTTATAGTTATATTACTGAGATTAAACATCAACTAAGACTAAAATATCACTCAGTCAGTTCATACCTCAATAATGTTTCTTGTGTGACATCAATTAGCTGAACTAGTCCAGCAACACTATAGATATCTTGCTCAAGTTGTTTACCACGATGGATCGCATAAGAGCCAATATACGCCAGCTCTGGGTTTAAATGTTCCATGTGTGCCTCATCACTACGCGACAGTTTTAATTGCAGACTGTAAAAATCACCTTGCTTCAAAGACTTTTTAATAAAAAAGTTTCTCATCTGTGGCGTATTAAGCTCTCTCACTTGCTTTATCGTTACTGATTTTTCTATGTCTGTAATATTTGGATCTATTGCAATATAGATAAGTTCACTGACTGCAATATCACTTGCCATTAATTTTTTCATATGTTGATCGATTAAATTACTGATCTGCAAATTACCTAACAGTGGGTATAAATTATAATAACCATGGCGATCACTTAATCGTAACATCGCTGATAATAAGTTTTTATGGCTTTGATAGCCGTGCTTCCCTGCCACTAAGTTTTCTACTTTATATCGACTACCACTTGATTGCACCATCGCAGTAGGTATTGCCATATTTACAGCATACAAAGTCCTTAGCGCACCAGATAAACCAGGCGTTAACATGGCATACTCATCAGGGGTTAATTTATTTTTATTCTTATCAATTAATAGTTTAAAAAATGATCGCCCTATATGTTGGTGCTCTTTAACCGACACGCGTAGGTTTACCACTCTTTTATCTTTACTGATCCTCATGATCTTATAAGGTAATTGCTTTAGATCAAAAGCTGAGGTTATTTTCTGTAATTTAGGAAAGCTTAAATGAACGATATCGCCCTTAGATAGTAAAGCAGGATTTTCTAAATCAATTTTAAGTCCCGAGACAGAAAAGTCTGCCGACATTCCCGTCCAATTTAAAGCCTCTGATTCAATGCGAACCGGGGTTTGGTATTTAAAGCGAACTTCTTGACGTTGATGACCATAAGTTAGCGTTATTTCATCCACTCGGCTTTCTTTATCGCTATGTTTCTGACCTAAACTTTTCAGTCGCTCAAGGTCGATGCCTTCATAACCTAACCCTTGATAATCACTAAATTCACTGGTACTGGTAATATCGGTTGCAGTTACCGCATAAGGTAACAGCGCAAGAATATCATTCACCTCATCAGTTAGTGGGGGATTTAAATAGTTTTGCTGCTTAGTCATAGCGGTAGATAATGTAAAAGGCGAATATGCTTGCTTTGGATTTATCACCTGCGATTTTAACGCAGTGATGGCAAAGCTACTTTTACTGGCTGCAAAAGCTAAGAACTGCATAAAAAAAGTATTATCATGTTTAAGCTGCTCTTCATCTACCGTATAAAAAAACTTATCTCCTTTATGTTGATGAATAAAACTAAAGACTAATAAGCTCTTACCCTGCTGTTGCAAACTATTTAAACGCGCTAGTCGCTCAGCATTAATAAGGTAATGTAACGCCGACCGATTTTTCTCATCTCGCCAATATTTATATAGCTTTTGATTGTTTTTGGTAGTTAGCGCATAACGAGGCGACGTTTTATTCGTACCATCAGCGCTATGCATAAATATAATCAATTCATTTAATTTAACTAAGGCAAACTGTTCAAGGCTTCTCGCCTGTAATGCCGCTAAACTGTTATCTAAATTGATTTTATAACGACGTTTATTTCCTTGGATATAACCCACTAAAAATCGCTCGAACCCATCATTTCCAGGAGTATCTATACGTTGGCAACCTATCAGCTGAGTTCCTGAGTCACGTAAGACATTTTTAACTTCAAATGAAAAACTGTCACCTTTACTAAATTGAAACTCTTGCTCTAACCCAGTAAATCCGATACTTAACTGATCACCTTTAAATAAAGAAATTTCATTAATCAGTTTAAACTTAATGCCCTTAACACTCAGATCAATACTGGTTGTCACTAACTGTTGCTTATTCAGTACGGTTAAGGTGATAGGTATCGCAAAGTTCATTCGTTCTTCAACACGATTGGGATAGTTTGCTAACAGGGTTAGTTTCGCTGGGTATTGGAGTTTCTCAGTTCCTGATTTATTGTTGTTATTAATACTATCAACAACACTAGGGGTAACTTTCTCATTTTGATAAAGATTACGAAAACTATTTTTAGCATTTTTAACCGATTCGTAAACGCCAAAAGTATAACCACCATAATTCGCCACATTTTCTTTGAAGGTGGCAATGGCAACGTCATCTAAAAAATGGGTTTGGCCTTGAAAGTCAAATAACTGACATTCACCATTAACCAAACCACGTAAATCGATGGAACGCGCGCAAGCACCCGCTAAGCGTTTTAATTCCATTTTCAACAAAAACTTTTCATTTTTATTAAGGTGCTCGGTTACCGCACTATAATTGGCTTCAAAACTTCTTTTGGTTACCTCACCACGAAAATCGTCAATGATTTTATGGTGTTTGTTGAAATTTTTATTCATAGTTTTATTATTAACTTCTGATTTACCACATGTTTTAACACTTAATTGCAGCGTCACTGTTAGGTTAGAGTTTTTAGCTTAGACAAAAAAATCAAAATCATTATAATCTAACCGACTTTATCATTAATAACTAAGCAATTTCTATGCCTCTCAATGATGGAGATCAAACAAAGCCATTCATTTTTATAAATTGGTTTTTATTGATAGTGTAAATTAACATAAGATTGTTCAATGACAGACGCTTATTACCGTCATGTTATCGTTTAAAGGGTGGTAAAACTAGATGGTAAAAGCAGCAAAAATAGAATTTGTATGTACCGATTGTGGAATGAATCATACGCGTTGGCAAGGGCAATGCCGTTGCGGAGCATGGAATACGCTGGTAGAAATGAAAATATCAAAATCAGCAAATAAAGGTACAGTTACCCGTACTGCAAACACCGGCGGGTATGCTGGTTTAACGGGGGGCGGCTCTAAAAAGATTAACGAAATAGAATCCATTGATGCAGAAAAAAGGTTAACGGGTATCGGAGAGCTTGACCGTGTTTTATGTGGTGGAGTGACAACGGGATCGGTAAATATTATTTCTGGCGATCCGGGCGCAGGTAAAACGACCCTACTCTCCGATCTTGTCGCTCGCATGTCAAAAACTCACGCCTCACTTTATTGTACCGCTGAAGAGTCACTTTCTCAGTTCAAAAACCGTGTACACCGATTAAAGCTAGATTATGACGAAGATAACCTTTATCTATTAGCAGAAACCAGTGTTGAAGCCATCATTGATGAATTAGATAAAAACAAAATTAAGTTTGCAGTAATTGACTCTATCCAAGCAGTAGTAACTGAAAATGCTAATGGCAGTCCGGGCTCTCCTTCACAAGTAAAAAGTAGTGCGCAATCACTTACCCAGTACTGCAAGCAAAACAATGTCACTATGTTTATTATTGCCCATGTAAATAAAAACAATGAAATTGCCGGCCCACAAACGCTAGTACACATAGTAGATGCCCTGTTGCATATTGACACTAATGACGGTCAAATTCGTACGCTTAGAGCGAACAAAAACCGTTTTGGTGATATTGACACCGTCGGCATTTTCAAAATGTGTGAACGTGGCATGCTCAGTGTTGATAACCCGAGTGAGATATTTTTATCCGGCTCTAGCACCGAATCTCCCGGTTCAACAATCACCTGCATTCGCAAAGGTAACCGCAATCTACTGCTAGAAATTCAATGCTTAACCACTGAAACCGAGGCAGAGTTTCCACAACGTGTTTGTGTTGGTTTGAACATGAACAGAATTAAAATGTTAACGGGGATATTGCGTAAACATACTAAAACAAAAATATTTCATGATACCTTTTTTAATATTGTCGGCGGTTTGAAGATTGATGAATCTGAAACCTGTATCGATTTAGCCTTGGTTACTGCACTGTTAAGCAGCCTTAATGACTTTGTTATACCGCGTAATACCTGCATTATGGGTGAATTGAGTCTAAACGGTGATGTTAGACCAATAGACAGCGGTGTGCCTCGCGTTAAAGAAGCTGCACAGCATGGCTTCACCGAAATATTTATTCCTTATCGTAATTATCATAAATCGATGGAAGGTTTAGGCGCTAACATCAAAGCAGTAAAAACCATTCATGAGCTCATTGAGTTAATAAAATAATTACCTGAAAGCCTAATGGCTATATAAATAATTTTTTGCCATTATTGTTTACACTAAGAGCCATTTTTAAAGACAATACCCCTTTAAAATATTAGTCCTTTATTAGCACTACGCTAGTTTAATATACTAGCGTTTGTTAAAGTGCTCGAGCTAAAAGTGTTGGCAGGGACGTCATAGGCACGACGCACACAATGACTTATTTCCACAAACTAATAAGATAACTTTCCTATGAAATTTACTGTTAAAAAAGCACTTGTTGCTCTGGTTTGCTCATTAGCTTTACCGCTTAGCGCAAATGCAAGTGATGAAAAATCAAAAGCGCCAGCTGTTGCGAAAAATACAGCGCAATTAACCATTGAGCGCATTTATAGTTCGCCCTCTCTTAATGGTCAAACACCCAAGTCATTAAAATTTTCTCCTGATGGTACACGGGTAACTTACCTACAAGGCAAAGCGGAAGACTTACACCGTTACGATTTGTGGGAATACAACTTAGCCAGTAAAGAAAATAAACTGCTTGTTGATTCTCAATCACTCTTTAGTGGCCCAGAAAGCTTATCTGACGAAGAAAAAGCGCGTCGTGAACGCCAACGTATTTATGGTGTTGGCATTATGGAATATCACTTTTCACAAGACGGCAGCGCATTATTATTCCCGCTTAATGGTGATATTTACTATTACCATTTAGCAACTAAGACAGCTAAACGTTTAACCGAAACAGTTAGTTTTGAAACTGATGTAAAATTCTCGCCTAAAGGCAATTTTGTTTCTTATATTCGTCAGCAAAATATCTATGTATTAACTATTGCCTCAGGTGAAGAGCGCCAACTTACCATCGATGGTGGCGGTACCATTAAAAACGGTATGAGTGAATTTGTGGCTCAAGAAGAAATGTCGCGTATGACCGGCTATTGGTGGTCGCCAAATGAAAAGTATATTGCTTTTTTACGTGTTGATGAGACCCCAGTACAAACGGTTATTCGTAACGAGATATACGCTGAAAAAATTAAGTTAATTGAGCAACGTTACCCAGCAACAGGGACTAATAATGTTCATATTCAATTAGCCGTTACCGATATTAAGGGCAAAAAGATTCGTTTTGTTGACTCAGGTGATAACAAAGATATTTATATCCCACGGGTTAAGTGGCTTAGTGATAGTAAAAAATTATCTTATCAGTTACAAAGTCGTGACCAAAAAACATTAACATTAAGAACTTACAATTTAAAAAAACGTCGCCAAAAAACCTTATTAGTAGAAAAATCTAGCCATTGGCTCAATTTGCATAAAGATTTAACCTTCTTAAGTGACAATAAAACCTTTATTTGGGCTTCAGAGCGTGATGGTTACAAACATCTTTACCATTACAACTTAAAAGGTGAATTAATCTCACAGTTAACGAAAGGCGAATGGGTAGTTGATTCACTAACACGTGTAGATGAAAAAAATGGTTGGGTTTACTTTACCGGGCGAGCTGATACTCCCCTTGAGCGCCACTTATATAAAGTTCCTCTTAGCGGTAAATCACCTGAAAATGTACAACGTATAACTAAGCGCAATGGCTTTCATAGCATAAACTTTAGCCAAACCAGTGAAAGTTATATTGATAGTTTTTCAAACACTAAAACACCTAAACAGGTAAGTTTGCACGCTGCTAATGGTGAACATATTACGTGGTTAGCTGAAAATAAAGTGACCGCTGAACACCCTGTTGCACCTTATTATGATGATTTAGTCATGCCTGTGTTTGGTTCATTAAAATCTGATGATGGACAAGCTGATTTATACTACAAACTTTATAAGCCTAAGAACATGCAACCGGGTAAAAAGTATCCTGTGATTGTTAGAGTATATGGTGGACCTCACGCGCAACTCGTTAAAAACACATGGCAAGGTGCTGATATAACTCAATACATGCTACAACAAGGTTATATTGTTTATCAGCTTGATAATCGCGGCTCTAACTACCGAGGTACCGCTTTTGAATTTCCAATTTATGAAACACTTGGTCAAGTTGAAGTTGCCGATCAAGTTACCGGCGTGAAATACCTTCATACTCTACCCTATGTTGATAAAGAGCGTATTGGTGTTTTCGGTCACTCATATGGTGGTTATATGGCTTTAATGACTATGTTTAAAGCAGGTGATTATTTTAAAGCAGGCGTCAGTGGCGCCCCCGTTACCGATTGGATGCTCTACGATACCCATTACACTGAACGCTATTTGAATCACCCTAAAATCAATGCTGCAGGTTATCAGCAAAGTAGTGTCTTTCCTTATGTTGCTGGCTTAAGTGGTCCAATGATGGTTTATCATGGCATGGCTGATGACAACGTATTATTTACCAATACCACAAAATTAATTAAAGCCTTACAAGATGAAGGTAAATTATTTGAACTGATGACCTACCCAGGTAGTAAACACAGTATGCGCGGTAAAAAAGTAAAAGTGCATTTAAACACGACTATTATGGACTTTTTTGATAGACACTTTAAATAACCTGTTTAGCTTTATTACTTTAGCTTTAGTATGAACGACTAGGCATTAGCCATTTCGAACAACTCAGACGGTAAGTAACTTAAGTTACTTACCGTTTTTTTTATTTTGTCATTTTTGATTTAATTAATCCTTTGAATAATAACTTAATTGCTTATTAGTTTTTTATTAGCATATTTCATGCCCAAAAATGGTCAAAAAATTGATTACATTTAATTGCATTTATCTACCTTTTTTCTATTGCATTTTTATGACTGAAGGAGGATTATGAAATTGAAAATAACGACACAGATAAAGATTAAGATAACAAAAGAGGTAAGACTATGAAGATTAAAATTTCTGGACACCACGTTGAAATAACCGAAGGTATCAAGCAATCTATCGAGAATAAGTTTGCGAAAATCTCTAAACATTATCCGTCAATTATGACACTAAACTCAACCATTACCGTTGAGCCGCATCTGCAAAAACTTGAAGTAACCACACTGTATGAAGGTGAAAAAGTAACCGTAAATGCTTCTGACAAACAACTTTATGTTGCCATTGCTAAAGTAGCCAAAAAACTACAATCAGCACTAGCACACCGTAAAGGAGTATTATCCGCCAAATTCAATTATAAGTTTGAAGTACCACAAACAGACTTATATCACTCAGCGTAACTTAGGCATAAGCCAAGACAAGTGAAGTGCTTGTAATAATGTAATACGTTACAAGCAAAACTCATTTTACTAGAAAAAATTAGCTAGAAAGTATTAACTAAAAACGAAAAGGCTGCACCATGTTTATCATGGTGCAGCCTTTTTTTTAATCTCAACTTGTGCTGCTTAAATGAGTAATACCAATCGGATTAATTTATTCAAACGACTCAGATTATTCTGGTTCGTAGTCTAAGTTTGCAGATAACCAACGTTCTGCTTGTTCTATAGTCATACCCTTACGCGCTGCATAATCAAGCACTTGATCTTTCGCTAACTTAGCAACAGCAAAATATTTAGACTCAGGATGAGAGAAATACCAACCACTTACCGCTGCACCTGGCCACATGGCATAACTTGAGGTTAAATCCATATCAATGTTTTCTTTAACATTGAGCAATTCCCACAATAAACCTTTTTCAGTATGTTCAGGACATGCTGGATAACCTGGCGCTGGTCGAATGCCTTGATAACTTTCGCGAATTAACGCGTCATTATTTAGATCTTCATCAGGCGCAAACCCCCAATATTCTTTACGAACTTTTTCATGTAAATATTCAGCACTCGCTTCCGCTAATCGATCAGCGACCGCTTTGAGCAATATTGAATTATAAGCATCGTGGTCGGCATCATAAACCTTCACTAAATCTTCAACACCAAAACCTGCTGATACCGCAAAAGCACCAACATAATCTTCAATGCCTGAGTCTTCTGGTGCAATATAATCGGCTAAACAGCGGTTAAATTGCCCTGCTGGTTTTTTACTTTGTTGACGTAATTGATGAAGTCTCATTAATTTATCACTGCGACTTTCATCGGTGTATAGCTGTATATCATCTTGATTACTGTTCGCAGGAAACAAACCAAATACCGCTCTAGCACATATTTTTTTATTGTTGATAACGTCATCAAGCATGGCGTTAGCATCATTAAATAAGCTTGTTGCTTCAACGCCAATCACTTCATGTTTTAAAATTAGAGGATACTTGCCCGACATCTGCCAGGTCATGAAAAATGGTGTCCAATCAATATATTTTCTAACTTCGTTCAAATCGATATTATCAAGTACCGTAACACCCAACTTGTTAGGCTTTTTCGGCGTATAATCATCAAAATTAATTTTGGTGGCATTAGCACGCGCTGCTTCAAGACTAATTAAACTAGAACGTGGGCCTTTTTTATAATGGCGCTCGCGTACTCGGACATATTCTTCTTGTGTACTGGCAAAAAATCCTGCTTTATGCTCACTTGATAACAAGTTACTCACTACAGATACGGCGCGAGAGGCATTCGATACATAGACTACAGGTTCATCATATTGCGGTTCAATTTTAACGGCCGTATGTGCCTTTGACGTGGTTGCACCACCAATTAATAAAGGCAGTTTCAAGCCTGTGCGTTTCATCTCTTTAGCAACATAGACCATTTCATCAAGCGACGGCGTGATCAAGCCTGATAAACCAATAATATCAACGTTTTCTTCTTTAGCTACGCGCAGAATATCATCACAAGAAACCATTACGCCAAGATCAATAATTTCATAGTTATTACATTGCAGTACTACGCCAACAATGTTTTTACCGATATCGTGTACATCACCTTTAACCGTGGCGAGTAGTACTTTACCATTACTACTTATTTCAGTTTTCCCTTCCTCAATGAAAGGATTTAAGTAAGCCACGGCTTGTTTCATTACGCGTGCTGATTTTACTACTTGTGGTAAAAACATTTCACCAGCGCCGAACAAGTCACCAACGGTATTCATACCATCCATTAATGGTCCTTCGATAACATCTAAAGGCTTTTCGGCGGCTACACGTGCTTCTTCGGTATCCTCAACAATAAATTCATTAATACCTTTCACTAACGCATGAGATAAACGTTCATTTATTGGTAACTCGCGCCACGTTAAATCTGCCTTTGAAGCCTGTCCGCCAGCTTTACCATGGAACTCTTGCGCAATATCAAGTAAACGCTCAGTCGCGTCTTCATCGCTATTGTTAATAACATCTTCAACGGCTTGTTTTAAGTTTTTAGGCAAATCTGAATAAATAGCTAACTGACCGGCATTAACAATGCCCATATCCATGCCATTTTTAATGGCGTAGTATAAAAACACCGCATGAATCGCTTCGCGTACGGGGTTGTTTCCTCTAAATGAGAAAGAAACGTTTGATACACCACCTGAGATCATCGCATAAGGTAGGTTTTTCTTTATATCGTCAACCGCTTCGATAAAGTCGACCGCGTAATTATTATGCTCTTCAATACCGGTGGCAACGGCAAAAATATTAGGGTCAAAAATAATATCTTCAGGCGGGTAACCAATTTCATCAACAAGCATGTGATAAGCACGGTGACAAATTTCATATTTACGTTTACGTGTATCGGCTTGGCCTTCTTCATCAAACGCCATCACAATAACAGCTGCACCATAACGTCGTAATAACTCAGCTTGCTTACGGAAGTTTTCTTCACCTTCTTTTAAGCTGATGGAGTTAACAATACCTTTACCTTGAATACATTTAAGACCAGCTTCAATGATGTCCCACTTAGAGGAGTCAATCATGATTGGTACTTTAGCAATATCAGGCTCGCCAGCAATCAGATTCAAAAAACGCACCATGGCGGTTTTTGAGTCCAACATACCTTCATCCATGTTGATATCAATAATCTGCGCGCCATTTTCTACTTGTTGTAAAGCAACAGAGATGGCTTTATCGTAATCTTCTTCGACAATTAAGCGCTTAAACATAGCAGAGCCGGTAACGTTAGTACGTTCTCCAACGTTAACAAACAAGCTATCTTTAGTAATAGT
>MAAF01000102.1 GCA_002163005.1 Colwellia psychrerythraea | reverse complement strand
AAAAACCTAGAGGGTAGTTTTTACGGCAAAGATATTTGTTTTTTTAAATTCAAAACGTAAACCTAATACTCTAATTTTTTTATTAGGAATAATTAATGATGTCCGCTTTGTCGGATCAGAAGTCATAAAAGAATCATTGATGCTAACGACCGCTTTAAGTCTTGGAGCTGCCGTTAGTGAAGCAAGCTCTAGAGTCAGCAATGCGCACCAAGCAGTCAGTTTTACTGAAGCTCTATCATTAAATTAATAAGGTCAATTACGACTAATTTAGCCAATTGCAAAAAATGGTTGTTGCTGGATAAAACACCGTAGGAAGCACTCACAATCCTCTAATAATGATTACTACCTAGGTGTTTCTGGCTATTACTTTGAGTTTTCTAATACTTTTTGTACTTGATAATAAGATTCTTTCGGTTTGAAGTTTTTATCCCATAATCCTAAAGTGGTGATATTAGCTGACCTAAAATGAGGCGTATCTGCTAACGTCCATAAGTTCCATGAAACCACGCCAGTTTTATGGTTATTAACAACCGTTCGAGCAATGTTAGCAAAGGCTTTCGCGACTAACTCTTCTTGGTAAGGTTTGTTATTTTTAACATGGATGTTGTTTTCAGTGACATGGAATTCTAAGTTATTCTGATGAGCCCATTTAATTAGCTGATCAAAAGTTTTAATTGCTGCACTATCTGGATGGGCAAAGTCAACATGCTCCCCGCGAAGATGTGCCTGCCAGCCAAGAGCATCAACACGTAAATTTCTATCACGTAAATACATAACTAACTCCTTCATCAGTGCGATAGATTCAGGTGAAGTCATGCGGTGTTGGTTAAGTACCAATTTTAAATTCGGTGCATGTTTATTGGCTATCTCAAAAGCCTGTACAATATATTTAGGTACGCCTTGTTTACTAAGCAAAGGAAACTTCGCTGGAATATCGGTAATAAAACCTATTTTTGTCCAAGGGTTTTCCCATGCGCTAACACCCGGTTTAGGACCAAACCAGGTACCCTCTTCTGTTATAGTTTCATTAACCACATCAAGCCATTTTACTTGAGATTCATCGTTATAGCGCTTAGTTAAAGCGGTCATATACTCAACCAGCATGGTTTCAAGTTCTTCTGCCGTTCTGGCGTCATTTCTCACCCACTTCGAACTTTGTGGACTTATTGGCGCATGTAAACGTACTAATTGATTATTATCTTTGGCAACTTGCAGCCAATGGTCTGGCGCTTGCCATTGCCACTTGTTCGGCATTGGGTGGATATGAGATTGCTTATAAATGTTTGCTGGCGTGATGTAACTAAACTCATTGTTTAGCAGCTCACCTTTGCCACCATTAAGGTCGCGATACTGTATGGTGCCGCCAATATAAACATTGCTTGGATATTTATCCGCAACAATATCTTTAAGTCGTCGGCCGCGAGGCTCTTCAGTGAGTTCATAGCTGCTAATAGCTTCATTAGCTGAAGAGCAGCCAAGCAATGCAAAAACAGTTAAAATTGGTAGTGATTTCAGTAGTTTCATAATGTTACTTAAAGTGATGGTTAAAGTTAGTTTAAATATTTTCTGTGCTGATTCTTTACATAATCAGCACAGTCATTTCCGGCAGAAAAGAAATGCTGCCTTCTAGCTGTTCATTCATTAGGAGAGTTTGCTATTAAGCACTTGCCCAAATACTGCTAGATTCTCGTACCACCAACTGACACTCAAATAGAGTTTGTATATCCGCAAAAGGTTGTTTGTTTAAAGTGGCAATAAGCTTTTTTGTGGCATGAGCTGAAATTTCTCGAATAGGCTGCCTTACTGTCGTTAAAGCTGGCCAAATTTGTTTTGATACTGGGGTATCATCATAACCAACAATAGATAACTCTTGCGGCACTTTAATACGCTTTTGTGCCGCTACTTTTAATACCGCAGCTGCCATATAATCATTGCTAGCGAAAATAGCAGAAGGTCTATTTTCAAGAGAAAGTAGCCGTCTAGCCGATGTTTCCCCAGACTCAAAGGTGAAATAACCTTGCTCAAAAAACTTTTCATCAACTGTAATGCCGTTTACAGCTAAGGCATTTTTATAACCTTTTAAGCGCTGATGGCTATCACCGTGACTTGGATCCCCCATAATAAAACCAATATCTCTATGCCCTTGAGAAATCAAATACTCTGTCATTTGATAAGCAGCTTGTTCATCATTAGAGCGCGCAAAAGGCGCACTAAGCTCAGAGTTTGCTGGCGATATTAAGGCATAAGGTATTTGATATTTCTCTAATAAGTTAATCACCTCGGGCATATCACAAAGCGGCTCTATCAGTAAGATGCCATCGGTTGATGAACGCTGTAACAGTGACTCTATTTTTGCAAAAAAATTTTCATCGGTATGCTCACAGGGTAAAATTTGCAAATTATAGTTATCAAGATCACACTGTGCTTGAATACCATTTTGTACCTCAAAAATATAACCTGGGTTAGGGTTTGAATAAAGTAAGGTTAAAATTGATGTTTGCTGATTTCTCAGTGCTCTGGCGACAGCGTTACGTTGAAAACCTAATTCACTAACGGCTTTTTTAACCTTGTCTCGCATTTCGGTTCGCACGTTAACTTCATTATTTATCACCCGCGACACGGTTTTAACAGAAACACCTGCTTTTAACGCCACATCTTTAATTGTTGTTTTAGTCATAAAGTCCCCCTTGGTAATAGTTAACCTGAACTCTGGATAAGCAGCACTTGCTCATTACCCAGAGTTCAGGTTAGTTAATCAGTTTCTACTTGCGCAATATGTGTTGCTAGTTGCTGATGTAAATTCTTAACAACATCAGCATAAATACTCTTTTCAGCAACATTGTTTGTTTCTCTGGGGTCGACGCTGTGATCAAATAACATTCTGGCGACTACTTTAGTGCTTTTGCCTTTGCCCTTACCTTTACCACCAGGTTTAGCGCGCCACTCAGTATAAAAATATTGCTCAGTGCGAATACTGTCAGCATTTTTCCAACGCGGGAAAACCGCTTCATTTACCTTAACGTTAGGATCTTTTAGCATGGGAACTAAAGAGTCACCTTGTAGTGAACTCGGTGCTGGTAAACCAGCAAGTTCTGTTAGTGTTGGGAAGATATCAACTGACTCAACTAAGCCATCTGCAAACACCCCCTTAGTCATGCCTGGGACTTTAATAATGAGTGGGATGTGATTGGTAACATCATAAGAAGAATGCTTTGCCCAATGACTATGTTCCCCTAAGCTCCAGCCGTGATCTCCCCAGAGCACAACGATAGTATTGTCATCTAAATCAAGGGCTGTTAACTGGGCTAATATCTGGCCCACTAAGGCATCACTATAACTAGTCGCCGCGTGATAACCGTGAATAAGCTTTTTCGCCATATCATCAGGCATAGTGCCTTTCTTTGGCATGGTCCCATCATGGCCATAATTTCTTAGTTCATTCCAATTATGCTCAGCTTGTGCGGGGGCATTCTTGGCTCTTTGTGGTGTTTTTGTTAATTGAATATTACTTTCATCATATAAATCCCAATACTTACTGGGTGCGTTGAAAGGTAAGTGCGGTTTCTTCAAGCCCACGGCAAGAAAGAAAGGCTTACCGGCCTTTTTCAGACGTTGTAAATCACTGATAGCACGCTGCGCGACTTTGCCATTTTTATAAGCATCATCGGCGACATCAGCACTTTCAAAAGCAGGATGATTTTTAACACCTTTTTTCGCCATTTTGATGTTATCTGGGGTTAAATAGTCATGTCGAGATAACAAAGCGTCTTGCTTTTTATTGCCTGTTGTTAAGTCTTCATTTTTTGCGCCTTTTGGACGCCAAGGAAACTCACTCCAATCACTGGCATGATCGGTTAAGTTATTAAACACTTTACCTAAGCTATAGGCGGTATAACCGTTATCAGTAAAAACCTTGGCAATGGATGGTGCCCAAGGCGCTACTTTTTCTGCACTTTCAAAAGCGACAAAACGATTAATGGTTGGCCGAACGCCTGTTAACATTGAGGCACGAGAAGCACCGCAAACAGGCACGTTACTGTAAGCTTTGGTAAAAGCGACACCTTGTCTAGACAAAGCATCAATATTTGGGGTTAGCGCTTTGTCAAAATCATAAGAGCCATATTGAACCCTCAAATCATCCACAGCGATAAATAACACGTTAGGCTTAAGTAATTCTTTACTTACCAACTGGCTACTTTTGCTGTTAACTTGGCTGGTGCTGGCACTAGCTTGGGTGTTGTTATCTGCTGTACATGCGCTGGTGGCCAAAAGCGCAAATAAGCTGGTGGCGACTAATGATAAATTTTTCAAAATAGTTTATTCCTAAAGGTGGTTTTTCGTAACAACAAGCAAAGCAGTAAACAGAATAAAGAAAAGCTAAAGTTACCTGCTGATGACTGGTCTAACTCAATGGCTGGCTTATCGACAACTGGCTCGATTGGTGCTGCTGGAGGCAGTTCTGCTGCAATTGATAAAACTTCAAGTTCAAGTATTGCTAAGTCCGTTAAGTTGCCTTCATCAGATACCTCGATAACGAAGCTATTTAAGCCCACATCTGCTGCGCCAGCAATGCCCGATAAGTCGCCAGTCTCAGCAATACTCAACCATGATGGCCCACTGACTTTTTTATAAATGAGTAAGTTGCTTTGCTCATCCATTGCATCATTACTTAAACTTTCAGCTATGCCCTGCCCTACTGTAATAGCTGCTTTTTCAATAATGGCGCTAACAAAAGTAGGCGCGGTATTAACGGGTTCTTCCTCTGGTGGAGGAAATTTTATAGATTCAGTAACGGTAATAAAAAAGTTAGCATTGACAATATTTCCTGAATTAATTCCTGAATTGTTTTCACCATCAGTAGCACTAATAACCCATTCATTATCACCTACATCAACCGCCGATGGGGTACCTGAGATAATGCCTGCGCTACTTACTGTTAACCACTCTGGTCCCGAAATTTTGGCGAAAGTAATGGCGTAATTTTCAACATCACTAACCTTTGCTGAAAGGTTTAGCATGTAATTTGTATCTTGCTCAACATTAGCTAAGGTAAAAGTGGTGTTTGACCACACTGGCGCTTGGTTTTCTTCATCGGTGTCTAAATCAGCACTTAAATCAATACTCAGCGCAATAATTGCGTCAACGACGGGCTCTAATGCAGTCCACTTATTAGTGGCAACATCGTAGAATTTTTTAGTGGCATTAACCGCATGGGGTATTTTTCGATCGTTTAGCACTTTAATAAAGTCGGTTAGAAACTTGATTTGCCGCTCAATGTCGTAATCATCGCCCTTATTATAATTACCTGGCATCCATGCACCTTCCCAAATAGGAATGCCGGTATCATTACTCCAAGTTACAGCAGCATCGGCACGGTCTGACATTAGCTTAATCTCTGCCTCACTACCGTCCCAGTAATAATGTGGATTGGTTGGATCAATACTCGGCCCCGAAGCATAACCTTCATGAAACTCAGCAATTAAATAGCCATTACCTTGGGTTGGAATATCGAGTAGATGGAGTTTTGTTGGATCTGAACGTTTATGGGCACTAAAAATAATGATGCGCTCGGCGTTATAGCCTCCCGTTGCTCTTATGGCGGTAACGGCTTGTTCGTAGGCTTCATTTAATTGCTCGACCGGTTCATCAGACAAAGTACTTCTTGAGGCGATTTCAATAATCAAATCGAACATCACTTCATAGGGATAGTCTTTGTAATGCTCTGCCATATCACCCCACCACTTTACCCAAGCAGCTTGTGTTTCAGCGGTAGGATTATCTTCAAAGCTATGAGACTGGTTGGCGATAATTGGAATTACACCATTATCGAGGGAGTCTTGAATTTGCTGATCGAGAAAAGCCGTAATGGCAGCTACATCATCATTAGCGACCCGTAAACGAAAATGTTTAAAACCTTTATTGGCAAATTCGATAGTTGCTTGTGTAGTATATTCATCAATTTTACTTGGCACTTCTGACCAAGTCACATCGATACCCGAGCCTAATTTCTTTACCATATCATTAGGTAGAATAGGGGTTTGTGTATCGAGAATATCAGCATAGCTGAGCTTAACATTTAATAATGCAATCACTAAGGCTGTGATTAAATATGAGATTATCGCTTTGGTATTGGGAAATTTTATTTTCATTTGTACTAGCTACCTAAAAGGAATAATTAGCGAAGTTGCAGGTTTAGTTACTTTATTTAGTTACTTTACTTAGTTACATAAGCGTCTATTAACTTAAGCTAATAAACGCTTATTGGTACTCTTACTCGTCTAGACTACTCACCGGTAATGATCACGTTATCAATATAAGCGATTTCATTATTTCGATTAGCCGTTAGCACTAACTTAATCACCAAGTTATCAAGCGCTAAAGCCTCATTAGGCAAAGCGAGCGACTGCCTCTCCCATGAGGTATTATTTACTTGGACCAAGGTAGTAAAAGTACTGCCACCATCAATTGAATACTCAGCTTTAAGTACTTCCCCCGTATCTAAGGCATCTGTTTTTGCACTAAAAGATAAATTTACCGAGTCATAACCCAACGTTGAAATGGTTGCTTTGAGCCGAGTTGTTTTTTTAAGTTGCACCCCATACGTTCCCTCAAAAGATGCTGCAGTTGTTACTTTTGCTGATGTACCTGATACCGCCCAAGCCCCTAAAGCGCCGGTTTCAAAGTCATCACTAAAGATGATCGTTTCACCTGCTGGTGGTGGCGTAACTTCACCACTTATATCTAAGGCAATAATTGCATCGGCAACAGTTTCTAAGTAAGTCCAACTATTGGTAGAAACATCGTAGAATTTTTTAGTGGCATTTACCGCATGAGGAATATTTCGCTCATTCAATACCGCGATAAAATCATTAACAAAAGCGATTTGACGGCTAACATCATAATCATCACCTTTGTTATAATTACCTGCCATCCAAGCACCTTCCCAAATAGGAATACCGGTTGCGTTACTCCAGGCAACGGCAGCATCGGCTCGATCAGTCATCAACTGAATTTCAGCAGCCCCACCATCCCAGTAATAATGAGGGTTTGTCGGATCTGTACTTGGACCTGAGGCATAACCTTCATGGAATTCACCCATTAAAAAGCCATTGCCTTGCGTGGGAATATCAAGTTGATTCATACGGGTAGCATCAGAGCGCTTATGAGCACTAAAAATAACAATACGTTTATCGTTATAACCACCGGCATTACGAATTGCCGTAACGGCTTGTTCATAGGCTTGATTCAATTGATCGATTGGTTCATCAGATAATGGACTACTGGCAGCTATTTCAACAATCAAGTCAAACATTAACTCATAAGGGTAGTCTTTATAGTGAACAGCCATATCTTGCCACCACTGCACCCAATCAGCTTGAGTTTGAGCGGTTGGATTATCTTCAAAGGCATGAGATTGATTGGCAATAATAGGGATCATGCCATTATCTAAAGCATCTTGAATTTGCTCATCTAAATATGCCCAAGTAGCCGAGGCAGGATCCTTTGCAAGACGCAGACGTACATGTTTAAAGCCTTTATTCGCAAAAGCTATGGTAGCTGCTGGAGTGTAATCAACTATTTTATTCGGTACTTCAGACCAAGTTGCATCAACACCTGAGCCCATCATTTTAACCATGTTTTGTGGCGTAATTGGCGTGGTAGAGTTTAAAACCTCTGCATAAGCCATATTTGATGCACTCGCTAAAAGTGCTAATGATAATGCCGTTGCTATTTTAGAGTATTGCTTAGTTTTTTTATTAGTTTTAATCATTTGATTATGCCCTATAGCTGATTATTAAATTTATAGGTGCTTATATTTGCACCTTTCATTGTCTTAATTTTTAACTGCATTTTTTAATCCACGTTCCGGTAATGATTAAAAAACACACGGTCATAGTAAATCATTACTGATAACGTTATCAACAATAAAAGTAAATTAAAATTAACTTTACACTTCTTTAATATTGGTAGATTAGAAAACATCATCAATTATAAGGCCAAAGCAAACAGACAACGTTATCAACAATACAGTAAAAACATTATTGATAACGGTGTCTAAAACTGCCGCCTTTAGATTGCGGGGCTTTGCTGATAGTGCTATTATTTTGAAAAACTATACTGTGAATAAATAACTGTTAGTTAACTTCAAATTCATCAATGATAGAAAGGGAATATCTTGGCTAAAGCTACTATAAAAGACGTTGCTCGCGTTGCCGAAGTTTCGGTTAAAACAGTATCAAGAGTATTAAATAACGAGCCAAATGTTAGGCCTGTGCTACAAGAAAAAGTGCATGCTGCGGTAAAAGCTTTAGATTTTAAACGTAACCCTTTAGCACGAGGTTTAAGGGGACAGCAATCATTTATCATTACCCTGCTTTACTCAAACCCCAACCCTGGCTATATTTTAGAGTTGCAAAATGGTGCCCTAGCGCAATGTATTGAGCAAGGCTACAACTTACAAGTTCATCCTTGTGACCATAACAGTCCTGATTTACTTAAAAGCGTAGAGTCAATCACTCGCTATTCAAGCCAAGATGGCTTTATTCTGACGCACCCCTTGTGTGACAACAAAGAATTGCTGGCGATGCTTGATGAAAAAGGCATTCCATTTGTACGAATTTCCCCCTTTACCCAAGAGCACTCTTCACCTTATGTTATGAGTGATGATGAAAGTGCTGCTTATGAAATAACTAAGTATTTAATTTCATTAGGCCACAGCAGTATTGGTTTTATTAAAGGTCATCCCGACTTTGGTGCTACTCATAAACGCTACCAAGGATATCAACGAGCCCTTAAGGAAATGGCTATTGGACTTGACGAAACGATAGTAAAACAAGGACTGTTTACTTTTGAATCTGGCGAAACATGTGCCCGTCAGTTATTAAGTCAAAAAGATAGACCCAGCGCTATTTTTGCCAGTAATGATTATATGGCTGCAGCAGTGTTAAAAGTTGCCGCACAAATGAAAATTAGCATTCCTGCAGAACTATCCGTGGTTGGTTATGATAATGCTCCTGTTTCTCAGCAAATTTGGCCTTCGATCACCACAGTAAAACAGCCTATTCAGCGCATGGCTGAGTCTGTGGTTGAAAAGTTAATTAGACAAATTAAAAAACAACCTTTTGATGATATTCAGACAAAATTTGAGTGTGAATTAATTACTCGAAATTCAACTAGTCCTTGTGCATAGCTTAACAAACTTAACAGGCTGTTATTCTCCTTCCCCAGAAGAAAACAGCCTGCTATTTAATTCCAATTTATAAACTTTTAACTTTTATATAAATACCTTCTTAGCGATGATACTTTCAGTGCTGATCTAATTAGCTTAATTTAACTATCAACTTAACAATTAACTTAACAGTGAGCCAGTGATGATATTTCCCCTTAAATCCTTAGCAACAATTATCTTACTAACCTCTCTTCCATTACATGCCCTGCAAACTGTACTTGAACAAAAAGGACTTAAGCAAAGATCGACTGAGCAACATTCAGCTGAACAAAAATACGATGGTTCTGACATTACCGGTATTGAGCAAATAATTGCGCAATTAAATCAGCAAGAACATGGTACCAGCACTCAGCAATGGCGTATTGATGCGCAAGCGCGCATTAATAAATACCGTAAATCTTCATTGGCCATCAAGGTTATAGATGAACATGGCAACAGTGTCACTAATGCAAAAGTACAACTAAAACAACTCAGCCATGACTTTACTTTTGGTGGTGTAATTAAAGCAAAGGAATTTTCCCATCAAGCTGCAGTACTACCTCATTTTATTAGCCAAATTGGCTTTAATAATGCTTTAAAATACAAACATAAAGGCGGCCTTGCAAAACATGCTCAACCGGTTATTGACTGGGCTAAGCAACATAAAATAAGCGTACGTGGTCACTGTCTTATTTATCCCGGTTGGATCTTTATGCATAAAGATGCGAAACACTTGCAGCACAGCAATGATATTCCCGCATTAAGATCCTATTTTGAAAATCAAATTAATGACTATGCTTCAAAGTGGGACGTGGTTGAATGGGATGTAATGAACGAAACCTTAGACAACTTTGAAATACCAAATTTATTAGGAGGAGAAGTTAAAGCACAATGGTTTAAGCAAGCAAAACAAAAAGTAAAAAACAAAGATGCTCGTTTAATTATCAATGAAAATCGTATTATCTCTGCCCCACCTGAAAATATAGATAGAATTGAAAGCTACAAAGAAGAAATTAAAGAAGTTCTAGCCGATGGAGGCCCTATTGAGGCAATAGGTATGCAAAGTCGTTTTCGGGTTGACTCAATCACACCAAAAATGGTTTACCAACGTTTACAGCAGTTTAATGAGTTCAATTTACCTATTGTCGCGACTGAATTCGAAATTGTTAATACACCAAAATATAACTTCAAGCCTACTAACTTAAGGCGGGCTCAGATGACTGAAGAATATATGCAGGTGCTTTTTTCTCATCCAAATGTTGATGGTATTATCGCCTGGACTACGTTAAATGCGTTAACAAGCCGTTCATCCATGCACTCCAAACCCACCAATGAAAAAGAAACTAAAGGCATACTCAATTGGGATATGACCTTGCCGCTCAATGGTAAAGTGTGGTTATACCTTACCAATAAACATTGGCGTACTAATGTAACTACACAAACAAGCAGCTCAGGCCAAATTAAGGTCAACGCTTTTCATGGTAACTATCAAGTTACCCTTGGCCACGGTGATAACGTGACTAGCCATTTTATTCATATTGATAAAAACACTAAAGCAGTGACGCTTACCCTTTAACTGAACTGATTTAAATTGAACTGAGCCATAACCATAAAAAAACCGTATCTGTTTGATACGGTTTTTTTCCTTATCACTGAGTGAATTTACCCTAGCGCACACAAGTCACATATTGTCGGTTAGTATCAGTTAAAGAGGACATTTTAGCCGGGTCGATACTTGTCTTCATTATATGGTGTTTGTCAGCTGATGGTGAAGTGCTTGCCCAGTAGCCTTTATTAACAAGCCAATGTTCAGTGACAGCAAAGCTACCATTACTTACTAAGTCAGCATCATTAACCAAAGGCAATAAATTATCTGATAATTCGGTTTTAGTCGGTAACCTTGCGGCAATATTACCGCAATAAGCCTGTGCTTCAGCCCAGTTGAATAGCTTCCACTTATTACCTTCAACCGTGGTAGCGCCACCATCAAGAGTGGTTTCCGCAGCCAATGAAGGGCGAATAAAGGTCAAGCCGCCAGCTTCGATAATACTAGCAATAGCACCATTATCACCACTAATTTCGGCCGGTAAATAAGCAAGCACTTCGTCAACATCTGTCACTGAGATAACTACTGCTAACTCGGCAAAATTACTAACGCTATCCGTGGCAACTACAGTCAGCTGATAAGTATTATTAGCATCAGAGTCTGCTGGGATTTCAAAATCTTGCGCTGCTAAGCTTAATACACCTGTTGTTGGCTCGATAACAAATAAATTGGCATCATCACCCGTTATCGTCCAAATAACTGCACCAATATTATCATCACCCGATAGGCTTGGCACAGTACTGGTAAAGACAACATCTTCTTCAACACTGGTATTGTTAAAACCATCAATGGTGAAGCTGGCTGCAATAGTGCCGTCAGCACCATTTATATAGTTTGGTAATTGCACAGTAATGCCTTCAGAGCCATCA
>MAAF01000017.1 GCA_002163005.1 Colwellia psychrerythraea | reverse complement strand
CGATAAGCACTGAAAAATTCAAATTGGCCGTCATCTTTCTTAATTTCAATGTCTGCTGATAATGTCATCTTGGGATGACATAAGGCATCTAGCACCCGCTTTGAAATATTTGATTTTTCACCTATGTGCTTTAACCGAGAAATAGCATCTTCAAAGACTGTTTTCATCTGTTTTATTCTTTATTGAGTCGCCTACTCTAAAGATAGCCCTTTATCTACATTCGCTTAATTCAAAATTTAGTTGGTATTACTATTTAATAATTACTGTCAGAGTATATACTTATCTCATAAAAGGGATTCTTATGATAAATAACAACAAAAACTTGTTTAAGGTGTCGATGTGTTTTTTAATTCAAAGCTAAAAGAAGATAACCAAATACTTAGAGATAAGGTTCAAAATTTAACAAAGCACAACTTGGAACTTGAAGAACAATTAGCAAACTCATTGGATGCGAGTAGTGAGATTGCCAATGACAGCGCAGCCGCTGCAATGCGTTATAGAACACAAGAAGAGCTTAATAAACTGTGGTTGCAGTCATCTGAGCTTGTTAATCAGATAAGAGAGAGTATCGCTTCTTCCTCATCAGGGTTAATTGAACACCGGGATAATTTTCAGTCCTCAGAGCAATTATTTGATCAAATTTTAGATATGCTCAGTGCAACCATAAAGTCTACTTCAAAAATAACTGAGGATACTAGCAAGGCATCAAACTCTGTCGACCAACTGAAGGTAGTGACAGCAGGGGTTAACGACTTTGTAAATATTATTAAAGGAATTTCAGATCAAACTAACTTACTAGCACTTAATGCGGCAATAGAAGCGGCACGAGCAGGTGAACAAGGAAGAGGGTTTGCCGTAGTTGCCGATGAAGTTAGAACCCTTGCCCAGCGTTCTTCAGAAGCGTCGAATGAAATATCTAACCTCATTGAGCAAGTAAACCAACAAATGGAAGATGTCATTCAAAACATACATCATGTTGGTGAAAAAAGTAATGAAATAAACACCAGTACTGCATCAATAGAAGGAACAGCGAACCGAATAATCACATTATCACAACATATGCTTGATGTTATTAATAATTCAACCAATGATTCATTTATTCAAACGGTGAAAATGGATCATGTGGTATGGAAACTAGAGGTTTATCAAGTGATGATAGGTATGTCCAATAAATCAGTTGATGACTTTGCCGATCATACTATGTGTAGGTTAGGCAAATGGTATTATGAGGGTGAAGGTGCCCAAAAATACTCTTCGATTAATACTTTTAAACACATTGAAAAACCACATGCTGAAGTGCATGAAAATGGTATTGCCGCTTTACAAGCTTATTCTCAAGGTGATTCAGACAAAGCTGTTATCTATTTAACGAAAATGGAAAGAGCAAGCTTTCAAGTAGTAGACCTATTAACAACATTGGCTAATAATTTGGCTAAAAATATACCGATGTTAGCTGACGACGATGAATTGTTTTAATGCGCTATGTAAAAGTATAACCAATAATGGTTATACTTTTACAAACATGAGTAATTCCTAATGTTTTAAGTCAATAGAATCAAAGCACCTAACGATGCTTAAACCATGGCTAAACTATAAGGGGCTCGGACTATGCTTTACAGGCGTTTATCAAAAGGAAGAGCCGTTGGTTCACTAAAGTAGTAGCCCTGCGAGTAATCTATACCGAGTTCATTTACAACCTTTTGAACACGACTATTATGTACAAACTCTGCAATGCAGGGAATTTTTGAGTTACTTGCAAAAAATGCAATAGCACGAGAGATTTCATAACTCTTAGTGTTACTATCAATGTCTTTAATGTATTTTGCATCAATTTTTATATAATCAATTTCTAAGTCTAAAATTCGTTCAAAATTTGAATATTCAGTGCCAAAGTCATCGATAGCAAGCGAAAATCCATTTTCTTTTAATTGACGAAGTTGTATAGAATGGCTCTTTTTACCTGACGCACTAACACCTTCTAAAATTTCGAGAATCACTCTACTAGGTGATATTTTGTACTGTGAGCATTTTAATTTTAAGTAGCTCACAAGGTAGTTTTGGCTTAAATCATCTTCTGTTATATTGATTGAAAAATCATAGCTATATCTTGCCATTATATTGAAACTTTTATCAATGATTATGCGAGTAACTTCTGGTATAAGTCCCGCTAATTTAGCCGTCTCGATA
Organism: Colwellia psychrerythraea; assembly: GCA_002163005.1. Classification (GTDB taxonomy): domain Bacteria; phylum Pseudomonadota; class Gammaproteobacteria; order Enterobacterales; family Alteromonadaceae; genus Colwellia; species Colwellia psychrerythraea_C. Next base: position 9,600 of record MAAF01000017.1, on the reverse strand, counting down.
AAGTAAAATGGGGAAAGTATTTCATCTTTTTCTTTAATTCGAGCCAGTACTTCAAACTTTGTTATTTGTCCAAGCTTATTGTCATAAACCCCTTGAAAATAGGGTAATATTCGCGATTGTTCTATGGCTGAGTGCAACCTATTATTACTTTCGATAAAGTGACTATGAGATTCCTGCATTGCACATTCTGCCTGATTATCATAGATGTAGTATCTATTTTTTCCAATATCTTTGGCATTTTTAAGCGCTAATGCTGCATTTTTTAAAATATTCTTTTTACCAAAAGCAGCACCGTAAGTGAATGTGATATGTAAAGAGATGTCATCTACTTCAATTAGAGTGGTGTAGTTAAATTTTTGTATCTTTTTGATTACAACAGGTATATCAATCTTACCTATATACAGGAGTGCAAATTCGTCAGAATTTAAACGAAACGCTTGATGGCATTCAAAGTTATGCTCTAATGTAAGTGCAGTCGCTTTAAGTATTTTATCACCCATAGCAAAACCATAGGCGGCATTAATATAACTAAAGTTGTTAATATTAAGCAGAAGCAATGAGTGGTTATTATTACTATTGAGTAGCTGTTGCTCTAAAAAAGCCTTGTTGCGCAAGTGCGTTACCGGATCTGTAAAGGCATTTTCAATAATCTGCTGTTGAACTATTTTTAACTCAGTAATGTCACTAAAGATGCTGACGTAGTTTTGTACTTGGTTTAATTCATTTCGTATTACCGTAATACTCATCCATTGAGTAACATAACTACCGTCTTTTCTTTTATTTATTATTTCTCCTTGCCACTTTCCTTTAGTGCTTATTTTCTGCCACATTTTCTGATAAAACACCTTGTTATGTTTACCAGAATTAAACAGTTTGGGTGATTTCCCTACTATATCACTTTCAGCATAATCATATATACGCCTAAAGGCTGGGTTCACTTCTACGATTTTGTTAAATTTATCGGTTATTATTACGCCTTCAGATGCACTTTTAATGGCAGTAGACAATAGTAATATTCTTTGCTCTTTGTACTTTTTCTTGAGTACAATGCTAATAATAGTCGCACCAATCTCTAATATTTTTTTATGAAATAAAGAGGGTATTCTGTGCTCAAAAGAGGATAGGGCAAATGAACCAATAGCTTTATCATTAGCATTACGTATGGGGGTTGACCAGCAAGAGCAAATGTTAAAATCATAGGCAACTTGCCGTAGGTTAGCCCATCGATTATCTTCAAATGTATTCAATACATACTGTGCTTCATTATTAAAAATAGCATTACCACAAGAGCCTCCACATGGACCAGGCTTTAAATTAGTAAGTGCATCAATACCCGCTTGAGGAATAGAAGGTGCGCTTAACACGCTCATTAATCCAGATTGGTCATCGATGAGCATAATTGATGCTACGGCATTTGGTAAAAGCTGTTCTGCAAGGTGACATAGCGAGTTTAGAATCACATCAATTGATTCATTATAGGCCAGTTTTTCAAGGATCTGATATTGTATTTCAGCGATTTTGTCATACTGCTCTGGAGTTATCACCAGGTCTTCAGTTGAGGAACTCATTCCCCCACCTCACTCGTTAGTGGATTTTGTTCGTTAAAAACTACAACTTTATTACGCCCTTCACCTTTTGCTCTATACAAGGCTCGGTCTGCATCAGATATTGCATGTTTAATCAAAATATCCTCCCTAAATGTGGAAATACCAAATGAACAGGTGAGTGAAACTCGTTCATTTGTGAAAAAGCTAAAACTCTCTATTTCTATCCAAGTTCTGAGCTTTTCTGCAATTTCAATTGCTGTTTCACAGTCCGCTTCAGAAAAGTGAATAATAAATTCTCCCCCCACCATAGCATGCTATAAAGTCACTATCGCTAATATTATCAAGTAGCAGGTTTACCATGATTTTAGTACTTTATCTCCGTTTTTATGACCATACATATCATTAACCTCCTTAAGATAATCTAAAATGGCTATACTACTATGTCACTTCTTTCTTTTAATACGACTGTGTTCTTGTTTGAATATTACTTCTAAAGCATGTCTATTGGGAAGCTCTGTTAAATGATCTGTGTTGACTTTTGCTTCAAGGTTATCATGCAGAAACCTCTTGAATTCACTGAGAAATGATTCCTCAGCTGCTTTGAATTTGTGTTAATTATTGATACAAGCTGCGTTATTTTCTTAAAATCAATAACGAGGGAACAAACTGCTTGGTGTAACTTTAATTGCACCTCACCCAAGCAAAAACTATTGATATCCTCCTTATTACAGATCATGGCGTAGTTTAAGCCACTGTAGGTGGTAATCAAATGCTAGCTTTAGTTTCGCCGTAAAGAGATCAAAGTCACGCTTATTTTAAGTAATTTGCAGGTCTTCTATCATTGTATAACCTCCCACTTAGAATAAATGGTGTGCCGAAAGGAGTCATTCATTTAGCCTTATTATAAGTGAATTATTACAAGCCGACCTATTCAGTGCTGAGTTAGTTCTTTATTATCGTTATAGTCATTATAATTACCATTTGCATGATAGATTAAATAAAATCGAGTGTTCAACTTCATAACTTAACTTTTCTAAGCCCTTAACACCAACTAGCTTCATCAGTGGGCCGTTTTAATTGTTCCTCAATATTAGCTAACAATACTCTGTAACCTACATTGCCATAAAGCGTCTGTCGGCCATTATCAATAACGTAGGTTGGACTACCTTTTAAAGCGAGTTGCTGAGCTGATTGATAATCGCTCATTAAAGCTGCCATAGCCTTTCCATCAGAAATGGAAGATTTAATCTTCTTAAGGTCTATATCACTGCTTTCTAGTAAAGAATATAAGCTATTAAAGTCACTGATATCTATCGCATTTACAAAGAAAGCTTTTCTTAAAATAAGTGCGGTATCTACACCTTTAGCTTTACCGTAATGAAACTCTACGGCCTTTAAAATCAAATGCGCATTGGCTGAAGTTGTCGGTTTTACTGCTGACCATATTTCATTTGATACAGGTGCATGCAAATAAGGCTTTGCAGATTCAATTACGTGTCTTGAGAAGCCTTCATATCCTCCTTTACTTGCCCATTGGTTCGACATTTTTGTCTGAGTATCACCAAAAACATTAACAAAATGGTAGTGTATTTCTATTTTATCACCAAGCTTTTGGTTTAATTCATCTAAACGCTTTTGTGCTATCCATGCCCAAACGCAGAGTAAATCACTGTAGTAATCAATTATCAATGGTTGACTCATTGTATTCCCTTTGTTGTTTTCATCATTTTGATTACATGGTCTTCTAATCGCGTCAATCCTGTTTTATTTCCAATAACAAGTGCTTCTTCGGCTGTTTTATTGTCAAAAGTAAATGCTGCTAGGGTAAAAAAAGCACCAACCCTATTACCGCTCGCACAATGAATGAGTGAATTACCTTTATTTTCAGCTAGAATTTGATGGAACTTCTTGATACTTTCAGCATTGATATCTTGTGCGTTTGAAATAGGTAAACTAATATATTTCATGCCAAGACTTTCTACTTTTTCTTGTTCATTAAATTGAGAAAACTCACCTTCACCACGTAAATTTATAATCACTTGTATATTTGAAGCTGCCATTTTTTCTAAATCACCGATGCTAGGTTGACCACCTGTGATATAGCTTTGACTATATGTACTAGCATTTTTAAGGTTAAGTTGGTTACTTAAAGCTTCTAACTCATCATTGGCAGAGGAAACAGTGGTCAGTAAAAATAGATTAAGCGCAAGTATTGATAATAAAATTTTGTTTAACATATTATTCGCCTCATTGTTAATATTTGCAAACATCATCTAATTTACAGGTGATAGCCCACACATTTTCATAGCCTAACCTAACGAGCTGCTCAGCAGCTAATGTTGATCTGGCTCCCGTAGCACAATGTATATAAATAGGTTTCTTCGCATCGGGATATAATTCCAGCGCTTTCATCTCAAGTATTCCTCTTGGGATATTTATGGTATTTTTAGCTGACTTTTGTGAAAATTCCGCGGGCTCTCTCACATCAATAAGCACACCATTATCTCTTGAACATTGGCTAATGCCCTCTTGTGCTGTTATACATTGGATAGATTTTCTGATCTCTGGTATCAAGCTTGGTATTGTTTTAAGCATAACTCTGTGCCTCTCTAGTTCTTTAAGCCAACTTTTTTAAGGATTGTCATCATAGGGCACCATTTAGTAAATGATGACTGTAGTAAGTTAAGTCCTATAAAGGCAGTAAACCACAGCCAGTTTAATGTAAATGCTGTTGCCAAGTATAATGAGACCAATATCATAATACCCGCTATTAATCTTAGTGCTTCGTTAATGTTCATTTTAAATACCTCTAAATTAATACCCTATCAATTTAATACTAGCTATATTAGTAAAGTGTGAATTAGTCTTTACTAATATACAGTTTTGCGATAATATGTCAATTATTAAATATCTCACTGATTAAATCTTTGGATCACAAATGAACCTAGACCCAGCTAAACTGACAGAAAATGCCAAAGAAGTTGCAGCTATATTAAAACTCTTATCTAACCCTTTTCGACTCATGATTCTTTGCTGCCTTGTTGAGGGTGAACTAACCGTAGGTGATTTGAATAATAAAATTGATTTGTCTCAGTCAGCCTTATCTCAACACTTATCCAAGCTTAGAGAAAGCAAGTTAGTAGAAACGAGAAGGGAGTCTCAAACTATTTACTACCGTATTGAAAACACTAAAATAAAAAATTTGTTATCTTATCTTCAACAAAATTTTTGCGATGATTTACAAGGATAGAAACGAGGATGAACCAACCCAAAAACTTTACAGAAAGACTTGTTGGCTCTGTATTAAGTAGCAAGTTGCCCTTATTTTTGTTGCTCTTATCAGTCATGGTGGGTGTGATCGCGCTTAAATACACACCACGAGAAGAAGAGCCTCAAATCGTGGTTCCTATGATAGATATTATTGCTATAGCGCCAGGGGTTAACGCTAAGCAAACAGAGCGGTTGGTTACAACGCCACTGGAAAAGCTACTATCACAAATTCATGGCGTAGAGCATGTTTATTCTATGTCTAATAATGGTCAATCAATAGTAACACTAAGGTTTTTTGTTGGTGAGAATAGAGAGAATGCTCTATTAAATACCTACAATAAACTTCACTCTAACACCGACAACATTCCGGCTATTGTGAGTAATTGGCGTGTTAGCCCTGTGGAAGTTGATGATGTTCCTATTGTCATGCTGGGCTTATGGAGCGAAGCATCCAGCTCTGTTGATGATTTTACCCTTAGAAGGCTCGCTGAAGAAGTCACAACCTTTTTACAAGCAATAGATGATACCAGTGAAATCAATATTGTAGGGGGGCGCACACGAGAAATACAAATAAACCTAAACCCTGAACAAATGTCTGCAAGGCAAGTCTCAATTGCTGATGTTATAAACGCAATTCAAGTCTCTAATAACTTGCAACATCTAGGGGAAATCACGCTTTCAAATAGTTCTTTAGTTTTAGAAAGTGGTGATGTTTTCAGAGATAAAGAGAGCCTCGCTTCGGCCCCTATTCTCGTTGTAGATGGTGCCGTGGTTCTTTTGAAGGATATTGCTAACATTCAGGATGGACCCGCAGAGCAAAGCTCATACGAATGGATCGATTTCACTAACGCCTCCCCTGCCAAAGGCAGCAATAACCATTCTTTTGTCACGATTAGTGTCGCTAAACAAAAAGGGAGTAATGCGGTAAATGTTGCCAAGAAAGTGCATCAAAAGATTGCCGAATTAAAGCAAACTATTTTTCCTCAAGGTGTTCATGTTGAAGTATTACGGGATTATGGTGAAACAGCCAATGAGAAAGTTAATAATTTAACCACTAGTTTGGCATTTGCCATTTTTACGGTTGTGGTATTTATTAGTGTTTTCTTAGGGTGGCGACCAGCTATTGTCGTTGGCCTTGCCGTGCCGATTTGTTATGGCATTACTTTATCTTTAGATTTTGCTTTTGGCTATACGATTAATCGAGTAACACTATTTGCACTTATATTGTCGCTTGGATTACTGGTTGATGATCCAATTACAGGTGTCGATAACATTGAGCGCTATTTGGAAAAAGGGAAAGGTTCATTAAAGGATAAAATCGTAGGGGCAATTAATGAGATCCGTATACCTCTTGTGATGTCAACGTTTACCATTGTACTGGCTTTTATGCCGCTTGCTTTTATCACAGGTATGATGGGGCCTTATATGGCTCCAATGGCTTTTAATGTTCCAATGAGCGTGATTAGCAGCACATTGGTTGCCTTTTTAGTTACCCCTTGGTTAGCGTCAAAATTAATTAAACCTAAACCGATTACTCAATCAACAGAAAATGAACAAGGGTTTAGTCAGTTTTACCGTCGAATGTTAACACCTCTATTAGAAAGTCGCGCAAAAGGAAAAGTTACCCTTTGGCTTGTTCTTATTTTATTTATTACCGCTGCTATGTTGCCTGTTATGCGCTTAGTACCCTTAAAGTTACTTCCATTTGATAATAAAAACGAGATACAAGTTATTGTTGATATGCCTGAAGGGACTACGTTAGAGCAAACTGCGGCAATGACTAAGAAAGTTTCACACATTGTACAACAATTCCCCGAAGTAAAAACTATTGCTAATTATGTGGGTAACTCATCTCCTATCGACTTCAATGGAATGGTACGACAATACTATTTGCGCCAAATGCCTAATACCGCAGATATGCGTATTGTTCTCGTTGATAAATCAAAACGAGAACATCAGTCACATGGCATAGTATTGAGAATGAGAGAATTGCTTAAACCACTAAATACCAACGGGGTAAATTTGAAAGTGGTTGAAGTACCTCCAGGACCTCCCGTGATGAGCACCCTAGTTGCAGAGTTATATGGCAATGAATATACCAAATATGAAGAGTTACGTGTTGCTGCTAAAACAGTAGAAGAACGACTAATGAATGAGCCTCATGTCGTTGAAGTTGATTCAATGGTTGGCGATGAACAAAAGCGTTTACGTTTTATAACAGATAAAAATAAAGCGGCTCTTTCAGGCATTTCTACTAGCGATATTAATCAAGCATTGGAAGTAAGCAATAGTGGCAAAGTGATTGGTTACATGCATGATGAAAATGATGCCTCTCCACTAGCGATAAACCTTAGGTTACCTATTAGTGAACGTTCAACAATTAGTGAATTACAACGAGTTGTAGTAAAAGGTCAACCTGGCATTGTCCAAAAAACCACTCCACAAGGTATTGATATGGCTCCCCAATCGCTTGTGGCATTAGGTGAATTAGGTGAGTTTAGCCAACAAATTAATGATAAGCCCATTTACCATAAAGATTTAAAACCGGTCGTTTATGTTACGGCTGATATTTCAGGAAGAACACCCGCAGAAGTGATTGCTGATGTGAGTGCTGACCTTAACAAAGAGCCTTCCCAAATTATACAACAGGATTGGCAGAGCAGAACCTACTTAACAAGTGGTGGCACAACGGGTTGGTCATTGCCCGAAAATATTCAGCTAGTGTGGAGCGGTGAAGGTGAATGGCGTATAACCATTCGAGTTTTTAGAGATATGGGGCTGGCATTTGCTTTTGCATTAACGGCTATCTATATAGTACTTCGGATCCAAACTAAATCTGCGGCGCTATCAGCTATTATCATGTCAGCTATTCCTCTTACCGTTATTGGTATCATGCCAGGATTCTTTTTATTGAACCAGTTTGGAGAAAGAGAAATAGCAGGTGCCCCAGAGCCTATTTTATTCACAGCCACGGCAATGATAGGCATGATTGCATTGGCTGGTATTGTGGTACGAAATTCTCTCATTCTCATCGAGTTTATTACTCAAGCTAGAGATAATGGCGAACCAATTAAAGAGGCATTGATACAAGCTGGCTCTGTAAGAATGAGACCAGTGCTGTTAACGGCGGGTACGACTTTATTGGGTAATTTAATTATCACTCTTGATCCCGTCTTTAGTGGTTTAGCTATCGCTATTATTTTCGGCATTATTTCATCAACGGTATTCACCTTACTTGTGGTACCCATTGTTTACGCACTAATTTTTGATAAGCCAACTAACACGGCAAACAAAGAGGAATTATCATGAAAACATCGCTTATTAAAAAAATCATAACACCATTATTAGCCGTTGCAGTTCTGTTATTGATGGTTGCTTGGCTTGCTGGGTCATTTGATGAAAAGATATCACCCGATTTACTTGATAATAAGCACCTGAAGGTGTCTATTGATGAAAATGAGCTTTACACTGTTCGTTATAGTAAAGAAACGGTTTTAGAGCCTGTTTCTGCAAGTATTGAGGCTAAACAAGCCACAATCATTTCTTCTAGAATCTTAGCTCGTATTGAGAAAATAAATGTTCGCGCAGGTGATACGGTACAAAAAGGTGATGTACTGATTGAACTAGAGCAGTCGGATTTACAATCTCAAGCATCACAAGTAAAAGAACAAATTAATGGTTTAGAAGCGCGTTATCAAGAAGCGAAGAAAAATCTAGAAAGAGCAAGTGAACTTTATAAAAAGAAGCTTGTTTCAGCATTTGATTTAGACAAGAGCAAAGCAGATTTTCAAAGTGTAAGTGCAGAATTTACCGCTGCTAGACAAGCCTACAAGCAAGCCAAAACAACTTTGTCATACGCAACGATAACATCGCCTATTAACGGAAAAGTTGTTGACCGTTTTTCAGAGCCGGGTGATACCGCGCAACCTGGAAATAAGTTATTGGCACTATACAACCCGATTTCTCTAAGAATAGAGGCTAATGTCAGAGAGCAGCTTGCTATTCCCCTTAAGCAGGGACAGTCGATCGATGTTGAAATCCCTTCTATCAATCGTAAATTAGTTGCAGAAGTAGAGGAAATAGTTCCTGCTGCCAATACAGGCTCACGAAGCTTTCTCATTAAAGCGAATATACCGTTCAATGAAGAATTCATGCCGGGAATGTATGCTCGCATACTAATTCCTTCAAAAGAGCAACGAGTTATATACCTACCTATTGAAAAAGTTGAGCAAGTCGGACAATTAGAATTTGTATGGGTACTAAATAATTCTGAATTACAACGCAGATTCATACGTATAGGTAAGAGTAACATTGAGAATATGGTCAAAGTGATCTCAGGATTACATGAGGGAGATATTATTGCTAATACTCAAGAATCACCAAGATAAGTATTTATGTATAAACGAGAAGCAACCATAGTGCATCGGGTAATCAGTAAAACCGAGTTCATTAGTTGGAATAGTGGGTATATTGTAAAACTCGCTATCTTTTGAGGGAAAATCGCCAATACCAAACAATTATGCTCCCAAGTGACTATAGTTTCTATGTCGTTAATAAGATGGTCCGCCTCCCCTAATCTACACTTAGGGCAGACTATTAAATGAGGATAACCATCATGTCTACTATTAATATTATTGGAATTGATATAGGAAAATCTACCTTTCACCTTGTTGGCCATGATTCATCTGGCCGAGAGGTTTGCCGCAAAAAGTTTAGTCGTCCAAAACTGATTCAATTTCTTTCTACTATCGAGCTAACAACTATTGCTATGGAGGCCTGTGGT
>MAAF01000065.1 GCA_002163005.1 Colwellia psychrerythraea | reverse complement strand
CCGTCAGTATGCAAACCACATTCACGTTGACCGCCGCCAAAGCGAGTATCACTTTCACTCATACCAAGCGTTAATGGTTTGGTGCTGTGTACATCACCCACTGATACATAGCCCTCTTCCCAAAGTGGATGGTAAGGTAAGTTGTGCTTAGTTAGGTACTCATGCACGTCTTTATTACTCCAATCGATAATTGGGTGTACTTTATAACGACCACGCAGTGTACCCACTACAGATAAACCTTCACGGTGAGCAGATTGCTGACGACGAACACCAGAAAACCATGTGCTGGCATTTAGCTCAGATAAACCACGCTCTAAAGGCTCAACTTTATTGCGGCGGTTATACGCTTTAAGTGCATCATCACTTTGCGCCCACTCTTCACCATACTTGGCTTGTTGCCATGCGGCGCTTTCCTTTGCTTGATACACTTGTAAATTCAAGTTCAAACGGTCAGTCAGCTGCTCAATGAATCGATAGGTTTCAGGAAATAGATGTCCAGTATCCGTTATTAATACTGGAATATTGTTATTTACTTGGGTAAGCAAGTGCAACATCACGGCAGATTGAATACCAAAGCTTGATGATAAAACAAACTTGCCTGGCAAGTTTTCCATCGCCCACTCTGCACGAGCAATCGCTGTTTGTTTTTCCAAAGATTGATTCCACTCTCCTATAGAAGGATGAGGAAAGGCTACTTCAAAAGGGCTGGTAAGCCCTTTATCGGCAATACCTGTTGCGGTATTAAGCATGGTGGAAATCCCTAAAGCTCACAATAACTTGTTCAACGATACCGGCACGAACAACAAAGTCACCAAAGGCTTCACCGTCATTACGTTCTGCTGACCAGCGGGCACTTAACGCATCAATTTCACTCAATACGCCAGCTTCATCAACATTTTCTTTGTATAATTTTGGCACACGACTACCGGCTAAATCACTACCTAGGTACATATTGTACTTACCAGGACCTTTACCGACTAAACCGATTTCAGCAAGCATTGCACGGCCACAACCATTTGGACAGCCAGTAACACGTAAGATAATGCTGTCATCTTTTAGGCCATTTTTTTCAAGAATAGCTTCAACATCATCTACTAGGCTTGGTAAGTAACGCTCTGCTTCAGCCATGGCTAAAGGACAAGTAGGAAAGGCAACACAGGCCATTGAACTCTTACGCTGATTAGAAACACCGTCATTAATTAAACCGTGATCACGAGCAAGTTGCTCAATAATTGCTTTATCTTCTGCTGAAACACCGGCAACAATTAAGTTTTGGTTTGCCGTTAAACGGAAATCACCTTTATGTATTTTAGCGATTTCAAGCATACCTGTTTTTAACGATTGTCCGTTGAAATCAAGGATACGACCATTTTCAATGAATAAGGTCAGGTGGTTTTTACCATCAATACCTTCAACCCAACCAAAGCTATCGCCACGGTGAGTAAATTCATATGAACGAGATTCAGAGAACTCAATACCTGCTCTGCGTTCAACTTCAGCTTTAAACGTATCAACGCCAACTCTATCTAAGGTGTACTTAGTTTTAGCGTTCTTACGGTTAACACGGTTTCCCCAATCACGTTGAGTGGTAACAACCGCTGCAGCAATCGCTAACGTATGTTCTTTGGGAATAAAACCAAAGTCATCGGCACAACGAGGGTAAGTTGATTTATCACCATGCGTCATGGCTAAGCCGCCACCAACAAGTACGTTAAAACCAATTAACTCACCACCTTCGCTGATAGCAACAAAGTTTAAATCATTGGCATGTACATCAATGTCGTTATTAGGTGGAATGACTACCGTTGTTTTAAACTTACGTGGTAAATAATTACTACCTAAAATAGGCTCGATTTCATCTGCTTCAGTGGTTTCTACTTTCTCTTCATCTAACCAAATTTCGGCATAAGCACGAGTTTTTGGTAATAAATGCTCACTGATTTTAGTTGCCCATTCGTAAGCTTCTTGATGCAATGCTGATTCAACAGGGTTAGAGGTACAAAGTACATTACGGTTAACATCACCCGCAGTCGCAATTGAATCTAAACCAACGCTGTTTAGTGTTTGGTGCATCAATTTAATATTTGGCTTTAATACACCATGAAACTGAAACGTTTGGCGTGTAGTTAAGCGAATACTGCCGTAAGACGTATAGTCATCGGCAAATTTATCAATAGCCAACCATTGTGTTGGATTGATAATACCACCAGGTAAACGCGCGCGAAGCATGACGTTATGTAATGGTTCAAGTTTTTGTTTTTGACGTTCAGCACGAATATCGCGATCATCTTGCTGATACATACCGTGAGTACGAATCAACTGAAAGTTATCGCTGGTGAAGCCACCCGTCATTCTGTCTTGCAAATCTTCTTTAATCGTACCGCGAAGGTAATCGCTTTCAGCTTTTAAGCGTTCATTGTCGGCCTGTTTACCTTCAACAATTAATACCGGGTTCTCAACTTTTGTGAAATCGTTGCTCATTAGTAAACATCCTTCTGGTAACGCTTGTTAGATCTAAGTGATTTTAAATAGTCTTCTGCTTGTTCTGCGCTTAATTTGCCGTGTTCTTGAATGATTTCATTCAGTGTTTGGTGCACATCTTTAGCCATGCGGTTTGCGTCACCACAAATATATAGGTGAGCGCCACGCTCTAACCATGCAAATACTTCACTTGCTTGTTCTTTTAATCGGTCTTGTACGTAAACTTTTTCAGCTTGGTCGCGAGAAAAGGCTACGTCCATACGTGTTAACAAACCTGATTTCAAATAATTTTGCCACTCAACTTGATATAAGAAGTCTTGGGTAAAGGTTTGATCACCAAAAAACATCCAGTTATCACCGCTGGCATCACGCGCTTCACGTTCTTGCATAAAGGCTCTAAATGGCGCTACACCGGTACCTGGTCCAATCATAATGACAGGAGTATCATCCGATTGAGGTAGACGGAAATTGTCATTGTGTTCAACAAAAACACGTACTTTTTGACCTTCTTCTAAGCGATTTGCTAGGAAGCTTGAAGCGCCACCAGTGCGTGGTTCGCCATTTGCATCAAAACTTACTAAACCAACAGTTAAGTGAACTTCTTCTTCAACTTCAGCTTGTGCTGAAGCGATTGAATACAAACGTGGTGTTATCTTACGTAAAGCATCAACAAAAGTTTGTGGTTCAATATCTGCTTTTGCCAAGCTAACGACATCAATTATTTGATGCTCACCGGCAAATTCACGTGCTGAATTTTTATCACTCGCAACAGTCACTAATTTGCTATCTTTTGAAAGCTCAGCCCAAAATTCGATAAATGATGGTGCTGTTTGAGTAATTTCTAACTGGCTAATTAATGCATCTTTTAAGGTAAACTCTTGTTCGTTACCAGATACTTTTAAGCTAATTTTTTCATCGCCAGAAAAGCTAAGTTCATTCAGTAATTTTGATACTAATGCTTCGTCATTTTCAAACCAAACACCTAATGCATCACCTACTTGATAAGTTAAGCCTGACTCGCCTAAATCAATTTCAATATGGCGTACGTCTTTGGCTGAATCTCGGCCAGTGATCTTTTGGCTTAATGAAAACTCTGCCGCGAACGGATTTTGTTTTGAATATTGACTAGCAGCGCCTGCTGTTGGTAAGTCAACAACATTGGCTAAACCTGCAGAAACTTGGGTAAGCTCATCTTTTAAGGATTCAACAATACTTAAGGTCCAGCTTTCGCATTCGCTGTCATAATCAACATCACAGTCAACACGAGGGGTAACTTGTTTAGCGCCTAACGCTTGTAAACGTTCGTCAAAATCTTTACCTGTTTGACAGAAGAACTCATAACTACTGTCACCTAATGCTAAAACGCTATAGTTAAGGTTAGGTAATTTAGGTGCTTTTTTACCTAATAAATATTCATGAAATTCAATGGCGTCATCTGGTGCTTCGCCTTCACCATTAGTACTGGCTACTATTAACAGGTGACTTTCATTTTTTAAGCCTTTGGCTTTATAGTCAGCAATATTTTTAAGTACAACATTAATACCTGCTGCTTTTGCGCTTTGCTCAAGTTTGCTAGCAACACCTTTAGCATTACCTGTTTGTGAGGCATATAAAATAGTTAAGGTCTTGGCAGCAACGACTGCCGCAGCTGGTGCTATTTGGGCATTATGGCCTGGTTCGCTTTTCGCCGCTAAATAACCACTTGCCCATGCAAGTTGTAGTGATGAATAATCAGCAACGGTTTGTTGTAGTGAAGCTAATTGATTTGCATCTAAGGCACTACTATTGTTTGCTGAATTTGATGTATTTTGATTTAATAAGCGCTGCTCTGGCAACATAACTATTTTCACCCATGACAATTGATGGATGAAGAATAGACAAATTTCATTCAGATCAAAAGGAATAGATAGCGATTTTTTATTCCAAAATGGAATATAGAATTATGAAAGGATTTTAGTCTATGTTAAGTGTATTGAATAAGGAAGCTGGATGAGAAGATTTTCAAAGGAACAATTTCAATGTTACCACTTAAGTTTGCTCTTAATTTTAGCTACGTCTACAAGCTTCAGTTACGCTTTTGAAAAAAAATCAGCAAATATTTACACCTATAAATCATCCTCAGGGGTAATGTCTTTCTCTGATATTGAACCACTTGATGTTGATTTTAGTCGTTATCGGTTCGATTGTTATGCCTGCGCAGTTGACTCATTAATTGACTGGCGTAAAGCAACACTTTATTTACAGCCTTATAAGCATGATATAAATAAAGCTGCATTGAAATATGATATTGATCCTGCTTTTGTGCGAGCCGTTATTCACGCGGAATCTCATTTCAATGCCAAAGCAGTGTCTAAGCAGGGTGCTCAGGGGCTAATGCAATTAATGCCAGCTACCGCCAGAGAATTAGGCGTGAAGAACTCATTAAGTGCTCAGCAGAATATTAAGGGTGGCGTTAAGCATTTAGCACGCTTACTCAGAAAATATAAAGGTGACAATAATTTAGCTTCAGCAGCTTATAATGCAGGTGAAGGCGCAGTTAAGCGTCACGGAGGTATTCCACCCTATAAAGAAACCCAAGTGTATGTAGAACGGGTCGGTATTTTACACCAGCGTTATGGGCGCTTTTCACATCTTAATAAATAGTTGCTAGATTTATTTGGGTATAAAAAATTTGGATATAAAAAAGCCGTTGATATTTAAAATATCTACGGCTTTTATTTTTTGCTTGTTTATTTCACTTGCTTATATGGCTAGGTTCTAAAAATGAACAACAGCACCTGCAAAGAAACCGTCATAGGTTAAATCACTGTAGAAGTCATCTATGTCATTTATTTCCAATTTAACGGTGCGGTAGCCTAAAGTTACGTCAAAATCGACCGCAAGGTTATCTAAAAGTGCATAGCTCACGCCAATTTGGGCATCATAAACAGTTTGGTCGTCATAGCTCATAAAGTTAGCATCGGCGAAAATGTTTAAACCGGTAAAAGGCAGGCCGATAATAGTTGAAACATAAAGCATTGGAATAATACCAGACACATCTAAATCACTTTGCAATTGGGTAACCGGCTCTATAACATTAATACTTGCGTCTAAATCACTTTGCAATTGGGTAACCGGCTCTATAACATTAATACTTGCGTCTAAATCACGTGCGGTTAAACCAAAATCGAAGGTTAATAAATCGTTATCAAATACTTCATAATAAAGGGTGTAATCAACGAAGCTGGCATCTAACGTAGTATCTAATGTTGAGTTAGCATCATAAGTAACGCCATCAAACTTAAAGCTGCTTGCTATTTTAGTACCGCCAACCGTATCAAGAGCTGTTGATGCTATTTTAATATTTGGAATTAATGGAATAGGGTGCTCAAAAGCAACATAGAAACTGCCTTGGTTTTCATCATCAAATTCAAAAACTGACTGATTATCAGCTCCTTCACCAAAGCTACCACTGGCTTCGTTAGACCAGATTTGGCCGCCGATATATAAACCTAATAGCGTATCTGCTTGGGCAGTGCCGCACATTAGTGCTGCTAAGCTGCCAGCGAGTAAAGTCTTTTTCATGTCATTATCCTTTGGTTAAAAGTTCATTTAAATCGATTAATGCTGCATTTGCGCGAGAAATATAGTTAGCCATTACCAATGAGTGATTGGCAACAAGACCAAAGCCACTACCGTTTAAAATCATTGGGCTCCATACTGATTCTTGGCTTGCCTCTAGCTCGCGAATAATTTGCTGTAAGCTAATTTTGGCATTTTTGTTTTCTAACACGCTATTAAAATCTATCTCAATGGCTCTAAGTAATTGCAGTAAGGCCCAAGTTGCACCTCTGGCTTCATAGAATACATCATCTATTTGCCACCAACTTGTTTGCAGTTGTAAGTGAGAAACACCTTGACTTGATTGTTCTGCAAGCTTATCACCTGCTAGGTCTGTATTTACTTGCTCACGACCGACACTCAAGCTTAAGCGGTGAGAATAGCTACCTAAACGCTTTTGTACTTCTTCAATATAGGCACGTAGGTTATCGGCACGGGCATAAAATTGAGCCTTAGTATTGCTATTAGTACTAACTAATGCACTACGGTAGGCATAAAGTTGCTTAATAGCTTCACCATATTCAGACTCAGCACTGGGCATAGCCCAACTTTTACTGTCGATATTAAAGCGTGGTTGCGCTTCTTGTAAGTGTTTATTAACTTGCGATTGTGATTGCGAACGGCTCAAATCTTTACGCATCACTAAAGCCATATCACGGACCATCTCTAATACACCGAACTCCCAAGCAGGCATATTATCTAAAAAGAGTGAAGGAGGCATAATGTCATTTGATAAATAACCACCAGGTTTATGTAAAAGTGTTTCACTAACTTTTATCAAAGCAGTGGTGGTGGTATAGCCAACAACAGGGGCAACATTTTCAGCTTTAGCTGCTTGTGTTACTTCAGCGTGAATATTGATGGACATAGGAGCAGTGCTCCAATAAACACCAATGCCATATAGAAGAAAAAATACGCCAGTAAAGGCCCAGACAATTGATTTTGTAGAAAACATTGTTTTCATATCCACTCCAAGGATGAGGTTTTTGGTATTGTACTTTTATACCCGTTCCACTACAAGATGTTGGTTTCAGCAAGTAGAGAAATGGTCAGCTACAAGGCATTGATTAAAGAGGATAGTTATTCTATTGTCAAAATCAATAACGCAGGAGATGGCCATTTATCGGCTAGCCCTGTGGGAGCCAAACTAGAAAATCAGTCCTGCGTTGCAATACTTGATAAGGGATAACCATAATCTTCGTATCGCGCCTTGATCTGATGTCCTAGTTTGGCTCTGAAATAACATCTTGAAGCGGCTCGGGTATATTATATCGATAAACAGGTAATTGAATATTAAGGGTTGTTTTATTTGAGAACTTTAATGTTAATGGAATAACACTGTTTTCTTTAATGGGATGTTTTAATGAAAAAATCATAAGGTGTAATCCTGATGGTTGAAGAACAACTTTACTGTCAGCCTTGATGGTGACTTCACCCACTTCACGCATACGCATCATGCCATTAGCCATGCTGTGTTCATGAATTTCAATACGATCTGATATTGTGCTGCTGACCTTTTGTAAAGTTATTGCTTTATCACCAGTATTACTTATAGCCATATAAGCGGCGGTAATGTCAGTGCCAGGTATACTTTCTTTAATATATCCATCGGTAATAGTAATTACACTCGTCGCGTAGGCAGTATTTATCATTGCAAGCAATAAAGTGAAAAAGATACAGAACTTTCTATAGTGAATATTTCTCATTGTAACTATACATCCCTGCTAACAAATATTAAAGTTTGACTATACCGTATTGGTATACCTATGTAACTAAGCTGGTGGCAAATGGATAATTTGATTTTAACAACAGAAAAACAAGGTGTTTTTACAATTACCTTGAATCGTATTGATAAAAAAAATGCATTAACTAACGATATGTATAAACAACTCTGTCAGTATTTCGCTTATGCAGAGCAAACATCAAGTATTCATTGCTTGGTCATTCAAGGAAATGAACAGTGCTTTTGTGCCGGTAATGACTTGCATGATTTTATTCAATGTTCAGCTGATGACGAATTAGCTGCCCTTGCCTTTGTTAAAGTCTTGTCAGAATTTACTAAACCTCTCGTTGCTGGCGTTGCTGGCGTTGCAGTGGGTATTGGCACCACTTTATTATTGCATTGTGATATGGTTATTGCGGCTAATAATAGTAAATTTAAACTGCCTTTTACCCAACTAGGCTTATGTCCAGAAGCGGGCTCTAGTTTGTTGTTAACTCAAAAAGTCGGCACAAATAAAGCCTTTGAACTAATGGTGCTTGGTCAAACGTTTAACGCAGAGCAAGCATTGAGTTATGGCATTACTAATCAAACGTGTCAGCCTGATGAACTCTTAGCACTCACGTCCGATGTTGCCCAAACCATTGCCAATTTACCTGTTGAGTCAGTAATGACTAGCCGACGGTTAATTCGTCAAGCGAACAAATTAGCATTAAGCCAGGCCATTAGTGACGAAAGCAAAGCATTTTCTCATTTAGTAAAGTCGGATGAATGTAAAAATATTCTAGCTAAGTTTTTTAAATAAATAGCTAGCTTATATTAACCATTTAACCACCGAGTTCACCGAGGCACTTCGTGCTACACAGAGAATAGAAAAGGACTTTTATTGGCTGCACTCAGTGGTTATATATTTATTAAAGGGTTATGCATATTGTCTTGGTTGTTTATTTCGACTAAATAACCAGATAACTACTGCCATTAATAGAATTGGCCAAAATATGCCAACCGTTACCATGGCAATGCTTCCAAAGATAACCAAGCCAATAAATATCATGCCACCAAAAACGCTCAATACAATGCCTAGTGCGGCCACAACTAATACCACAACCACTAACGCTGAAACGCCAATGGCTTTTAGTGGTTCAACGACTTCACCGTCCATCATCACATGCAAGTTCGTTAACTCTAGCATGCCAACACCAAAAACATAGGTTAAGAAAGTGGTCGCGACAATTGCCAATATTAAGGATTTAAAAAAACTCATGCTTTTCTCACTTATAGAATGACAAACTAGTAGTATTTACTATTGGGTAACAACATACTTGCTACGACGTACGCAACACCCGTGACTACAGGTAACATGATCAGTGCAGCAATAGCGGCAATACGAACAGCTAAGCGTGGGAAATCATAATGTTTGGCAATGCCAGCACAGACACCAGTCAATTTTTTATTTGCTACGTCTTTAGATAATGTTTGACGAACACTTTTTATACTTGAATACTCTCTGTCATATCTCATGGTAATTCCTTAGTCTTTCAATATTACTTTTACACTATTACTTTTATAAAATGGCTGCCCTCGCCAAACGAGGGAGTTGCTATATTAAATTGTTAACCGTTAACAACTTTCTTTTTCATTTCGACTAATTCCGCCTCAATGCTATCGTCTTGCTCAAGATCAGATATCTGTGTTGATAAATCTTTATTCTCAGTTAAATCATAAGATTCTACTTGCGCTTCAAGATGATCAATTTTCTGTTGATAACGCTCAAATTTGGCCATTGCTTCATCAATATTGTGAATCACAGCTTTTTCACGTACCTTTAATCTTACCTCAGCTGACTCTTGACGAAGCCTTAATGCTTCTTGACGACGTTTGGCTTCGTTAAGTTTATCTTGCAAGCGTTGCCCATCTTCTTGTATGGCGGTTAACAAGTCAGTTAATTGTGCATCTTCTTCATCTAGCTGGGTTAATTCAGCTTGGCATTTATGTTTTTGTGCCAGTGCTGATTTTGCTAAATCTTCTCGACCTTTATTTAACGCAATTTCTGCTTTGTTATGCCAGTGCACAATACCTTCTTGAGTCGCTTTAACTTTTCTTGCTAAGGTCTTTTGTTCAGCAATATTTTTGGCTGCAGTTGAGCGTACTTCAACTAATGTTTCTTCCATTTCGCCAATGATCAAACGAATCATTTTCTTTGGATGTTCGGCTTTGTCTAACATGCTGTTTAAATTTGCATTAATAATGTCGGTAAAACGGCTGAATAGTCCCATAATTTATCTCCTATTTAGTTTGATTTTAGTTGTAATGAATTAGTGTTTATTGTGTTCTCTGCCGGTTTCACTTCTTTCTCTGCGGCTAACCAAGTTGTCGCATTATTAAGTGAGAAATTAGCAGAAAACGCTTTAATTTCGTTATTAATCGATTTTTGCAATTGTGTATTCAATTCAGTAATCATTTTTTCTCCTTGGGCAACAACAAAGTCGCTTACTGCATTTTCAACACTTGTTGTTGGTGCTGCATTAACACTAGTACTCAGCGTGGCGCCCAGCAAAGATCCGATAAGTACTAACGCAAGGCTTACATCTTTTATGTTGCTGCTAGTATTTTTAGTCATGTTAAATGTGCTCATAATAAATTCCTTCTTCATTTAGTATTTGTTTGTTAAGTAGTGATGCTAACTTTCTATTTTGATGTTAAACATCGTCTGGTATGTAATAGCTATTACAAGTGCTGTGCCAAAGATTGTTAATATTTTAAATTGTTGATAAATAAGAAATATATTTTCATCTATTACTTGTATAAAAATATTACAAGACAAGGGATTTTAACTTTTTAGTTAAATTGACCATGAATATAGTCTATTTGACCATTTTATATACCGTTGGGTTTATTACCTTGTACAAATTAATGCTTGCAATTAAATAGACGATCGGTCTAATATTAATTTATGCAATTAGATACGATTAAAAAACGAAGAGGTAGGCCTGCAAAGTCTGGCCGAGATACCACTAAAACCAAAGCTGAATTAATCAGTAGTGGCGTTGAACACTTCACGCAATTTGGCTTTGCTTCATCAGGTTTAGATCAGATATTAAAAAAGGTATCTGTACCGAAAGGATCTTTTTATTATTACTTCGCTAATAAGGAAGTCTTTGGCTTAGCGGTAATTGCTTCTTACGACGTCTACTTCTGCCGTAAGCTTGATTTACATTTAAAAAATGGTCAGTTAGCGGCTGAGCAGAGGTTAATAAGTTTTGTTGATGATGCTAAAGCGGGAATTGAAAAATATAATTTTAATCGTGGCTGTTTAGTGGGCAATCTCGAGCAAGAAGTTGCTGCTTTACCCATTAGCCACCGCGATAAGTTAGCCTTGGTGCTCCAAGGCTGGCAGAGTAAAATATCTGATCACCTAAATGAGCTTTGCCCAGATGCTAAGCAACAAGAATGCAATTCGTTAGCAGAGTTCTTTTGGATTGGTTGGGAAGGGGCGGTAAGTCGTTGCAAGTTGGTGCAAACTACCCAGCCGATAGATCTTTTTATCAATCATTTTTTACAATTGTTAAAAAAATAATTTTTTTATTAATTAATAGACGAGTGGTCTATATTGGAGGTTCATATGTTTAAGTGTTTACTGGTAAATAAAGATGAAAATGGTTACAAAACATCGATCACTGAATTACCTGAGCAAAGCTTATCCCAAGGTAATGTCTTAGTGAAAGTCCTATATAGCACGCTTAATTACAAAGATGCGTTAGCAATTACAGGCAAAGCCCCAGTAATAAGAAGCTTTCCGATGATACCCGGAATCGATTTCAGTGGCATTGTTGAGCACAGTGAAAGTGAGGAGTTTAAGGTAGGTGATAAGGTGATACTTAACGGCTTTGGTGTTGGTGAAAAGCATATGGGTGGCTTATCACAAAAAGCGAAAGTAAATAGTGACTGGCTCATTCCTTTACCACAAACCATTTCGCCGCTACAGGCAATGTCAATTGGTACCGCAGGTTATACCGCTATGCTGTGTATTTTAGCATTGGAAAAAAGCGGTATTACTCCTAAGAGTGGAAAAATTCTCGTTACGGGTGCTACTGGTGGTGTTGGTAGCTTTGCGGTAAAACTACTTTCCTTAATGGGTTACTCGGTTGTTGCCTCAACAGGTAGTAGTAAACAACATGATTATTTATATGATTTAGGCGCAACTGAGATTATTGATAGAGCAGAATTATCAGCCCCAGGTAAACCGTTAATGAAAGAAAAGTGGGCTGGTGCAGTTGATTCTATAGGTAGTCACACCCTTGCCAACGTTTGTGCAAGCATCCAATATGGTGGCGCTGTTGCAGCTTGTGGTTTAGCACAAGGCATGGATTTACCCGCTTCGGTTGCTCCTTTTATTTTAAGAGGTGTATCTTTATTAGGTGTTGATAGCGTTATGCGTCCTAGAGCAGATAGAGTGGCAGCATGGAAAAAACTATCGGAAATTTTACCAGCAACGGAAATGGAATCGATAGCAGAGGTGATTAGTTTAGAAGCATCCATCGAGGTGGCAGGTAAGTTACTTGATGGTGATGTTACTGGTCGTGTTGTGGTTGATGTGAATAGCTGAGATAAATAAGTAAGTCTATACCCAAGCTACCTGAAGATACGTGTTTCAGGACGCTTGAGCGAGTCATGTTCAAGTAGTTTGGGTATATAGTGGCTATTTTTACTTATTTCTACGTTAAATTCACTTGCAATAGATAAGCTATTGGCGCGTAAATTTCCCTTGAGATAAGCCAAAATATTACACTGTAGAGATCTGTAAATAAATCTATATAATGGTAAAACTACATATTAAACCGAGTTGAGGTTATGTAGCTTTACCTTATTTTTATATACGTAACTTAGATGGAATCACCATGACTCACTCAATTATCGACGATCTTGCTAGCCGCCATACGGTAAAAAAATACGACGCAACGAGAAAAATTCCACCAGCAGATTTAGATGTCTTATATGAAGCCATGCGTCTTTCAGCTTCGTCTATTAATTCGCAGCCATGGAAGTTTATTGTACTTGAAAGTGATGAAGCAAAAACACGTATGAGTAAAACATTCGCCAATATGCACCATTATAATCTACCGCATGTATTTGATAGCTCGCAGATGATTTTGTTTGCTTACAATCCTAAATATAATCGTGAGGATTATGCCAAGGTGGTAGATAAAGGCATTGTCGATAAGCGAACACAGCCTGAAAAACGTGAAGCGGCGTTCGGTGGTTTCCTTTTTGCAGAGCTTAATACTAGCGAATCTGGCGATACCAGCACTTGGACTAAAGCACAAACTTACTTAGCTTTAGGTAATACTCTTCATATACTTGCTCGACTAAAAATTGATTCCACACCAATGGAAGGTATTGATATTGAGTTAGTGAATAAAGAGTTTAGCGAAGAGCTTGATGGCTATCAATGTGATGTAGCATTGGCTATTGGTTATCATCACCCGGAAGACGATTTTAACGCCAAGTTACCAAAATCTCGTTTAGCCCTTAATGATGTTTTAGTGCGTATTTAGTATCTGTGAACAGTAAATTACTGACAAAGTGTCAGTAATAAATAAAATGAGTCATTAACGAAGATAATTGGTGTTAAGCTAATTTTTCAGTACAATAATGATTCTTTCATTTTTCATTTTCATGGCTATGCACTCAAACCAAAATTACTCCCTAAAAAGCAGTAACAGCTTTAATATTAAGGCGAGTTGCTCACGTATCTATTTCCCAAGCTCCCTAGCAGAATTACAGCAATTACCTGATTTATCGGCTGGCAATACCTCAGACAAGTTTTATATTCTTGGTGAAGGCAGTAATACGCTGTTTGTAGAAGCTCAAGCGCCCATTATTATTCAGCCGAAATTTAACGGTATCAAAATTGATGAACGCGATGATCATTTTGTTATCACGGTAGGTGCAGCAGAAAATTGGCATGACCTCGTCTGTTTTTGTCTAGAACAGGGGATTTATGGCTTAGAGAATTTAGCCTTGATCCCCGGTAGTGTTGGTGCAGCGCCAGTGCAAAATATTGGTGCTTACGGGGTAGAGTTCGCTGATTTTTGTCAAGAAATACAATGGTATGAATTTGCCAGTAAAACACTGCACTCGCTCACTAAACAAGCTTGCCGATTTGCCTACCGTGATAGCATCTTTAAGCAGGAACGTTATAACCAGGGTTTAATTACTCAAGTGACCTTTAATTTTCCGAAAGCATGGCAGGCAAACCTTTCTTACGCGGGATTAGATATTCTTGCAAAAGAGAGCACTGCTAAGCAAGTGATGGCGCAAGTCATTGCATTACGCAGTAGCAAGTTACCTGATCCTAAAGAGTTACCTAATGCAGGTAGTTTCTTTAAAAACCCCATAGTCAATGACGCAGACTTTGCCCAATTACAGCAGCAATACCCGGAAATCCCCCATTACCCTCAGAAAAAGGGTGAAATAAAACTGGCCGCTGGTTGGTTAATTGATCAAGCGGGATTAAAAGGATTTCGCCATGGCGCCGTTGGTGTTCATCAACAACAAGCCTTAGTTCTGGTTAATTATGGTAGTGACTTAGGTGCAGACATTATTAGTTTAGCTAAATATGTCCAACGAAAAGTAGCCGAAAAATTCTCAGTATCCTTAATACCAGAAGTGCGCATGATTACACAGAGAGGTGAGAGACCCTTCTCATCGTTGAGTGACTTAAATCCTATCGAAAATATTAATGTTATTGGAGATATTAATTCTATTAGAGGGAATAGCGATGACTAAAACAGTTAAAGAGCACTTAGTTAAGTCATTAGCCTCAGGCCAATTTGTTTCAGGACAGTTGCTTGGTGAGCAGTTAGGCATCAGCCGTACTGCTATCGCTAAACATATTAAAGTATTAACGGAAATAGGCTTAGATATTTATAGTGTCACTGGTAAAGGTTACAAGCTGGCGCAACCGTTGTATTTATTAGAGAAAGAAAAAATTATCAGTTTATTGGCTGATGAAGCGAACCAGCAGGCTGAAAAGCAAAGCGACTTATCATTGATTGAAGTACATAGCTTAATTGACTCTACCAATGACTACTTAATGAGGCGTTTACCTAATCAAGTCACCTCAGGACAAGTTTGCTTAGCTGAATATCAAAGTGCTGGTCGAGGTCGTCGAGGTAGACAGTGGATTTCCCCTTTTGGCTCGCAAATTTACTTGTCTATGTATTGGTATTTAGAACAAGGTCTATCAGCGGCTATGGGATTAAGTTTAGTCACGGCACTAGCGGTCAGCGATGCAGTAAAAGCCCATAGTAATATACAAGTTCAGCTGAAATGGCCAAATGATATTTATCTTGATGGCGTAAAACTCGCGGGTATTTTAATTGATCTCGAAGGGCAGGCGTTAGAGCCTAGTCACTGTGTTATTGGTATCGGTTTAAATCTGCATATGCCCGAAGAAGCAGGTAAATTAATTGAACAAAAATGGACAGACTTGCAATCACACAGTAAAGTCAAAATTGATAGAAATGGGCTCAGTGCACAATTAATTAGTTGTTTACGAAAGCGATTACAACAACATCAGCAAGTGGGTTTAGTGCCGATGTTAGAAGAGTGGCATGCTCATGACGCTTTTTTAAATAAGCGGGTAAAATTAATTACCGGAGAACGAGCAACGCACGGCATATGTCGAGGTGTTAATAACCAAGGTGCTTTATTGCTAGAGGTGGATGGGCAAGTTAAACCAGTCTACGGTGGTGAAGTAAGCCTTAGGATGGACGAATGATCCTTTTAATTGATATCGGCAATAGTCGAACGAAATACGTGCAACTTAGTAACGGTGAATTATCAGCGACTACGCAGCTAAATAATAATGAATTTTCTGTGGCATATTTTGCGAAATACTTCAGCCAAGCTAGCCGAGTAATAGTCGCTAATGTGGCTAAGTCGGCATTAAGCAATGACCTTGCTACTTGGTGTGAAAGTCAAAAGATTAGTTTTAAACAAGTGCATAGTGAACAGAAAAAAAATACGTTGGTTTCAGCATATAAAGAACCGACTACTCTAGGTATCGACCGCTGGCTTGCGTTATTAGCGACTATACACCTTTATCCAAATGAAAATGTATTAATAATAGATGCAGGCACTGCGACTACAGTTGATTTATTGGCTGCGAATGGTCAGCATCAAGGTGGTTGGATATTAGCGGGCATTAACGCATTATTTAATAGTATTTTAAGCCATA
This sequence comes from Colwellia psychrerythraea, assembly GCA_002163005.1. GTDB lineage: Bacteria > Pseudomonadota > Gammaproteobacteria > Enterobacterales > Alteromonadaceae > Colwellia > Colwellia psychrerythraea_C. The sequence continues at coordinate 50,293 of MAAF01000065.1, read as the reverse complement.
GCACGCTAGTTCATGCTAAGAGTAAAGTAACGCCTAGCTTAGCATTTGGCGCTAACACTACCGATAATGTTAATAACGCGTGTTGGGCCGCAACCTTAGGTATGATTGAGCAAGCGATTGAACAAGCACAGCAATTAAGTGATATTAACCGCATTGTATTAACAGGTGGCGATGGTAAGGCGTTAACAACCCTATTGTTAGCACAGACAGCTGACAATATTACGGTGGTAGAAAATATCCAATTTATTGATAACCTTATTTTCTTCGGCCTGCAGGAATACGTATAAAATTGCGTATGAATTCGTCATAGTGAAATGAAATAAGCAGTTATTATTTATCTACTTAATTTAATTCAATTAAATTATATTAAATTATATTAAACACAGTTAGGAATTATCATGAAAGCAGGAATTATTGGCGCAATGGAGCCAGAAGTTGCCATTTTGAAGGCAAAATTAACCGATGCCAAAAGTACAGAACATGCGGGTTATACGTTTCATCAAGGTCAATTAGATGGCAGTGATGTTGTTATTGTTCAATCAGGTATCGGCAAGGTTGCTGCCGCGTTAGCAACCGCGATATTAATTGACCGCTTTCAGGTTGATTACGTGGTTAATACTGGCTCTGCTGGCGGCTTTGACGCGGCATTAAAAGTAGGAGACATTGTCGTGAGCTCAGAAGTTCGTTATCACGATGTTGACCTTACTGCCTTTGGCTATGAAGTTGGCCAATTACCAGCCAATCCTGCGGCATTTATGCCACATGGAGATTTAGTGGCAGCAGCAAAAAAAGGCATTGAACAATTAAGCCAAACAGCTGGGAAAAACATTAAAGCGGTAACAGGGTTGATCACTACAGGTGATACCTTCATGACTAAAGAAGAAGATGTCGCCAAAGCACGTGCTAACTTCCCCACTATGGCTGCGGTTGAAATGGAAGGTGCTGCGATAGCACAAGCGTGTTTACAGCTTAAAACTCCTTTTGTTGTTATTCGTTCACTTTCTGATATTGCTGGTAAAGAATCACCACATACCTTTGAAGAGTATTTAGAAACAGCGGCGGTCAACTCATCGCAACTAGTACTAAATATGTTAGAACAACTTAAAGGTAAAGTACTTAGCGCAGCCTAAGCACGTTACTTAAAATTAGAAGCTGGCAACTGGAAAGGGATAATTAATGACAGTACTCACCGAGTTAGCGCCTTTTACTTATCATGTGTTAATTCTCATGGTAGTGCTGATCATTAAGTCCTTAGTTAGCCATTTCATTGCCCATGAGCCACTACGTTTTTTCCAATTTTATTGCTTACAGTTAGCTAATAAGGTTAATAACAGTAAAAATAGTACTCAACATCAAACCATCGCTGGTTTATTAGCGCTATTAGTTACTTTGGTACCGATAGCTATTATTTTATGGCTCTTCGCTGACTTTATTGCGGTTGATTATGTGTGGCAAGGATTATTACTTTATCTTGCCCTAGGCAGCCTCAATCTAGGGCAGGTAAACATAGGCATTGCGCAAGCTTTAGTGGCTAAACAAAACTATCTGGCAAAGCAAACCCTCAAGCCACTACTCTTGCGAGAAACAGATCAACTCTCACCAGTGGGCTTGAGTAAAGCGGCTATTGAAATGCACCTACTTCGCAGTTTGCAGCAAATTTATGTGGTTAGCTTCCTCTTTATTACCTTTGGTTCGTTAGCGGCTCTTAGCTACCGATTAATGTTAGAAATGCACTATTGTTGGAATACTAAATTAGGGCAATATAAGCACTTTGGCTTTTACAGTCAGCTGTTTACCCAGCTTATGCAATGGTTGCCTAGCCGGTTAATGGCATTATTGATATTACTGAGTACTTTAGGGCAGGGCAGTTTATTATTTTGGCGCTTAACACGAGGCCACTTTTTTAAACTGAATAATAATTTTTTTCTAGCCGTACATGCTTTTTCGCTTGCCGTGAGACTTGGCGGAGTCGCTATGTATCAAGGTGAAAAATTACGTAAGGTCGCCTTTAATGATCTTGGCAAACAACCAGAGCCACGCGATATTATTAAAGCAAGCCGAAAAGTTAATTTCACTGTCTATAGCAGTTTATTTTTACTCGCACTGTCAGCACTATGCTGGCAATTAGTCACGTGATTTGGGCTTTACATGAATGACTTTTTATTTTATTTAGATATTTTTGGCGTTATTGTTTTTGCCTTATCAGGGGCGCTTATGGCTGGGCGCTATCAACTTGATCCTTTTGGTGTCGTGGTGTTGGCCTCAGTTACCGCTGTAGGTGGCGGTACCATTCGCGATGTTATTTTACAAACGCCAGTCTTTTGGGTGGAAAAGCCCTATTATCTCTATGTTATTTTAGTGACAGCGATACTCACCATAGTGCTGATAAGACAACCAAAACGGATCCCTAAGCGTTTCTTGCTCATTGCCGATGCCTTAGGTTTAGCTTTGTTCGCCGTTTTAGGCACGCAAAAAGCATTATATTTGGGCGCACCAATCCCGGTGGCTGTCGTATTAGGTACTATTACGGGTATTGCCGGCGGTATGATTCGAGATGTTTTATGTAATGTGATCCCGATGATTTTACGTGAAGAGATTTATGCGCTGGCAGCCATGTTAGGCGGTAGCTTATTTATTATATTGCATGGGTTAAATTGGAATGATACTAACGCGATGATTGTCTCAATCTCTGCAGCATTGACCCTACGCCTAGCTGCTATCTATTGGCATGTTTCATTACCGGCTTTTCATATTGTTGAAAAGCCAAAAAAAGAAAAAGCTAAAGATAAAACGATAGAGAATGAATAAAATTACCAACTCTCTATCTGATTCTTCAATTATTTAAGAAAAAGTAAAAAAAGCCAGTATTCTCAATGAGTACTGGCTTTCATCATAAACGTTAACGCTTCCTAGTAAAAAGCTAAAAGCTAAAAGCTAACACTGACCTTCACATAACCACGTCGGCCATGTAAGTCATACGTCATCACATCAGTATTGGCATCATTCCATGAGGTTAAGAACGGTGCCTTTTTATCAAATATATTGTCGATACCTGCAGATAGGCTGACATCGTCAGTTAAATAATAACTGCCTTGAATATCATGATAAAAGATACTGGGCACTGAACTGCCAATAGGACCGCCGCCATTGGCATCATCCGCAGTACCAATATAGCGAATGGCATAATAAGTGCCCCAATCTTTTGCCTGTAAAGTAAAGCCTAAATTAGCGCGCCACTCGGTATAACTGCCTTGATCTTCGGTAATTAGACCTAATAACTCATGGGTTGCTTGCCCTGGTAATGGCTTATTCTCATGATTAAGTAGATGAGTCGCTTCTAAATCAACCTTGGTGGTTAAATTAAATAGTGATCCTTGGTATTGCATATTGAAGTCTAACCCGCTGACTTTTTCCCAAGCCGCATTAACAGGACGTTGATTAAGTGAAGTCACCTGTTTACTAATACTATGGCGTTCAAAGCTATTACAGTAATCACTGTAGGCAACAGGGTCGCTATAACAAAGTTTAAGAACATCAGAGCCATTGACCGAGGTAATAGCTTCTTCAACTTCTATATCAAAATAGTCAATGGTTGCTGATAACCCCTCAACAAAACTTGCTTGCCATACAAGACCTAATGTTAACGTTTCAGCTGATTCAGGCTCTACTTCAGGATTACCGCCGACAGCGGTTAATACCGTAGTGCCATCTTGCACAAAATCAACAGCGATGCCATCGGCTAAACAATTAGTAGCAATGGTACCAGTGGCATTTTCACAGGGGTCAATAGTGCGAAGATTTTCAGAGTTGGTGCCACCAAACTGCTCGGTTAACATTGGCACTCTAAAGGCGGTGGATTTAACACCACGCAACATTAAACTATCGATAATTTGCCAAGTTAAGCCAATTTTGTAAGTCGTCTTATCGCCAAAGGTGCTGTAATCAGCATAGCGGGTGGCAACTTCAGCATTAAGAGATTTAACAAAGGGTAAGCCGGCGAGTAAAGGAATTGAAAACTCAGCGTAGACTTCATTGACGTTATAATGGCCATTAATGCTATCTTCTCCACCATTACGTAATACCGTCGAATCTGGATTACGCCAGCCACTTTCGTATCGACTTTCAAGTCCTGTCGCAAAGGCTAGGGTACCCGCAGGTAACTGAGTAATGTCACCAGTTAAGTTTAAAGTAAATGATTTGAGTTCATTGCCGCCATTACCTTCACGACGATATTTAACGTAATCAATAACCTCGGGACTTAACTCACCGACACCAAACCAATCACCACAAGGAATGCTCGCACCAGCATCAGAGCTACAAACGTTCTCATCAAGGGTATGGCTCGCTCTTTCCTTATCTAAATCGAAGGTCCAGCCATCGTTACCAGTATTACGGCTATAGTTATAAGCCATATCCCAGTGCCAGTCGTTACTGAATTCACCATTAAGCCCTAAAACAAGGCGTGTGGTATCAGTCTCTTGAAAAAAGAAAGGCGCGCCGAGTTCGGTATTACGACGTTTTGTTAGTTCAAGATCTTGTCCTGTTGGATTATAAGCAAAATCCTTGGACACCATAATGCCGCCAATGCTTCGAGGAGTAACAATCTGTTCAGATTGTCGATTACTATACATGGCTTCGGTAAATAAATTAATTTGCTCCGTTAATTGATAATTAAGTGTTGTCGCCAAGTTAATGCGTTTACTTGGACTAACAGCATTTAAGTAAGGTATCCAAGTAAAAGCATGTTTACTACTGTCGTAAGTTTCATAGCTATTACCATCACCTTGAGGGTTTTGATTAAATTGCACACTTTGGCCATCAGCCAATAAAGCACGTCCACCCTCGGTAGAGGAGCTACCAAAACAAGCGAGTTGGCTGGTACCATCATCGTTAATAATTTCTTTTTTGGCACAATCAATTCTATCTGACTGTCTGACCGCCTCAGTATTTACGTAATTAGCACTAAAAACGAAATTACCACGATCAAATGAAGAACCAATGTTTAAACTGAGTTCTTGATGCTCACCGTCACCTTCATCAGATGCGCCTGCTTTGGCAGTAAAAGTCGCACCTTCAAGATCACTCTTGGTAATGATATTAACCACACCAGCTACCGCATCTGCACCGTAAATGGCAGAAGCGCCATCTTTTAAAATATCGATACGCTCAATCAGTCCGGTGGGAATAGTGTTCAGATCTACTGAACTATTTGCACCAGTGCCCCCATTAACCATACGTCGACCGTTAAGTAATATCAGCGTCCGTTTAATGCCCATACCACGTAAATTGACTTGTGCAGTACCATAACCGCCACTGGTCCAGTAAGCGTTAGTGGCATTACCAGCAACACCGGCTGAAAAAGGCATACGTTGTAATAAGTCTTCGACATTGACTATGCCGGTAAGGGCTATTTGTTCGGCGGTGATAACACTGATAGGGCTGGCTGTTTCAAAATCTGCTCGTTTGATATGAGAGCCAGTAATGGAGATTTTTTCAATTTCTTCCGCCAAATTCTGCTCAAGCACATTAGCATAAACATGAGGACTGTTGAACGCCATGAGTATGGTGGTAAATAAGAGGGATTTTTTCATTGGGAAGCACCAAGCTAAGTAAAACAACTCGTCGTTGTAACGAGTTAAAAAGGTGCCGAGATTTTATCAGTTACAAACAATTACGTAGTGTGACATATTGCCGCAATTAGTGGGTCTGATGACTAATTAGCCAATGCTCTGAAGCTATTGGCTAAACGTTTTGTTCATTTGTTGTTGTATGTCTTCGTACCAATTATCAGCAATGGTGACTGCAGGTAAAGCTTCTATCTCAATGGTACCTGAAGTAGCTGTTTTATTTGACTCATTATAAACATCTAAGATATTTCTAATAACAACGGGTTGCGCCTTAAGTTTGAGCTTTTCAACCAGTAATTTTGTACCCGCTTCAAAGGGTTCAATTTTTCCTGATTGTGAGCGAGTTCCTTCAGGAAAGATGATGACTTTTTTACCTTTGCAAATTTTTACGTCTTTCAATAGTTTGATGATGGCACGGCTGTCTTTTTGATCGACGGTAATATGGCCAACTCTATCGACGATGCGAGAAACAGGCCATTTATCCATAATACCTGTTCTACCAATAAAACGAGTATCATTACCCACCACCTCTTCAAGAGAGAAGATATCAAACATACTTTGATGATTAACAATTAAAATATCAGTATCAGCATCGATAGTACCAGTAAGGTTAACGCGAGCACCAACACTGCGCACAATCATAGCAGTAAATATTCTACGTAATCGATTGAACCTGACTCCGTGGCGCATAGATAAAGACAAAGCGACAGACTGGGCTGCTATGGCAACATACATTTTGTATTTTTTTAAATAGAAGGCAAACATGAATATAGTTCAGAAGCTGTAGTTAAGCTTCAATCCCCCAGCCATCACTGTAACCAGTAAACTGGATAGCGATTTTTTCAAAAGCTTCTTCTTGTGCAACAATAGCTTCATATGATGGTGTCATCACAACGGTACAATCAACATCCCAAACATTAGGGGTTTGATCTGGGTGCAAGTTACATTTTACTTCGGGTAAGTGCTCATTTATATGATCAGCCATCGCCTGTGCTTGGCTTTCTTTCTCAAACAAATGAAAAAATACCACATCATGTGATTGGCTCAAGTCTATACCTGCTTGGTGCATTTCGGCTAATACTTGGCCTGTTTCGTCATCTGGGTAGTTCATATTTGATTAAGGTTCTTATGCTTTATTGATTAAGTATTATAAATCGGTAAAAGCGGCTTGAATAGAGCTTGGGATAAATAAATATTTTTGTGTCAGTATTTAGGGGCGGTTGAACTTTCGCGGTTAAATTTTGTTCAGGATAAAAGCGCTTTAATCGCGGCGAGTAGTGTGTAGCCTAGTCATTCTAAGCAAATACTACTCAACAAAGAGTAAGGCGCTTTTAGCCGAATCCTTCGGACAGCGTTTGTTGGTCATTTTTACTACGTTATCGCCTTTTTCTGTGGAATAACCACATTACAAAGGCTCTGTCTTGTATAAATACCCAACAAATCGCTGCAAAAACAATCTCGAAAATTCAACAGTCCCTAGTTTCCAGGATATTGAGTTAGCATAATATCAACCGCTGTCATTATTTTTTCATTTTGTGTTGTGCTGTTATCTTTTGCTTCGAATTTCAGCGGATATATACTGCGCCACACAGAGCGGTTGCGTTTAGGATCGACTAAATCAATAATTAAGCCACCCGGATAAGTTGACCATTCATCGTTTTCTTGTTGCCAAGTATTGGCTTTTAAGCAGTGCGGACAAAATAGTACCGCTTTATTATAATCTTTGTAATCTTGGCGTTTACCCTTAACTAGATAATAGGTAACGATGATGTCGGCGTTATCAATATCACTATAAATAAATGCTTGTGCGTTAAGACTCTTCTCTATTGCTATTTCAATACGATTTCGCTGGGCATGACTCAGGCTTTGGCTATCAAAGAATTTTGAATGGTTTTGGTAAAAGCTGTATTTTTTTACTTGAGAAAAATCAAAACTAGTATGATAAACCACAGGGTTGTTCATTGAGCTACAACTAGATAAATTTAAAACAAATAGGTAGAGTAGTAATAATTTTATCGGCAATGTTAATCCCATAAGTAAGTTAGTCAACATAGAGTAAAGAGTGTGCTAGAAGTAAAACGCTAGCCTAACAACTGGCTTAAGGTTTGAACAGGGAAACCGACAAAATTTTATAGCCGGATTACAGCGATTTTTAACCTTGAGCTGCATTATTTACAGAAAAGAATAAGGATATTTAATGATTAAAAGTACTTATAAGCATCTATTTATCGGTGCAACACTTATTGCAATGAGTTTTGTTTCTTTAACGGCACATGCACAATCATCAGTTTGGAAAGTCAGTAAAGGCAATGACTATATTTTTATCGGCGGTACAGTACATATTTTGCCACCATCAGAACTTCCACTACCAAAAGAATTTGACCAAGCTTATAAACAAAGCGATAGCATAGTGTTAGAGGCTAAATTGCCCGATGCCAGTGATGCAGAATTTCAACTGAATATGATGCAACAAATGACTTATAGCAATGGCAAAACTATTAGCAGTTTTTTATCAACGAAAACACAACAAAAACTCAGTCAGTATGTTTCTTCTTTAGGTGTTGAACTAGCTATGTTTGAACACTTTAAACCTGGACTTTTGGTCACCATGCTGGCGTTATTAGAAGCGAAAAAAGCACAGCTATCAGGAGAAGGTGTTGATATCTTCTATAGCAAACAAGCCAATAGGGACAATAAAGGCATAGCGTACTTGGAGAGTGCCGAGTTTCAAATGAATATGATTGCTAATATGGGTATTGGTGATGAAGACCGTTTCATCAAGTCAAACCTTGAGCAAATGACAGACTTTAAAGCGATGTTTTTAGGCTTACTTAAAGCCTGGCGAGTAGGTGATGAACAACAGCTTAACAAGTTAGCTATTCTGCCTATGAAAGATGATCCTAAAACATTTAAAAAATTACTAACTGATAGAAATCAAACATGGATATCACAGATTGAACGCATGTTTGCTGGCAATGGTAAAAGCACAGATAAAGAATTTGTTTTAGTGGGCGTCGCGCATCTCGCGGGTGATAAAAGTGTTTTAGCGTTATTGAAAGCTAAAGGGTATCGCGTAGAAAAGCTGTAATGTCATTTATCTAATTTGCCCCCTTTAACATCAATGTTAGGTGATATTTTAAAGGGGGAAATTTTACTTTCTATCTACCAAAGACTATCTTGATTCACGTCTTTAAAGCTAAGTACTTTACCGCCAAACTCACTGGCAAACGCTTGAGCATCAGTTTGTAAACTAAAGCTCGCTAACGTTTTCCCCATTGCCCCTGTTTTTTCAGAGCCAGTAACATACCAAGCAGTTTTAGCATCAATAAAGTATTTATCATCAATACTGTCACTGCCCCAAGGCATTTTACTCATATCATGTACCAGTATTTGACTGACATTACGGGTATTTTCAGGGTCTAAATAATAGCTAAACATGTCGCGGGTAGAGCAGAACTTAAAAACCTTATCACCTTGTTCTTTTCTAAAAACTTCGCCTTTAGGGCCATCAAAGTTGGTGATAAGCATGCCACATAAGTGACATTCATCGCTGCTTTCCATGGCAACCGCTTTATGAATAACGGCTTGTTGTGCTGAATTATCTGAACAAGCAGAGATGATGATTAAACAAAAAAGTGCACCGAGCGTTTTAAAAATTGCAGACATTAAAGTTTTTTCCTTTTGAAAATAAATATGGCAATGCTCAAGGGTAATGCAACCCAAGCAAATAAAGCGGTGAATAACTGTCCTTGGGAGAGACTGGCATTAATGGCAACAGCAAGAGCGCCGTTAACATCACTGCTATCAAGCCCTGAAAGGTTTACCAAACGGAAAATATCCGCAGGATTAAGCATCATCAATTGCGTTAAACCGGCTTGGGTAATACCTTGCTCAACGCCAACAAGTAAAGCTAATAACGCTAAATCAAAGGCAAGCGCAAACAAGAACCAAGTGATTAAAGCAAAACCAGCGGCTTTAGATTTTTCACTGACCGATAAACTAATTAAATAAGAAATTGCAGTAAAACTTAAGCCCAATAAAATTGCACTAACAATAAATACTGAGAAGCTTGTTAATACTTGTATATCGCCGAGTTGGAAATACAGCAATACCGCCGATGAGCCAAAACCAAGCAAGGTCGCTAGGGCGATAATACTGCCTTGGCCGATAAACTTACCGAGTAATAATTGGCTTTTACTTAATGGGTAGGTCAATAGCAACAACAAGGTACCACTTTCTTGTTCACCGACAAAGCTATCGTAGCTGAGCAGCAAGGCAATAAGTGGAATAAGAAAAACAGCTAAACTGGCTAAACTGGCTACCGTTGTTGAAAGTGAAGCTACGCCAACAGCACCAGAGGCTGCAGCGCCAAAGTAGGTTAAGCCAATAGACAGTAGAGCAAAAATGAGTGTAATTGAGATTAACCAACGATTTCTTAAACCATCGTGAAACTCTTTATTGGCAACGGTTAATATTTGTCTCATTATTTTTTCTCTCCACTTTCATGTTTCAACAGGAAGTGCTGATAAACTTGCTCTAAATTTGCAGTCTCTACCTGTAAATCATCTAAGCCTTCATGACTGAGTAGTTGCTTTAATACCTTCATTTTTTCCTGTTCAGGTACCAATAAAGTGTTTGGACAGTTGGCAGTTAAAAAACTATTTAGTTTGCTGTCATTAACCACTGAGCCATTAAGTCCAAAGGGTTTGATAGCAACAGGTAACGCTGCTTGTTGGCGCAATTGGGCTAACGTACCCATAGCTAATAATTGACCAGTCGATAAAATCATCGCCCGATCAATATGCTGTTCAACACCAGGCAAAACGTGAGAACATAGAATGACACTAGAGCCGTTTGATTTTAATTGATCCACTGTTTTATAAAAATCACGGGTAGCAATGGGATCTAAGCCAACGGTTGGCTCATCAAGTAATAATAACTTCGGCTCACCGATAAATGCTTGTGCTAAACCTAAACGTTGACGCATACCCTTTGAGTACGTTTTTACTTGTCTTTTCATCGCATGGGTAATACCCACTTGCTCAAGTAAATCAATAGCTTGTTTTTTATTGAAACCTTTTAATTTTGCAAAGTAGGTTAATACTTCTAAGCCGGTAAGTTGTTCATAAAAGCTCACGTTTTCAGGTAAGTAACCAACTTTACTGCGACAATGCCACGCTTCTTTTGAATCAGGTGCCATGCCCATGACTTCAACCGTGCCACGACTTGGAGAAATAACCCCTAGGATGAGTTTCATCATGGTGGTTTTACCGGCGCCGTTATGGCCAAATAAACCCATAACCTCACCTTGGTTCAAGTGCATTGTCACTGACTTTAAAGCATCGAGTTGCTGGTAGCTTATACCTGCGTCGGTAAGTGATACTAGTGGAGTACTCATAAAATTATTCCTTTAAGCTTGCGCTAGTGGTGTTTGCTGACTGCGCAGAATTACTTTTTGTAAAGGTAGAGGTTGTAACAGCAAGTGGTGTAGCGGCTTGCTGGTTTTTTGTTAAACTAGGGGCGCTCATTAATGGGAAGCTGTCTTTAACGCCCGGTGGTTTGAGTACCGGAAATTGTCTTTGAACCCAGCGCAAAATCAAAATTGCAGGGCTGTCCATAATCATTTTCATTTCTGGGTATTGCCAGACGAGTTTATCTATACCGTCGTTCGGTTCAAAAATAGTATCGCCGATGCCATCATTCCCCATATCCCAGCCTAAATAATTACTCCAGTAATTACCTCGACCATCTTTGCTCCATTCTTGTTTTTTATTGGAAACATATTTAACTTGGGTAGGATTATTGATAAAGCTATTACCGAATATTTTGATGTTTTCTGAGCCCGCCGTAAGGTGTATGCCTATTTCAGCGGTATCAATAATATTGTGTTTTACTGTATTGTAGCCTGAGTTATAAACAAATAAACCTTTACCATCGCGGCCAAGCACTTTGTTTTCAGGTTTTGTCCAAACGTTTTTAACATAGTTATGACTAAAAGTAGATTGGGTAATAAAATTCAGTAAAAAACCATAATCTTCGCTGTCGGTTGTTTTATTGCCAGTAATGGTTAATCGACGTGAACTCATTAAAGCGTAACCTGCACGAGTATCGTAAGCAGTGTTATTTTTTACTGTATTATCATAAGAATACATATAATGAATACCGTAGCGTAAATGGTGCATGGTATTTTGTTCAATAATATTATTTTGACTGGAAATAACATAAACACCGTCACGGGTTTCACTAACTTCGTTAAGAAAAACATGGCTATTAGTGACATTGGCAATTTGAATACCGTTCCCTCTGTCAGCTGAACGTAATGTTAAATTTCCTTTAACGCGGTTATGGCTAACAATCGCTTTGTCAGCTTGATTAAGCCAGATGCCAAAACCATCCCCGATTAAAATATTACTTCTAATGGTTAAACTTGGCACTTTGTTATTGTCTATTTTACCGTGAGAATAGATACCAGAATTTTGCTCAGTTAAGTCATTACCCCAGTTGGTTATGGTTAGGTTTTCTATGGTGATCTGTGAGTTTTTGAGCCATAAACCATGACCTTTACCTTGAGAGTCTATAATAGCTTCGCCTTTATTGATGCTACGAAGTGTCACTTGTTTGGTTATGATGAAATTACCGAAGTAACTCCCAGGCCCTAATGTAATAACATCGCCATTCTGGCTATTATTAAGTGCTTGTTGTAAATCATCAGCGGGTGATAATTGAGTTTCTTGCGCACTTACTTGTTGAGCATAAAAACTGCTGATGATAAACAAGATGGCAAGTGATTTTTTAAAGAGTAGCAAAACAATTATTCTATAAAAGGGTAACTAATTGCAGCATACCATTATTCGATGAAAATCAGTTGATCTCGATTAAACAAGTTTCATTTATAGGCTCATATAGGTAATAAAAACATAAAAAACCTTGCAATGCCGTGGTTGATTGTTTCTGTGTTTTTAAAGCACGGTATTTCGCTGATTTGTGAGGGTTGATAACGTTAACTGATAAGATCGGAACCTTATTTCCTGCATTTTGATGGGGGTTCAGTACAATTAGCGGACTGAACAAGTTTCCTGTTATTAATATCACAAAAGCCTGACACTTTTCAGTGTCGAGCTTTTGAATTTTCAATTAACTGTCGGTAACATCACGCCTAAAGCTATTATTAAGCTTCAACGAATATACGAGCAAACATTTTCATGCTTGTAGTATATTAACTGCGTGACAGAACCTGTTTCCTGTTATTAAGATCACAAAAAAGCCCGACACTTTTCAGTGTCGGGCTTTTGAATTATCAATTAACTGTCTGTTACGTTAAAGCTTATGCTTCAACGAACATGCGACCACGCATTTCCATGCTTGTAGTATATTAACAGCGTGACAGAACCTGTTCGGTAATATCACAGCCTGAAGCTGTTTCCTGTTATTAAGATCACAAAAAAGCCTGAGACTTTGCAGTGTCAGGCTTTTCAATCTGTAATTAACTGATTGTTAAGTTAAAGCCTATGCTTCAACGAACATACGACCACGCATTTCCATGTGTAGCGCATGACAGAACCAGTTACAGTAATACCACTGTACGCCAGGTTTGTTGGCAGTGAAGGTAATAGAAGCAGTCTGTTGAGGACCAATTTCCATTTGTACACCGTGGTTAGTCATACAGAAACCATGAGTTACATCTTCTACTTGGTCAAGGTTAGTTATGATTACCGTTACTTCATCACCTAGTTTTACAGTAAATTCACTCATACCGTAGGTTGGTGCAACAGAAGTCATATATACACGTACTTTTTTGCCATCGCGAATAACTTTATTGTCACTCATTGGATCAACACCATCACGCTTCGCGATTGCTAATGTTTCTGCAAACGTTGGCTCGTCACGAGTATAAACTTTCTTAGGCTTAATTTTACTACGGTGAACCATAATACAGTCATGCGGTTCAGCAAATGTTGGGCCATCATGAACAAGCTTCATTTCATCACCAGAAATATCAATTAATTGATCATTTTCTGGTTTAAGTGGTCCTGTAGGTAAGAATCTATCTTTAGAGAACTTACATAGAACAACTAACCATTTACCATCAGCATCGCGTGATTCACCTTGTGTTGTATGGTTATGGCCTGGTTGATAATGCACATCTAGTTTTTGACGGATGTAGTTAACTTTTTCGCCTTTGTAAGCTTTAATGGCATCTTCAACATTCCATTTAGCAATTTGGCTATCTAGGAATAATGTAGTGTAAGCATTACCGCGGCCATCGAAAGCTGTATGAAGAGGACCTAAACCTAGCTCTGGCTCTGCTACTACAGTGTCACGAGGTTTAATTTTATTGGCAAATAAATCATCTAACTTAGCAATAGAAATTACTGTTACTGTTGGTGATAATTTACCATTTGCCATGAAGTATTTACCTTCTGGCGAAGTATTCAAACCATGAGGTGATTTTGGCACTGGAATATAACGTGTTAATTCAGAACCTTTACGACCATCTAATACTGGTACATCATTACCGTTATAAGTTTTGAATTTACCAGCTTTAAGTGCAGCTTCACAAGCGGCTAAGCTGAATACAACAACGTGGTCACGCTCAGCAGAAATCATTTCGCCTAAGTTCATACCCATTTCTGAGTTGTAACATGTAGATGCGAAGTATTTACCATCAAAATCGGCATCAGTATTATCTAAGTTACCGTCAACCATTACCTGGAAAGCCATTTCCATGGTTTCTGCGTCAATTACGTTGTATAACGAACGGTAAGTGCTGACATCTTTCATGCCGTCTTTACCATCGTTATTCATTGGAATTTCAAATTCACCATTACAAACAACATATTTAGTGTATGGTGCTTTTTGTACACGTAATCCGTGAACTGCTTGTACGTTTGGTACCGTAAGCATTTTGTCACACTTCATGATGTCACAACGAATACGTGCTACACGAGAGTTAGCTTTATCATTAATGAAAACGTATTTACCGTTGTAACTACCGTCGGTCATACTCATATGAGGGTGATGCGAGTCACCCATCATGATATCAGCACTGTCGCCTTTAACACGCTTAGACTCTTCAGTTAAACCCCAGCCTGTTGCTGAGTCAGTATTAAATACTGGAATACGCATTAACTCACGCATTGATGGGATACCCATTATACGCACTTCACCTGAATGACCACCTGACCAGAAGCCATAATATTCATCTAATTCACCCGGATGAACTACTGGGCTCATTGCCATTTCTTTTCTTTGTGCTTGCGCTGTAGAAGCAAACATAGCAGCTGTCATTGGCGCTGCCACAACACCTGCGCCAATTAGGGCACTTTTGCCAAAAAATTTACGACGTTCTTCGCTTTCCAATGTAACTTCATTGGAGTCATTCGTTAAATTTAACTCTTCTTTACTCATTGTTATTCTCCACTTTACTTATTATGTAATTAAATTTTTAATTTAACTCGCTTGATTTAATTTAGCTCGCTTGATCCAATTAAGCTACTTCGGTTATTTCTATTTCTGTTTCTTTAAATTTGGCTTTTTTTCTTGCTAACTTTTTCAATGGTGGACACTTTTCTTCATTAAAATAGGTCACTTGGCAATCAAGACAGTAATGGCATTCACGCATGTTAATAACACCATCTGGATCAATTGCTTGAATCTCACATTCTTTAGCACATGTTTTACAAGGCTGACCACATTCAGGACGACGACGTAACCAGCTGAATAAACGAATGCTATTACTGGTTGATAACGCTGCGCCTAACGGGCACAAGTAACGACAGAAGAACTTGCGGTTAAAAATATTAATAATGAGCAGGATGGATGCATACAATACAAACGGCCATTCACGATCAAATTTCAATAAGAAAGTTGTTTTAAATGGTTCTACTTCCGCAAATTGCTCGGCAAGTGATAATGACTCCATCGACATACCAAACAGCGCTAATAAAATCAGATATTTGATCGCCCATAAACGCTCATGCACAGCCCAAGGTAATTCAAATTGTGGAATTTTGATGTAGCGAGCAAAAATATTCATTAACTCTTGTAACGCGCCAAATGGGCATAACCAGCCACAGTAAACCGCACGACCCCATAAAATCATGGTAACCGCTGCTGCGCCCCAAAGAATGAAAATCACGGGATCAAGTAAGAATAAGTCCCAAGAAAAATCAGACATAAAGGCCTGTAAGAAAGTAAATACATTCACTACAGAGAGTTGTCCGCCCCAAGACCAACCAATAAATACCACAGTAACAATTAAGAATAAATGACGGAAGTTGTGCATAAACGTTGGATGACGCACAAGGATATCTTGGAAAAACAAGCTCATAACAACAATGATAAGCAAGATAATGAGTACGATTACTTCAGCTTCTTTTTCTTTCCATACTTGCTGCGCTAGCGTTAATTCTGGCTCAGGCATAATGACAGCTGGGCGATCTAAATATTTGTTTAAAGTATGATAATCAGCTTTAAAACTTGTGAATATGCTTTCTAGAGGACCGGTTTGACGACGAACGAGTAACTCTAATTGCCAATCAGAAGCGGGGTTAAAATTGTGGTGGTCACGGATGATAAATATTGAGCGTTCAGTGAATGTTGGCGCTCCTTCAATATAAATATCAGGTACGCGACTATGATCTAAATCCCTAAAGGCAAATGCATCGCCATTTTGTAGTATTTGAAGACGATCAAAAATAGCACCACGAACATAACCTGAACCTTTAAATGAATAACCTGTACCCATTAAAATAAGAGCGTGTTCACCAGGTTTTAATGAAGACATAATATAGTCATATTCACTATCGCCGACTAAGTTACGACCAACCGTAGGAATGTTTAATTGTGCAAAATAAACCTCGGCAAACATATCTTGTTTTTGTTCGCTACTCGCTTCTTCAACATGTTCGGCTTCAGTACCAACAAATGCTTCATCAACAGTTTTTCTGTTGAGGTATAATTTACGGATAGAGCCATCACCTGTGAGGGTAGTCCAATCTGATTTGGCAAAAACGTCAGGGTAAATGGTTCCCATCGGTTGAATTACTTCTTGACTAGCACTGATAATACCTAGCGCACGAGCAACCTTTGTTGCTGATTTTACAATACCAACATTCATCACCATTACCGTAACGGTTGCGCCAGAAAGGCCATCGATATGAATAACATTGTCGGTTTTATTTCCGCCAACTTTTAAGCGGTCACTAACATGTAAACCGTCATATTGCTTGGTAAAATTATGTAATTTACTTTCGGGAATGCCCGCTAAGATAATCGGTTCATGGTGCTCTAATACTTTTGCGCCTAAATAAACACCTTTAGTATCAATAGCCACTAACATATTTACTGGTTCGCCTGAATAGGCAGGAATTTTAGCTATGTCATTAGTTTCAAAGGCGTAACCTAAAACTTCTTCGCCTTTAGAACCTTGTTTGTAAACGGTCCAAACTAAGGGACCACCTTCTTCAGTAGCTTGTTTTTCACTAATTTTAGTTTGTTCGGCAAAGATCTCCTTAATTAACGGCATAGGATCTTTAGGAGGGCTAACAAAAAGGGCTTGTGCTGGCATGATGACACATAAAAATAGTACTAAGGCTTGGGTTAGCGTGCTTCTCAGTGTGGAGAGTTTTTGCTGGGGAAAGCGGATTAAGACGCTAAAAAAATTTTTTACTAACATGACATCGCCAAGGTGTTGTGTTCATGCAGTATGGCAAAAAAATAACCAACTGCGACAATATGTCACAGTGTACGCTTTCGCTTTAAAGTCGTTATGATGTAGATCAAGCTATGTAAATAAATGTACTTTGGTTTGAACTTCTTAAATCCCTATATAAATTATGGGTATAAACGCTAAATAGCTTGATAGCGAATCATTGTTTTACTTCAATTGAAAACAGCCCTTTAACGATAAGTAAAGTGCACAAGCAGTAAGTTTTATAGGTAAATTCATATGTTTGCAGTACACGGTTATTGGCGAATACTAGTAAAAGATAATTATGTATTGCCATGGTTTAGTGCTTGCTGGAATGAAAAACGGCTACAGCAAACCTTCCTGGAGATATCGCGATAATACCACCGCCGGCATTAACTAAAGGGTTCACGCTGCGTGCCTAGAGACGTTTAGGCAGCGTTAATCATTGACCTTTACATTAGCCTAATGACAGGATGAAACAACCAGTTACTGCAAATGATTTGTTTCTAGCAATGAAAGAAAATTATAAAAAATCTATAAAAAAAGCCAGTAACTTAAGTACTGGCTTGATAAAACGTAAATGACGTTTGACTGCTTAACTTACAGTAATACGAGCAAATTTACGCTTTCCTACTTGATAAACTGCCGTTGTGCCAGCGCTAATGACTAAGCTACGGTCAGTTACTTTTTCGCTATCAATTTTCGCAGCACCTTGTTTGATCATTCTAAATGCATCAGAAGTACTACCGACTAAACCTGCATTTTTAAGCAAGTTAGCAATGGCTATTGCACCATTTTCAGTGGTAATCGTTAATTCCGGCATATCATCAGGTAACGCACCTTTTTGAAAGCGATTGATGAATTCATCATGGGCAGCTTGTGCTGCTGTTTCATCATGAAAACGGGCAATTAATTCTTTGGCTAAATCAATTTTTACATCACGCGGGTTTTTACCTTCGCTAATTTCAACTTTATAACCTTCAATCTCTTCAAGCGGTTTAAAGCTAAGTAGCTCATAGTAACGCCACATTAATACATCTGAAATAGACATGATTTTGCCAAACATCTCAGTAGGCGAATCAGTAATACCAATGTAGTTACCTAATGACTTAGACATTTTTTGCACGCCATCTAGGCCTTCAAGTAATGGCATCATTAATACTGTTTGTGGGCGCTGTCCTTCAGACTTTTGTAATTCACGGCCCATCAGTAAGTTGAATTTTTGATCGGTACCACCTAGTTCAACATCGGCCTCAAGCGCAACAGAATCCCAACCTTGTACTAAAGGGTACATAAACTCATGAATAGCAATTGCTTGACCATTGGCGTAACGCTTTTTAAAGTCGTCACGTTCCATCATACGCGCTACTGTTTGACGAGAGGCAAGCTGTAACATACCTGCAGCGCCTAGTTTTTCCATCCAAGTAGAATTAAAAGCAACGGTTGTTTTAGCGGGATCTAATATTTTAAAAACCTGCTCTTTATAAGTTTCAGCGTTGGCTAGTACATCTTCTTTGGTTAGCGCTTTACGGGTAACATTTTTACCCGTTGGATCGCCAATCATACCGGTGAAATCACCAATTAAGAAAATAACTTC
Organism: Colwellia psychrerythraea; assembly: GCA_002163005.1. Classification (GTDB taxonomy): domain Bacteria; phylum Pseudomonadota; class Gammaproteobacteria; order Enterobacterales; family Alteromonadaceae; genus Colwellia; species Colwellia psychrerythraea_C. The sequence continues at coordinate 31,377 of MAAF01000065.1, read as the reverse complement.
ATGACCTAACTGCTGGAATTGACGCAATTTGTTAATTAGAACCGTGTGACCTAAATGTAAATCAGGCGCCGTTGGATCAAATCCTGCTTTAATTTTTAGTGGTTTACCCGTTTTTAATTTTTCGAGTAACTCTTCTTCAACTAATATTTCTTCTGCACCGCGTTTTAGCTCGGCGAATGCTTGGTTAACTTCGGTCATTAGGACTCCATTGTTTGGCTTTGAGTACTTAGTCTATTAATAAGTGATAACTACTGAGCGGTTGCACTGAAAACAAGGCGCACACTATTTTGGTAAATTGAGTGGTTATATTGACTAGGTAAAGTTTATTTAATGGTCGAATTCTACTGCACTTTGCGGGTGGGATAAAACCTTATAATGGCTTTTTTAGTAAAGAAACAGTGATCTTAATGATAAACAGAGTTAATAAAGGGATAATTTACGTGAGTTGAGCTAATTTTATTGTTTTTAATACTAAAATTCTTAATACCAATATGCATGTATACCCTCTACCATTCAAAGTGCACTCTGAAACATGCATCTTGATTGGTAACGAGTATAAAAAAATTGTTTGTCGAGGATTAAAAGGCTTGGAGCTAGGCGCTGATTGAAGGCATTGTTTTGTTAATAAAATATGCTCAATAAAATTTCTTTTGCATGTCTACTAAGCTACATCCATGTAGCGTAAATTGAACTGTTTTTTATTTCACCTGATATCATAATCAATGGTGAAACACAGCTAAAGGGAAAACTTAACACCCATATTTACGGTAGTGCCAAGCCCTTTAACATTAAAGCCTTTATACGTTAATGCTTGTGACCGTGCAGGAAAATAATCTTGATTAAATAAGTTTTCAATACCTGCAAATACTGACCAATTACCAAAATCATAACTACTGCTAGCGTTGAAAATGTTGTATCCCTTAATCTCACCCTGATCGCCGGTATAATTGCCTTCGTCATTTCTTTCAAATCGGTTGCGATCACCAACATGTAAATAAGTTAACGACAATTTAAGCGCATCTGTTGGGTACCAGTTGGTAACTACGGTACCTTTTGGTGCACTAATTTGACGACCGCCAATATATTCATCTGTCTCTGTATGCTTGCCTTCAACGTAACTGTAAGTTGCGTTAACATTTAATTCACTTGAAATACGGTAGCTAACAATACCTTCATATCCCCAGGTTTTTTGTGGAGCGCGTTTAATTAAATAAATCCCTGTTTTTTCATCAAGCACATTTTTAGAGCCTAAATCAGAGGTACTTTTATAGGTAGTTACTTCAAACCTTAATTGATCAAATTCACTGACAAAACCAATTTCATAATTTTTGACAATGGCCGCTTGTGTTTGAATAGAAGAAATATCGCTTACGGTTGCTTTACGTAACAATGAACCTAAGTCAGGAATATCAGCGCCTTCAGAATAACTAATGTAAGGACTAAATTCTTGCGCAGCATTATACCTCATACCAAAGTTGTAAGTGGTTGCATCAAATTTAATCGTATCGCCTTTTACTGCAATAGGTACCGAACATTGGGTCGAACTTTTACAAATTTTAATAGTGTTGTAATCATCGACAGTAATATCAATATTTTCCTTACGCAGCCCTGCTTTAATGATAAGATCATCATTAATTACCCACTTGCTCTGGAAAAATCCCGCGACATTAGTCATATCCATTTCAGGAGCCCAAAAACGGCCATCAACTAATGGCTGCGAAGTAGTATCTTCAAGTACATCAACACCATAAATGAAAGTACCTTCTATTGAGTCCCACTCAAACTGGCTATTCAATGTTGCTCGCAAGCCTTCTTTTTCTGACTTAATGAGTGACTGCCCACCGGCAAGACCTAAATCAGGATTGGCAAATCTTGTTGCATAGTAAAAAACAGTCTCTATAGATTGTTTATAAGCATCAAGGTTTAACTGGGTATTAGCAAAAATTTCAGCATCGCTATATTTTAACTGAAAATTATGGTTGCCACGTGGACCTTGTGGCTCAGCTTGAGGAGGACGATTTTCTGGATCATCAATGGCGTATGTCTTTTCTCCTTTACTGATATTGCCATTAATATCGATCCAATCAGAATTTTGCTGTGATTCATAATAGTTATAGGTAAAACCAATACTTTTATCATCATCAATTTGATAATCTACTTTGGTAAAGTAATTGTATGTTTTACCTTCAGATAAACCGTAATGTGTTCCTAAAGCATCGCCTTCCGCGTCACGTAAAATACCATTTTCTTCAAAACCAAGGCTAGCAACATAGCTAAAGTCATTAAGGGTACCACTCGCTGTTGAGGTTATTTTTTCCCCCACTGAATCTTCAAGCTTCACAGCACTAAAACGCGTTGAAATACTGGTATCTAAGTTAAAAGCACCACTAGCACCACTCTTTTTAGTAATGTAGTTAATAATGCCACCCGCGGCACCATTACCATACATAGACGTTGCTCCTTTAATGATTTCAATACGTTCAATAACACTAGGATCAAGCGTTTTCATGTCTACAGCACCATTTTTCAATGGTGTCGATTGTGGAATACCATCGATCATTACTAAAGCTGCACGGCCACGAAGGGTTTGAGCAAAGTTACTCGATGTTCCAGTGCCAACACTAAGGCCTGGCACGTGCATCGCTAGTAAGTTTTGAATATCAGAAGATATTTCTAATTGTGCTTCAATTTCTTTTTTACTGATAATAGTGACCGATGCAGGAACCTCATCAATACTTTCTACAATCCGGCTACCCGTGACAATAATACGCTCAACATCATCTTGCTGTGCTTTTACTTGTGAGCTAACGGCTATGGCTAATACGCTTAAAGCTAACACCTTGTTTTTCATTTCAATCAGTACTCCATGTTTAAAGGCGAGCATCCTACCACGAGCGAATGACAATGAGAATGGTTTTTATTTAGGTTGTCTTTTGCGTATGCTTGGTATACGCTCGTTAATGAGAATGAATCTCATTAACGACATTGAAATAAGGATATAAATGTTAGTAATAAATATGGTCAAAGCCGCATTTGTTTTTATTGAGAATGGCAATTGATGAAATAGGCGTTAATAAGCAGAAGATAGGAAGTCAGTTTAAAACTGGCTTTTTGAATAAAGGTATTCTATTTTGAAATAGCAAAATTTAAGTACGTAATATGCACTAACTTGCGCGAGTTAAGTTGACTTTTTTTTTAAATGCTAAATGACTTATTGAAAGACTAAAGTTGTTTGCTGTCATTAACCTTGGCGATGAACGAAATTTAACCAGATGTCCTTACTCAGTTTATATTTGAATATGATTAATTACATTTGTTTACAAAGATTCAGGTTTTCATTGACTAGCGTGGTCAGTTATAGCAGCATTTTTTCTGTAGTTTAGGTATAGTTTTGATATAGTCGGTAGATTACCTGAGTTTGTTATTGATTTATCATTTCCCGCTATGAAAGTTTCGAGTCGTATTCTGTTGAAAAAATTATTAGAACTATTTAAAAACCTACCTAAGCTACATCGTCGGATAATTATTGTCAGTAGTTGTTTTTTACTGCTTTTATTGATCATTCCCTCGAGTGACGAGAGTCTTGATGTTGAAGATATTCAAGTTGGAAAACGCATTCAGGTTTCCTTGCCAGAAGAGATAGTGCCTAAAGGTACAACGCCAAAACAAAGTGCTTTACCGCAGCGAAATATTACCAAAGCTAACAACAAGGTTATAACTGAACAGTTACCCTCTTTAGCTAAAACAGCCAGCGTGCAAAACGATGGCAGCTTAGTTAGCGGAAAATTAGAAAAAAAGGTAAAAATACAAGACTCGTTAGAAAAACTTGCCCAATTAAGTTGGCAAACTGTGAAAGTTCGAAGTGGTGATTCTTTAGCGTTAATACTAAAACGTTTAGGTTTCAGCGCTCAAACAACGTATGCGGTGAGTACAGCCAAAGGTAAGGAGAGTAAATTATTAAAAAAGCTGAATGTAGGCGATAAATTACGTATTGCTAGCAATGAAGAACAACAATTGGCCGCACTTGAATACCCTCTGTCTAGAACTGATACTTTATTTATTAATTTAGTGGGCGATAGTTATCAATCTCACCGAGAAACGAAGCAAGTAGAAATACGAGAAAGCTTTAGCTACGGCACTATTAATTCTAGTTTTTGGAATGCTGGTGTAAGTGCTGGCTTGAATGATGGCCAAATTATTAATTTTGCCAATATTTTTGGTTGGGACATTGATTTTGCATTAGATATACGTGAAGGCGACAGCTTTCATATTACCTATGAAAAGAAGTATGTTGAAGGCGAATATATCGGTACAGGTAATGTTTTAGCGGCAGAAATAACTAACCAAGGTGAAGTTTTTCAGGCAATTCGTTTTACTGATGACGAGTATTACAGTCCAGATGGTAGAAGTATGCGCAAAGCCTTTTTACGCGCGCCGGTTAATTTTAAATACATCAGCTCTAGTTTCAAACCTAAACGTTTTCACCCAGTACAAAAACGCTGGAAAGCCCATAAGGGTATAGATTACGCAGCGAAAAGAGGTACGCCTGTAGTTGCTGCAGGTAATGGTAAGGTAACGCATGCCGGTTATAGTAAGTACAATGGTTATTATGTGTTTATTCAGCATGGTAACGGCATAGTGACTAAGTATTTGCACTTTTATAAACGGGCAGCCGTTAAAAAAGGACAACGGGTAAAACAAGGGCAAACTATTGGTTATGTCGGTGCTACAGGCTTAGCCGCAGGACCGCATTTACATTATGAATTTTTACTTCATGGCGTACATCGTAACCCTCGTACAGTGAAACTACCAGATGCGAGACCAATTGCTAAAAAATATAAAAAAGAGTTTTCATTGTTAGCAGCTAAACGGTTAGAGGCATTATCAGGTGCTCAAAATGCATTACTTTCGACACAAGCAAGTGATATAGCGACCAATGATTAATAATGAAACGGTAGCACAAGGAAAATACTATATTGGCTTAATGTCAGGCACCAGTGCTGATGGTATCGACTTGGCGCTAGTGGACTTTACTGCTAATGGGCAACAACCGCGATTGGTTGCTAGTTTCTATAAAAGTTATAGCGCTAAAATTGCAGACAAAATCACTTCACTTTATCAACCAGGAAGTAATGAAATTGACCGTGCATTCCATTTAGATGTTGAATTGGCACAGTTATTTTCTCAGGCTGTGAACGTATTACTTAACCAAGAAAACCTTACTCCTAAAGATATTATCGCCATTGGTAATCACGGACAAACCATTCGTCACCGTCCAACTGGTGATACCCCATATACCCTCCAAATAGGTTGCTGCCAAACGTTGGCAACGTTGACAGGGATTCGTGTGGTAGGACAATTTCGTCGAAAAGATATGGCGTTAGGTGGTCAAGGCGCGCCTTTGGTACCTGCTTTTCATCAACTGTTATTTGCTCATGCAGTTGAAGCAAACTTTGTGGTGAATGTTGGCGGTATTGCCAATATAACGTTTTTACCAGAGCAAGGAGCTGATAAAGCTGTCTTGGGTTTTGATACTGGGCCAGGTAATGCTTTGCTTGATGACTGGTTCACTAAACATCACTCAAGCAGTGATGACACCTTTGATAAAAATGGTGCTTGGGCGATAACGGGACAAGTTATCCCATTGTTGTTAAATCAGTTGATGCAAGATGATTATATAAATTCCGCAGCACCTAAAAGTACAGGAAGAGAATATTTTCACCTTCAATGGCTTGAACAGCAATTAACGGCTTTTAAAGAGGAAACTAGTTCGCAACATGATCTAGTCATTGATCAAGTAAACGAGACAGTACTTAATGCAGTCGATATTCAAGCGACATTATTGGCTTTTACCGCTCAGAGTATAAGCGATGCCATTTCGGCATTAACGCCACAGGGTAAAGTTTACTTGTGTGGCGGCGGTGTCCATAATAGCGCCCTAGTTGAAGCACTAAAAAGTAGGTTAAATACTTCCGACGCTGCTTTTGAAATCAATACGATGCAAGCCTTGAACATCGATGGTGACATTCTTGAAGCGATGGCGTTTTCTTGGCTTGCATACGCTTTTGATCAGGGTTTAGACAGTAATCTGCCAGCCGTAACTGGCGCAAGTGCAAGTTGTACTTTGGGCAGTACTTTTTTCCCCTAAATATTATTTTCAAAATTTTTCATAAGTTTTAATTAGTTGCTTATGTTTAACAACTTCACACTTAAATCAGGTGATAATCTACTAGTATTCCATCACATCAATACTATACTTAGATACTGGGTGTTCAAAAAATGAACTAATAGGTTGTGTTGGACTCTAACTCAGCACACTCTGGAAGTTCGCGTTGAGGAGGGCTTATGGAATTTAAAGATATTCATATTGGTATGAAATGTGGCAGTAATAAAGGCAGCGGTACTGTTACTTGGGTTGATGGCTCAACACATACTATTTATATGGTTGATTGTAATAATAATAATAACTTTGAAGTTAACATCAGCGATATAATTGAAGATCCACAAGCGCACAATAAAGAAGATGATTACTATTAAATAGTATTGAAATTTATCTTTAAAAAAAAATTAGAAGCCCGACAAATTTACATTTCGTCGGGTTTTTTATTTTCACTCAGTAAATATATCCGTTCCACTTGAAGATGCAGGATTCAGCTGGAATTAGAAATGCCTTTAGGCAGGTATTGATTGAAGAGAATAGTTATTCAGGAGAATATGCTCCTGAATAACCCTTAATAAAAAAATTCGCCTTGATTATGAATCGCTCAGACTTCCTGAAACGAGCATATTCAAGTGGAGCGGGTATATATTGAATCTGCCTTAGTTATTTGCCACACTGCTCCCTCTACGACTCACTTGATGAATCCAATTAGTATAATCAAGCTACTCGGTCTCAATATCAAACTCATGTTTTAAGGTCTTTTATGGAATGGTTGTCTGTGCTACCTCCTTTGGTTGCTATTATTATTGTTATTTGGAAAAAAGAAGTCATTCTTGCGTTACTTACCGCCGTATTTACCTCTGAGGTGTTATTAGCATCTCAACACCATAACAATGTCATTTTTCATGCTTTTATTGGTTCTATAGAGCGTGTTATCGGTGTTGTCAGCTCTGCTGGCAATGCCCGTATTTTGATTTTTAGTTTGTTGATTGGCGCTTTACTGGCGTATGTTAGAGATTCAGGTGGTGTTACAGCAACAGTAGAAAAATTAGTTAATAAAGGCATTGCCAAAAGTAAGCGGCAAGTGGGTGCCTTAACCATGTTTACTGGCTTGGTCATCTTTATCGAATCAAACTTGAGCGTACTCACTGCGGGTATTCTGTCTCGTGATTTATTCGACAAATTTAAAATGAGTCGTGCTCGCTTAGCGTATATTATTGACAGTACCAGTGCGCCAGTATGCATATTAGTACTACTAAATGGCTGGGGTGCCTACGTGTTAGCACTGTTAAATAACTATGAACTAGGGCAGTCTTCAGTGTCCATTTTATGGGGTTCAGTCGCTTTTAATTTCTACGCCATTATCGCTTTGTTCATGGTGGTTTATACGGTAGTGGCCGATAGAGTACATGGCCCAATGAAAACTGCAGAGTTGGCATTGAATACAACCGAAAAAACAAAGGAAACAGTAGAAACTGGTGATTTATCACAGTGCTCTTCAATAGCAGAATCTGCAATACCGCCAACAGCTTTGCAGTCGACACTTTCACAAAAATCGGCACCACAAGAAACACTATCACAAGCCATACTACAAGAAGCCATGGTGCCAGCCACTAAAGCACGCTTTATGTTGGTACCCTTATTGAGCATGATCTTCGGCATGTTTTACTTTATGTATTGGAGCGGCAATGGTGATATCACCCAAGGTGATGGTAGTAAGTCGGTACTTTACGCCACTTGTTTAGGCCTGGCAGTAAGTTACTTTTTATTGCGTTTTTCTAATCGTTTCCAGCATCAAGAGTTAGTAGAAATAGGTTTTAAAGGCATTGCTGAACTATTACCCTTAGTAACGATAGTGCTATTGTCATTGACCCTTGGCGCTAGCTTGAAAGAGCTCGGCACAGGTTACTTTATTGCAGGAATTGTTGGTGAGTATTTACCGTTAATTTTTGTGGTACCTATGCTGTTCGTAGCCGGTGCAGTTATTTCATTTAGTACAGGCACTTCTTGGGGGACTTTCGCTATATTAATTCCGATTGGTGTACCATTAATCCAAGCACTTGGTTTACCGCCTTCATTAGTCATTGCTGCTATTCTAGGTGGTGGGATCTTTGGAGACCACTGTTCACCCATTTCTGATACCACCTGTGTATCAGCCATCGCATCAGGATGTGATTTACTTGAACATGTTAAAACCCAGATGCCTTACGCACTGTTTGGTGGTGCGTTAACATTGGTAGCTTATATTATTGCAAGCATTGTCATGATTTAACTTATACCCGTTACCATTAAAAGTGCGTGATTTCAGTGGGAGTTAAAAGTGCTTTAGGCAAGGTATTTATTTTAAACAATGGTACTCCCTTGTTCAAATGAATAACGCCGCATAGACCACTTTTCGCCCCATCGAAGAAGCGCTTGAGCAACATGACTACATCGTTGCACCTTTTTGTAAGGGAATAACCATTACTGCAAAGGTGCGCCTTGTATTGAAATTGCTCAAGCATTCTAAAACATGCATCTTGATTGGTAACGGGTATATAACTCCTTTGCTTGCGATGCGTGGTAAAGCAGTTCAGTTACTGCTGATTAATTGTCCAATATTTACAGTCTAAGAATAACGAGGAATAATAATGAAAATAACGCTACCGATGCTAACTTGTTTACTTTTATCAACCTTTGCTAATGATGCTTTAGCAAAAGACGTTCCTTTTGCTATTGCCATTCATGGTGGTGCTGGCACCATTCAAAAAGACCATTTTACTCCTGAAAAAGAAGCGGCTTATCGCGCTAAATTAAAAGAGTCAGTTGAAGCAGGTTATACGGTTCTTGAACAGGGCGGTACTAGCCTTGATGCGGTAACTGCTGCAATAAATATTCTTGAAAACTCGCCATTTTTTAATGCGGGTAAAGGCGCAGTTTATACTCACGATGAAACTCATGAAATGGACGCTTCTATTATGGACGGAAAAAACCGTCAAGCAGGTGCTGTTGCAGGGGTTAAACAGATTGAAAATCCGATAAACCTTGCTCGCTTGGTAATGGATGAATCAGTGCATGTGATGTTAAGTGGTGCTGGCGCAGAAACCTTTGCTCAAAGCCAAGGTGTTAAGTTGGTTGATAATAAGATCTTCGATACTGACCATAGATATAAATCACTGCAACGCGCTAAAGCCAAAATGAAAAAGGCTAAACAACAAAATAAAGACTACCAAGCAGCACACTTTGCTTTAAATACTGAATATAAAGTGGGCACGGTTGGCGCTGTTGCGCTTGATAAATTTGGCAATATTGCTGCAGGCACTTCTACTGGCGGTATGACAAATAAGCGCTATGGCCGCATTGGTGATTCACCTGTTATTGGTGCAGGTACTTTTGCTGATAATGCTTCCTGTGCAGTTTCAGCAACGGGTCACGGTGAATTTTTTATTCGTTATAACGTAGCGGCTGATATTTGCGCCAGAGTTCAATACCAAGGCAAAAGTATTGAACAAGCAGGTAAAGAAGTCATTCATGATGTGCTCATGCCTGTGGGTGGTACGGGTGGTGTAATCATCATAAACACTAAAGGCAATATTAGCTTACCGTTCAATACCAAAGGTATGTACAGAGCCAGTAAGTCTACTAGCCAAGTGACTTATGTTGGTATTTTTAAAGATGATTAATCCAATAAAAAATAATAAATAACAAAATAGAATAGTTAGAGTACCTGCTTTAGAGTTTACGGTAAGTTATTGGTTACGCGAAGATTAGTGACTTAACTTTTAGTTTTTCGTCGCTACAACCTTTGATCTAGATCAAGTTTCTCTGTCTATCACTAACAATATCGGCTAAAATCCGCGCCATATTTTAGTTGTTTAACCGCAGTACAGGAAACTAGACCATGTCTCACCACGAAGAAGATTTTAAAGATCCCTCCTCTTTCAAACACTTAGCAATGATCCTTGTGGCAATGTTTGCTATGCCATTATTACCAATGGTTATGGGTTGGTTTACGCTTTTGCGTTAAGCAATATTAACTATTACTGGCGAGGGGCACTTGCTCCTCACAGTAATGTTTGTTATCTGCACTCGTCATTTTTCTATCGTTAACCTCTTGTTACTACTCAGCACTTTTATCATTATAAATATATATATCAATAAGTAGTTATACCTTCGACATTCCACATTTAGCCTTTTAAAATCGATTATTCATCGATATTTCCTAATCAATGATGCACTTTATTGTTAAAGTGTCAGCGAATTATTCTGTTCTCAACTTAAAAGTGAATCAAATGCCTGATATAGCTGTTCTTGCGGTTTTTATTCCTACTTTCTTTTTTGTCTCAATCACGCCGGGTATGTGCATGACATTAGCGATGACGCTAGGCATGAGTATTGGTGTGCGTCGTACCATGTGGATGATGATTGGTGAACTCATTGGTGTCGCCATTGTAGCTATAGCTGCTGTATTTGGCGTTGCTGGTATTATGCTTAACTACCCTGATGTATTCGAAGTGTTGAAATGGATAGGTGGTGCATACTTAGCGTACATAGGGGTTAATATGTGGCGCTCAAAGGGTAAAATGTCGATAGGTGACAATAAGCCCAGTGATGTCAGCCGTTATTCTTTATTCACTCAAGGGTTGGTCACCGCTATTGCAAACCCGAAGGGCTGGGCTTTTATGATTTCCCTGCTGCCTCCTTTTATTAGTGTTGACCGCGCAGTAGCACCACAATTACTGATGTTACTAGGCGTTATTATGTTTACCGAATTTACTAGCATGATGGCTTACGCTACGGGGGGTAAGAGTTTACGAATATTTTTAAGTCGCGGCGATAATGTTAAATGGATGAATCGTATTGCCGGTAGTTTGATGATAGCTGTCGGTATTTGGCTAGCAGTTAGTTAACACTTAGCTAGGCCATAGTTAGTCGATGTGCATGACTGAACTTAATATAAGTGGTTTTATTTAAGCTAATCTAAGTTGAACTGATAGCAACATTTCTACCTCACACATGTGATGAAACTCGCTTTCAACACGTGATCATAATACCATAGCCTAACTCTCTGTTTTCTTATTAAAGGATAGGCCTTAGCTATGATTAAGTTGCGCGATTTAGAATATTTAACGGCCATCGATAAACACAAACACTTTGGTAAAGCGGCTCAATCTTGTTTCGTTAGTCAGCCTACCTTGAGTGGGCAATTAATGAAGCTGGAAGAGCAATTAGGTTTGCAGCTGGTAGAGCGTCATCGCCGTAATGTTATGTTAACCCCTGCTGGAGAAAAATTAGTTCAAGAAGCGCGAAAAGTACTACAAGCTGCCGGGCAATTTGAGTCTTGTGCTAAAGCCTTGCTTGACCCTTTTGCGGGCGATTTGCACTTAGGTTTAATACCAACATTGGCGCCGTACTTGTTGCCACATATCATGGCCGATTTGAATACGGCATTACCTAACATCAACTTCTTTCTACATGAAAACCAGACCAAGGTGTTATTGCAGCAATTGGACGAAGGTAAATTAGACGTATTAATTTTGCCTTATCTTGAAGAAATGGAAAAATTTGAATCATACCAATTGTTTGACGAGCCACTAATGCTGGCAACACCAAAAAATCATCGACTTGCCAATAAAAAAGACTTATCTCTCTCCGACTTACATGATGAAAAAATTCTTACGTTAGCTGATGGTCATTGTCTTAAAGACCAAGCGATGGGCTATTGTTTCTCTGCGGGTGCTAAAGAAGATAATAGTTTTCAAGCAACAAGTTTAGAAACGCTACGCCATATGGTGGCCAGTGGTATGGGCATTACCTTATTACCCGCGCTTGCCGCTCAAGGCAATTTAGCTAGCGATACTATTCATTATGGGCAGTTTCAAGCGCCAGTGCCAGTACGTGGTATCTCCTTGGTGATCAGACCTAATTACTCACGCATGCAATGTGTTAGAGCCATAGTGGCGAGTGTTAGAAAGTCTCTCAGCGGCATCATTACCTAGTTAGATTCATTTTTATTAACAATTAAAACCTTTCAATTAGCACACTATAGTTTCTTTGCTTACCAGTTGATAGGTTGTGCCTATCATATATATAATTACTATCGATTATGCTAATTACACTTCTGACTCTATTATTACTCCGTCTTCAACGAAACGCCTTTAACGTTTCAAACACAGTTATCTTATTTACAACACTTAACGGGAGTTCAGAATGAACCAATCAATTTCAAACCAATCAATAATCAATACTAAATTATTACCTTTTAACGCTACTGCTTTTCACAACGGTGAATTTGTTGAACTAAGTGAAAAAGACCTTGCTGATAAATGGTCAGTCGTTTTCTTCTACCCAGCTGATTTCACTTTTGTATGTCCTACCGAATTAGGTGACATGGCAGACCATTATGATGAATTGCAAAAAATGGGTGTAGAAGTGTATTCAGTCTCAACAGATACCCACTTTACGCATAAAGCATGGCACGACACTTCAGATACGATTAACAAAATTAAATACCCTATGATTGGTGACCCAACAGGCAAAATCACGCGTAACTTCGGTGTCATGATTGAAGAAGATGGTTTAGCACTACGTGGTACGTTTGTTATTAACCCTGAAGGAGAAATAAAAATCTCTGAAGTACATGACTTAGGTATAGGTCGAAGCGCAGCTGAGTTACTACGTAAAGTTAAAGCTGCTCAATATGTTGCCGAGCATGATGGTGAAGTATGTCCAGCAGCATGGCAACCAGGTGCTGAAACATTAGCACCATCACTAGATCTAGTAGGTAAAATCTAAGTATTAGTTATGTTTTTTTAAATTAGTTTAAATGGCACTTATTCTTTGTTGTTCAGCAATCACATAGGCAAGCTATGCTCATGCTTCACGCCTCGAATAAGCGTCATTTAATTCGAATTTAATTCAAACAATAGCGAAACATGGATGTTGAGCCGCTACTAATACTCTCTAAAGCCGACAAAGTTTCTTCCCTTATTACTTTCCCATTCCCATTGAATATCTATAGAGGTCATTATGTTAGACAGCAATTTACAAACACAATTAAAAAGTTATTTAGACAACTTAAAAACACCAGTCGAGCTAATCACCTTTACTGATGAAAGCCCTAAGGCAAAAGAACTTGCCCAACTCGTATCACAGATTGCTGAATTATCACCGCTAATCACTGAAATTAATGGTAATAATACTGAGCAAGCTGCTAACGAACGCGTGCCATCTATGTTAGTACGTAGTATCGCTAACAATAGCGAAATGCGTTTTGCAGGTTTACCCATGGGACATGAATTTACCTCATTAGTGATGGCGTTATTGCACAGTGGCTCACATCCCCTCAAAATTGAGGCAGAGCAAATAGAACAAGTGCGCAACCTTGAAGGAGATTTTGTCTTTGAAACTTATATCTCCTTAAGCTGTCAGAATTGTCCTGATGTGGTACAAGCCTTAAATATGATGGCTGCCATTAACCCGAATATAAAACACACCATGATTGATGGTTCGTTATTCCAAACGGAAGTGTTTGATCGTGATGTGATGGCAGTACCCAGTGTGTATCTAAATGGTGAATCATTTAGTCAAGGCCGGGTGTCATTAACCGATATTTTAAATAAAGTAGATAAAAATGCCGGTGCTCGCCAAGCCAAAGCATTAGAGAATAAAGGTACCTATGACTTTTTAGTTGTCGGTGGTGGGCCAGCAGGTGCAGCAGCAGCAATTTATGCAGCGCGAAAAGGTATTAATACTGGCTTAGTCGCGGACAGATTCGGCGGTCAGGTCAGTGATACCATGGCTATTGAAAATTTTATTTCCGTCAAAGCAACACAAGGACCAAAACTTGTCGCCAGTTTAGAAGAACATGTTCGTGAATATGAGGTAGATATCATGAACAGTAACAAAGCGAGTCAAGTGAAGCGTAATGAAGCAACAGGATTGGTTGAAGTTAGTTTAGAAAATGGTGCCGTATTAAAAAGTAAATCAGTGGTATTGGCAACTGGCGCACGCTGGAGAGAAATGAATGTGCCGGGTGAAAATGAGTATCGTGGTAAAGGTGTTGCTTATTGTCCTCATTGTGACGGGCCACTATTTAAAGGCAAGCCAGTAGCGGTTATTGGTGGTGGTAATTCAGGTATTGAAGCTGCCATTGATTTGGCCGGTATTGTAGAGCATGTCACTGTTTTAGAATTTGCAGACACCCTGCGTGCAGATGATGTTTTGGTGAGAAAAGCTAATTCATTAACTAATGTTACTATTATTACTAATGCGCAAACCACTGAAGTACAGGGCGATGGTAAACGTGTGACGAGCTTAAGTTACACCGACCGAGGTACAGGTGAACATCATTTATTGGCATTGGCAGGTATTTTTGTGCAAATAGGTTTGATGCCAAACACTGAATTTTTACAAGGTGAAATAGAGTTAACTAATCGCGGTGAAATTATTGCCGGCAGCCGAGGTGAAACGTCCATTGCAGGGGTCTTTGCAGCAGGCGATGTCACTAATAGTCCATACAAACAAATTATCATTGCTATGGGGAGTGGCGCAAATGCCGCCTTGGGTGCTTTTGATTACCTTATCCGTCAAGATGTTTAATAGGGATAGGCTGTAAGCTTACTTAATGTACTGTTCAGTATTAGTCACTTTCAATTAGAGATTAATCATAAGAGAAGAAAGCCGCTTAAAACTATCACTTAAGCGGTTTAATCATTTATTAGTTTCACTTTGTAGTGAGTATTTAGTTACTTCAAGTAAATAGGCGGTTAATAGTTCGATGTTAATGGGCTTAGCAAGGTGTTTAGTAAAGCCCATTGATAGTGCTTTTTTCTTACTACGCGTATCAACATCTGCAGTTAAGGCAAAAATAGGTAAATCAGCATATTGAGGCATTGCTCGTATTAATTGTGTCGCTTGATAGCCATCTAACACTGGCATCTGGCAGTCCATTATAATGACATCTACAGGCTCTTTTTGTAAATGGTCGATAGCCAGTTGGCCATTCTCAACAATTGCGGCTTCAATCCCCACCTTAGATAATATAACGCTAATGAGTTTTTGATTAATACGATTGTCTTCAGCCACTAAAATTTTGAGTTGGGCGAGGTTATTAATAACCTTGTCTGGTTTAGTTTCTTGCACCGCTTTATTGGGCGTATTTTGTCGATTTTGACTGACTAATTGCTGAAATGAATTGTGAATTTTATCTTCTACTTTAGGTTTAAATTGAGTAATAGAAAGCCAACAAGTAAAAATAAAAGAAGCTCCAGCGGCCACTTTACTTTCTATTTTGATATTACCTGACATCAATTGGCTAAGTTCTTTCGCTATGGTTAAACCTAAGCCTGTACCACCAAAATCACGAGAAGTTGAAGCGTCCGCTTGAGTGAATGGTTTAAATAGTTTATCAATGCGCTCCTTGGTAATGCCAATCCCAGTGTCTTTTACTACTATCGAAATATGCGCTTTATTCTGCATTATTTTCAGCACATTTGCTGTGATTGAAACACCACCACTATTGGTGAATTTCATGGCATTGCCGCATAAATTCATTAAAATTTGCTCTATCCGGGTCTGATCTCCTAGGAAAATCATAGTATCTGGAATGTTATTGTTTAAGCGCCAAGTGAGTTTTTTATTACTGGCATCTACTTCAAATAAACTATAAATTCGCTTTAATACTAAATGCATATCAAAAGCTTCATTGGTGAGGTGTATCTTTTTTGACTCAATTTTTGAGATATCAAGAATATTATTTACTATGTGGAGTAACAAGTCTGATGAAACATCAATATGTTGAAGGTAGGATTTAATTTCATCCAAATTGTTGGAGACTTTAGCTAGTTGAGCGAAGCCGATTACTGAATTCATAGGTGTTCTAATTTCATGGCTCATATTAGCTAAAAATTGACTTTTCGCTTCATTTGCATAATTTGCCTCTTTCATTGCTTCATTGAGCGATTTAGTGCGTTGGCTCACTAGGTTGTTTAACTGTAATTGCCTATTATGCATTAATAAAAGCGAAGTAATTATTGTGGTAGCAATAACAACAAGCAATAAGAAAAATCTTATAAAGTTCTGATGTTGCTGCCGAGTTAAATAATTTTCGTTGGCGAATAAATGGATGTTCCATTTTTGACCTGCCACATTAAAATCATAACTGAAATGCTTGTTGGATTCCTTTGTACCTGAATGATGAATATCGGTATGAGTACCAGTATTAGACAAGAACCACTGTTTTTTATATTGTTCAAACACTTCATAATAAAATAAGTTTTTTTGTGAATCACTGATAGCATTACTGATTATTTTCTCCGCAAGAAATACACCTGTGGTAAAGCCAATTAATTTTTTATCAGTGGTGTTTTGGGTTTTAATTACCTGTTCAAAGATCGGGAAAAACAATAAAAAGGCTGGCTCTTCTTTAAATGATTGTACCAACTGAATGATAGGGGTGGCTTGTGGTTGATAATTAGCCCTGATGTTGTCTAAGGTCTTTTTCCGTGAAGGGTTAGAATACACGTTAAAACCTATCGCTTTACCATTACCTTTTTCTGGGCTAATCAGTTTTACATAAATAAGATCGTCGTTAATCGATAATGGTTTTCCCTGTATCACCACCTTTTTTTGATATAGCTGTGCTAATTGCATTTGATGGTCATGTTTTTCTGTTTGGCTAATAAGGGGGTTCCAAGACATGGCTTTGAGTGTGTTAGAGCTTTGCGTTAGGTTACTCACAAATAAATGAAATTGCTTACGTGAGGCATCTGGGTTGTGCTGAATAAAAGCGGCTAATAAGCTTAATTGTTCAATGCTAGTGCTTATTTGGCGATAAATACCATTTTCTATTACTTTGGATTCTTTTGTTATTAACTCAGTCGCATTGGTATTCGAACTGGCAATAAAAAAATTTGTCAGCAATATGATAATGATTAATAAAGCGCTTACCGAATAGATAATAATCCAACTAGCTTTACGTTGCTCCGATTTTAATTGGTGAAAGTTAAGTAAGCTAAAAATAAAAGGCAGTGAAAGTAGCACCCCTAATGAGTCGCTTAACCACCAGAAAATTAAATTCAATTGAAAATCTTCAACACTATATTGAGCATTAAATATAGTTAAAGCACTAACACCTACGGTTGAAGAGATTAAATTAACTAGAATGCCAACAATAAAGACGAAATAGAGTGTTTTTTTGTTCTGAGATTGACTAATTGGATTGCCAAGCCAGTACCTGAGTAGTGCGCTTCCTGCCATAGCTTGCAGTCCAGCGCCAGTGGCAATAATCGCATTTTGTATCGCCGTAACAGAGAATAATAAATTTATGTCAACGTTTGGAGTTACTGAAAAGTTAAAAATATAGGCTGCCAGAAATACAGCAGGGAAAAAACGCCACCACCATAAATAACAACCTACTAATGCGATGCCAGCAGGCAGCCAAATAGGAACTATTTGGCTATGAAAAGAAAGGGATGATAAAAGATGACCAAAAACTATATAACTTGTGAAAAGAGTTAGATACAAAGGCCAAGCTTTATCAAGTGGGTATGAATTTTTCATCAAATCAGAATCTGCCACAAGAGTCCTTTGCTTTTCATCGTTATAATTGAAATTAACTATAAACCAAAAGTAAGTATTTACAATGTGTTAGATGCTTTTGTTATGTTTCGTAAATATAGCTTTTAATCATATTTTTTAATCGGCTAGAGTATTGGACTAAAAAGCTTTGTTGCCGTTAGTTTCTGGTATATTGCTAATCACTGAAAATGTGACATGGGTATATACCCAAACTACCTGAAGATGCATGTTTCAGAGTGATCTTGTACCACTTTGAATGATATTGGGTATAAATCTTTGTAAGAAATAGCTTAATGTCATTAAAATAACAAGTGTAATTGGTATATAAATTGCTGGTAATAAAACTGTCAATTTATTGCGGTATTTACCAAATGATCAATAACCTAGGCCTATATAGCGGCACTTTTAATAATAATTCAACTGTGAGTCAGCAGAATACTGCTGAAATACAAGCGATAACTGAAAAACATGCGCAAAGTAGTGTTAAAAGTGAAGAGTCAGCTGTCGTTGATAACAGTTTATATTTATCCAGCAGAGCTCAAAAAATAAATGCTATCAGCAGTGAATTTTTTAGCGGTGCAGAGCTGACATTTGATGATGTAGGCGCGTTAAAAGAAAAGCTTTATCAATTTGGACTTATTTCAAAAGGTGAGTATGCCACTTTAAGTGGTACTACCACGGATGCTACAACCAGCGAATCTAGCGCGAACACATCTACTACCACGTTAACTAGTTTCCTCGGCGACTTTATTGAACGCTTAAATAAAGATGATGCCGATGAAGATACTGATAGTGATGAGGATGTCACTGAAAGTGAAACAATAGTGGCGTTAACGGGGGCGTTAACTACTGCAAAAGAAATATTGAATAACGTTGAAGAGCAGAAACTGCAAACTGACTTTAAGTCATCCCTTAAGGATGCATTAGCTTTACTTAAGGAAACGATCAATGATAAATCATTTGAAAAACTACCTTTAGATGACAAAATAGGGCTAAGTAAAGTGCATCAGGCACTCGAAATTGTTGACCGCCTATCTCCACAACGACTTAATAATGATAAGGTTAATCAATATATTAAGTTATCCTATAGGTAATCGATTGAGCCGGTTATTGATGTATTTTTTGATGCGTTAAGATATTATTGGTAACAGACCCGTGATTACACTATTTACTTTACCTAAAGTCATTTAATTAATAATTAAATCATGTGATTATATGGTATCGGATATGATAACTATCACACTCATGTTTTGACGGTAAGGGATTATTTTGCGGTTTTTTAAATTTACCTTAGCCCTATGCTTGGTTTTTGTTATCACACTCAGCACAGTATTTTATAATCGAAGCTCGGTGGTGACATCAATAGTAAATAATTTTCTCACACAGCATCATAGCGCGTTAACGTGCATTGATTTTGATATAAATACCGATTTTAATTTGTTGATTACCCGCTTATGTATTGATTCTCCTTATGCTGACATAGAATTAATTGATAGCCTGGTAGAATGGCGATTTGAACCAAGCAGGATAGACGTAGATAAACTATCCGACGCTATTTCAGCGATAAATATTGCTGCAGTTACTGTACTAGCTAAAGGTGATATTCAACTTCCTGAAAGTCCTACTTCACGCACAGTAAAACTTAGTGAGTTACCAACACTTATTAGAAAGCAACTTCATGACCTTGCGTTGTTCTCAATTCCGATTGACCTTGATATTCAAACGTTTAACTACCAACCTTTTAGTAATAAAAAAACTAATAAAAACCACACTTATCAAGGCCAATTTTCAGCGCATGCTCAACGCCTACTATTTACAGTAGCTAATCAAAAAAAAGAGCATATTCTCTCCTTGGCGTTAGCTAAAAGAGATGGTGACATTAGTGCCACTTTAGCGACTGATTTAGCTCAGCTAAGACCTCTTCTAGTTCAACATCCAAAAGCTTTACCATTGAGTTTATCAACACTATTAATAAATAAATCTTGGTCGGTTACGGGGAAACTTAACAGTCAACTTGACTGGCATAAAAAAACCTTGAGTATGACGAATCAACTGAGTGACTTTTCTTTCAAAACTTCACCAGGTTTTTCTTCATTAGGGCTGGTTGCGCTAGATGCAAGCTTTGCATGGCAAGCAAATTTAACTGACGATAAGTTGCATTTTGATTTTACTGCAGATGACAATCAGAGCAATAATATACAGCTAGCTTTTAATTCAGAAAAACTTATTGAGTCACTCACGGCACAAACGGTCGATCAGCAAATAATCAGTGTCCTCATAGATAATGCCATAAGTACGTTGACGGTTAAGCCATTAGATTCGCTAAAAATAGATTTTACCAAAAAAACAGTAACCAGTGATGGCATTACTATCATTAGCAGTAATTTACATGGGCCAATAGAACTCTCGCTAAGCGATTTACTCTTTAATTTTAACGATGACCCAGTAATAACACCTAACTTACAAAAAGCAAAGTTCTCGCTAACAGCACAAGCAAGCATTGCTCAATTACAGCCTTATAGCATGCAGCCAGTAAAGCTAAGTATTACCGGTGGAATTGAGCAGCATAGTGATATTTGGCAGTTAAACCTTGCCCAAGGAACGACAATCGAATTAGCCCAGCTGAGCTTACCGTCAGTTAAGCCAGCAAGTGGAATTAAAAGTCTAACTCAAGCATCGAATGCTAAAGCGCAACTCAACGTGACATCATTAATTAGCCGTTTACATGGCAATGTAGCTATCCCTAAAAATGACCTTAAAAGTCAGTCAAAAAATAGTGAGCCAGTGACTTTTAAACTGGAACTTAATAATCAGGTAAGCCAGCTACATTACCCTAAAATCCTACAAGTTAATGGACTTGAGTTAAATACAAAGATCCTAGGCAGTATTGATAATATAACGATAAATACTAAGATGATTGCCGATAATATACCAATAGCTGCCGCTAAATTCACGGGAGATTTACGTCATCCGAACGTGGTTGTGTCGGCAAAAGACGTTTTGCTCACCGATTTATTAGCATTAAAGGTAGAACTGCCTATTGAGTTGAAACTGATTGATGGCAATATCGACTACCATTTAAGCGGACAATTAAAAAATAATGAGGACTTATGGGCTAATCCAATGATATTAGCACTAACGGTGCAAGATTTTACAGGGGAGGTCGAGGGTATTTGGTTACAAGATCTTAACTGGCAGCAAAAATTTGTTTTACAAAATGGCCAGATAAAATCGATACCTGAAAAATCCACAACGTTATATAACCTGACTATTGCAAAGATAGAGACGGGCACACCAATCCATAATTTAGCAACAACAACCTTTATCGACTTTTCGCAAGATCATATCAAACTATTAGCGCGTAACATTCATGGAGACTTATTAGGTGGGCGTTTTGACATAGCAAAAGCGCAATGGCCTTTTAGCAAAGAGCTTTTAGTGAAAATAAAATTAACTAAAATAGATTTAGAAAAACTACTCGAGTTAGATAAGAAGCAAGGTATAGTTGTTACAGGTAAAGTATCAGGAAATTTCCCCATTTATTATGATGGTGAATACTTCCTTATTAAAGAAGGATACTTGCATAACGTTGGTGATGGGATTATCCAAGTTTATAATAACCCTGCGGTTGAAGAACTCAAAGCTAGTAGCACTGAATTAAAGCTGGCATTTAGTGCCTTGGAAAACTTGCACTATCATCACCTCTCATCAGAAGTTTCTATGGCGGATGACGGCTACATGTTATTAGATACCGCCATCAAGGGCCGAAATCCTGATTTGGACAATGATGTAAATTTGAATTTAAATCTTAGCTATGATTTATTAGGCTTAATTGAATCACTCAATATTACTGAGGATTTTGAAAGCAAAATTATCAAAGGGTACACAAAAAAAGAACTAAATAATTAAGGAACATTTATGGTTAAAATACTGGCACCACTGCTAGCTGTATTGTTATTTACTGCCTGCACTCATAAAGTTGAAGTAAGTGCTAAAGAGCCAATCACGATTAATTTGAATCTTAAAATTGATCATGAAATTCGGGTCAAAGTAGATAAAGAACTTGACGATATTTTCAGTGACGATAGTGATATTTTTTAGGAGCAATGATGAATAAATTAATAAAGCAGACAATCAAGCACTCAATTAAGCTCTTAATTAAGAAAGTAAGCCTAGTGCTGGTTGCCTCTTCTATGGCATTTTCGGCTTGGGCAGTATCTCTAGACCAAGCAAAGCAGCAAGGCCTTGTCGGCGAAATGTCTAATGGCTATTTAGGTGTGGTGATTGCCAGCTCTGAAGTGAATAACCTAGTAGATATGGTTAATAAAAAGCGTAAAGATATTTACTTGAACTTAGCCCGTAAAAATAACATTACTATGCAGCAAGTGACCAAGCTAGCGGGTGAAAAGTCTATGGCTAAAACTCAGTCAGGACATTTAATTCAAAATTCTTCGGGGCAGTGGGTTAAAAAGTAACTAATACCATTCCGTATAAAGAAGTGAGCACTTAGAACGGCATGGGCGACATGAGAACAATCAAAATATGCGTAGTTATAGTTATTCTACACCAAGCATGTTTTGTGAAGTTATCATGATGTTCCATGCGTTCCCAAAGGGCGAGTTTTAAAGGCTTATATACTGCGTTATTGATTTTGGTAAGGGAATAACCATTACCTACAATCAATGCCTTGCCTATAAGCCTTTAAATTCTCGCTAAGCGATCACTTTCTTATACGGATTGGTATAATACCGGTTGGTATTATTACTACTATCTAAAAATTTTAGCTGTAAATAATTAAACCGTAGTACTTGCTAAGTGCTACGGTTTTTTAAGATTTTTAATTAAACTACACTTTAAATCGGCTAATAATCTCAGTTAACTGTTGATTTATATCATCAATACTATTGAGCTCTGCAAGCGTTTGCTTACCGTTATTATCTAATTCACCGACAATCTCATTAATTGCTGTCATATTTTTACTGACCTCATGTGTGACATTGCTTTGTTCTTCAGCAGCAGTGGCAACTTGCGTACTTAAATTATTAATCTCCGACACAATACCAGTCATTTCATCCAAGCTTATTGATACTTCACCTGCACCAATTGCTGCTTTTTGACAACGTTCTTTCGTCACACTCATTGAGTCAACAACTGTTTGATTACCTTTTAATAGGCTAGAAAGTGCACTTTCAATTTCGTCTGTACTTGACTTCGTTCGGCTAGCAAGGTTACGTACTTCATCGGCAACAACGGCAAAACCACGACCTTGTTCGCCAGCGCGAGCTGCTTCAATAGCAGCGTTAAGTGCCAATAAGTTTGTTTGATCCGCAATGCCACCAATAACATTCAAAATGGAATTAATGCCATCGGTCTTACTACTCATCTCACTAACACTTTCAACCGAGTTATCAACGTCTGAAACCAACTCAGCAATAGTTTCTTGAGCTTGAGTTACCGTTTTTATAGACTCACGACCCGCGCTGTTAGCGTTATCTGTCAGTAGAGCGACATTTGAAATATCGCTTGCCATCGAGCCTGCAGTAGCATTCATTTCTTCAATGGCCGTTACAACTTGCTCTGTTTCTTGCACATGACCATTCAATATAACTGTATTATGCTCAGATTGGTCTTTCAACTTAGAAACATTGCCGTTTAGCGCTGTTGTTGCATCTTTGATTTCTAACATCATCGTTTGCAAGCTTTCTATAAAGCGGTTAACGCCATCTGCAATTTGACCTAAATCATCACTCGAACGTACGTTAAGTCGCTGTGTCAAATCGCCATTACCTTGAGAAAGTGCGGTGATTGTTTCTTTTAACACCAGTATAGGGCGATAAATAATTTGTAATAAAGTGAAAACCAACGCAACACTTATCAGTGTTGCTGCAAGCGTACTGATAATAGCGCTATTTCTCGCTTCAGAAAGGCCAGCATATGCAATTTCTGTATCTAAACCCAGAGTGTAATACCAATATTTATCAGCTACTTGAATTCGATGTGCAAAAAGTAATTTATCCACACCATCTAATTGATATGTATGGATACCACTTTTTTGGCTAACAGCACTTAACGCGGCCTCTTTAAACCAAGGATAACTTGTTGCTAGTTTTTTGGTTTCAACAGTTTTACTGGTCGAGGCCAAAACCGTTGTATTTTGATTAAAAATTAATGCTACAGCTCCAGGTATTTCTGCTGAGTTCTCAACTAACTCATTTAAAAAATCCAATTTCATATCAACAGAAATCATACCATTTTTAATTTTATGGACGATGCTGATCCAATAAGTCATTGAACCAAAATAAGGTTCACTTGTTGCAGTACCTGAGCTTCTGCGAGCTAATTGGTAATATGATTCATCTCTAACATCACCTGAAAATATATGTTCAGGCCAAGTATTACTGGTTTGATTCCAGTAGCCAACGCCACTTTCGAAACCAATGGCTGAGCTATTAAGATTCATCGAAAATGCAATGGTTTTTGTTAATTTAACAAAATATTCAGTGCTGCCTTCTTCTCGTTGATCATCATATAGTTTTGCAATTCGGGCCAAGCCTAATGCTTTTTCATTCAATTGTTTTTCAATAAGCTCAGCTTGCTTCCGCACGAACTCGCTGTTTTCTTTAATAATGAGAGCGGTTAGGGTTTTTTCTTCTTTAAGATAGGAAAAATAGCTTGTTAAAGATACGGACAATCCGACTAATACTGTGATTGTAATCAGTAACAGATTTTTGAATCCAAATTGCATCATGATGTAACCTTCTCTGTAGTCATCTTAGGGCATTAATACCATTCCGTATAAAGAATTCTCGCTAAGCGATCACTTTCTTATACGGATTGGTATAACCCTTTATGGATTGAAATTATTTCAAGATTTCAACCCATTACATTTATACCCAAGCTACCTGAAGATGCATCTTCAAGTGGCTTGGGTATATATATCAAGTAACAGTAATACATTTACAATAATATATTTGACTGCTCTGAATCTTTGGCATTAATATAAAATAGACTATTACAAGGGTTATCCTTTGGCTTGATTTAAAGCGACTATACTCCTTATTAAAAGCGACTTTGCTCATTGTTATTCGTTTTTAAATTACTGATTAATTATTGATATTTACTTTAGGATCATAATTGACCGAATTTGATAAACCTCACCTATTATTAATAATAACAAGCTTAAATTTAGCGGAGTGATCATGAAAATATTAATAACCGGTGGTACAGGTTTAATTGGTCGACACTTTATTCGTGCCTTTAATCATAAATATCAATTCACTGTTTTAACGCGCAACATTCAAAAAGCACAACTATATTTGCCTCAAAACATTGAATTTATAGAACAGCTACCAGAGCAGAATTACTTTGATGTGATAATCAACCTTGCCGGTGAGCCAATTGTTGATAAACGCTGGACTAGCGCACAAAAAGAAAATATTTGTCAGAGTCGATGGAAAATTACTGATAAAATAGTTGAAATGATTGCACGTGCTAAGACTAAACCAAGTTGTTTAATTAGCGGCTCAGCCGTAGGGTATTATGGTGAAACTGGCGTTGTGTCAACGCATGAAGATACACAAGTTGTACATTCTGATTTTGCTCACACTCTCTGTCAAAAATGGGAAGAAATTGCCCTTAAAGCCAATAAACATTGTCGGGTGGTGTTATTACGGACTGGGGTGGTGTTAGCGAATGATGGTGGGGCATTAGATAAGATGCGTTTACCTTTTTCTTTAGGATTAGGCGGTAAACTTGGTCATGGCCAACAATACATGTCTTGGATACATATCGACGATATGATCCATGCAATCCATTTTAGCTTACAAATAGATTGTATTGAGGGCGCTATTAATTGCACCTCACCACAGGCAATAACAAATGAAAGGTTTACAAAAGCATTAGGTAAACAAGTTAATCGACCTACTTGGTTCACTGTCCCGGCATTTATGTTAAACATTTTAATGGGGCAGGGTGCAGAGTTATTACTCACTAACCAAAATATTTATCCGCAAAAATTACTCAGTCATGGTTTTCACTTTAATCACTGTGATATAGAACATGCGCTCGCGGATTTAGCTACTTAGTCTTAAAGATATCACCTTCATAGCTTAGATTAGTCGTTTCATCATCAACTTGGCTGCAGGTTAATGACAAGTTTTATTATCCTAATGACTAATTTCAGATATGTTAGTTTCTAGAGCGATAATTTGTCTTTTTTCTTCTGTCGTTAACGGTTTATAAAATCGAGGGTATGACCATCCATATCCCCATCGAAACGACGTAGGGAAATACGGACTTCCCCCTGCTCGAACACCCATTAACATGAGCTTCGCTATTTGTGGTTCCCCCACTTTAACAACACATTGCTGAAGTTGTTCATCAGCGGCTAACCTACCTTTCTTTGTACCGCCTTGCCAATAAGCATAATCATGAGCGGTACAACAAGATAGCCATAATTCTTTCTGCTCAAATGTTCCATCAGGAAAAACACTGCACCCGTCAGTAGTGAAAGGTTTAATTGTATTTGCATTTGCAGATACAGAAACCAATGAAAAAATTAGGTAAAATAGAATACGCATAGGTTTTTTATACTATCGGATATAACGGTTAAAATAAGCGTGAGTTAAAATGTTGGTTGGCGCTAATAGGATAAATTGTTAGCAGTCTCGCTTCAAAATGTTTTTTAGGGATTATCCACCCGCAGCAGCCTGTTGTAATTTTCTGTCCATTGTTGCTTCAAGTTCGCCTTTTTTGATAGCTAGATCCACTTCAAGTGATTGACGCTCTTTTACTGATTCTTTATCTTCTTTGTCTTGTAACATTTGAATTTTTACACTTAACTCGAGGATCTCCATTGATAATTCTCGAATTTTTTTATCTAGATCACTTTCCTTGGCTTTCTCTGCGGCGGCAGCTTCTTCTGCTGTCATAGCTCCACTTAAACTACTGGCATCTATGCTTTTTTTATCTTCATTTGTTTCTTTTGTGCCGGCTTCAGCTTTAGCCGATTTGGCTTTAGCTTCTTCAGATAAAGCCAGTTGATCTGGTTGTAGTTGCTTACTTTTGTCTGGAATAGTGGGAGTATCAACAATTGATGTACTAGTGATTGGCACTGTCGTTGTTTGTGCTGAACGCGCAGTATCTGTGGCAGAGAATTGTGTTGCTAGAACTGAAGTGTTAATGCTGTCCATGGTGACTTCCTTTGTGACCGAATACTAAATTAAATGGTTAGTGAAAGCTCTAACTATAGCTATATATGCTCTGGTTCCCAAGTGCTTTATTAGGAGATTAAGTACAGTTAATATTTTTTAGAATACTGAGCTTATTGAGTATACTTAGTCGTAGAGTCGTTAGCTATTTTTAACTCTACCTAGGGGCTATATTTTCAGCTCAGAGAATACTTATCAAAATAGATGTTATCGCTAAAAAGTTAAACTAAAAGTTGCACCGCCTTGGCTATTGTTACGTACTGCTACCTTGCCATTATGAGCTAACATCACTTGCCTTGTTAAGGCTAAGCCCACACCAGAGCCTTCTTTTTTTGTTGTGAAAAATGGCACAAAAATTTGCGCCATATTTTCATCTTCATTACCGTTTTTTACTTTTATTTAGGCGAGGGGATAGATTTTAAGAAGTCGATAAATTTTTGCACCAGCACGTTATGATGACTATCTTTATGGGTCACTAAAGCAAAGCGACGTGATAAATTTAACGGTGATTTCAGCGACACTAAACTACCATTTATTAGTTCTTCAGCAATGGCGATCTGTGATAAGCACCCTAGTCCTAAACCTGCTTTTACTGACTCTTTAATAGCGCCTTGCCTCGTTAGCTCTATGGCCAAATTAATTTGCGCCCCCACTTGCTCAATAGCAGCATCAAATATTGCTCGTGTACCTGAGCCTTGTTCACGCAATACCCACGATTGTTGTTGGAGTTGATCAAGGTTGATTAGTGATTTCTTGGCTAGTGGATGATCAGGTGGACAAAAAATCTGTAGTTGGTCGTGTTGCCATGGCGTTATTTGTAAATGCTTATGGACTGCAGGCCCCTCTATTAAACCAATCGAGGCTTTACCTTTATCTAAATAATCTATCACCATTTGGGTATTTCCTATGTGTATCTCAGGGGCAACTTCAGGGTAAATTTTTACGAACTTAGCAATTAACTTAGGCAGTAAATAAGTGGCTATGGTAGCACTGGCGACAATTCTTAATACCCCACTCATGGTGTTTAAATTGGCAAGTTTTAGACTATCAAGTAAATCAGCTATTTGGCGCACTTTAGGTAACGACTTAAGACCATTTTCTGTGATCAATAAATCTCGGCCTACGCGGTCAAAGAGTGGGTAACCTAGGCTTTCTTCCAATTCCTTTAACGCTTGGCTGGCGGCAGATTGGCTTAAAGCGAGTTCACTGGCTGCTTTAGTTAGTTTGCCTAAGCGAGCCGTTGCCTCAAACAGTTGCAGTTTTTTTATCGAAATACTCATGGATGAACTTACCTTAGGAATAGTTAATTAATTCGGTTTTAGTTAATAAATTTATAATTCGGTTTTTTGAATATTATACATCGAATCAATCCATTATTCTTATTTAAAACTTTCCGTTATATTATATTCCATAAAGTGATTGTCAGTTATGAGTTAATGGTTAAACGGCTAGTACAAAACTTGTCAGCGACTTATTAACTCTTTATTAAACAAGAGTACGTTATGCCTACCTATATAGTTCTTCCCATTATTGCCTTATTGGCAATAGCCTTAGCAAAAGTAGAGCAAGTCTCAGCTTTTGGTTTGAGCGCACTGCCGTTAGCGATTGTTTTTGGTATGCTTTATGGTCATTTTTCATTAATAGTGGAAGATGAAAGAGATCAACAATTTTCGACTTTCTGTAAACAGAAACTACTTAGGCTCGGTATCATATTATTCGGTTTTGGCCTGAGTTTTCAGCAAATTTTAGCGGTAGGATGGCAAGCCGTTGCTATTGATTTAGTGGTGATTAGTACTGTTTTTACTGTAGGTACTTTTGTCGGAATTAAAGTATTGAAGCTACATCGCGATGTGGCAATTTTAACTGCGGCAGGCAGTGCTATATGCGGTGCTGCAGCTATACTTGCTACCGAGTCGGTACTTAAACCAAAGCAACAGCACATTACTATAGCCATTGCGACGGTTGTGCTTTTCGGTACCTTGGGCATGTTCAGCTATCCATTTATTTATCAGTGGGTTGATATGACTGACCAGTCTTTTGGGATTTATATTGGTAGTACTGCCCATGAAGTAGCTCAAGCGGTAGCTGCGGGACAAAGTATCAATGGCGAAACGATGCAAACGGCAGTGGTTGTGAAACTCATCAGAGTCATGATGTTAGCGCCATTTATTCTAATGTTAAGTGCAGGGTTGAATCATATTAACAGTGCTTCTGGTAGCAGTGTTATGAGCCATTCTGATAATACTAACAATGACAGTAAAGCTAAGCATGAAAAAAGTGTTATTACCATTCCATGGTTTGTTTTTGGCTTTATGGCTACCGCCATGATTAATAGTGTGCTCATTTTACCTGAATTTCTTAAAACCCTATTGAGCTTTGCCAGCCAGTTTTCTTTAGCGATGGCAATGGCAGCATTAGGCGCACAAACCCAGTGGGAAACTATTAAAGAAGCAGGGCCTAAGCCGTTAATACTTGCATTACTACTCTTTGTTATTTTAATTTTTGGTGGTTTTTTCTTAAATGCATGGTTATACCATTCCGTATAAAGAAGTGAGCACTTAGAACGGCATGGGCGACATGAGAACAATCAAAATATGCGTAGTTATAGTTATTCTACATCGAGCATGTTTTGTGAAGTTATCATGACCGATATGAGTTAAATAATAATTACATTTAAACCTTTTCTTTTTTTGTTGCATCTCACTTAACAATGACTAGAAATTATAATAAAGAGAACTCTATGTTAAACACAAAAAAAATTTTTAAATGTGCGTCAATAGCACTTTTGTTAATGGTTGGCGGCTTGCAAGCGAAAACCATCAATGAAGAGTTCACCGTTGCTAGTGGGGGGCTACTGAAAATTGCTACTGATGTCGGTGCTATTGATATTGAAACACATGCTAAAGAAACGGTATTGGTTGAAGTAGAAATTAGTGGTGAAAATGAAGATGATATGAATATTAGCTTCAAAAATAGTGGTGATAATGTCAGCATCAAAGGTGATTTTGAACGTAGCAGCTTAGGTAATAATCATATAAGAGTCACTTATAAAGTAACCTTGCCAGAAACTTATAACATTGATCTTGATACCAGTGGTGGCTCTATTGAGGTTGAAAATTTAAAAGGTAAAGTTGATGCCTACACCTCAGGTGGTTCCATTTCTTTAGAAGATATGCAAGGCGATATTGATATCAAGACCTCGGGTGGCAGTTTAGAACTTGAAAATATTATTGGAAAAATTAATGCTAAAACCTCAGGTGGCAGTATTAAACTGAAATTACCAACAAACCCAAGCAAAGATAGTAAGTTAAAAACTTCTGGCGGTTCTATTACCGCTTATTTGGCTAAAGATGTTGCGGTAAATATTACGGCTAAAACCAGTGGTGGACGTGTCTCTAGTGAGTTTACTGTCAAGGGTAAAACCACTAAACGTTCGATTGAAGGCACTATTAATGGTGGTGGTCCTGAGTTGGTATTAAAAACCAGCGGCGGTAATGTTCGTATAAAAGAGATATAGCGTATTTCACTTTAATTTCAATGCCATTTTAAAAGCGTAATAGTTATCTATTACGCTTTTTTATTATGGAATCACTAAAACTAAGGAATTATCGTGCAACTAACCGGAAAAAGAATACAACTATGTCCCTTTGATTATTCAGACAAAGATCTTTTTATCGAATTATCTATGTCTGCAGCAATGATGGAGCATGTATACACTCCTTTTACTTATGATGAATCAACAGCCGCTTTTGAGGTTAAATCACAACCATGGTCAAAAACAAGTGATAGCTGGTTTACATTGGGGATAACCGAAATATCGAGCGGCGAAAAGCTGGGCAGTATTGGTATTAAAATTGTTAATCATGAAGCTAAGATTGGCGAAGTGAGTTTTATGATGAAACCGAGCGCCCAAGGCAAAGGTTTTGCCTCAGAAGCACTAAGTCTACTGAAAGATTACGCCTTCGCTGAATTAACGTTGAATAAGCTAACGGCTATTTGTTCGGTTAATAATATTGGCTCATATAAGTTGTTAGAAAAATTAGGTTTTCAGCGTGAAGGCTGCTTATATCAACATACTCTAATCAATAATACGTTGGTTGATGATTATGTTTATGGACTGTGTTTACGGAGTTTTTGATGGTTTGGGCAAACCAGTGTTACAGGTTAAGACCGTTGTTATTTATATCGCTAATAGCGTTACCAATAGTACTGTTATCAAGATAGGCTCTTATCATCAATCACCTTTTGAGAATAATGCTTAGGGGTGATTCTAGCAATGTACTTAAACTCTCTGGTCATGTGCGCCTGATCGGTGAAACCTATACTTAGCGCTAAATCGGCTAGTGCTGTGTCGGGATGAAGTTTAAGTACTTTTAACGCATTTTTGACTCGTGATATTCTTTGATAATATTTGGGTGTCATATTCAACCATTTTTGAAAGTGCCGTTC
>MAAF01000074.1 GCA_002163005.1 Colwellia psychrerythraea | reverse complement strand
ACCGAATTCCTTAGACCACGCATGGTTGGTATTGAAAATATCAACCCTCGTCGCGCTAAAGTAACTTTAGAGCCACTAGAACGTGGTTTTGGTCACACTTTAGGTAATGCGTTACGTCGCATTCTTTTATCTTCAATGCCGGGTTGTGCCGTAACTGAAGTTGAGATTGATGGCGTTTTACATGAGTACAGTAGTAAAGAAGGTGTTCAAGAGGACATCATCGAAATATTGTTAAACCTTAAAGGGCTAGCGGTAATTTTAGAAGGCAAGAACGAAGCCATTCTAACATTAACAAAGTCTGGTGAAGGCCCTGTAACGGCAGCTGATATACAACATGACGGAGATGTAACAATTGCAAATCCAGACCATGTTATCTGCACCTTAACAGGTGAAGGTTCTATCAGCATGCGCATTAAGATTGAAATGGGTCGTGGTTACGTACCTGCTTCAGTTCGACGCGATGCCGAGGAAGAAGATCGTGCTATTGGTCGTTTGTTGGTTGACGCCTCATTCAGCCCAGTAGTTAGAATTGCTTATGATGTTGATTCTGCACGTGTTGAACAACGTACAGATTTAGACAAATTAGTTTTAGATATGGAAACCAATGGTACATTGGATCCGGAAGAAGCTATCCGTCGTGCTTCAACTATTCTTGCTGAACAGCTTGATGCGTTTGTTGAACTTCGTGATATCAAAGAAGTAGAGCAAGTGGAAGAAAAACCATTGTTCGACCCAATCTTGCTTCGTCCTGTTGATGATCTAGAATTAACTGTTCGTTCAGCTAACTGTTTAAAAGCAGAAGCAATTCAATACATTGGTGATTTAGTACAACGTGCTGAAGTGGAACTTCTTAAAACGCCTAATTTAGGTAAGAAGTCTCTAACTGAAATCAAAGACGTGTTAGCGTCGCGTGGTTTGTCTCTGGGTATGCGCCTAGAAAACTGGCCACCTGAAAGCATTGTTGACAACGACTAGTTCGATCATCATTTTTTTAATAGTTAGAGAGAAGGATTAACTTATGCGTCATCGTCAAAGCGGTCGCCAGTTAAACCGTAATAGCAGTCATCGTCAAGCGATGTTCCGCAATATGGCAAGCTCTTTAGTTAAGCACGGCGTTATTAAAACGACTGTTGCTAAAGCTAAAGAACTACGTCGTGTTCTTGAGCCACTGATTACATTGGCCAAAACCGACAGTGTAGCAAATCGCCGTTTAGCGTTTGCTCGTACACAAGATAAAGAAGTAGTAGGTATTTTATTCAACGAACTTGGTGCTCGTTACCAAGAACGTCCAGGTGGTTATACTCGCATTTTAAAATGTGGTTTCCGTACTGGTGATAAAGCGCCTATGGCATATATTGAATTAGTAGACCGCCCAGTAGTAGAAGACGCTCCTGAAGTAGTTGAAGAGTCAGCAGAAGCTTAAACGAAAGTTTATACTTTTATTAAAAAACCGAGCCAAGGCTCGGTTTTTTATTGCCTTAAATTTGTTGAATATATAAATCATATATATAGTGATTATGCCGTTTTCGACGCTAAACTTGTCGCTTTCACATACCAAACGCATTAATTTATTGACCAACTTAGAGCTGCATTAGCGAGCTTAAAACAAACGAAATGGGTTAAACATAGTTATTCTATATTTCATCCATTTTGTGATGTTATCAGTTTGCTAATGAGCTCCCAAGGGCGAGTTTAAAAGGCATATATGCAGCGTTATTGATTTTGATAAGGACGCTGCATGGATGCAGCTTATTAGAGAATGCAGGAGCTTATTCTCCTGAATAACCATTCTCTTCAATCAATGCCTTGCCTCTAAGCCTTTTAATTCTCGCTAAGTGATCAATAAATTAGTCCGATTGGTATTACTTGACCTAGACGTAAATTCACCGTATAAAATATCTATTGTACTTTAGTTTATTCTTTGAGCCTTTATGTCGTCACGAAACCCAATCATAGCAGTCACTGGCTCATCAGGAGCAGGAACATCAACAACGACCGCTTCCTTTGAGCATATCTTTAGAACACTTGGTATATCCTCTGTCAATGTGGAAGGTGATAGTTTTCATCGCTTCTCACGACAAGAAATGGATATGGAAAAACGTAAAGCGAAAGAAGCACGGAAAAACATCAGCTACTTTGGCGATCTTGCGAATGATTTTAGCGCTTTAGAGAAACAATTTCGTGATTATAGCGAAACAGGTAAAGGACAAATTAGGCGCTATTTGCATACGTTTGATGAAGCGGTTCCGTACAATCAAATGCCCGGCACTTTTACCCCTTGGGAAGAGTTTGGTGAAGGTACAGATTTGTTATATTACGAGGGGCTTCATGGCGGTGTTGTAACCAAGGACAATGATGTCGCTAAGCATGTCGATTTACTTATCGGCATGGTGCCAATTGTTAATTTAGAGTGGATTCAAAAGATTATCCGCGATACTAATAAGCGTGGACACTCTAGAGAAGCAGTTACTGCAAGCATCGTTCGCAGTATGGAAGATTATATCTCTTTCATCACACCACAGTTTTCTCGTACACATATTAATTTCCAACGAGTGCCTACTGTAGATACCTCCAATCCATTTAGCGCTAAGGCAATCCCGAGCTTAGATGAAAGTTTTGTTGTTATTCGCTTTCGTGAAGTTAAAAATGTAGATTTTCAGTATTATCTTCGTATGATTGATGGTTCATTTATGTCGCGAATTAATACCCTGGTAGTACCTGGTGGAAAAATGGGTCTAGCGATGGAATTAATTTTAACACCGCTAATACGGGATTTAATGGATCGTAAAAACCAAGCAAATAAGCAACTAGATTGGATGAGCGACTTATAAAGCTCATTTACCGATAAAAAGCTCATTTAACTCTGTTGTTAATTGTTCTTTTATTTGTCTTTCATCCCGAGCTGATAGTGGATGTTTATCAAAATAAGAACCCACATTGAAGATATGGTGCTTCAATTCGGTAGACTGTCTAACTAATTTACAATGAAACAAATTATGCGTTGTCATAACGCTGTCTTTAACCTGATATTTCTCAAGTGTATCTTTAGTTAAATGATCACTAATCTGGGTAATATCATGATCACAGAAGTGTTTTTTGCCGTGTTGATCGCGAGTCATGCCTCGAACACGGTAATCTATATCGATAACATCCGCAGAGAAAGCCTCAATCACATAATCTAATACTTTTAAGGGTGAAATAATGCCACAGGTTGATAATTCTATATCAGCTCTGAAAATGGCTATGCCACTTTGTGCGATTTCTTCTGGGTAGGTATGAATACATAAATGGCTTTTATCTAGATGAGCCACTAATGATTCGGGTTTTGCTTCTTCTGAAATCATTAAGGTTACACTTGCTCCTTGTGGAGTGTAATCTTGGCTTGCTATATTTAATACATTACCACCAATGGCATGACAAACTTTAGTAAGCATAACTTCAAGCAGTACGCTGCTATAGGTCTGATTGATGTAGGTATTATAACTATCAACGGACTGATTTGATGATAAGTAATGTACCCTGTATAACGAAAAGCTTAAACTTTTCGTTAAATTATTAAAGCCATACAGGGGGATTTTATTGTCAGTTTGCATAAGGATAAATAGCTTTACTGGGCAACAATTTCAAAATCGTGAGTAATGTCAACGGTGGCGTTTAACATTAATGCGACTGAACAATATTTGTCTGCTGATAAGTTCACTGCGCGCTCAACGTGCTTAGCTGCAACATCAGCTCCAGTAATAACAAAATGAAGATGAATTTTTTCAAATAATGCAGGTACGCTATCGACACGAGTACCAGATATTTCAACATGACAACCGCTTATGTTCTGTCTCGCTTTTTGTAATATGCTAACTACATCTACTGAAGAACATCCACCCAGTGAGATGAGAACGCCTTCCATAGGGCTAGGGGCTAAGTTGCCACCATTAGCATCTAAAACCATAGTGTGGCCACTTTCAGAGGTGCCTATGAATAACTCTTCGCCTAACCATTTTACTTGTGCTTTCATTATTGACTCTATTTACCATTAACATGTGAGAGATTCTATCGAAGTTGAAGCATCACCACCAGTTGTTATGTGTAATAGCGGTTTTATAAAGAGGTAGCGCAGTATTTATAACGTTACAAGTAGGTAATGATGAGGCTTAGCTCTTAGTATCTTTATGGATGACACTATCAAAGAGGTTTTTGATTAGACCTGCAAATTCTCGTATGAAGGCTTGTTGCGCAGGGTTAACGGGATTATTGATGACGCCCGAAAGAATTTCTTCAAGATCGTAAACAATGGCATCTACTTCTCGAATAATGGCATTACGTTGATTAAAAGTCAGGCCTTGGTTTTGACTGCAGACACTAATAATTTGGTCACACAGTTCTACTTCAATAGCTGACATTACAGTTTCATTAGCTTGCGCTGGGGCGGTTGAGTTTTCAAATAAACTGAGGTGTTCTGTCAAATACTCAATTATCTGAATGTAGCCGTCAGTGTCTGTAACCATAATATTTTGGCTTACCTGTGTAAATTATTAGTACTTTTGTTTGAGTATAGCAGGAAGTTTAGTGTTTTTAATGAGTGTGAATCAATATTCCCTCATCTTTCTAAAAAAGAGTTTATAAAAAATATAAGCCCATATTATTAAATAATAAGGGCTTATGAAAATGCATTATAGCAATAGGTTTTATTACAAAATTTCTATGGCAGTGTTGTAGGGACAACCATTAATACAGCACGTTGACCATTACCGACATTGGCATTAGGGAATACAATACTCTCGCCTGGAAGGCTAGTGCGATACTCTTGTCCAGTATCGCTTGATAATAAAGTATCAACAGGATAATCAGTAAAGTTACTCGCCTCATCAGCAATATAAAGTTCAAAATTATCGCTCACTTTAGTGATATCACCTAACGCTTCAAATAAATTGAAATCGTCATTATCAAAGGTTTTCAAGGTGATGTCATCATCGGTAACCAGTGCGTTTAAGTTGTTTGTCATGGCTTGGAAGTTAGCCATGTTGTTTTCACCAAAGGGTCTTACTTTACCCAATTCGATAGTAAATGCATGCGCGGCAAAGTTTGCACTACTGAAGTAGGAAAATGTGCCACTTGGTCCATGACCGAATAAAATAGTATTTACACCACAGCTAGCCATAAAGCTTAACTGTTCTTTATCCCAAGGTTTACCATCTTGGAAAGGATAAATCGCAAATTTTTCATATTTAGAATTACGAATAGCGGTATGCAAATCGTAGTGGTAGTTAGTCACTTCGGCTGAATTGGTTACTTTGTTATCATTAATATTAGCGCTAATGTCTTTAGCAACGCCAGCGTTAAAGAAATCACTAACATAGCCCTCTAACTTTTCTGCACGATATTTTTCATAACAAGGGTCAATACCTTGGTATTTGCCGCAAAATAAGCGGTTTAAATTTTCAGTTTGAAAACGCTTGGTGATGTTCATCGCCACAGGGTTACCCATAATGAATAGGGTACGGTGCTTAACTTGAATCTTTTGCGCAATAATGTCACTAATCAACTGTTGCACTATTTCAATTGGCGCAGTTTCATTGCCATGAATGCCCGAAGAAATAACAATACTCTTACTTGGTATTGCCCACTTTTCAGGCTCTACTAATAAAACACCGGTATCGAGTAAGCTAACTTTCGCTTGCTTGACGTTAAAACTTAATTGGTTGTCCACGCCAGTTTGGGCAAAACCTTGTTCAAACTGGCGTGTTAACGCAATAAAGTCACCTTGTGCAACAAATTGGCGATAAGCTTGGGTAAAGCTATCATCGGTAATGTCGGTAAGGTTTAGTGTTTCTGATGTAAGAGTATTGTTGTTTTGCATTTAGAATTTCATACCAGGCGTTAATGTTGCAGGTAAGCTCACTTTCTCTGCTTCAACTGAGGCAATTGGGTAAGCACAGTAATCTGCGGCATAAAAGGCACTGGCTCTGTGGTTACCACTAGCACCAATACCACCAAATGGAGCAGCACTGCTTGCGCCTGTAATAGGTTTGTTCCAGTTAACAATACCAGCACGAATGCGAGTAAAGAAGTGATTGTATGAATCTTCACTGTCCGATAACAAACCGGCAGATAGACCAAAGCCAGTATTATTAGCTTCATCGATCGCTTTATCGAAATCGTTGTAACGATATAGTTTAACTAATGGACCAAAATATTCTTCATCTGGTATGTCAGCAATGATATCACTAACATCAATAATACCCGGTGAAACAAAACCAGTACCTGCTTCTAGATGTTTAAGTTCTACAATCGATGTTGCGCCAAGAGCTAGCAATTTAGTTTGTGCATCAACTAAGCTTAATGCTGCTTTTTCCGAAATCATAGAGCCCATAAATGGCTGTTCTTCGTCATCGTAGTAACCAATAGTTAAGTTGTTAGTTACTTCGATAAGACGGGCTAAAATAGCATCACCTTGTTCATTGGCTTCAATGAATAAACGACGAGCACAAGTACAACGCTGTCCAGTAGTAACGAAAGCAGATTGTACAATGTCATGTACAACAGCATCAATGTCGCTAACATCTTTAACAACAAGCGGGTTATTACCACCCATTTCTAGCGCAAGAATTTTACCTGGTTGACCGGCAAATTGTTCATGCAATAGATGACCTGTTGTAGAGCTACCCGTGAAAAACAAACCATCAATAAGTTTATGACTGGCAAGTGCTTTACCTGTATCTACCTCACCTTGAACTAGGTTGATAACACCGTTAGGTAAACCAGCCTGTTCCCAAAGCTTTAACATTTCTTGTGCAACACGAGGCGTTAATTCACTTGGTTTAAATACAATAGTATTACCAGCAATTAAGGCAGGTACTATGTGGCCATTTGGTAAATGGCCAGGGAAATTATAAGGACCAAAAATAGCGACAACACCATGGGGTTTGTGACGAATAAATGCTTTTGCACCAGGCATTGGGTTTTCAACTGTACCAGTACGCTCGTTGTAAGCTTTAAGTGAGATAGCTACTTTAGCTACCATCGCCCCTGCTTCACCGGTAGTTTCCCACTTTGGCTTGCCAGTTTCTAAGGCAATTGTTGTTGCTAACGCATCTTTGTTCTCAGCTAATAACTCAGCAAATTTTGTTACCACGGCAACACGTGCTTCTAAGCTAACATTTGCCCAGCTTTCAAATGCTGTACGAGCGCTTAATACTGCATCGTTTACTTGATCGGCACTGGCTGTTTTGCCTTGCCAAATGACTTCATTACGAGCCGGGTTAGATGAACTTACATCATGACCTAAACCTGCTTGCCATTGACCATTAATAAATTGAACTGGATTTGTGTGAGACATGGTGTTTCCTTCTCATTGATAGTGGTGACAGAGGCGTTCTGCTATCACCATTAGTAATTTGATGAGTGACTAGTGTTAGCCACGCTAAATTTGTATGTTGTTGTGCTAGGACAAAGTGGCAGGGGTTAATTGGATATTATACGAACCCAATCGCCAGCATTGACCATCAATGCTTCGGCAACTTCTTGACTAATCACAACTTGGTTAGCCGTGTCGCGTAATGAAAGTGGCGCTTGAGTGGCTCTGAAGTCTTCAACTTTACTATTACAAATAATGTAATTATCAGTGGATTGAACTTCATCAATGATCACTTGGCAACGCTTACTTTGGTTGACCGTTCTAATATTGCTAACATGCGATTCAACCGTTGGACCGGCATCAAAAATATCAACATAGCCACGTCTTGCAAAACCTTCCGCTTCTAATAAGCGAAGTGCTGGTACTGTTTGCGGATGTACCTTGTCAATCACGTCTTGTGCTTCTTTACTTAGCAAATTGACGTATATTGGATACTTCGGCATTAATTCAGCGATAAATTCTTTTTTACCTATACCGGTTAAGTAATCGGCAGTAGGGAAGTCCATTGAGAAAAAATGTTCTTCAAGCCAATTCCAAAATGGTGAGCGACCTTCATTGTCTGAAACACCACGCATTTCTGCAATAATGGTGTCAGAAAAGCGCTCTTTATGTTCCGCGATAAAAAGAAAGCGAAAACGTGATAGAAAACGACCATTGTTGTTTTTGCGATGGCTGTCACTTAAATATAACGTACAAATTTCACTGGCACCGGTGTAATCATTACACAGTGATAAGGTTTCTACGGTATTGTAAATATTCAGTTCACGTGAGCTATGGACAACTTTACCTAAGTGATAATGATAAAATGCATCATCTAAACCAACAGCCGCTTCAATACCACTGGTACCAACAACGTCACCTGTTTCGGTATCTTCCATAACAAAAAGATAACCTTCTTTTCCCGCTTGGCTCACTTCTTTTGAAAAGGATTCTTCAGCGAGGTTAATGCGTTGTTGAAGTAATTGTTCATTTACTGGTAGTGAGGTAAAACCATGGCCAGAATCTATCGCAATTTGGTGTAGGGCTTTCAAGTCACTTTTTTTAATAGGACGTACAATGATCATAAATGCTCTCGATGAAAAGAAGTGGTATATACCAAACGGATTAATAAGTTAGTCCGCTTGGTATTTCCCGCTCAAGTCTTAGCGAAATGAACAGGTAACTATTAGCATTGACTAGGCTAGTCTCGGTTAAGTTAAACTAAGCTAGCGATAGCTTTTTCAAAGCGTGCTAAACCAAGGGTAATATCTTCATCAGGAATAACAAGTGAAGGTGCGAAGCGAATAATACTTGCGCCTGCAACTAATACCATAACGCCTTCTTCCATTGCTGCATTTAAAAACGTTTTAGCTTGGCCTTGGTATTTGTCGTTTAATACCGCACCAATTAATAAACCTTTACCACGGATTTCAGAAAAAATATTATATTTAGCGTTAATCGCGTTTAAGCCATCAACATAAAGTTTTGCTTTAGCTTTGATACCCGCTAAAACCTCTGTCGTATTTACGGTATCTAGCACTGCTTCAGAAACAGCACAAGCTAATGGGTTGCCGCCATAAGTACTGCCGTGAGTACCAATTTTAAGATGTTTAGCAATCTCAGTAGTCGTAAGCATAGCGCCGATAGGGAATCCGCCGCCTAAACCTTTAGCTGAAGTTAGAATGTCAGGAGTAACACCTAGATCCATATAAGCGTATAAGTCACCTAAACGGCCAACACCCGTTTGTACTTCATCAAAAATTAACAATGCATTGTGTTGATCACATAAAGCGCGAACACCTTTAATGAATTCATCAGTTGGTGAAACGATACCGCCTTCACCTTGTAATGGTTCAATCATTACGGCACACGTTTTATCAGAGATTAGTGCTTTTAAACTATCAAGGTTATTATATTCTGCATGGTCGATGTCACCTGGTTTTGGACCAAATCCATCAGAGTAAGCAGCTTGACCACCAACCGTTACGGTAAAGAAAGTACGGCCATGGAAACCTTGCTTAAAAGCAATGATTTGTGATTTATCTGCACCATGTACTTCTAATGCCCAACGACGAGCTAACTTCAACGCTGCTTCATTTGACTCAGCGCCTGAATTACAAAAATATACTTTTTCAGCAAAAGTACTATCAACTAATTTTTTTGCTAAGCGTAACGCGGGTTCATTTGTTTGAACATTCGATAAATGCCAGATTTTCTCGCCTTGCTCTTTTAAAGCACCCACTAAAGCAGGGTGACAGTGACCTAAAGCACTAACGGCAATACCGCCGGCGAAATCAATATATTCTTTGTCTTGTTGATCCCACACTCGAGAGCCTTGACCGCGAACAGGTATAACCGCTGAAGGTGCATAGTTTGGCACCATTACATCATCAAATAAGCCGCGTTCAACTGAAAAATGTTCTGACATTTTTAAAATCCTCATTAATAAGTGGGTAATTTTTTTAATAGCTTATACCAATTGAGCTAATATATTAATCAAATTAGAACTACATTAGCGAGCTTAGAACAAACAAAAATTATTTAAACATAGTTATTCTATATTTCATTAATTTTGCGACGTTATCAGTTCGCTAATGAGTTCCCAAAGGGCGAGTACCTAATAAAAGGTAAAGGTTTACATACATCGTTATTGATTTTGACAAGGGAATAACCATTCTCTTCAATCAATGCCTTGCCTGTAATCCTTTTAACTCTCGCTAATTGAGTAATTAATTAATTCACTTGGTATCACTGCATAATCTAGATAAAGCTTAATGAATATCTAATGATTGTGAAAAATAATAACAGCGAGTTAAAAAATAGAGCAATAGTATGACAGGAAATAGTCGACTTGTCTTGCTGTGCAGGCCTGTAGCCCAGAAGAAACAAAGGCTTAGCTAACTTTATTCATAAAAGATGAATATTTATTGAATCGGATTGTTTTGTGGAAATAAGGAGATAAGTGGGTGAGTAGGCGCTTGCTTGATGAAAGTCATCAGCGTGATTTTTTAATAATTAATCAGAAAAAAATCACGAGAAAAACTGAATTTA
This sequence comes from Colwellia psychrerythraea, assembly GCA_002163005.1. Lineage (GTDB taxonomy): Bacteria > Pseudomonadota > Gammaproteobacteria > Enterobacterales > Alteromonadaceae > Colwellia > Colwellia psychrerythraea_C. The sequence continues at coordinate 2,520 of MAAF01000074.1, read as the reverse complement.
TACCTAAATTAGTGACAAAATAGGGGACATTGGTTTTTTGAGACGGCTTTTGTAGTCCCTAATTGAAGTTAAGTTTAATGTGATCGATATCACTTTTTTTCAATAGTGTTATTTCCGCTGGTGTTAAATTAACCGTACTGAGCAGTAGTTTGCTTTCATCATTGTTAATTAACTCTGCTTTCGCTAACGCACGAAAGGCAACATAAGCTTTAGCTTTGGCAACCAGTTGCGCAATAGGGTGCATTTTTTCAATACTTTCCGCGTAAGCTAAATCAAAAATGGGCTCGGTGATAGCAAGTCGTTTAAAATGCATTTTCTCAATTAAATCAGCAGACAGTTGCGAGCTTCGCATAATGAGTTGTTCAAGGAGCAGTTCTTCACTCGTTTCAATTTTCGATAAGACATTATGCAAACGTTTGTCTTTTTTCTCAAAGGCATCACGTACTTCTTTTTTATGCATCTCAGTAAACTTTGTTAAATAGCAGCGAGTGACGGCAAGTCGGCCAATATTTGATAACATACCCGTGGTAAAAGCAGTAAATTCGTCAAGCCCTTGCTCTTTGGCTAATACGCGCGAAGCTAGTGCAATTGATAAGCTATCATTCCAAAGTTTACGTTTCATTAAACCATATGGGGCAGTGCTTGTTGGCAACCAATGTTTTAGGGTAAACGTTGGCATAACCAATTTTAAATTATCTAAACCAATATAACTTAACGCTAGCTTGGCATCAGTAACTTGTACGTCAGCACGTTTTCTATATTGTGGTTTATTCACTAAGCTTATTAAATCAATGGTTAACCAAGATAATGAGGCAGCAAGATCTTTGATTTGGTTCACTGAAGCGGCGCGCGCAGATAAAATATCAAGGATAGCAGGGCAAGCATCTTCTATGCCTAAGATGTAGTGATATAGGTGCTCTTTATTATCAAAGTCACTATTAATTTTCGTACGCAGCCGGCTAAAGAAATTCTGTTTAATTTGTTTTCGAAAATGCTCTTCGCCATGCTCGGCAATAATTTTCTCTTGTTGAGCTTGCACTTCAACAGATAACAATTCTCGGCGGCGGTTTTCTTGCTCGCTACCTTGATGGTCGACCATAGAGACTTTACCACTTTGCTTTTCCGCAAAATCTTTACAGATAGAGAGGCTAAAAGCACGTTGATAAACTGTGGCGACAGTTTGATTGTTTTCAAAAATCTGCATAGCGGTTTTGTTGCTTACCTAAAATATAAAATTGAGCATAGAATGCGTGAAATCTATCACTTTAAGGGGACTACTTTATCTGGCTTTGCTCTAAAAAGCTCTTGTTATACTCATGTTACCTCGAAATGCTCGTTTCAGCGAGAATTTAAAGGCTTAGAGGCAAGGCATTGATTGAAGAGAATGGTTATTCCCTTGTCAAAATCAATAACGCCGCATATAAGCCTTTAAAACTCGCCCTTCGGGGACGCCTGAGCAAATCATGCTCGTCGTTGCTCCTTTTTTTAAGGGAACAACCATTAATAAAAATAAGCGCCTTGATCATGAATTGCTCAGGCGTCCTGAAACAGACATTTTGAAGTATCATGAGTATATTAGCTTATCGGGTAATTTTTAAATTGTTTGATGAAATTTGCTAATAAATATTGTCCTTGCTCCGTAAGTATTGATTCCGGATGGAATTGTACACTGCTAATCGGAAGGGTTTTATGTTCTAGCGCCATAATTTCATCTACCTCACCTTGTTCATTTAGGCTCCATGCCGTCATGATGAGTTCTGCTGGTAATGATTGTTTGTTAACAATCAGAGAATGGTAACGTGTGACTTGTAATGGATGATTTAATTCAGCGAATAAACCTTGTTGATTGTGTGAAATCTTGGAGGTTTTACCATGCATAACTTTTTTTGCTTTTTCCACACTAGCACCAAAATGCTGCGCAATACATTGATGGCCTAAACACACACCTAATAAAGGTATTTTGCCGGCGAATTCTTTTACAACGTCAAGGGAGATGCCAGCCGAATCAGGATCACAAGGACCTGGAGATATAACAATATATTGAGGTGTTAATTGCTCAATTTCTTTAAGGCTAATTTCATTATTTCTATAGACAACAACCTCTTGACCTAGCGCTTGAAAATAATGCACTAAATTAAAAGTAAATGAGTCGTAATTATCGATCATTAATAACAAAAAAAGTCGCCTCGCAGCTAATAAAATTCGCGGCTATTCTAATGCTTTTATTGGAATGGGGCAATGCAATGAGGGGATAAAAAACTATATACCCAAGCCACTTGAAGATGCGTGTTTCAGGACGCTTGAGCAATTCATGATCAAGGCGCCTCATTTTAGTAAGGGTTATTCAGGAGAATATGCTCCTGCATTCTCTTCTAATAAGCTACATCCATGTAGCGTCCTAAACAAAGGAGGCAACGAAGAACATGGTTTGCTCAGACGTCCCCGCAGGGCTGGTTTAGAAACGCTTTATGCTACGTTATTGATTTCGACAATAGAATAACTATTCTCTTCAATCAATGC
>MAAF01000001.1 GCA_002163005.1 Colwellia psychrerythraea | reverse complement strand
TTGAGCAAAGATGAATTTAAAGACAAAGAAAAAGCAGATAAAAAGCTCGCTAAAGAGAAAGCGAAAGCAGATAAAAAAGCAGCTAAAGCTGGTGAAGAAAAAGAGCCTGATAAAGCACATGTATTTGTGGTGGATTTCAACGGCAGTATTGATGCTAAAGAAGTAGCCTCTCTGCGTGAGGAAGTTACGGCAATTTTATCGGTGGCAAAACCAGAAGATGAAGTATTTGTACGTTTAGAAAGCGGTGGCGGTATGGTACACGGCTATGGCTTAGCGTCGTCACAGCTTGACCGTATTCGTCAGCATAATATTCCACTGACAGTATCAGTAGATAAAGTGGCTGCCAGCGGGGGGTATATGATGGCTTGTGTAGCAAATCATATTATCTCTGCACCTTTTGCCATCCTAGGCTCTATTGGCGTCATTGCACAAGTGCCAAATTTCAATAAATTATTAAAGAAACATGATATTGATTTTGAACAGTTTACTGCCGGTGAATTTAAACGCACTGTAACTATGTTCGGCGAGAATACCGAAAAAGGTAAAGAAAAGTTTATCGAAGAATTAGAAGAAACTCACGTTCTATTTAAAAACTTCGTTAGTGAACGCAGACCAAGTTTAGATATTGTTAAAGTCGCAACAGGTGAGCATTGGTTTGGTACAACAGCCTTAGAACTTGGCCTAGTTGATAGTATCCAAACAAGTGATGATTATTTACAAGGTAAAAGTAAAAGCCATAAAGTCGTTGCCATTAAATATGAAGTGAAAAAAGGTTTGGCTGAAAAGTTCTCTAAAGCAGTTTCGTTATCAGCTGAAAGTTTTTTAGGAAAACTATTACAACGCAATAATATTTTCCCTAGTTAGTCGCTGGTTAACCATTAGTTCTCAGATACTGGTATAGAAACGCTTTATGCTGCGTTATTGATTTCGACAATAGAATAACTATTCTCTTCAATCAACGCCTTGCCTAAAGGCATTTCTAATTCCAGCTAAATCCTGCATCTTCAAGTAGAGCGGGTATATAAAAAAAGCCTTACTGAGTTAACTCAGTAAGGCTTTTTTACGATTAACAATATTTCCTACAAGACATTCGACAAAATACTCTACCAAGTATTAATTATCTTTTAGGTGCTTAAAGTCTATTTCTTCAATGTTATGACCTGCTTGTGGGTCTAAATACATTTCATGATCAAATTGATGTTCACTTTTAGCAACCACAAGGCTCACCATACTGTCTCCGGTAACATTGACTGCAGTACGTGTCATATCCAGTAATCTATCAACGCCAATGATAAGGGCAATACCTTCAACAGGTAGACCTACTTGCTCTAACACCATGGCTAACATGATTAAACCAACGCCAGGCACACCTGCGGTACCTATGGAAGCTAGGGTTGCAGTAAGCACAACTGTTAAGTAGTCGGCTAGCGTTAAATCCTGAGTAAAAACTTGCGCGATAAAAACAGTTGCCACACCTTGCATGATTGCTGTGCCGTCCATATTAATGGTGGCACCAAGCGGCACGGTAAATGATGCGATGGAGTTTTTAACACCCATCTTCTTTGTTGCCGTTTCTAAAGTAACAGGGATAGTGGCATTTGAGCTGGCAGTAGAGAAAGCGAAAATAGCAGCGTCACGCATTTTCTTTAAAAAGATTACTGGGTTTAACCCCGTAAATAATTTTAAAATAATTGGGTAAGTAACTAAAGCATGAATAACTAAGACAAAAAATACCACTAAGAAATATTCAATTAAATTACCAAAAGTTGTTAATGACACGGTCGTAAATAAGGTTGCCAATAGTGCAAAAACGCCATAAGGAGCGATATTCATTAAAATAGTGACCAAACGCATGATCACTTCACTTAAATCTTCGAATAATGAAGCGATACGTTCACCAGCCTTTCCTGAAAGTGCGATAGCAATACCGAAAAGCAATGCAAAAACGATCACTTGCAGCATGTTACCTTGTGCGAATGATGCAAAAGGGTTAGTAGGAAACATTTGAATAATAACTTGCGCTAAAGAAGGTGCTTCTCTACCTGAAAAGCTACTATTAGCGACCATATTAACTCCTTCACCTGGAGCAATAATTAGCGCAACAAAAATGGCAAAGCTAATAGCAATAGCAGTAGTGGCGAGATATAAAGCAACAGCTTTACCACCAATACGACCAAGTTTACTGGTATCTTTTAATGAGCATACCCCACAGACTAGCGATACAAAAACTAAGGGTACAACTAACATGCGTAAGCTGGCCATAAAAACTTGGCCTATTACTTCTAATATGCCATCTACAAATAAACCCTTGATAGAAAGATCAAATAAATATAGGTTAATAACTTTGTCAGAGCCATTGGGCATAAGCCATTGCAAGAAAGTTCCTAATAAAATACCAGCAACCATACCGATAACAATACGGCTGGTTAAACTACTTTTTTTAGGCGAAGGGGATGTTATTTTTTCAGTGGTCATAGGGTCTATGTTAC
>MAAF01000049.1 GCA_002163005.1 Colwellia psychrerythraea | reverse complement strand
CCTCGCTAACCTATTTGGGGTGACCATCAATCCTCTAACCAATAGGTGAGATTTCAAGGTGATGGCTAGCCTAAGCGGCTAGTGCGAACGTATCGTCGTTAGCAATTATAGTTTTGCGGCTTTTTACCAGGCAAACCGCCCCTGGGCATGCACCTTGAGTTTCGTGAATCTTGTCGAATCCTAGATCCGCCCCAAAGTATCTTTTTCTTTTTTAACATTTTCTATTATAGGTTCGATATACCTATGGATCGCATTATACAACGCTTAAGTTAAATAGACAACGTGGTAATTTTTAACCACCTATCTAACAAATTAACGATCTAAATTTTTATTTTTCATTAACCGACCTTTATCAACAGCCCATTCTCTGTCTTTAATATCGGAACGTTTATCATGATCTTTCTTACCTTTACCCAAATAAAATTCGAGTTTTACCCAACAGGCTTTCCAATACATTGCGGTTGCAATCAAAGAGTAACCGTCACGTTCAACGGCGGCAATGATTTTGTCTAGCTCTCTACGGTTAAGTAATAATTTTCTATCACGATTTGGATCACATACAACGTGACTAGAAGCAGCATTAAGAGGAGATATTTCAGCTCCTAATAAATAGGCTTCACGGTCTTTAATATGTACGTAACAGTCAGAAATATTTACTTTGCCACTTCTAATACTCTTAATTTCCCAACCCTGTAAGCTCATTCCGCCTTCAAACTTGTCCGTTAAGCTATAGTTGTGCCTCGCTTTTTTATTTAAAGCGATAGTATTACTGTTAGATTTTTTTGATTTTTTCTTAGCCATCTTTATCATCCATTCCTTTGCCGCAATAAGCAGCAAACGCAGTGATTATACTGAGAATAAATTGCTTTTGCATAAGAAAATCATATTTAGGATGAAAATTTATGGAATGGTGCGCTTTTTGTGAGGTTTTGCTATCATGTCGGGCATTGAATGGGGGCAACATGCGGAGTAGTAATGCCAACCATAAGTCGTAGTGCTTTAGTTATGTACAGTGTTGATCAGATGTACCAGTTAATAAATGATATCCCAGCCTATCCTAAGTTCTTGCCAGACTGTAATGACAGTAAGGTTATAGACAAAGATGAGCAGTCAGTAACCGCAGCGTTACTAGTGTCTAAAGGTGGGTTAAGTAAGTGGTTCACTACTAAAAATACATTGATATCTAATGAAAAAATTCATTTGTCACTTGTTGATGGCCCTTTTAAAAAACTTGAAGGTTATTGGTTACTCACGCCTTTATCAGATGAAGCTTGTAAGGTTAGTTTAGAGCTGGAATATGAATTCTCAAATAAACTTGTTTCATTAGCTTTTGGTAAAGTGTTTGGGCACTTTAGTAATAGCTTAGTACAGGTTTTTACCCAGCGAGCAAAAGAAATTTACGGAGTTAATGTTTAATTATGACTATAGATAATAGTGAGTTAACTATTTCCGATGGTTCAGTGAACGATGATAAAGTAACCATCGAAGTTGTTTATGGTGTTCCACACAAACAAAAAATATTAACCATATTAGTTGCTGATGGCTTTACTGTAGAGCAAGCCATTTTGGCGTCAGGCGTTATAGCATTATTTCCTGAAATTGACTTGAAGGTTAATAAAGTCGGTGTCTGGAATAGAGCGGTAAAACTATCTGAAGTAGTCAATGATCTCGATAGAATTGAAGTATATCGTCCTCTGATAGCTGATCCTAAGGATGTTAGGAAGCGTCGAGCGGAAAAAGCGAAGTTAGAAGGTCGCGCCGATAAAACAACCGGTGGTCGCGTAAACCCCTTGAGAGTTGATGCGAATAAATAGTCGATAAAGAGTGTAGTCAACAATATAAACAAAAAAACGGCATTTATGCCGTTTTTATTTGAATCAAAGTCAGTATCCAAGTTTAGATCTCTGTTTGAACCTAAGCTTCAATTACTAAGGAAAATAAATAATAAACCTTTTATTAGTTATTTTCCGTCAATAGTCTTACTTTCACCGACCTTATTGTTATTAGCTGGTTTAGTTTCTACTGTAGGCGCATTGAAAGGTGTATTAAATTTATCAGACAATTCAAAGTCTCCTGAAGCCGAGATTAACTTGTCATTAGAAAAGTTAATGATAAATTGTTTTTTCTGGTCGAAATCTCTACTGCGACCAGATTTTAATTTGTAGACATAATTCCAAGTATCGTTATTAAAAGCATCTACAATAACAGGGCTACCCAAAATAAATTTAACCTGTTCTTTGGTCATCCCTACTTGTAATTTATCAATGCTCTTTTGCTCAAGGTAATTACCTTGAGGAACATCGTAACGGAAAACCCAGCTAGAACAGGCAGATAAGGTTAGGGCAGTGATAATAATGGCAACGCGAAAATACATAAAATTAATTTACCTTTAAGTAGCTCAAAAAAACAGGCTAAAAGTGAGAGCAGGGATAATACCCAAGCCCAGCACGGATTCAAAGCTATTTATTACATCAGTGAAAAAAACTCAATTTACACCACCACAATGAACGTATGTAGTTCACCTGTTACCAGATCCCTTTTTATCAAAACGATAGCGTGTAAATGAGCCTAGCTGGCTAATAGCTCTTGCGCATTTGCTAAACTGTGTTGAGATATTTTATCTCCTGCTAGCAAACGAGCAATTTCTTTGACACGATTTGATTCACTTAGTTCACTTACTTGAGTTTCAGTTAGCTCGCCATCAGTCAACTTGCTAACAAAGAGTTGTTGATGTCCTTTACATGCCACTTGAGGTAAATGGGTAACACAAATTACTTGTGTATTTTTAGACAGTTGTTGTAGTTTTTTGCCGACCATTGCAGCAGTCGGCCCACTAATACCTACATCTACTTCATCAAAGATTAGGGTTGGTGTGATCACTTTATCGGCCAAAATAACCTGCATAGCTAAGCTGATACGTGATAATTCACCACCTGAGGCAACCTTATGCATGGCTTCAAGCGCTTGTCCTGGATTAATGCTAACTTGAAAACTGATTGCGTCAGTACCGTTGGTATTAATTATTTCTTTGCCATTGTCTTGTTTTTTATTATTCTCAACGGCAATAAAAAATTGGCCATGGGGCATATTTAGTTCTTGCATACTTTTACTGATTAACTTGCTCAGTTTAATACCTGACTTTTGTCTTGAGGTTGATAAAAGTTCAGCGCTTTCAATATAGTGAAGTTTAGTCTGTTCTAATTCTTCAATAATAGTATTGATGCGTGTTTCATCACCTGATATTGAGGCGAGTTGTTGTTTTAATTCGCTATGGAAGTTAACTAAATTTTCTGGTGAAAGTTGGTGCTTTTTCGCCAACTGTAGAGCGGTAGAGTACCTCTCTTCTATAATAGCGTAATTTTGAGGGTCTAATTCTAATTGCTGATAATAATGCTTTAAATCGTTATTTGCTTCATCTAATTGAATTAGGGTATCTGATAATATAGTGGCTACATCATTTAATTGATTATCAACGCGCGCGATTGAACTGATGGTTTCACTACATTCTCTTAGTGAATCTAAAATATTAAAATTATCATTTTCGGATAAGCTTTGTAATGAGCTGAGTGTTGAATCCAATAAGTCTTGCGCATTACTATGGCGTTTATAATCTTTTTCTAAGGTAGCAAACTCATCAGGCTGTAATGAAAATTCATCAAGCTCAGTCACTTGATATTGAATGAGTTGTTGCTCTGCTTCACGTTGTTGTTTGCTTTGTTGCAGTAGTTCTAACTCTTTATTGAGCTTATTCCATTGCTGGGCATAATGTTTTACTGCACTAAGTAAAGGGGAGTGATTGGCGTAGTTATCGAGTAAGCGACATTGTTGGTTTGCTTTAACTATAAGCTGGTGATCATGTTGACCATGTATATTAATTAATAGCTGCCCAATTTCTTTTAATTGCACTAAAGGTACCTGGCTGCCATTGATAAATGATTTTGAGCGACCTTCAGCAGAGATAACACGGCGAAGTAAACATTCGCTATCATGTTCAGAAACGAGTTCATGCTGTTTTAGCCAAGCGCGCGCCATTTTATTTTTCTTTATTTCAAAAGTTGCAGCTAAATCAGCTTTTTTGCAGTTTGGCCTAACAACATTTGTTGTTGCTCTATCACCTAAACATAGGCCCAGAGCATCAATAGCAATTGATTTTCCTGCACCAGTTTCACCGGTAATAGTCGTCATACCTGATTGCCAATCAATATCTAATGAACGGACAATGGCAAAATTTTGAATGTTAAGTTGCAGCAGCATAGTTAACCTTAAACATGAATAAAAAACCAGTACCTGTTAATTTATACAGTAAAAGGCTTTTATTCAAGCTTATTCGAAACTATTTGCTTATTTTTTGATAGTAATACTGGCTACTGCTTATACCTGAGCAGCATGAATAGACTAATAAAGCTTATTACCCCAGCTTAATTTATTTCGTAATACGTTGAAGTAATTATGATCTAAAGGGTGAATCAAACGAATGCTGCATTCACTCTTTTTGATTATAACTTCATCACCAGGCATGACAGTTAAAATAACATGCCCGTCACAACTTACCTGTAAGTTTTCGTGGTTATCATTGGCCAGTATCAGTTTGATTTCACTATTACCATCAACAACTATAGGTCGACTTGTTAAGGTATGAGGAAACATAGGAACAAGTGATAAGGCATTTAAGTTGGGCGTTAAAATTGGTCCGCCAGCAGACATTGAATAGGCTGTTGAGCCGGTAGGGGTTGAAATGATTAAACCGTCAGAGCGCTGGCTAAACATAAAAGTGCCATCAATATAAACTTCAAACTCAATCATACTGGCAACTTTACCTGCATGGAGTACTGCTTCGTTAACTGCGCTATTTGAACTTTTTAGTTTTCCGTGACGATAAACTTCAGCTTCAATAATAAAACGTTGCTCACTGCGAGACTTGCCAGCCAATATTTGCTCTAAAGGCTCAATTATTTCAGTCGGCGAAAGATCAGTTAAAAAACCTAAGTTACCTCGGTTTACACCAATGACGCCAATGTCAAAGCAAGCAAGTACGCGGGCCGCGCCAAGCATGTAACCATCACCACCGATAACAATAGCGAGATCTGCTAGCTCGCCAATATCAGTTAATGTGCCGGTCTTCATCTTTTTTATATCGAGTGATTGCGCCACCGAGACTTCTACAATGACTTGATACTCATTTGCTATTAAGTATTTGTGCAATATTTGTATGGTGGCACTGGCACCATCATGATTAGGTTTGCCAATAAGGCCAATAGTTTTATAGTGTTGAGCCATAACGATTATTTACTTATTTTGCTAGGGTTAGGAGCAGTTTCGCTGGATTTCACTCACTTGTAAAGTTCACTTTTTACAAAATGTTTTTAAATCTAGCTTGAATCATTTTAGAGAGTCCCCATAATGTCACCAATAGTTATAAAATTAGGGTCTTTCCATGACAACAGAATCAACGAATAATAATGAAGAGTTAACTGCTGAGCAATTAGCAGATGACATAGTACAACAAGCTGAAGAGCAAGTAGAAGAACAACATGAGCATGCCCATGAAGCGATCAGTGCTGAGCAAGAAAAAATTAATGAGTTAGAGTTAGCGTTAGCTACAGCCCAATCTACCGTTGCTGATCAAAAAGATTCAGTGATTCGTGCTAAAGCAGAAGTCGATAACATTCGTCGTCGCGCTGCTCAAGATGTAGAGAAAGCACGTAAATTTGCTTTAGAAAAGTTTGCCAGTGAAATGCTAATAAGCGTCGATAACTTAGAGCGAGCGTTACAAAATATTGATAAAGAAGATGAAAGCAATAAAGGTATTATTGAAGGCGTTGAATTAACCTTACAAGGCTTAATTACGTCATTAGATAAATTTGGTGTAAAAGCGGTAGATCCACAAGATCAGCCGTTTAACCCTGAACTTCATCAAGCAATGTCGATGCAAGAAGTACCCGGTGTAGCGCCAAATACGGTTATTGCGGTAATGCAAAAAGGTTACGAGTTAAATGGTCGTTTAATTCGACCTGCTATGGTGATGGTATCTAAAGCCGCACCGAGTGTTGATGCTACCGCGTAGTACGTTGCTTAAACCAAACTAATAATGATTGAATAAGAAAGTAAAGAGCTTAACTCTTTACTTTTTTTTTGCATTTTTTTGATTGTTCTCAATAAAAATACATATTTCTGAAATATCTTTAAGGAAACAGGGTCTTTTACAATACCATTCATTTAAATACCCCATGTCTACTATGAATCATATTTTTAGAACGACCTTTTTTGTTTTTGTTACCCTTTTTATTGGGGCAAGTTTTACGGTAAACGCAAGTGAAACAGCAAAACCTTGGCAATTAAAAACTCAAAATGGTGAGGTTATTAGTTTAGCGCAGTATAAAAACAAACCTGTCATCCTACATTTCTGGGCAACTTGGTGTCCTTATTGTAAAAAACTACAACCCACCTTAGTTGCATTGCAGAAAAAATATCAGGCACAAGGTGTCGAGTTAATATCAATTAGTTTTAACGAAGATGAAGGTGCGTTACCTCAAGACGAAATTAACCGCAGAGGTTACTCGTTTTTAACGGCTGTAATGGGAGAAGAGGTTGCTAAACTTTATGGTGTTAGAGGAACTCCAACAACATTTTTCATTAACCGTGAAAATGAAATAATTTGGAAAACGTCTAGTTCAGACAACGCTGATCCTCGCTTTGATTTAGCGCTACAAGAAATAATTAAAAATGTAGATCTCTGAGTCAAAACCCCACTAAAGGTAATGTTTCCTAGTGACATTACCTGTTTCCAACTATTTTTTGCTTAAATCGTAACAAAAAGCCAATTTTTTTAAATTTATCTATTGAAAAGCATTTTGCTGACCCCACTTATTATTCAACAAACAATTTAATCAAAATTACTTTATCTATCTAGATAAAGTTTAATGAATAGGAGCTCCCAAGATGGGCAAAATTATTGGTATTGACCTAGGAACAACTAACTCATGTGTTGCTGTTTTAGATGGTGACAGTGTACGTGTTATTGAAAATGCAGAAGGCGATCGCACAACTCCTTCTATTATTGGTTATACAGCCGAAGGCGAAACATTAGTAGGTCAACCTGCTAAGCGCCAATCTGTAACTAACCCAGAAAATACTTTATATGCAATTAAACGCTTAATCGGTCGTCGTTTCGAAGATAAAGAAACACAACGTGACATCGATATTATGCCTTTTGGTATTGTTAAAGCTGATAACGGCGATGCTTGGGTTGAAGTTAAAGGCGAGAAAATTGCTCCGCCACAAGTTTCAGCTGAAGTTTTAAAGAAAATGAAAAAAACTGCTGAAGACTTTTTAGGCGAAACAGTAACTGAAGCGGTTATTACTGTACCTGCTTATTTTAACGATTCACAACGTCAAGCAACAAAAGATGCTGGTCGTATTGCGGGTCTTGAAGTTAAACGTATTATCAACGAACCTACTGCTGCGGCTCTTGCTTATGGCATGGACAAACAAGAAGGTGACAAAGTTGTTGCAGTTTACGATTTAGGTGGTGGTACATTCGATATTTCAATCATTGAAATTGATGAAATGGATGGCGAACACACTTTTGAAGTATTAGCGACTAACGGTGATACTCACTTAGGTGGTGAAGATTTTGATAACCGTTTAATCAACTATCTTGTTGCTGAATTCAAAAAAGACCAAGGCATGGATTTAACGACTGATCCTTTAGCCATGCAACGTTTGAAAGAAGCGGCTGAAAAAGCAAAATGTGAGCTTTCTTCTGCACAACAAACTGATGTTAACTTACCTTACATCACTGCTGATGGCTCAGGTCCTAAGCACATGAACATCAAAGTGACTCGTGCTAAGTTAGAGTCATTAGTTGAAGATATGGTTAAAGCAACATTAGAGCCGCTTAAACAAGCGCTTAAAGATGCAGACTTATCAGTAAGCAAGATTGATGATGTTATTTTAGTTGGTGGTCAATCTCGTATGCCACTCGTTCAAAAAGCAGTTACAGATTTCTTCGGTAAAGAACCACGTAAAGACGTTAACCCTGATGAAGCAGTAGCTTCTGGTGCAGCTATTCAAGCGGGTGTTCTTTCTGGTGATGTGACTGACGTTCTTTTATTAGACGTTACGCCATTGTCATTAGGTATTGAAACTATGGGCGGTGTGATGACTAAGGTTATCGACAAAAACACGACTATCCCAACTAAGCAATCTCAAACGTTCTCTACAGCTGACGATAACCAATCAGCGGTAACTGTTCATGTTTGTCAAGGTGAGCGTAAGCAAGCTTCTGCAAACAAATCTTTAGGCCAATTTAACCTTGAAGGTATCGACGCAGCACCACGTGGTACTCCACAAATCGAAGTAACGTTTGATATTGATGCTGATGGTATCTTGCACGTAACGGCTAAAGATAAGAATACAGGTAAAGAGCAAAAAATCACTATCAAAGCGTCTTCTGGTTTATCTGATGAAGAAGTAGAGCAAATGGTACGTGATGCAGAAGCTAACGCTGATGCCGATGCTAAATTTGAAGAGCTAGTAACTGCACGTAACCAAGCTGATGGCATGGTTCACGCAACTCGCAAGCAAATTGAAGAAGTAGGCGAAGAGTTACCAAGCGAAGATAAAGAGAAAATTGAAGCCGCATTAACTGAGCTTGAAGACGCGATTAAAGGTGATGATAAAGAAGCAATTGATGCGAAAACTCAAGCGCTTATGGAAGCATCAGCTAAGTTAATGGAAATTGCTCAAGCTAAAGAACAAGCTAAAAGTGCTCCAGAAGGTTCTGCTCAAGAAGCTGACGCAGCTCCTGCAGACGATGTTGTTGACGCAGAGTTTGAAGAAGTTAAAGACGACAAATAGTCAGTCAATAAGCTTGTCGCTAGTTAACTCCATTATGGCGTTGATTGTGCTCACGTAGTAAACTACGCTCCGCGCATTCGCCTTGTAATGAAGCTAACTAGCTTAAAGCTTAATTAACTTCCCCCAAAATTTTTGGGTGAGAAAATAAAGCGTCGATATTTATCGACGCTTTTTGTGTGTTGAGTGTTAGTAAAAAAACAAATTTTTATTTGGTGCTAATTTTCTTGATTCTTATCGTGATAATCGGTGACGTTCACGGAGAAATGAAGAAAATTAGTCTCAATCAACTTGAAGTAAAGAAACCGATTTATGTCAAAACGTGATTATTATGAAATATTAGGGGTCAGCCAAGACGCCTCTGAGAAAGAAGTTAAAAAAGCTTATAAAAAATTAGCAATGAAGTATCACCCTGATCGTACCCAAGGTGATAAGTCTAAAGAAGAAACATTTAAGGAAGTTAAAGAGGCTTATGAAATCCTCAATGACGACCAGAAACGTGCTGCTTACGACCAATACGGACATGCTGCTTTTGAACAAGGTGGTCACGGTGGTGGCGGTGGTCACGGTGGTGGCTTTGGCCAAGACTTCGGCGATATTTTCGGTGATATTTTTGGCGGTGGCGGTGGTCGTGGACGTCAGCGTCAGCAACGTGGTTCAGATTTACGGTATAACGTAGATTTATCACTTGAAGATGCGGTTAAAGGTAAAAGCTTAGAAATAAAAGTACCTACTTATGTTAGCTGTGAGCCTTGTGACGGCTCTGGCGCTAAAAAAGGTACCTCGGCTAAAACGTGTAGCACTTGTCATGGTCACGGCCAAGTACAAATGCGTCAAGGGTTATTTGCCGTTCAACAAACTTGTCCTACTTGTAGCGGCAAGGGTAAAGTTATTACTGATAAGTGTACTTCATGTCGTGGTCAAGGACGTGTTGAGAAAACTAAAACGTTATCAGTTAAAATCCCAGCAGGTGTTGATACGGGTGATAGAATTCGTTTATCAGGTGAAGGTGAAGCCGGTGAACATGGCGCACCAGCAGGCGACTTATATGTACAAGTAAATGTACGAGATCACGAAATATTTGTTCGTGATGAAAATCACTTGTATTGTGAAGTACCTATTAGCTTTGTTACTGCAGCCTTAGGTGGTGATATTGAAGTTCCTACGTTAGGCGGGAAAGTTAAGCTTAAAGTACCTAAAGAAACGCAAACGGGTAAAATGTTCCGTTTACGTGGTAAAGGCGTTAAGTCTGTACGTAGTTCTTCTACTGGTGATCTAATGTGTAAAGTCGTTATTGAAACGCCAGTTAACTTATCAGGTGATCAGGCTGACTTATTACGTCAATTAGAAGAAAAAATGGCGAGTAGCAGCAAGAAACACAGTCCAAAAGAAAGTGGTTTTTTTGATGGTGTTAAGAAATTTTTTGATGATCTTAAAAGCTAATAGTTTAACGTTAAGCGTCTGAAAATAAAAATCCCGCGTTATGTCACATAACACGGGATTTTTTTATGACTCAATATCCGTGGGCTTTCGATATTATACCAAGTTGATTAACTGTTACTCGTCGAAATTGGGTAAAATACCACTGCGACTATGTTCAAATACTAATGATGTTTCTACTGTGGTCACTTCATCACGAGAAGTAATATTTTTAAAGACAAACTGACGTAAATGCTCACTATCTTTTACCGACATATGAATGTAGTAATCATAACTACCCCCCATGTGATATAGATTGAGTATCTCAGGGTGCATTAATAAATCATCACGCAGTCCATTAACTATCTCTTCTGAATAGGGCTGTAGACGAATTGCTGCGATTGCTTCTATATTACCGCCGATAGTTTGTAGGTTAACATCGATAAACGCACCTTTAATTACACCACTTAGTTTTAAGCGTTTAACTCGCTCTAAACAGGTTGATGGGGCAATGCCTATTTTGGCTGCAAGTTCTTTATTCGTAATATCTGCATCATCATATAGTATGGTCAATACTTGTAAATCGATGCTATCGAGTTTCTTCATTTGTCACCTGTAAGTTTATTACCGCTTAATTATGGTAAATACTACACTTAATGCAGGTGTTGAGACTAGTGAAATAAACGGTTTATTTGTATTTTTGACGTTATTAATTAAAATATCCGAATTATTTTTAGACTTTTGTTAGAAATGTTGTGTTATGTCGTGATAAAGTCGTTACAAATATTCACAGTAATATTGTTTGCTAGTGCTATGTGATTTGACATATTATGACTATACCCAAGCCACTTCAAATTCCAACTGAATCATGCAGTTTGAGGTGGCTTGGGTATATATCTCTCGTTATCTTTACTTCTCGTTAAAAAATAAAAAAGGTTTACTCTATGACTTTGCTTTGGATACCCTTGTTATCCTTACTTGGCAGTATTATTTCTTCAATGACGGGTAAATTAACACGTAATCAAGCGACAGGGTTGACGATGTTAATGCCGATCATCGCATTATTAATGACGATTAGCTTAGCGCCGGCTGTGTTCTCTGGCGATGTTATTCGTGACACCTTTTCGTGGATCCCACTGCTCGGTATCGATATAGCCTTTCGTTTAGATGGCTTAGCGCTATTGTTTGTTTTTATGATCTTAGGCATTGGTATATTAGTTATCTTTTATGCCCGCTATTACCTAAGTAGTAATGACTCTATGCCTAAGCTCTATGCATATCTAATGTTATTTATGACTGCGATGCTTGGTATTGTCATGTCAAACAATGTCATCCAACTGTGGTTTTTTTGGGAGCTTACCAGTATTAGCTCGTTTTTATTAATTAGTTATTGGTGGCATAAACCCGAAGCACGTAAAGGCGCAATAATGGCCTTAACCATAACCGGTGGTGGTGGTTTGGCATTACTCGCGGGCTTGCTCTTATTGGGTGATATCGTTGGTAGCTATGATTTAGATGTTATTTTAGCCAGCAGAGAAATTATTCAAGCGCATGCTTGGTACGAAGTAACCTTAATATTAATATTACTGGGTGCTTTTACTAAGTCAGCACAATTTCCTTTTCATTTTTGGTTACCTCATGCGATGGCGGCGCCGACCCCGGTAAGTGCTTATCTTCATTCCGCCACCATGGTAAAAGCGGGTATCTTCTTATTAGCGCGTTTTTATCCTGCTTTAGCGGGTACTGATATATGGTTTATTATCGTCAGTTTAACTGGATTAGCGACATTATTATTTGGCGCTTACGTAGCGTTATTTAAACATGATTTAAAAGGTTTATTAGCCTATTCGACCATCAGTCATTTAGGTTTGATCACCTTATTATTCGGTTTGGATACTAAGCTTGCGGCAGTAGCAGCCATTTTCCATATAATTAATCATGCAACATTTAAAGCTTCCTTATTTATGGCGACGGGTATTATCGACCATGAAACCGGTACGCGTGATATGCGAAAACTTAACGGTATGTGGCGATTTATGCCTTATACTGCAACGTTGGCAATGGTTGCAGCGGCGGCGATGGCGGGTGTACCACTCTTAAATGGTTTCTTGTCTAAAGAAATGTTTTTTGCTGAGACGCTACATCAGCAATTACTCGGATCTATGTCTTGGCTTATTCCTGTATTTGCTACTATTGCAGGTGCTTTAGCCGTAGCTTATTCAGCTCGCTTTATTCATGATGTTTTCTTTAATGGCGAACCAGTTGATTTACCTAAACAACCCAGTGAGCCACCTCGCTATATGCGCGTGCCAATTGAGATACTTGTGGCTTTATGTTTAGTTGTGGGGATATTTCCAAGCTTTGTTGTTGACGATATTTTAAATGCAGCGTCCTTTGCTGTACTTGGTGGTTATGTACCAGAGTTTGAAGTTGCGCTATGGCACGGCTTTAATCTACCACTGTTGATGAGTGCCATTGCCGTAAGCGGTGGTTTATTTGTGTATACACAGCGTCGTTATCTGTACCAGTTTCAAGAATCACTGCCGTCTTTGAACGCTAAAAAGGCCTTCGATGGCGCAATTTATGCCATGACTAAATGGTGTCAGCGTAAAATAATCGCTGTAGAAAATGGCTCTTTACAACGCTATTTAATGTTGATATTTCTGGTGGTATTACTTTTTGCTGGTTGGCCATTATTTGAAATGAACCAGTTAGGCGGGCAAAAAGAACTCACACCCATAGACGTTCATAATGCGATGGGTGCAGCGTTATTAATGATTGGTGCCATTAGTACTGTGATTTGGTATCGCAAACGAGTGGTCTCTTTACTGATGCTCTCGGTTGTGGGTTTAATGGTAGCTGTCGCGTTTACTCGATTCTCAGCACCCGATTTAGCATTGACCCAATTAACGGTTGAAGTAGTCACCATCATTTTACTCATGTTGGCATTGTTTTTCTTACCACAGCACTCGCCAAAAGAGTCTAGCTCTATGCGAGTGGTACGCGATGTGGGGATATCAGCAGCTTTGGGCATTGTTGTTGCGAGTATTTGTTATGCATTAATTACCCGTCCACTTGAGTCTATCTCAGATTTCTTCTTAGTCAATGCTAAAACAGGTGGCGGCGGTACTAACGTTGTTAATGTTATTTTGGTGGATTTTCGAGGTTTTGATACCTTAGGTGAAATTTGTGTACTGGGTATTGCCGCGTTAGGTATTTACAAGCTATTAATCAACCTACCTTTGTTTATGCCAACGAGTGATAGTGAAGGGCGTCCGTGGGCCAAAGAGCGCTACCCCATTCTATTAGCCAGTATTTCTCAGTCACTACTGCCTTTGGCATTAATGGTGTCATTTTATATTTTCTTACGTGGACACAATCTCCCAGGCGGCGGATTTATCGCAGGTTTAGTGACCGCAGTCGCTTTTATTTTGCA
>MAAF01000068.1 GCA_002163005.1 Colwellia psychrerythraea | reverse complement strand
CCTGTGGTATGAATGGTATTGCGTCTAAAAACTAATTCCTTAGCATTAACCATATTTAAGGTATAACCGCCTTTATAAGTACAGCTATAGTCAATATCATGCATATAACAGTTTTCAACGCGATTACCTGTGCCATTCATCTCAATAGCGGGGCCATCGGTATAAGCAATTTTACAGTTCTTTAATTGGTTGTTGGCAAGGGTTTGCTCTTTTTTTACCAACATTTTAGTGACTTCAATAGGCGCATTATTCCCTAACATACGCTTGGAATAAGACGGAAACATTAGCTCGCTATCTTCTACGGTAATAAAGCTACTGCGATTAACATTAAAGGTAGTGGCGAAAAAATTAATGCCTTGAAAATGGATATGGGCTGAGTGTTTAATATTAACCGCGTAACTTTGCACTTTACCGCGTATCGTTAGCGATTCAGGGTTAACGCCATTTTCAGCCCATAAATATAATTGCTTGGTTTTTCTATCAAAAAACCATTCGTTTTCTTCATCAAGTAAACCCAACTTGCCTTCAAGAAAATAACCATGGCGACTAACGCCTGACTTTTTGAAACTAAAGTGTGATTTCACTCCGTCTGTATTAAAAGAAAAGTGATCATCACCTGCTTGATGTTTTGTAATCTTAGTTTGATACGTTTTAAACGAACCGGAATTAACGACAATAATGCCATCAGTTAAGTCAAAATCTAAGCTCGATAATTCTTTATTAAAGTGAGTACCTAATTTTCCTCTGCCCTTTTCAGGCCACATCATCGACTTAGTTTTGTCCCAAATCGAGCCATCGTACCAATTGCCATTTGGCCAGCGCGCCGAGGTCATGCTTTTATCATTAACAAACAATTGCCAAATAGGCTGTATTAAGGTTGTTTTATAGATATTACCGCTGTGTTTTTGCCATTTTTGTTTAATGGCAATAGTACCGTCTAAGGTTACTTTTTCATCTTGATAAGATTTAAAGCGATAAGGCTTATCTTTAGTGCCCTTTACACGAGACAGGTTAACTTGTTCAAAGTAATTGCCACCGCGGATAAACGTAGTGTCACCTGGCTGCATTTTATCTGCTGCTGTTTGAATGCTGTTAAGTGGCTTATCAATACTGCCTTTATTGCTATCACTGCCATTGGTAGCAACAAAATATTCTGCTGCCATTGCCGGCATTGCTACGCTGACACTAAGCAATGCTGCAAGAGAGATCGTGATAGAAAAGACAAAGCGACTCTTGTTTAATTCACTTGGCATAGTCATATGTTATTTATTCCAATGCTCAGCTTTAACAGCCATAAGACTTGGGTATTGTTCATCAGTGTCTCCAATGTCTATTTTCAACTGACTTAACTGCGCTTTCAATTTTTCCTTTACTGATGCACTTTTTTCACTCGGGTATAAATTGTTCATCTCTTTTGGATCATTGGCTAAATCATAAAGCTCCCAATAGGGCGGCGTAGCTGCTGGCATAGCGCCATTTGCATCAAGCGGCAAACCGTAGAAGAACGCTAACTTGTGAGTTTTAGTACGAATACCATAATGCGCTGGAATAGTATGGTGCGCCATATGTAACCAATAACGATAATAGATAGCATCCCTGCCGTTGGTCGTTTCAGGCTGTGCAAGCGCCGCTTTAAAGCTTTGCCCCTGCATAGCTTGTGGTTTGTTCACGCCTGCTAAATCAAGCAATGTTGGCGCAATATCAATATTTAAAAATAGCTCGTTACTTACCTTTCCTGCTGATGATTTACCAGCAGACTTATTCTCTACAACCTGCCCCTTAGGAAATTGCACTAAAAACGGCATCTGAATAGATTCTTCGTATATCCAGCGTTTGTCATAATAATCGTGTTCACCTAACATCATGCCTTGATCAGACGTATAAATCACAATGGTATTTTCTGTTAAACCATTGGCATCAAGGTAATCTAAAACGCGGCCAACATTTTCATCAACTGCTTTTATGGTGCGTAAATAGTCTTTTAGATATTTTTGATAAGCCGCAGATACCACGGTATTCCAGTCATAGCTATCGAGCTCAAGTGGACCTGTTGGCCAGTCTTTATTTAACATGCGTGTTACCAGCCCACGACCTTCCATACGACGAGAGACTGATGAGCCAAACTGCTGACCCGCTTTACCATCAATTATTACCGCGTCAGTAGGACCATGTTTACCACGGTTATATAAGCTATCCGGCTCAGGAATTTTCACATCAGCCAAAAAGTTTTCATGGCGTTTTGCTGGTTTCCATAAACCATGCGGCGCTTTATGATGAATCATTAACATAAAGGGCTTATTTTCATTCCGCTTATCCAACCAGTTTAGACTAATGTCAGTAATAACATCAGTAACATAACCCGGATGAACTTCACCGCCTTTTTTACCGTTTTGCCATTTCTTCCCTATTTCTTTTAACTTAGGGTCAAAGTATTCGCCTTGGTTTGGCAGAACATTGTAATAGCCAAAACCTGAAGGCTGAGTTTTTAAATGCCACTTACCCACAATGGCTGTTTGATAACCTGACGCTTGTAGTTGCTTGGCAACATTATCTTTTTTCCTATCTAGCGGATCAGCAAGTGTTTTAACACCGTTAGTATGACTGTATTGTCCTGTTAAAATTGCTGCACGACTAGGTGTACAAATAGAGTTATTGGCATACATACCATTAAAACGCACACCATTGGTTGCTAATCTATCAATGTTAGGGGTTTTAAAAACAGAGGATAGTCTGCCCTGATAACTTGATATAGCATTAGCCGCATGGTCATCCGACATAATAAAAACAATATTAGGCTGCTTGGCAATAGCTTTACTGGATGAAAGTTCTTTATCTACTGGCTGAATAGCAACAACTTCGCTAACGAAGAGGCCAGCAGATAACATTGGTAATAGTGCTGCTAATGTTAGCGTTTTACTTAGCACAACTTGGGTTTTACTCTTTTGCATAATAGCTACCTTGACGGTTTTATTACTTAATGGCTCAACGATATTATTTGTTCTTTTTAGGATAAAAGTCATATCGAGTTAGTCCCAAGTCAGTTGTAAAAAGGCACTGTAACTCGCTTCAGGCGCTGAGAAATCTAGCGGATCTTCAACTGTTTTTTGCCAGCGAGCTAATTCTTTCATCATATTTTTAATCCGTTGTGCATGCTCTGGCTGAGTGCTTAAATCATGCATTTCTAATGGATCAGCTTTCATATCAAATAACTGAGTACGTTTAATCATAGGGTAATAAATAAGTTTGTAATCTTGACTGCGCACCATACGTTGAAAGTGACGATAAGCGCCAAAAACTGTGTCATAAGCAACGTCTTTCTCACCATTTATTAGCGGCACAATACTTGGTGCATCAACGCTATCAGGAATAGCCAAACCCGCTAGCGCTGCTGCTGTTGGATAAACACTGTTTAAATAAAACATGCCTGGAGCCGTTTTACCCGCTGGGATATTTGGACCTTTAACGATAAATGGAGCACGCACACTATGGTCATACTGGTTTTGTTTACCCATTAAGCCATGGCGCCCCATCGCCAAACCATGGTCTGAGGTATAAATAATCACAGTGTTTTCTGCCTGACCTGAAATTTCAAGCTGCTTTAATATTCGACCAATTTGTGCATCGGTATGCTCAATCATGGCGTAATACTTACTGATCTTGCCTTTGATTTCTTTAGATGAACGAGGAAAGCCCGCTAACACTTCATCACGAAGATAATAATCACCTTGGTCAAAGGGATGATATTTTTTGAAGTTTTCCGGTAACTGCATATCTTTTTCAGGATAACGCGCTAGGTATTCATCAGGAGCATGTAGGGGATCATGTGGCGCTAAAAAACCAACATACATCATAAATGGTTTGCTGGTGTTATCGCGCTGAGCAAGAAAATCAACCGCAGCATCAGCAACTACTTCACTGGTATGTTTGCCACCTTTGTAACGAGTAAAAGCTTCGCCCGTCGGTTTTGAAGCATCAAAGTCGGTAAATTCTGCATCCCAATGACCACCTTTTTCATGACGAGACATACCATTTTCATGAATGGCTTTACCGTGCGTAAAACTGCGACGCCATACATCGAGTGATAAGTGCCACTTACCTGTTTGAAAAGTGTCGT
This sequence comes from Colwellia psychrerythraea, assembly GCA_002163005.1. Lineage (GTDB taxonomy): Bacteria > Pseudomonadota > Gammaproteobacteria > Enterobacterales > Alteromonadaceae > Colwellia > Colwellia psychrerythraea_C. Next base: position 8,989 of record MAAF01000068.1, on the reverse strand, counting down.
AACCTGATTTTTTAAAGGTTTCGCCAAAGGTTTCATGCTCTGCAACAAAGCTTGCATCATTAATGCCGCGCGCATCTAAACCGGTGCGGTATAAGTGACGGCCAGTGTTAATCATCTGCCTACTTGGCAAACATACTGCACCAGACCATGCGCCTTGGTTGAACACATGACTAAAGCGCATACCTTGCTCTGCTAAGCTATCAAGGCTTGGCGTGTTTATATTGGCATTGCCAAAAGCAGAAACAGTATCTGGTGCTTGGTCATCCGTTAAGATAAAGAGCACATTTAGCGGTTTTTCTGGTGTGGCTGCTTGTTCAGTGACTTGTTGCCCTGTACATCCACCAACTAGTGTCAAAAACAATAACGCCACCAAAGTGGTACAAAGTGTACCCCTGTGATTTTCTTTAATACCCATGCCCATAAAATTCATTAAACTGCCTTTCTCTTGTGTAGCTAACGTTAATGACTTCTTGTTTTAGTTTTAGTCATTAAAAGTCTGCAATAGTTTATTGCTTTAAACTACCGCACAAGATGACCTTTGTAAAGAATAAACACCAACAGCGTGATGTTTTACTGAATAAATAGAAATAACAAGGATTGATAAACTATAAAAGACACGGTTAGGGGAGGATGTTAGAAACTCATCGCTGTAAGTTTTTTCTGATATAGATATATAATTGATCAGCTTAGTGGTTTGACACTAACAGAGCATCGTCTGGCGCAATCAGTGCGCTCTACTTGCACCGATAACAGGGCCGCGACGAACTGATTTATGAATTAATGCACTTTACGTATTTTGAATTACCGTCGGTAAAACTTGCGCGCATACGGGCTTATTGTACAAGTATCCCTGCATTATCAAGCAACCACGCTCGATCAAGAAAATCTTCTGCGCGTCAGTCTCTACGCCTTCAGCAACGATATCTAACTCAAGGTTTTGCGCTAATGTGATAATTGCCGAGGTTATTTGGCTTTCTCTAAAGTTATGCGGTAATCTGGCAATAAAACTCGCATCAATTTTAAGGGTATCAATAGGTAAACTCGTTAAATAGCTTAACGATGAAAAGCCCGTACCAAAATCATCTAGCGCAACTTTAACCCCTTTATTTTTAATCTGTTTTAAGATGCTAGTCGCTTTATCCATTTGCTTAATGAAACAGCCTTCTGTTATTTCAATCTCTAATAACTCTGCAGGTAATTGGCTTTGCGCTAACACCGACTCTACTGAAGCAACAAGGTTACCTTGATGAAAGTGCAAAGCTGAGATATTTACCGCTATTCGCCCACAATCAAGTCCCTGTTCTAACCATAACTTTCGCTGCTTGCAAGCTTGTTCTAGCACCCAATGGTCAATCTCAGTGATGAAGCCAAGTTCCTCTGCCATGGGAATAAACTGTGCTGGTGATACCTGCCCAAGAACAGGGTTAGACCAGCGTAATAAAGCCTCTACGCCCATGACTTTACCGGTAATACCATTGATTTGGGCTTGGTAATTAAGTTCCAGTTCATTGTGAACTAATGCTAAACGCAAGTGACTTTGCATTAACGAGCGTTCTTGCGAATGAGCATTCATTGCCGGAGTAAATAATTGAAATGAATTACGGCCAATATCTTTAGCGCGATACATAGCAATATCGGCATTTTTCATCAACTCTTCTTCATTTGTGCCATCTTCAGGGTAAACGGCGATACCTATAGAGGTTGTGATATTAAGCGCATGACCTTCAATATGATAAGGCTGACGCAACTTTTCAACAATGCGATTACAGGCTTTGCAAATATGATCTACTTCACGCATATCTGTTAGCAACAAAGTAAATTCATCTCCGCCAATACGGGCAATGGTATCCCCTTCTTTTGAGCTTTCAGTTAAACGCTTAGCGAAACTTCGTAATAACAAATCACCAATTCGATGACCAAAATTGTCATTAACTTCTTTAAAATAATCTAAATCAATGAAAAAAAGAGCCATTTTATTATTTTTTCGATGTGCTGTTGCTAGCGCCATTTCAACACGATCAAAAAAGAGTCTTCGATTGGGTAGTTGAGTAAGTTCATCATAAAAAGCTAAATTTTCAATACGTTTTTCAGCAAGTTTTCTTTCACTAATATCACTAAAAATAGCGGCAAATACTTTATTATTGTCAACACCCTCACTAATTTCAATGATAGTTAGCCATTGTGGATAAATTTCATTATTCTTACGTTTGTTCCAAATCTCTCCCTGCCAGACACCCTTTTCTAAAATACATAACCAAAGCTGTTGATAAAAGTCACTCGTGTGCCTACCTGAGCTTAATATCTTTGAATTCTGCCCTAACACTTCATCTTCTTGATAACCTGTCACGCGAGTAAATGCCGGGTTAACTGAGAGAATGTTGCCCCGTTCATTTGTGATCATAATGCCATCTAACGAGGCTTCTATAATTTTCTCAGCCACCAACAAGTGTTTTTTTGATTCTTTAAGCGCGATATCTCTTTGTTGAACTATTTGATGTAACTCTTCAACGTAAGCCAATTCAATATCGGACATAATGTTGTCCATTGATAAGGTACCAATAATGGCACCATTATCATCAGATACCGCCAAATGACGAATATTGTTACTGATTAATTGCTGATAAGCTGAATAAAGGGAATTCTCAGCATTAATGGTTTTCAGTGGATAATTTGCATGATGCCAAGCGGTCTTTTTAGTGCATTCACCCCGAGCGAGTAGGCTCAGTAAATCACGTTCGGTGACAATACCGTATTGCTTTAATTCACTATTGAAAATGAGTGTAGATGAGCACTCATTTTTTTTCATCTGCTCTGCTACATTATCTAAGCGGCAATCATGTTGCAGTAATTGTTGGCTTTTTTTAAAGCTGCTTGCTACTAACTTTGCTTGTAAATAATGCTCTATACCTTGGTTTTTAATCACATCCGTTTGACTGACTATACCTACAGGCATGTTATCAGCATCAACTACAATAAAATGTCTAACCCCGTGATGTCGAAACTTAGTTGCTAACTCATTAACCGCAATATCTTGCTTAATGGTTAGCACAGGTGAGTTCATTAACTCGCTAATGCTTACATTAAACTGCTCTTGATCGCTAAAGTCGATTTTACGGCAATCAGCTTCGGTCCATATACCAAGAGCAAGGTTACCTTTAATAATAATTGAGCTGATATTACGCGCTCTCATACGATTAGCGGCAACATTGATTTTTGTCTCAGGCGAACACGTTAAGATACTAGATTGCATAATATCTTTAACTATTAAGTTAAGCGCTGGTGTTTTAGTATGTAACAAGATATCCCTTCCTATAAAATCTATGTTCATCATTCGCGAAGCTAAATCAGTTATCGATGCTAAACGTTAAGCCAATTGTATATTCTGAGTTTTATCGGAATACTTTACTAAAACTGGCATAAAAAAAGATGATCTAGCGCATTGATTTTTAAGATAATTAAAGGACTAAATGTGAAATAAATCACTTAAGTAACCGAGCATTAACATATTCATAACATCCCCACTAATATTTGAAGTAGGACAATTACATGACACCCGCAATTAATGCCGCCAAGAAGAATAAAATTATTTATCACGTCCATGAATATTCACATGATGCAGCAAGTGAGTCCTATGGAGATGAGGCAGCACTAAAGCTTGGTATCTCAAGCGAAAGAGTTTTTAAAACCCTAGTGGTGAGTATTGATAATAAAGCACTGGTCGTTGCGATAATACCCGTATCGGCAATGTTAAGTATGAAGTTAATCGCTAAAGCGTTTGGTGGTAAAAAAGCCTCCATGGCTTTAAGAGTCGATGTTGAGCGCTCTACTGGTTATGTGCTGGGTGGTGTTAGTCCGCTGGGACAAAAAAAACGCCTGAGTACTTTTATCGATTCATCTGCGATCCAATTTACTACTCTATTTGTTAGTGCCGGTAAAAGAGGTTTGGAAATAGAATTGAGCCCACAGGATTTACAACAACTTACTCAAGCCAAAGTTTCCGAGCTTTGTCAGTGAACCTGAGGAGATTGAAACAGCCACAAAAAAAGCGGTAATGCTTTACAGCACTACCGCTTAACGTTAAATGTTAAATGTTAAATGTTAAATGTTAAATGTTAAATGTTAAACGCTGATTTTACCTTTGCTTTTAACGCTACTATTACCTTTTGAATTCAGACGTTTTGCTCCATTGTGGCCAAACGTCTGACTCAGATAACTCAACGCCAATTTCAAAGAACAATTGCATATCTTCAACAGCGCCCGTTAAATCCCAATCTTGCGTATATTCGTCACAAAGACCGTGATAACACTTACTTAGGATTGGGTCTAATTTAGCTCTTAAATCTGCCGTTGCTTGGTCAGCCGGGATAGAGCCACCTTTTGCATATAACGCAGGAATACCAACGTTAGCAAAAGCGAAGTGATCAGAGCGATAGTAAATACCTGCTGCTGGTCTTGGATCACCCGAAATTATACGGTTTTGTTTTAACGCCGCTTTCGTTAAAAAGTTATCAAGCTCAGATTGCCCTAAACCATATACCGCCACATCTTTACTCTTACCATTGGCATTTAGCGCATCCATATTAATGTTAGCAACTGTTTTTGCTGCTGGAATTACTGGGTTTGCTGCATAGAACTTAGAGCCAAGTAAACCCTGCTCTTCTGCCGTTACTGCTAAGAATGTTATTGAGCGATCAGGTCTATTCGGTAGTTTTGAAAAAGCTTCAGCCACTTCAATTAAGGCTGCAGTACCCGTGGCATTATCACGCGCGCCATTGTAAATTTGATCGCCTATTTTCGTTAAATCAGTGCCTAGGTGGTCCCAATGCGCTGAGTATAAAATATGCTCACCCGCTTGTTTTTGACCAGGTAAAGTCGCAATAAAGTTGTACGAGATTGATTTTTTGATGGTGTTTTTAACAGTAATAGAGGCATCTAAATTACCCATATCAATATTGAAACTGCCTTGAGCGGCACGCTCTTTCATTTTATCAAAATCTAACCCTGCCTTTGAAAACAACTCAGTAGCAACAGTACTGTTAATCCAACCTTCTACTGCAACTCTGTCTTTATTTAAATCGTCACGTTGAAAGCTGAACTGAGGACCAGTCCAAGAGTTTTTCACTACCGACCAACCATAGGAAGCAGGTGCAGTTTCATGAATAATAATTGCTCCTTCAGCGCCTTGACGACTTGCTTCTTCATACTTATATGTCCAGCGACCATAATAAGTCATGGCATTACCGTTAAATAACTCAGGATCTTGCGTAGCAAAACCAGGGTCATTAACTAAAATAACAACCGTTTTACCCTTAACATCAAGATCTTTATAATCGTTCCAGTCGTATTCTGGCGCATTAACACCGTAACCAACAAAAACAAGCTCAGAATTTTTAAGCTGTTCTAATTCACTAATTCGGGCACTGCCCATTACCATATCAGTACCATGTTGATAGTTTTTACCACCAATAGACAATGTCATATCACTTGACGCTTCAATTGACACCAAGGGTACTTCTTGTAAAAAGCTGTCACCATTACCTGGCTTAAAACCAATAGCAGTAAACTGCTCAGTTAAATATTCAAGCGTAAGTCTTTCACCTTCGCTTGATGGCGCACGACCGCCAAATTTATCAGAAGATAATACTTTTACATGTTCAATTAATTGCGCAGTATTAATGCTGTCGTAACTTGCACTAATGTCTTGGGCCTTATTAGCTTGTGAAGAGTTAATTTGAGAAGCGTCATCAGACGTTGTAGCAACACAACCTACCAACACTGCGGCCGATAAAAGCGATAATCCAATTTTTTTTATCATAATAAACGTACTTATACTGTGAAAAAGATGGCCGAAGTATAAATGTTCTCAAAACAAGTAACCAGTATCGATAGGTAAATCAATACAAACCAACCTGAGCTAACTGTCAGGGTCAGTTTCCACAAGAGTAAATAATCACCTAACATGATGATAGATTTTAATTGCTCGCTAGTTTACAGTTGCCTACACTGTTATACCGCTTACCAACCAAACACCTTACTTATAAGAATAAAATGAAAGAAACCTTAAAAGCACTCTCCGAAATAGTAGCCCAAGCCAATGATTTATTTTATGAGCGTAATAAAAAAGTAGATACCCTGATGGGAATTATGGATAAAACATTACGTAAGCAAGGCATGAACGCCGATGCGATAACGATAGATTGCATCACTATCAATAAAAAAATAGTTTTGGTGTTACATGATAGCAAACCTGATTTGGTCGACATTGCCTTAGGTGATAAAGCAGGTGTAGTTCACTCTTCCACAGAGCATGTATTGAAAGACATTAACATTGCCCAAATACTTGACATGATGGAAGTAAATTTTCTTAATTAACGTTCCCAATTGATAAAAAATAAAAACTGTTTTTAAATACAGCTCGGTGTAATTCCTGATTTCTACAACAAAGCGCGCAAACGGCCTTATTTCACACATCAACCACTTACGCCTTTGTTTTTAACTCATTGATCTGTCAATAACAATAAAGTAATCTCTTCCTATTATAAAGTTATGAACGATTAATTTCATCTTATAGAAAGAAGGGATTTTGCCTCATAATAAACGGTTGAACTAAACCGCTTCGCGGGGTTACTTAGTCCAAAAGAGCTAAAGATAGGCGTATTCCGTTATCACAAACCTTACTACACGTTTTACGTGTTTATTGGCATAGTTTTCGCCCGTCAAACTATTTATTCTGTCGACAATACGAGGATAGAGCATTAAACATCTCGTCTCCTCAAAAAGTGTATTACAAGGCTAAAGCTGATGCTGGGATTTTAAAACAAGGCGGCATACACGCTTTGCGTCATGCTTTTGCTCCCCATCAGTTAATGGCAGGTACGCCCTAACTGCCATCATACAGGGATGATGCTGATAGCTATTGCATTACCAAACAGGCTATTGCCGCCGTTTCGAACGAGCTAGTTTAAATTGCTAAGCTATTAATTATGCGTTGAAAAAAGCGATAGTGGAGGCTTCGTTTGTCTTGAATAAAGCTCTGGATTAGGTAAACTGGATTGATAACGTTGAGCAAAATAGAGTAAGGATGCTATTGAAAATTCAATTTATGGTTAATCACCATCCTACTACTGAAATGACTCAATAAACAAAAACCATATGGACTGTGCCTAGCGGCTCAGTCCAACGGGACATTTATCTCTCATGCTTCGACAAAAGATAAATGCTTAATAGTTATGTGTACAGAGGATCTAATCAAATGGAGTGTGTATTGAAATGGATTTGTTCTTTTCTTTTTAGTTTGTCACTGTTTGGCTGTAGTAATTCGCCTAACTATTACCGTCCACCACCGGATACTTGTGACGGAGCTCCAGGTTGTGCGGTATCAGCTATAATCGATGGAATTATCTATACTGAACCAGCACCAACAAAATGTTCAGAAATGAGTGGTGAGCAAAGAAAAAGATGTAATGCTCAAGTCGATGCTGTAAAGCGATCAATTAAAAAGGCTCAAGAAAATTGATGTACACATAAGCAAATTAACAGGACTAAAAACAGTTTGTTGTTTTTCGTTCCTCAAACATTTTAGCCAACTATAATTTTCCGCTTGTTGCGGCGTTGGTCAGTGTTCATATTTTAGTTTTGGAGTTTATATGTCGTATGAAATATTAGTTGGTATAAATGTTTTGGATGACCTCAAATATGAGGATTACAGAACTGCAATGAAGCCAATCCTAACTAATTATGAAGGACGTTTTGGTTATGACTTTAAAGTATCAGATGTTTTAATTTCTGAAGGGAACACCGATATCAACAGGGTTTTTACCATTAATTTTAGCTGTAAAAATAAAATGGAAGGCTTTTTCTCAGATCCTCAATATTTAGTGGTTAAAGAAAAGTATTTTGTAGAATCTGTGGGTAGTGCAACTATTATATCTAGCTACGAAAAAGACACATAACAAGGCCATTAAATAGCGGACACGCAACAGTTTTCTCGGTTCAGCTTCGCTTCACATTTTAGCAAACTAAGTAAAAAGCCTCTTAACGTGGGCGTTAGGGCGCAATATCGAGAATGTCGTATGAAAATAAGATTATTCAGTCTCATTCTTTGCTTATGGAGTACTTTTTCTATGTCTGAAGAGTGTGTTGTATTACTTCATGGGATGGCTCGTTCTGATAGCTCTATGAATAAAATGGAGAAGAAGCTTAAAGAAGCCGGTTATATCGTAGTGAATTTTGACTACCCATCAACTCAGCATAATATTGAGGGTATAGCCAAAGATTACCTTCCTAATGCCGTAGCTCAATGTAAACCTAACGTAATCATAAATTTTGTGACTCATTCTCTTGGTGGGATTGTGTTACGTAAATATTTAAGCGATAACAAACTAGAACTCCTAGGCCGTGTGGTAATGCTAGGTCCGCCGAATAAAGGAAGTGAGATTGTTGATAAACTTAAAAATTTCCCAGGATTTGAATTTATTAATGGCCCAGCGGGTTTGGAATTAGGTACTGATAAATCAAGTGTTCCAAACTTGCTTGGGGCGGTCACCTATCCAGTAGGAATAATAGCAGGCAGTTCAACCATTAACCCAATACTTTCTCAAATGCTTCCAAACCCTGATGACGGTAAGGTTTCAGTCGAGAACACAAAGGTGGAAGGGATGGCTGATCACATAATTCTACCAGTTTCTCACCCATTTCTTATGCGAAATGACGAAGTGATTAGGCAAGTTAAAAAGTTCCTAAAATCAGGGAAGTTTCAGCATAGTATAGTTTCGCCCTAACAAGGCAATTAAGTAGGACTAAAAACAGCGGGCTGTTCGCTCCGCTCCATTTTAGCCCACAATTTTTAGCCTCTTATTGGGGCGTTGGTTTCCAGGAGTATTTGGCAATGGATATGACCTCAAAAGAAGTTGCAGCTATTAAAGCTGCTATTAAATCACGAAACAAAAGTAAGCTTTTGCAACCTGCTTTATTCACAGTATTAGTTGTT
>MAAF01000029.1 GCA_002163005.1 Colwellia psychrerythraea | reverse complement strand
ACAGAGATGGCTTTATCGTAATCTTCTTCGACAATTAAGCGCTTAAACATAGCAGAGCCGGTAACGTTAGTACGTTCTCCAACGTTAACAAACAAGCTATCTTTAGTAATAGTTAAGGCTTCTAAACCCGATAAGCGACAAGCAACTTCACGTGTTTCAACTTTACGCGGTTTGATTTTAGCCACCGTATCGGCCATGCCTCGAATATGGTCAGGCGTGGTACCACAACAGCCACCAATAATGTTTAAAAAGCCTGACGAAGCCCACTCTTCTACGTGGGTATTCATATCTTCTACGGTAAAGTCATATTCACCAAAGGCGTTTGGCAAACCCGCATTGGGATGAGCAGAAACAGCAACATCACAAATACGGCTTAACTCTGCAACATATTGGCGTAATTCAACAGGGCCTAACGCACAGTTAAGGCCAAATGAAACAGGCTTAGCGTGGCGCAGTGAGTTGTAAAAAGCTTCGGTTGTTTGTCCTGATAACGTACGGCCTGAGGCATCGGTAATGGTACCTGAAATCATCACAGGTAAACGCTCACCTAACTGATCAAAGACAGTTTCTACTGCAAAGATAGCGGCTTTAGCATTTAAGGTATCGAAAATAGTTTCGATTAAAATAATATCACTGCCACCATCAATCAAGGCTAAGGTAGATTCAATGTAAGCATCTTTTAGCTCATCAAAGGTAACATTACGAAATGCTGGGTCATTTACATCAGGTGAAATTGAACAAGTACGATTAGTTGGTCCTAAAACGCCGGCAACAAAACGCGGACGGTCTGGATTTTTTTTGGTGTATTCATCAGCAGCTTCACGCGCTATTTGCGCGGCAACACGATTAATTTCAGCGCTATACTCTTCCATGTCATAATCAGCCATGGCGATGGTAGTCGCATTAAAGGTGTTGGTTTCAAGAATATCAGCGCCGGCTTCAAGGTACTCAAGGTGAATAGCTTTAATTATTTCAGGCTGAGTAAGCACTAACATATCGTTATTGCCTTTAACATCAGTATGCCAATCAGCAAAGCGCTCACCGCGAAAATCTTGTTCTTCAAACTTATATGCTTGAATCATGGTGCCCATTGCACCATCTAAAATTAATATATTTTTTGCTAATTGTTGCTCAAATAAGGCAAATGATGATGATTTTTTCATGTTCTTTTTCCGCAGTTTCGACAGTTATTTTATGGCTGACTAAGATAAATAATAGTGACCAACTAAATAATCATAGTTGGTCTTTCAGTAAAAATTAAATAACAGTATCAGGGTGAATAGCTCTAATATTTGAGGCATCTAATTGGTATGGCGTCATTTGATAAACATAATAGTTAAGCCAATTAGTAAAGAGCAAGCTGCCATGACTACGCCATGAGCCAACAGGTGATTTGCTGGCATTATCATCTTGATAATAATTTTTGGGTAAAGCGGTATCCGCATTTTTACTACTATCGCGTAAATACTCTTCATGCAAGGTGCTTGCATCATATTCAGGATGCCCTGTTAAATACACTTGCTGTTTGTTTTTACTTGCAGCCAAATATACGCCTGCATCCTCAGATTCAGCCAATATTTGTATTTGGGCAATACTTTCATAGTCTGACTTGTCAATGTAACCATAACGAGAATGTGGCACATTAAAGTTTTCATCAAAACCTCTCGTTAACGACTCTTTATCATCAAGCGGTTTATGTTTAAACACACCAGACAGTTTTTCTTTGCGCAAATGACGGTTTAAACCGTAGTGGTGATATAAAGCTGCATGGGCAGCCCAACATGAGAACATAGTTGAAGTGACATTTTTTTCAGCCCAATCAAATACTTCACAAATTTTATCCCAAAATTTAACTTGCGAATAATCAAGTAAGGCTAGCGGAGCACCTGTAATAATTAGGCCATCATATTGTTTGTGTTTTATATCATCAAACAAGTGATAAAAATTTTCTAGATGCTCTTCTGGTGTATTTTTTGACACATTTTTATGTATACGAATAAATTCAATATTTATCTGTAACGGTGTATTAGACAACATGCGTAATATTTGTACTTCAGTTTCAATTTTATTTGGCATTAAGTTGAGAATAGCCACTTGCATTGGTCGAATTTCTTGAGATGCTGCTCTGTTCTCAGACATAACAAAAATATTTTCATTATTTAAAATTGATAACGCTGGCAATTGATCGGGAATTTTAATGGGCATGACGCTACCTAACAAAAAAAGCACATAATAATTAAGAGTTATACTGTTACTTAGATCGCTAGATATGTCAACATCTAAACGTATAGACGTCTATACTGTTTTTGTCGTCTAAATCATTAATCGAGCTAATAGCCTTTTAATACAGTAGTTAAAGCCAAATTTAGCCTTTTATGGATAAAGCTAAAACATGCATATAGGCCATAATGGTAAATATCAATTATGGGGCCTGTTTTCCCTCTCTGATTGGTATCATCAGACAATAAATATAAAATATCTTAGTAGATATTAGAGAAAACTTCCTTTATGCATCTGCTTAAGTGAGTTATTCATCGCACTAATACTAATTGAAATTAAGTACTTTGGACTGGTCTTCATAGGGAGTGTTAAATGATGTTTGAGTTATGGCTAAGTTTTTAACTAGCATAAAAAAACCATAACATAGGTTATGGTTTTTTATTGATCTTTGCTGTTTACTTATCGAAAATTCTAATCTTTAAAGTTAGTAAACTGAAACGATTGTTCTAGATCAGCAGTACGCACCAATTGCATTACCGCTTGTAATTCATCACGTTTTTTACCTGTCACTCGTACTTGCTCACCTTGAATGGCAGCTTGTACTTTCAATTTTTCGCCTTTAATAAGCTTTACAACTTGTTTAGCAACATCTTGTTCAATACCTTCTTTAAACGTTACTTGCAGGCTCCAGTTCTTACCCGTTGCACTTGCATCGCCAACGGCCATCGCTTTAGCGTCTACATTGCGTTTAGTTAACTGACTTCTCAGCATGTCGCACATTTGCTTTAATTGAAAGTCACCTTCTGCTTTAAGGGTAACATTCGGTTTTTTCCATTCAAAACTTGCTTCAACACCACGAAAATCAAAACGCGTAGTAATTTCACGGTTAGCGTTGTCGACAGCATTTCTTACTTCTTCTAAATCAGTTTCTGATACGATATCCATTGATGGCATAATTTTTCTCTATGGTAGGTTGGATTAACTCAATACCGCTATTATACCTTCACGTTTAATGCACGCAACTAAAGTGCTAACTAAAGTAAACAACTGTGCTTTGCATTGTGCCTAACAAAGATGCTCAACAAGAAATACTGAGTTAATCATGCTAATATCGAATAACTTCCCTATTTAATTGCAGATTATTTGTGAAAGCTCGACAGCATTATTACTTTTTTATTACGGTAATTATCGTAACTCTATTATTGCTTTTCGCGCATGAATTTTTACCCGATGCTTTACGAAAACGTATATTTCAATTTCCAGAGATTGATACCATAGGGCACTTAACTAGCTTTTTCATTTTAACTTGGGTTAGCCACTCCATTATAAAATTGTCACTTTCTCTTTCAGTGCCTTTGCTTATTTTCTATGGCGCTTTGACAGAAGTTGGCCAATCATTTTTGGGTTATAGAAGTGGTCAATTTGGTGACTTTGTCGCTGATGTTGTTGGTATCAGTTTATTCGTGTTAGCAAAATGGCTGTACCGTAATTTTTTTCGTAAAACTATGCTCAATAAACAGTAATTAAAAATCGCTACTCACTGCCACTAATTTAATACAATGGTACATAATAAACTCATGATTAATAAGTTAGATAATATTGTTGTCGTTGGACAAGGAGCGATGGGACTTCTTTGGTACCATCACTTATCTCAACAGAATATCTCACATAGCGACATCCTAAACGTCAATAAAAATAAGAAAATTAGTCTACTTGCCTCGAATCAAGACTCGCTGAGTAATGACGAACTAGGGACGGCCACTTATCAATTTACTGCCTACCAGCAAGCCCAAGAAAAAACTTATCCACTAACCTATAGCCAAACGCTTGATATAGAGTCAGCTGAAGTAATTATCTTATGTCTAAAGTCATTTAATATTGCCATGGCTGTAAAGAAAATAGCTAATCATATTAGTCCTCATTGCATCCTTATACTGGCTCATAATGGCATGGGCACCTTTGAGGATGTGTTGAACATACTACCTAGCCAACAAGTTATACTCGCGATGTTAACAACCCATGGCTGTTTACGGAATGCAGCATTAGCAATTACCCATACGGGATTAGGTCAAAGTGATATAGGACTGCTTTCTGGGGAGCTAAGTTTATCCCAGCAAGCTCTGCTCACCAGTCTATTGAACGCCGCCCTGCCCCAGGTAAGCTTTCATCAAAACATTGTGACAAAACAGTGGTTAAAGTTGGCAATAAATTGTGTAATAAACCCCATCACAGCCATAAATAACATTGAAAATGGTGAGGTAAATAAGCCTAAGTTTATTAAACAGATCAATGAATTATTAACTGAAATCACCAACGTCAGCAAAACTGAAAACATAGATTTAGTGTTAAATGATTTACAAGTAATTGTACATAAAGTAGCGCAAGCAACAGCTAAAAATAGCTCTTCGATGCGTAGTGATGTGTTGGCAGGGAGATCGACAGAGATTGATTATATTAACGGTTATATTCACCGTTTAGGTGAGAAAAATAATGTTGCCACGCCCGAGAATACTCGATTGTGGCAACAGGTGCTTAATCTAAGCGCTCCCCCTAAAGGTTAAGGGCGATATACTTTTACATTTTTAAAACCATTATCGAGTAAATACAAGGCTTGTAGTTTACTCATCACACCATGGTCGCAATATAACAGGTATTCTTTCGTCATATCTAAATCACCAAATTGAGTTGACAGCTTGTAAAAAGGGATGTGCTTAACTTCTACATCAGCTAGTTCTAATGGTTTATCTTCTTCTTCTTCAGGACTACGAATATCAACAACAACCGCATTGTCAGGGATATTTTCAACAAGATCTACTGCACGAATTTCTTCTTCAGTCTCTTTACCAATATCACGAATATCATAAACACGCGTCTCGCTAACAACCTTGTCTAAAACATCAAAATTAAAGTTACCTTCTTCTTCTTCAACTTTAGATAAAACAGCTTTAACAGTTGGTTTTTTAGAAATAACACCACAGTATTCAGGAATGGTTTTAGAAAATTCTTCTGTTCCTATTTTGCGCGCTATATCAATAATGTCTTGCTTATCGTAAGCGGCTAATGGGCGTAAAATTAGCGTATCAGTAACACGGTTGATAACGTTTAAGTTGGTTAAGGTTTGACTCGAAACCTGACCTAAACTTTCACCCGTAACAAGTGCTTGAATTTTACCCCGTTCTGCTATTTTTGTGGCTGCACGAATCATCATTCGTTTTAGTACCACACCCATCTGGCTATTTTCAACATTCTCTAGAATCTCAGCTACAACAGGCTCGAAGTCTACCGCAAAAAATTTAACTTTATGTGAGGCACCAAATTTGTTCCACAAATAATAACTGATTTGTTTAACACCCACTTCGTGAGCAGAACCACCAAGATTAAAGAAACAATAGTGAGTACGTGCACCCTTCTTGATCATTTGATAACTTGAAACACCTGAGTCAAAACCACCAGACATTAGCGATAACACATCTTCTTGAGTCGCTATTGGAAAGCCGCCTAAGCCCTTATGTCGCTGGGTAACAATAAAAAGATCTTTGTTTTTAATCTCTAGATGAATAGTAACATCTGGATTTTTTAGTTTTACTTTCGCACTTTCCACATGTTGATTTAAACCACCACCAACGTACTGCTCAACTTTTAATGAATTAAAATCATGGTTTCCTGTCCGTTTAGCACGCACACAAAAAGTCTTATTTTCAATAAATTTAGCATGGACGGCGAGTGTTTTTTCATAAATGTCATGAACATCAACAAATTCACTTTGCTGTACTTCTAAGAACATAGGGATGCCAGGGATGCATTTGAGGGCTTCTACTAAGCGTTCACGGTTTTCAGGTGAATTGTCTTTAGTATTAACTTCAATATTATCCCAGTTCATACGTGTAGTGACTTGTTCGTCAATACGACGTAAAACATTCTTAACGCTCGACTCTAATATTTTAGTAAAACGTTTACGGACGGGGCGAGATTTGATGGTAATCTCGGCTTGAAGCTTTACGATAAATTTCATCGGTTATGACCTAAAAAAGACAAAAAAATAATGGCGCGCATTGTACACTATCTGTCAGTCTTTTTTAAGCTTTTAACGTTAAGTCATAAAATTACCGCTAAAGTATGATTTTTTATTCTTTGGTAATGCCAATTCGCTCGGTTTCTTTTGCTTTACCTTGATTAATAGCTATTTCAACACGGCGATTTCGGCGACGATTTAGCGCATTAGTATTTGGTACTAAAGGTCGAGTTTCTGCATGACCCGCAACCACTAAACGACTGGGGTCAAAGTTTGGTACTTTAATCAACTGATGCGCTATTGCAACAGCACGTTTACTTGATAGATCCCAGTTAGAACTAAACAATTCAGAATCAACACCACGATTATCAGTATGACCAGAGACCATGATTTCACCCGGCACGGTATTTAATAACTCACCAATTTCACGAATTACTGGCCAAAACTTAGGTTGTAAAAATGCAGAGCCTGAAGGAAAAGAACCGTTCTCTCTAATGCGAATAATGACTTGTTGACCCAAAGATTCTAATTCTATCGCACCATCTTGTATTTGTTGCTCTAACTGCTCAGCAATTTTCTTCACTAATTCGTTTACTTGTTCTTGAGCAGCCTCTTCCATATCTTGTTTAGCTTGGTCCATTGCCTGCTGTGAAAGTGCATCTTCGGTATTTTGAGATTGGCCACCACGTTCAGTACCTCGCTGCTCTTGTCGACCACCAGCCGAGGTTTCATCACCCGCTTGAAACTCAAGCATTTGTTGGGTCATTTCCATGGTTTGTTGCTGAATAACTTCAATAGGCGTTGGTTCAGGCTTTCCTGGACGAAATTCTTGAGCAATAATACTGGTACCTTTGGGAATATCTTTTACTTCAATTTTATTTTGCACACCAAAGGCAAATTTCATCGAACCAGCAATTTGTTTAAACTTTAAAACATCCATTTCAGAGAATGATAAAAGCAGAACGAAAAAGCACATTAGCAACGACATAAGATCGGCAAAAGTTCCCATCCACGCAGGTAACCCCGGAGGTGGACATTTACATTCTTGTTCAGCCATACGCTCCTCCTAGTATAAACTCTCTTAACATAAGTCTATTCATACTACTCATCCGTTGTATCTATTTTTCTTTTACCTTCGGCTAAATAATTTTTTAATAAGCCTTCGATTACGCGTGGATTTTGACCGTCTTGAATACCGAGTACAGCATCAAGTACTAACTCTTGATTCATTTTTTCTTCAGCCATACGGAGTTTTAATTTTGAAGCAATAGGAATAGCAATAACATTGGCTAAAAAAGCACCGTAAAGTGTTGTTAATAAGGCAACCGCCATAGCTGGACCAATTGATTTAGGGTCATCCATATTAGATAACATGGCAACCAAACCGATAAGCGTACCAATCATACCCATTGCAGGTGCCACATCGGCAAGTGCCATCATCATATCCGAGCCGGTTTCATGGCGCTCGGTGGTTAAATTAATATCTTTTTGTAAGGTAGCTCTTACTACATCGGCATCATGGCCATCAACGAGCATATCAACGCCCTTTTGCATAAAAGGGTTGGTAATTTCTGCTTCTTCTAGAGCTAAAAAACCACCTTTTCGCGCTGCATCAGCCATATCAACGGCTTTCTCAATTAACTCTTCTGGCTTTTCAAGCTTGAACATAAAGGCTTTGCCAATGATTTTTCCTATGCCAAAGAACTGCCCTAAGTTGTAATTAGATAATACGATAAACAGTGAACCGCCAAAAACGATAATAACCGACTGGGTATCAGCGAACATCATAATATCGCCTGATAGCACCATCGCCATGACCAATAAACCAATGGCACCTAAAATACCAATTAACGTAGCTAAATCCACAAAACTCTCCTAAACAACTAACTAATCGCGCTTTAACACTAATCTGTGTAAGAAAGAGCTTACTTCCTTACACAGATTAGTATTAGACCGTACTTAATACCCGTAATCATTCATAATGCTCGATTCAGAGTGCATTTTGAATTGTCACGGGTATAAATAAAAGAATAGTACATTAAGTGCAAGCTATTCGCTAATCTCTAACGAATAATTTACGAATAATAAAATACGTATATAAGTTTATTATCGCCCGTAGTGTCAATAACTTAACACTAATGATAAAATATTTTGAGAACTATACCCGTTACCAATCAAGATGCATGTTTCAGAGTGCTTGAGCAATTTCAATTCAAGGCACTGTGGTGAAATAATGGTTATTCAGGAGAATATGCTCCTGCATTCTCTAATAAGCTACATCCATGTAGCGCCATTATAAATTCACAGTAACGATGAAGTGATGTTGCTCAAGCACTTCTTTGATGGGTTTAAAATGACTTTATACGGCGTTAAATAATCAAACCATAGAATAACTATGCTTAAATTATTTGTCTTGCCTAAAATCATTTTAATTCCCACTGAAATCATGCACTTTGAATAGTAACGGGTATATAATTGAAGTAGATCAATTGACCCACGTTGCAAGCTAAGGTAAGTTTGCCGGAATTAATTAATCATTATGTGCTTAGAGCAAAAATCATGGCGAAGAAGAAACTAGAAAACCTCTCTTTTGAAGAATCATTAACTGAACTTGATACAATAGTGCAAAGTTTAGAGCAAGGTGAATTAAGCTTAGAAGAATCAATGGCACTTTTTGAACGAGGTTTAAACCTGAGTCAATTAAGTCAGGTGAAATTACAAGCTGCTGAGCAAAAAGTACAAATCCTGCTTGATAAGAATGGTACTGCCAAGCTAACGGACTTCGATAGCAGTGCAGGCGAAAGTTAATGACCACATTAATTTCTTATGCCCATTATCAACAACGTATCAATAATTTTTTAGCCACTAAGCTTGAAGGCCTTACTATCAATGATGCTCAGCTTCTTGAAGCGATGCGTTATGGTTTGCTTATTGGCGGAAAACGTATGCGTCCTTACTTAGCTTATATTACCGGCGAAGCAGTTTCAGCTGATTTGAACGATATTGACGCAGTAGCCGGTGCGCTCGAGTGTATACACGCTTATTCGCTTTTACATGATGATTTACCTGCGATGGATGACGATGATTTAAGACGTGGTAAACCTACTTGTCATAAAGCTTTTGATGAAGCAACGGCAATATTAGCCGGTGATGCCTTGCAAACACTCGCTTTTGATATTTTAGCTAATCATACGTTTTCAACGAATAAAACACCTTCTCAACTGCCTATTCAAGTAAAACTAATTCAACAATTAGTACACGCTTCTGGTTACCAGGGAATGTGTGGCGGACAAGCGCTTGATTTAGCTGCAACGGGGAAAAAAATTCCACTTAGTGAATTAGAAATCTTACATTCTCTTAAAACTGGCGCTTTATTAGAAGCATCTGTAATAATGCCAGCCATATGTAGTGGACAAATCACCAGTGAATACAAAAAAATATTAAGTGAGTACGCACAGCTTATTGGCCTAGCCTACCAAGTACAAGATGATATTATTGACTTAACCTCTACCGAAGAAGAACTAGGTAAACCAGTTGGCTCAGATATAGCGGCTAACAAAAGCACTTATCCTGCGCTGCTTGGTTTACAAGGTGCACAAGACAAAGCGGAAAACTTATTACAACAAGCGCTTCAAGCTTTGACCAGATTACCTTACAATACCCAATCTTTAGCAGATTTTGCCACTTTTATTGTTAAACGCAGCCATTAGGCGCCTAGACTAAGCAAAACTTTAAATAAAATAATTATTACCAATAGACAAACTATGACTACAAACCTTGCTGACTACCCATTACTTTCTCAGATTAATATTCCAGAGGATTTGCGCAATATGCCGCCGGAACAACTGACACGTATTAGTAATGAATTGCGTAGTTTTTTACTTAATTCAGTAAGTAAAAGTAGTGGACACTTTGCATCAGGCTTGGGGACAATTGAGCTTACTGTAGCCTTGCATTATGTATACAACACCCCGTTTGATCACTTGATTTGGGATGTTGGTCATCAGGCATATCCGCATAAAATTTTAACTGGTAGGCGTGATCAATTACACACTATAAGACAAAAGGGAGGTTTACATCCTTTCCCTTGGCGTGAAGAAAGTGAATACGATGTATTAAGTGTTGGTCATTCAAGCACCTCAATTTCTGCCGCTTTAGGTTTAGCTGTTGCAGCTGAAAAGGAAGCGAAAAGCCGTAAAACGGTTGCCGTAATTGGTGACGGCGCTATGACCGCAGGCATGGCTTTTGAAGCATTGAATCATGCAGGTGACATCAAAAAAGATATGTTAATCATCTTAAATGATAATGACATGTCAATTTCAAAAAATGTTGGCGCACTAAATAACCATCTTGCCAAGTTACTCTCTGGCAGTATTTTTACTGGTTTTAGAGAAAGCAGTAAAAAATTATTAGGCAATATCCCGCCAATAAAAGAACTGGCAAGCCGTGCTGAAGAGCATTTAAAAGGCATGGTTGTACCAAGTACTTTTTTTGAAGAATTAGGGTTTAATTATATTGGCCCGATTGATGGCCATGATGTTGAAAGCTTAGTCACAACTATTAAGAACATGCGCAGCCTGAAAGGGCCACAGTTTTTGCACGTAGTTACGACTAAAGGTAAGGGTTATCAGGCCGCAGAGCAAGACCCAATAAAATATCATGCAGTGCCAAAGTTTAATCCTGAAGAAACTAATTTACCCCAGTCAAAACCCAGTTTACCTACTTATTCGAAAATTTTTGGTGATTGGTTATGTAAAACAGCTGAAATTGATAAAAAGTTAGTAGCTGTTACTCCTGCCATGGCTGAAGGCTCTGGTATGGTTCAATTTAGCCAACGTTTTCCAGATCAATACTTTGATGTCGCAATTGCTGAGCAGCACTCAGTGACTTATGCTGCAGGTCTTGCAATTGGTGGTCTAAAGCCGGTAGTAGCAATTTATTCTAGTTTTTTACAACGTGGTTACGATCAATTCATTCACGATGTAGCCATACAAAACTTACCTGTAATGTTTGCTGTTGACCGTGCTGGCATAGTAGGCGCTGATGGTGCGACTCATCAGGGCGTTTTCGACTTAAGCTTTTTACGTTGTATCCCTAACACCGTTATCATGGCACCGTCTAATGAACGAGAATGTCAGTTAATGTTAAATACTGGCTTCAAGTTAAATGGCCCTAGCGTTGTCCGCTACCCTCGTGGCAACGGTACAGGCGAAATGCTACCTAGTGTTGATGAAACCATCGAATTAGGCAAAGGGGTGACCATTATTACAGCCCAAGCTATAGAAAGCGATGAGCCAGCAAGCAAAAGCATAGCCATATTAAGTTTTGGCTCTATGTTAGGTGAAGCGAAAAAAGCTGCATTAGAGCTCAATGCAACACTAGTAGATATGCGCTTTGTTAAGCCGCTTGATGAAACACTTATTGATGCGTTAAATGCCAAACATGACTGTTTGGTAACGGTTGAAGATAATGCTATAGCTGGCGGTGCAGGCTCAGGCGTGAATGAATACTTACTGGCTCAAGGAAAACCCGTTACTATTCTAAATATTGGGGTTACTGACCATTTTGTCAAACATGGTACTCAAGAAGAAGTGCATCATGAATTGGGATTAGACGCCGAAGGTATTGTCACTAAGATTCAAAACTTTATCAGCTAAGTTTATTAATATGCTTAACAAAAAAAAGGATAATTAAGTAAATTAATTATCCTTTTTTTATTAGTAGAATCTTAGCAGAAACGTACTGACTGTTAGCACTAACTCAGATTGGCAACTTAGTCAGCTGCTATAAATTCTCTACATCAATTCTATTTTGAAGATTGTGTTCAAGTGCTGCTTTTTTCTCACGCTCTTGTCGCTTTTCGCAAGGATTGTCACAGTTACATTCTTTGTCAATGCCAACACTCGCTAAACCACCACAACTACCTGCTAGCGTTTTGTTTTGGAAAATATAACCTACTGCCATGGCAGCACCTACAACAAGGAAAAAACCAAAAGTAATAAGGAAAATCATCATAATGTTATGCTCTCAACTCACTTAACTATAAACTAAACAACCAATGCTCTGGACAAGAGTCATTGAATATATCAATACGTCATTTTTAATTAAAAACGTGCTAGGTATTGCTTTATTTTTGTAACTAACTTTTTTACTTTAAATATTGTTTGAATTTTACCGTAAATCGTTCGTCAAAGCCATTTTCAGTCTTAGAAATAAATAGTGCCGCAAGGTTATTTTCGGTAGCAAAAGCCATTCCTTTTTCCATGCCCATCACCATCAAGGTGGTTGATAAGCCATCAGCCGTCATAGACGAAGGATGAATAACCGTTACGGACACTAAATTATGATCAATCGGTTTACCCGTGTCTGGGTCAATAATATGTGAAAACCGTCTACCGTCGGCTTCAAAGTAATTACGGTAATCACCAGAGGTAGCTACCGCATTATCTTTAGGAATAATGACTTGATGTATCGCACGCTCCTCACCACTTGGATCAAGAATGGGTCTCTCTATTGCAATGGCCCACAGTTCACCTGTGTGTTTAAAGCCCCTTAATCGCATTTCTCCGCCAATCTCTACTAAGTAGCGGGTAAATCCATTGCTTTCAATTAACTCAGCAACAACATCCACGCCATAGCCTTTAGCAATCGTTGATAAATCTATATATAAGTCAGCTGTTTTTTTAGAAAGAAAATTACCTTCTAGCACCAAATTTTGTAAACCGACACGTTTTTTAGTCGCCGCTAATATCTCATCGCTAGGAACAGTTTCAGGACGCTGCTCTGGGCCAAAGCCCCATAAGTTGACCAATGGTCCGACAGTAACATCAAGCTTACCTTTACTTAATTGACCAAGACGAATAGATTCTTTAAGTACACGAGCAAAACCTGGTGAAATTTCAATAGCTTTAGTTGATGTTGATTGGTTAAATTGTGACAACTCAGAATCAGGAATATAAGTCGACATCTCTTGGTTAACTTGTGCTAGCGCTGCATCAATTTTTTGTTGCAAGTTAAGCGTTTCCACCTGTTCTTGAGTGCCAACAACTTTAATATTATAAGTTGTGCCCATCGTACGACCTTGCAATAAAATTTCTTGTTTACCGGTATTATTACTTGGGAAGCAAGCTGATAATGCCAACACCAAAACGGCTAGCAACGTTAGTTTCATTTTATTCATAAGTGGTTCCAAATTATTATTTAT
>MAAF01000059.1 GCA_002163005.1 Colwellia psychrerythraea | reverse complement strand
CGTAAACGTGGTGAAAAATCAATGGCTCAGCGCCTAGCTAACGAAATGTTAGATGCGTCTGATAGCAAAGGTTCAGCGGTTAAGAAACGTGAAGACGTTCACCGTATGGCTGATGCTAACAAAGCATTCGCTCACTACCGCTGGTAAGCTAGCAGTATTGACTGATTGTATTATCTACCTTTGGGTTTTCTCAAAGGTAGATACATGGCTAGCAAGAGTCTCTCTTGCTAGCCATACTCATTTTACGGACTTGTGCTTTTAGTGTAGATTTGGAAAATAAAGACAGAGTTTTATTAATTAAATATTTGAAGTTTGATTCAGTTCAACAACGAATATTTAGTTAATAACATTAAATATAAATTATTTGTTTTAGTGACGAGTAAGTTAAGAGGATTTCATTTTGGCCCGTATCACCCCTATAGAGCGCTACCGTAATATTGGTATTTGTGCGCATGTAGATGCAGGTAAAACGACAACCACAGAACGAGTATTGTTCTATACAGGTCTATCTCATAAAATTGGTGAAGTGCATGACGGCGCGGCCACAATGGACTGGATGGAACAAGAACAAGAACGTGGTATAACTATCACTTCAGCGGCAACAACTTGCTTCTGGAAAGGTATGGAAGGTCAATTTGATGATCATCGTATTAATATTATCGATACCCCAGGTCATGTAGATTTTACTATTGAAGTTGAGCGCTCGTTACGTGTGCTTGATGGTGCCGTATTAGTACTTTGTGCTTCTTCAGGTGTTCAGCCGCAAACTGAAACCGTTTGGCGTCAAATGGAAAAATATGCAGTACCACGTATAGTATTCGTTAATAAAATGGACAGAACCGGTGCTGATTTTTTAGCGGTTGTTGAACAATTAAAAGATCGTTTAGGTGCTAATGCAGTACCAATACATTTGGCCATCGGTGCAGAAGAAGAATTTAAAGGCGTTGTTGACCTCATAAAAATGAAAGCCATTAACTGGTCTGAAGAAGATCACGGTATGACTTTTACTTACGAAGAAATTCCTGCTGATATGCAAGAACTGGCAGAAGAATGGCGTGAGAATTTAGTTTCAGAAGCAGCTGAAGCGAATGAAGAATTAATGGATAAATACCTTGAAGAAGGTGAATTAACCGAAGATGAAATCAAAGCTGGTTTACGTGCTCGTACCTTAGCCAATGAAATTATCTTATGTAGTAGTGGTAGCGCCTTTAAAAATAAAGGTGTGCAAGCGGTTCTTGATGCGGTTATTGAATATCTACCATCACCAACTGAAGTTGCGGCAATTAGCGGCATTAATGATGACAAAGATGAAACTGAAGGCACTCGCCCAGCTGATGATGAAGCACCTTTTTCGGCACTCGCTTTTAAAATAGCAACTGACCCATTTGTTGGCACACTTACATTCTTCCGTGTATATTCAGGTGTAGTGCAAACAGGTGATAGTGTTTTTAACCCAGTTAAGGGTAAAAAAGAGCGTTTCGGCCGTATAGTTCAAATGCACGCTAACGACAGAAAAGAGATTAAAGAAGTTCGCGCTGGTGATATTGCGGCTGCAATTGGTTTGAAAGATGTCACCACGGGTGATACGTTATGTGATGCGAAACATATTATTACGCTAGAGCGTATGGAATTTCCTGAACCAGTAATTTCAGTTGCGGTAGAGCCAAGAACACTGGCAGCACAAGAAAAAATGGGCATTGCTTTAGGTAAACTGGCAGCAGAAGACCCCTCGTTTAGAGTGGCTACAGACGATGAAACTGGACAGACCATTATTTCAGGTATGGGTGAGCTACACTTAGATATCCTGGTTGAACGTATGAAACGTGAATTTGGTGTTGAGTGTAATGTTGGTAACCCACAAGTTTCTTACCGAGAAACTATACGCGGTACTGTTGAAGTTGAAGGTAAATTTATCCGTCAATCAGGTGGTAAAGGTCAGTTTGGCCATGTTTGGTTGAAAATGGAACCGAATGAAGAAGGTGCTGGTTTTGAATTTGTTAACGAAATCGTTGGCGGCACAGTACCAAAAGAATTTATTCCTGCAGTAGAAAAAGGCTGTAAAGATCAGATGGATAGCGGTGTTTTAGCCGGCTACCCATTATTAGACATTAAAGTCACGCTTTATGACGGCTCTTTTCACGATGTTGATTCTAACGAGATAGCATTTAAAGTTGCTGCTTCTATGGGCTTTAGAAAAGGTGCGCTTGAAGCAAATCCTGTTATTTTAGAGCCAATGATGAAAGTCGAAGTGTCTACGCCTGAAGCCAGTATGGGGGATGTTGTAGGTGATTTAAACCGTCGTCGCGGTATGATTGATGGTATGGACGAAGGTCCAGCAGGTTCGAAAATTGTAAATGCATTGGTACCCTTAGCCGAAATGTTTGGCTATGCTACCGACTTGCGTAGTGCTACTCAAGGCCGTGCATCTTACTCTATGGAGTTTCAGCAGTATAATGAAGCGCCGAAATTGGTAGCACAAAAAATTATGGAAACTCGTTAGAGCATCCATTACTCGAATATTTAATATTTACATCTGGCAAGGTCATTTTGACTGCGCCTTTTAATTTATATAGTTTACTAAACTTAAAGGTAATTGAAAAATGGCTAAAGAAAAATTTGAACGTAATAAACCGCACGTTAACGTTGGT
>MAAF01000022.1 GCA_002163005.1 Colwellia psychrerythraea | reverse complement strand
AACTGATAACATCAAAAAATTAATGAAATATAGAATAACTATGTTTAACAAATTTTGTTTGTTCTAAGCTCACCAATGTAGCTCTGAGTAGGGAAGAAATTTAATCAAATTGGTATTACGTAGGTCTTTTTTGTAGTCAGGAGAACTGGTAATAATACTAAATGCTAATCCCCATGACTCTTGATAATAAACGGCACCAGTAGATAGTGTTGCTTGCCAATGCTCAGTATGTACATCAAATAAATGCTTAGGGCGCGCGCCATCAATAGTAATATCTTGAAATCTATATCTCCCCTCTACTGAAAGGTAGTAAAATTGGCCGGAACGACTTTTTGATAATACACTTACGTCAATATATTTACCCGGCATAGTCCCAACGCTGGCAAAACTTTCATCTAAAGAAGTACCCCATCTAATGGTGCTACCCAGTGCAATTTCGCTTTGATAATTACCAAGATTAACTCTACCCGATAAGCCGGTATCGTAGTCTTTATCGAACCAACCTTGTGATCTGGTCAGCAACCTATGGCCCTCATAAGAAAAGCTAAATACGGTTTGATTTTCAATTTGTCTAGCCCAGCCCATAGGTTTTGGTGAGCCTATTAAACTATGAACAGACTTTTGTGAATTCTCACCAAAAGCATCAGGACCAACAGCCCCAAGCATCAAACTGTATTTATTAGCGGCATCCGCAGAAAATTCAAAAATATTCGCTTCAATAAATAAAAAGCCAGTGTAGGGTCTATCGTTTTCTCCTTCAACCGGAGATTCTAAGTCGGTCGGAGTCCATATTTGTTGACCAACAGTGATGCCCCAACCTTTTTTACTTTGTTGATATAAGGGTAACCAACTGCCAATTGTTTTAAGCAGCAACGGGGAATTACTTACTATTTCAACAGTACTACTTGAGTTGAACTTGAAAAATAGACCATTGGTGTATCCTCTATCGGAGCCCAGAAAACCATCATTATCAATGCTTAGGCTCATACTGCTGGTATTGTATTCTTCAGCGATAACTGAACCTCCCATGATTATTGCTAAACAGATAACAACGACATTGATGAAAGTACTTGCTGAATGAAAATCAAAATGTATTTTTTTCATAACGATTATCCAAAATTACTTACAAAATATATGAAATTAAAAAATCAATAATTTAGGATGTTTGTTGCAGCACAATAAAAGCAACTATGAGATCAATAAAATTTTCCGGTCTATATTATTTAACCTGAGAGCGATTTAATAAAACCTGAACTTAAAAAATTAATAGAGTTCAACTTGTTCATCCTGAGATAAATGTTATCAAGGGCAAACTCAGTCGATGCTTCCATTACGCTTAACTTTGAAACATATCGTCTCAACAGAAGGGGGGATGTCAGGAATTGGTATTAGGTATTTTGGTGGCTAACTTTATTGGTTTGGCATTTAATACTTATGTTGCAGGCATTTTCTTAATATCGGCAATCGCACTGGCTTTTAATGCCTGGCAATATAAAAAACAAGATATGTCTTTATGGTTTAAGCCATTTATTTTTAATGGCTTTGGCACTGATAATTTTTACTCACCCAGCCATTATTCTTGGTGTATTAGGTTTGTTAATTGCTATTTATTTTTTGTGTAACTCGCTGAAAAATAATTTATACCAAACGGATTAACTTTCACAAAAAAAACTAAACCTACACTAATACTCGAATTCACTTCATCAAAAAGCAACTTATAATCGTCGGTTTTTCTCTCTTTTATTGATGACTATAACTGCTGTTTATTTTCATTATTCTTATTGTAAATAAATAGAGTCTGGA
Source organism: Colwellia psychrerythraea (assembly GCA_002163005.1). Lineage (GTDB taxonomy): Bacteria > Pseudomonadota > Gammaproteobacteria > Enterobacterales > Alteromonadaceae > Colwellia > Colwellia psychrerythraea_C. Next base: position 12,505 of record MAAF01000022.1, on the reverse strand, counting down.
TAAAAAACGACCACTAATCTATTGTGTTTTAACTGGTCTAACGTCAGACCAGTTAAAACACAATAATAAAATATGACGAAATAAAAATAATTATAAAAAATGATTGGGGAAAATATGAATATTATCAAAAATACAATGGCGATTGTAGCGCTCTGCTTAGGGCTTTACGCAACGGGTGCACACAGCAAAGAATATAAAATAGTGCTTATCCATGGTTTTCAGCCACAGCAATTAATATCCGATGGTGATGTTACTGAAAGTGGCCAAAACTACTGGCAAGGTTATTGGGACAACTTGAGTGATGCCCGTATTGACTGGCCCTCATATGAGCGAATTGAAGAGAAAATTGCAACGGATTATGTGTGGCCAAAACTAAAGTCTTTTTCAGAAAGTGATTTTTGCTCACCTGGCTGTATATTTGTCACTCATTCTACCGGTGACTTAGTGGCTCGTTATATTATTGAAAACCAAGAAACGTGGTTAGAAAATGCTGGCTTAGCACCACTTAATATCGTTGCTACTTTTGATATTGCTGGTGCTGGTGGTGGTAGCGAACTTGCTGATTTAGCTGTAAGTGTTGCTCAAGGCACTGAAAGCTGGACCTTTATTATCGAGGCTGCTTTAGAAGCTTGGTTAGGCGGCCAACTTAGCGATGAAATGGGTGTACTTCATGATTTAAAAGTCAATAATGCGAGACAACTTGCACCATTACCTGATGCGAGAATTCCCCGTTTACGCTTTGTTGGTGATGCAAGTGAGTACTTAGGCGTCACTAGCCCATTTATTCAAGGTCATGATGACGGTGTTGTTGGCAGTCATTCCTCATGTGGCGGTAATCGCCAAGGCCATTATGGTAGCTGTAGTGCACAAATAGCATTTGACGGTAAAGTCTCTAATCAAGACAATGCCGTGTCAGGTTTTATGCCATATCATTATCCGATGCTAATGGGTGAAGACTATAGTCATGGTTCATTACTTGAACCAAGCCAGGAAGGCAAGGTTACGGCAGCGAGTAACCAGAATAACTTGTTATCAGGTGAGAGTATTCATTTTGATACCTACACTCAAACTGCGGGCTGGTGGCTGTGGAAAAGTAATTATCTTTATGTAGAAAATTCAAATGAAGACAGCATGTCAACGCTAATTTATGACGCGATTCCTAACTAATAAAATATGAATAGCTGTTAATCCAAATCATTAATATTTTAAAAGGTTAACAGCTCATAAATCAGGAAAGTGAATGAATTATGAAAAAAAACAAAATTTTAAAGCAGATGGTGATGATGAGTATTGTTGTTGTCACTGTTTGGCTTTTTTGGCCATCACTGCCGCAACAGCAAATAACGGTTAATGAATCGATTATAAAAACTCCACTCCTAGAAGAAAAAAAAATGCCAGTTAACACTGCTCAGGTTAATAACTTGCTTGGGGTAACGCCTGAAAAAATAACGTCAAACGACTCTGCTACATTAGTGGCTAAAGCATATGCCGCAGAATTAAGCTTTCCATCTTACTCTCAACCGCTAACTAATAAAGATTTTGACCGTTTGAAACCAAATCATTTCAATCCGCAATCAATTCCTGTTGATGATGATGGAACTCAAGTCACTGCGGCATTATCAAAATATCGCTATACCTATCCAGAACAAGTGTTAGCGACGCTTACAGGAGAAAATATTAATAATGCAGAACTTCAGCTCATTGACCTGAACACTGGGGGAGTGTTACTAAGCAGTAAATTTGAACAGGATGAAAGTAACTGGTATGCACAATTGGCAGGCAAACAAAATTTGCCAAGGCAATTGCAAGCTACGATAAAAGCCCGTGTTAATGGCAAAGATATTACTATTGCGCTGGCGCTGAAATATATTGATCCAGTCGCAATCTTAGAAGGTTTCAATTCCGCATTTAATCAAGAGGCAGATATGGTGCTGCAGGCTAACTTAACCACAAGAAAGGAAGGCCTTTATCGAGTACGCGCAAACTTATTTGATGCGAACAACCAACCCATCGCACATTTAGTAAGTAAAGAAAAACTAAAAAAAGGCAGTAGTCATATCAACTTAAAGGCGCACCAATCAGTATTACATGGGAAACAAGCACCATTTTATTTGTCTACCTTCTCAATCGAGTTAATGTCGCCAGCACCGGGTAAACCCAAAAAATACGGAAATAGTGCGATTAAGAAATATGAAATCAAAGGTTTTGAAGTATCCAGTTTAAGTGATATACCCTATCAACCTTCACAGCAGGAGCAGCAACGATTGCGACTATTGCAGAATATGGCTGAAGGGGGATGAGTTAGTAAAGTGCGTGATAGCTATAGAAAACTAGTTTCTATAGCTATCATTTAGTATTGATTTAACAAATGATATGTTCTCACCAATTACTAAATAACTTAGACAGTCACTGAGAAAATTTATACTTCAATGAGTTACTAATACTGATGTAAAGCGTAACCACCTTTCAAATGGCCGACATTTTCAAAGCCTAATCTACCTAATGCTTGAGCGGCTAATTGAGAGCGACCTCCACTGCGACAAACCAACACGAATTCTTGTTCTTTATTCTGTTGTTGCTCTTTTACAAATTGCACTAATCGAGTCAAAGGAACATTGTTGGTGAATTTTTCATCGTGTTGTAGTGTGTATTCGTGTGGCTCACGAATATCAATTAACTTCATGTTACTCGATTGTTTTACTGCTTTGGATAAGCTGACGCTATTATACTCACGTACTGTAACTTTCTGGCAAGCACCGGCTAAAGTACTGGAAAACGCGCCACACATAATTCCACTGCCTGACTCGTCGATAATATCTTTATCCATGTTCATTTTTTTACTAGAGAATTCTTCAGTATTTATTTCACTGTTCAAAACTTGACGAAGTAATGAATTACGTGTCATTTCCGTTTCAATACAGCTAGTAAATTCGTTGTGATAATCATGACTAGGACAAATAAGACTATCTTTGCCGATAAGCGTCTTTATTAACTTTAAGCTTGAATACATTGCCGGCGCACTGCTGGTTGAAAAGTTGGTGCGACCAAGGCTGTCCATTAAAATCAGATCTCCACAAAAGGCATAGTGTACCTGTAACTTATTTACTGGATCAGTGACTGGTTCGCACAATAACAAGCTAATGCTGTCATCGGTATGTCCAGGTGTTGGTACTTTAACCAACCACTTATCACCCAAAATAATGTATTGGTATGCTTGGCCATTAATGTTTGTTGTTTGCGTATCAACAGGCCAGCCGAGTGAGTCTGATTGTTGGTTTGCTAAATGCTCTTTTGCAATACTCGTACGACAAGACTCATGATCTGCATGGCCATGTGTATCAATAATCGCGACTAAATCAAGTCCGCGACAAGTCAATAATGTTTGTAGGCGTGCACTGACTTCCTGCAACGGGTCAATAAACAGTGCAGATTGCGTTTTTTTGTCGACATATAACCAACTACAACTGCCGCCAACTTTAAATTGCATCAGACCGTCTAGCTCTGTTTTATCTGTGATGCTGCTTGTTCCTAAGATATTTGTGTCCATGTTATGTGTATCAATACTCCTTGTATCAATAGTTAAGCAGCTTTGTACTAATGCTTGAGCAGCTGAAACTATTCGGCTACAGGCAATGTCAATTTGTGCTTGGGTCATCGCGGGTCCAAATGACATTCTAATGGCTGATTCGCTTTGCCAAGCAGGAAGTCCCATGGCATCTAAAACGAAACTACGGGTAACTTTAGAGCTACATGCCGATCCAGAACTAACGCGTACATTGGCCGCGTCAAATAAATCCATGATCTCTTTAGAGCTGAATCCAGGGATAGCAAAATTAAGAGTCGTTGCTACTGAGTTTTTAAAACTATGATTAAATACAATGTCAGGGAAAGCTTGCGTTAATGCCGACACTAACTGCTGGCGATATAAGTGCAAGGTTTTTACTGGGATAAAGCTAGCTTCACTTTCACCTAATAACATACTAAATATTTCACTTAATGCTGCTAAACCGGGTAAGTTTTCGGTGCCAGATCGCAGCCCGCTCTCTTGACCACCACCGGCAATAATTGGGGTAAATGGTGCATTTTCTTTAACGTACATAAAACCAATACCCTTAGGGGCATAAAGTTTGTGGCCACTGAAGGGGGCATAGTCAATACTCGTATTCGCTAAATCTACCTCTGTTTTACCTAAAGCTTGCACACAATCTACCATCCACGCTACGTTGGGGTTATTGGCTCGTATAGTTTTGTCTAATAGGCTTATGTCTTGGTAAACGCCAGTTTCATTGTTAACGGCCATGGTGCAAATTATCAAGGCATCAGGGGCTTCTTTAGCGATGAAATCCATATCAAGTTGACCCATTGCATCTACGGGAATAGCTTTTACTTCTGCATTTATCTCAAGAATTTCATTCCAGTGCTTGAGTGACTCCGGCACTGCTTTATGCTCGGTTGCACCATATAAAAGGCTATAATCTTTGGTCTTGTTAGTGGCTTTGCTAAGTGTTTTTTTAGCATGAAGCAATGCAGACAAAATAGCGGTTTGAATACCTTCAGTAGCGCCACTAGTGAATATTATTTTACCCTCTCCAGCGCCAGTGATAACGTTTGCTTGCTGCCTAGTTTTATCCATTATTTGCTTGGCCTGAAGGCCAGTAATATGACTACTGCTTGGGTTACCAAAAAGTGTTTCCATCGTCGATAACGCTGCAGCCGCCGCTTGTGGTAAAACTTGAGTGGTCGCATTTGCATCGAGGTAAATTAGGCTAAGTGGTTGCTTGGTATTTTTAGGTAAATTAATCATGAAACTCTCTTAAGTTATCTCAAATTATGTTGCTAATGTTTCCTGAAAAATCTTGGTCATTAACAATGATATGCATAAGATAATTATTTCATGTAGCAGTCGGTTTTATTTTGCGTGTTTTCTTAATAAATACTGAAAATTGTGTTTTATATTCTAATTAATTGTTGTTTATAAGATTAATAATTCAAATGTGATCTGATTTTTAGATTAAATAGTCTCAGGGTGTTTTTCTGAAGCACTCTAACGCTATAGGTTTTTAACGTTTGTATAATTACCTATGAGAGTGAAATTTTCGGCAACTTTCTTCTTGGTGGTAGAGCGTAAAAGGGGGTATCATCTTTTCTAAGTCCTTATTATAAAACTCTTAATATTGTTAGCTATCAATTCATATGGAAGTGATTGAGTTAGCCATCCCGGCATTAGTTTTCTTTTTTTAATATTTCTGGTCTATTTTGTACAATCGTAAGTGGATTTTTGCTTTATGAAGCCTTTAACACTCCAAAAAGATGAATGTTTTTGAAATTTATTATTCTTATTCTCTGTCTTATTTTTGTACACAACAATTAATTACACTTTAAGGATATCACTATGGACAACAAAAAAATTGCCAGCGCAGCTATTTCTAGTATTTTAGCATTAGGTATTTTAACCGCGACTTCTGCGAATGCCGTCCCTAATCAACCGACCTCATGGGAAAAATGTGCAGGTATAGCCAAAGCAGGTAAAAATGACTGTGGCGCGTTAAATGGCAGCCATAATTGCGCAGGGCAAGCAACAACTGATAATTCTCCACATGAGTGGGTTTATGTTCCTCAAGGCACTTGTGACAAAATTACGGGTGGTGTGGTAAAAGCATTAAAACCAGCGAAAAAATAGTTGAGAGAATAGAGGTTAGTAGCTTGTTAGATTTATAGGTAAGGCGCTAAAGTAAACTACTGTGCGTCTTACCCAATTTACACTTAATCGATTTTGTATATAAATCTGGAAATATTAATCATGCAAAGTATTCAAGGTGTGGGGGTGTCACTGAAACATCAGCACTTCCAAGCGTTTATCGACAATAAACCAGATGTTCCTTGGTTAGAGGTTCATACGGAAAATTTTTTTAGTCAAGCAAGTACCTCGTCTAAATATTTGGCTCAAATTCGCCAAGATTATCCGATATCCGCACATTGTGTTGGCATGTCTTTGGGCTCAGCGGCTACTAATTGCCCTGTTCGTGAACAACACCTTCAAAACATTAAAAATACAGTCGATTGGTTGCAACCAGGCTTGATCTCAGATCACCTTTCATGGAGTGCTTCAGGGGACGGACATTACCTACCTGACTTATTACCTATCCCGTTTACTGAAGAAGCCTTTACTATTGTTGCTAACAATATTAAGCACGCGCAAGATGTTTTACAAAGACAGATATTAATAGAGAACCCTTCAAGTTATTTAACTTATGTCGACTCCCCAATAACAGAGTGGCAGTTTTTATCTTCATTGGCTAAAGAAACTGGCTGTGGGTTATTACTCGATGTAAATAACATTTATGTCAGTGCCCATAATCATGGCTTTGACCCCCTAATCTATTTAGATAATATCCCGTTAAATGCGGTAAAGGAGATACATTTAGCTGGTTTTAGCACCGAGAATATTGAGGGTAAAGAACTTTATATAGATACCCATGGCCATAGAGTTTGTGATGACGTTTGGCGACTATATGAACAAGCGATTAAGCGATTTGGCGCCTTGCCAACCTTAATTGAATGGGACACTAATATTCCTGAACTCGCTGTACTGTTAGATGAAAAAAGTAAAGCGGAAGCGATTATTAGCAAAGTCATCCGCGTTAAAGAGTCGAGCGTTTACGCTAGTGTAATTAACGGGCAGGCATGATGATGAGTAAACTCGCAGAGCTGCAAGCTAACTTTATCCATGACTGTTTATCGGGTCCGCTAACTCCTGATAATACTTTAATGGCAAATGATATCGATACCCAGAATATTTCAGCCCAAGGTCTCATGGGGATTTATCAAAATAGTGCCATCGCCAATATTACTAATTCTTTGAGCCTTAGTTACCCAGTGATCGAAAAATTAGTAGGTAGCGATTTTTTTCGGGCAATGTGTAAACAGTATATTGTTAATCACTGGCCTACATCGGGAAATATGGATGACTATGGTGAATCCTTTTCATCATTCTTAGCTAAGTTTGAGCAGGCCAAGCATTTAAATTATCTTGAAGATGTTGCTCAACTTGAGTGGCTTTTTCATCAAAGCTCATTAGCACATGACAGTCGTCACTTTGATTGGACTAACTTGGAAAAAGTTGCTTCATCAGACACCTTAACGTTTTTACTTAGCCCTTCAGTATCAATAATGTCTTCGACTATGCCAATTGATAAAATTTGGTTGATGAACCAAATTAATGCGCCTGAAAATATTGAGTTATCCCTTGATGGTGATAGTGGTACTTTTATAGTGCTATTTCGGCAGGGATTAAAAATTGAAATGATGACGGTAGTCGCAAGTGAATTTATGTTTTTACAGTCAATTGAAAATGGTCATGATTTTGAAGTAGCTATTGAAAGTGCTAAGGCTGTAGATGCCAACATTTCGATAGACCATTACCTCAAGAAATATATAGAACTAGGCGTTATCTACGGCTTTTCGGTATAGCCTTGTAATTAGTAAGAATTATTAGCAGCAAGAATAACCAGCACTAATCCGTTTGGTATTAGTACTGGTTTTTTAAGTTGTTTATTTTAAGTCGTTTACTTATAAATCTGCATGAGGTCCGAATACTTCATAATGAATATTGCTTGCTGTAACGCCCAAGGTCAATAATTGCTGTTTGGCAAATTGCATAAATGGGATAGGGCCACAAAGATAAAAGTCACCTTGTTCAATAGGTAAATCTATTTTAGTAAAGTCCATCATGCCTTGCTGTATATGTTGCTGCGAAACGTCTTCAGTTCGGTACCAAATATGTTGTTGCCAATTATTTTGCTTAATAAGCTCTGTTGTTCTTTGATCAAATGAATGTTGTTCGCTATTTTCACATGCGTGTAGGTACTGAACAGGATGGTTATAACTTTGCTGTGCCAGTGTTTCTAATATGGCTTGCATGGGCGTTATGCCGACACCAGCAGAAAGTAGAACCACAGGTGCTTGACGGTCATTAAAGAAAAAATCGCCTGCGGGTGCGTATAAATTAATGTTATCCCCAATATGTACTTCATCATGCAAATAGTTGGATACTATGCCGGGTACCTCATTTTTTTCTCGCTTGACTGAAATTCGATAAGTTTGATCATTCGCTTTATTGGATAACGAATATTGGCGAATTTCTTTAAACTCTCTGCTTGGATCGGATACTTCGATACCAAGGTACTGTCCTGGCTGAAATCCAATGATAGGTTTGTCATCAACGGGCATAAAAACAAAGCTGGTAACGAGTGTCGATTCAACTACTTTATCTATCACAGTAAAGGCTCTTCCGTCACGCCAACCGCCCAATGTTTCAGCGCGTTGCTGGTATAGCTCAGTTTCTCTGTTAATAAAAATTTGAGCTAAAAATTGATAAGCAGCAGTCCACGCTTCTTCCACTTCAGCGGTGAAAGCTTCGCTGGCTAATTCACGTAATGTTTCAATAAGGTGATGTCCTACAATGGCGTAGTGCGGCGCTTTAATATTGAAACTGGTATGTTTTTGCGCAATACGCTCCACAGCAGTGGTTAATGCCGCGAGGTTTTCAATATTTTTAGCATAGGCGGCAATGGCTTCAAATAAAGCGACTTGTTGTCTACCTGAATGTTGATTGGCCATATTGAATATATCTTGAAGTTCAGGATTATGGCTGAACAACCGTTGATAAAAATGCCCCGTTAATGCGGGTCCTGCGTTTTCTAACAGCGGGATAGTACTCTTAATAATGTCGATATGTTTATCAGTTAACATGATTACTCCTAAGGTAAACTGAAGTGAAAAATTCGTCCTAGGCAAAATTACCTAGGAGCTCTTTAAAATTATTTTTTTGATGAATATTTTCTACTTTTGTTTTAACGGCTAAAGAATTTTTCAACCTTTTTAGCTGTTAAAATAGGCAAGTAAACCTTTAAGAAAAGCAATCCCGCGATTAACCATGCTATCGCACTCATATTCCAAGCAAACAATGGTTGTGACGTTATCGTTGGCAGTATGGCTCGGGAAAATGCTGAAAATATAATCAGGAAAAATACCCATAAAACTAGTTTACTTGGTGCTAATGCTCTACCTGTGTGTCCCAGAGAGACACGGCACATCATGGCAAAAATCATCAAGCCCATTGCAGCGATAGTGATCAAGTGCAGGGCATCACCAAAGGCAATTGATAGGCTAAAATACTGAGAGCTTTGTGCTTGGAAATAACTTAGTCCAAGTAAAACAAGCCCTAAACCTAAGGAGAAATATGCGAGATGCAATGACCATAATAAAGCGATGTTTCGGGTAGCAAAGCTGCGCCAATAACCTTGTCTGACAAGGTGAAGTAGACCAGACGCTATCATTAATATTGCTGGACTAAAGGGTAAATCAATAAAAGCGGAACTGAAAAAGGTTAATACACCTAAAATTGATGTGATTGTTAATAAAGGTGTCAACCAACTAGGTACTTTTATAGGGGCAAGCTTTGCGCCTGAAACGGTAAAAAAGGGGATCACGCGACCACCTAAAATTCCCATCAACAGACAAAACATCAATACGCTGGTTCGTGCAATATGTCGGGTTAATTCATGGTATCCATTAAAATCAAGCAGCAGTAAAGCGATATTCAGTAACATTAATGCCGATAACAATGGAATAAACAAATAATTGCGTCGGTTATTACTTTTTAGCACTAACCGAGTAAAGACAATAATTGAGCCCAGCCACCAAAAGCTTTGTAAGATGATAGCCACAATAATAGTACTGGGTGAGTTAACCAATAATGCGGCTCTAACAAGTAACCACAGCCCGACGAAAGCAAGCACCGCTAAGCCCTTAATACTTGGTTGGCCTGTCCAGGTTTGTGCGGCGGTCAGAATAAAGCCGACGGCAACAGTGGCACCAAAACCAAAAATCATTTCATGAATATGCCACGCCAGCGGGCTAATGCCATTATCGCTAAAAGTGAAGTAGCCATTAAAATAAGCAGCCCATATTCCTAGTGCGGCCATAGAGCAAGCAACGGCAAGTAAAAAGTAACTTCTAAAGGGTAAGTCTAATACTGGTTGTTGTGCTACATAGTTAAGTGCACTGGTCTCTTGTTGATCACAGCTTGATTGATCGTAGTTTAATTGAGCGCTTTCTGAGTCTTGAATTTGTAACATGTTAAAAGTTCCTTTTACCAAAACCATGTAAAGCAACGCAGCGCAAGACATAGCCAATTTTGAGTAAACCAGCGAAAACAATCGTGGCAATATGTGCCAATACTTGCGCTGAAATGGTGAAGTGTTCGTCAAAAGCAAAAGTAATAAAAATAGAGCTAGCCACAATGAATAAAGACAACAACATTAAATAGTTACCTATAACTAAACATTTTTGAAAAGCTAACGCATTTTCTACATCAGGCAGTTGAGGAGCGATGAAAAATTGCGAATACATGGCGGACTCTTATCGATTATTGTTTATTTACTTTTGTATTTGCAAAGCAAGTGCCAAGTTTATTTATTCATTATATACAGTAGGTTAAGGTTGGGGCGGGTATTTGTGTAGTCATTATGACCTTGCTATTTGGTGGTCATAATGACTCTGTTGTGTTATTTTGTCTCATCAGGTTGCCGTAAAGTTAGAGATAAATTTCTAAATTAGGTTCTCACCAGGAAAAAGCATGAAAAAAATATCATCAACGGCAGTTATCGAGCTAGCACTCGACCTTGCGACGAGTTTAAATACCAAGGATAGATTTGATCGGTTATTAGATACCGTTAGGAAAACAATTACCTGCGATGCGGTAGCGTTACTGTCTTTTCATGGTGACGTACTCAAACCTATCGCGCTACAAGGATTAAGTAGGGATACCTTAGGTCGTCGTTTTTATGTTGCAGAGCACCCTCGGTTTCTAGCACTTTGCCAGTCAAAATCACCCATTCGTTTCGCTGCGGATTCACCGTTACCCGATCCCTATGATGGACTATTGATTGATCGCGATGGTGATTTGCCTGTGCATTCCTGCATGGGATTACCACTGTATTATGATGAAAACTTGTTGGGTTTATTAACGATTGATAGCCTAACCCCACATGACTTTGAAGATATTGAAGTGCGTATGTTAGAGGTTATTTCAGCTATTTCAGCAGCAACACTCAATACAGCCTTTCTATTAGATCAACTTGAAAGTAGGGCTGATCATTCACAGCGCGTGGTGGCAGAGTTAACTGAAGAAGCGTGGAAACGTGATGGTGGTGAACTCATTGGAGAGAGTCCTATCATGTCACAACTCAAACAAGAATTAGACATTGTTGCTTCCTCTGATTTTAATATTTTAATTTATGGTGAGACTGGCGTGGGTAAAGAGCTAGTCGCCCGAACCTTACATCAAAAATCACTACGACAACATGGTCCTATGGTGTATGTAAACTGTGCAGCCTTACCGGAGAATTTGATTGAAAGTGAACTTTTTGGACATGTCAAAGGTGCTTTTACTGGCGCAGATAGAAACCGTGCTGGTAAATTTTCGTTAGCTGATGGCGGGACATTATTTTTAGATGAAATAGGGGAGTTGCCTTTTGGCGCGCAGAGCAAAATATTAAGAGCAATACAGAGTAATGAAATTCAGCCAGTTGGCCAAGACAATGTTGAAGAAGTCGACGTTCGTATTGTGGCCGCAACCAATAGGGACCTAAAAGAAGAAGTAGGTGAAGGGCGTTTTCGTGCGGATTTGTACCACAGATTAAGCGTGTACCCCATTAGAGTGCCTAGGCTTTATGAGAGAGTTGGCGATGTACAGTTATTAGCAGGTTACTTTGTTGAGCAAACTAGGCGTAAGCTCGGCATTGCTCAACTAAAAATAACCGAGCAAGCCGTTGCTCATTTAACACAATATAACTGGCCGGGTAATGTGCGTGAATTAGAGCATGTCGTTAGCAGGGCAACCCTAAAGGCGCGAGCTCGCCAGCGTGGTAAAGCAATAATCTCTATTGATAAAGTAGACTGCGGAGCACTTAACGCGGTTGGCATAGAGTTGCCAATAGAGCTCATCGCTGAAAGTGGCTTACCATCAATTGCTGAGCAGCATGCTAACCTGAATTTAAAAGTAGAAACCGAGAGTTTTCAAAAACAATTAATAAGCCAGATACTTAAAGAAGAAGACGGTAATTGGGCCGCTGCGGCAAGGCGACTATCGACAGATCGCGCTAATTTAAACCGTATTGCCAAACGTTTGCATATTAAAGTGGTGAAGTCAGTTCTTTAAGTCACTTATTTTACTTAGCTGAATTCTAGATTACTGATTTTGATATCCCTATATCGTTTATAGTGTTGAGGTGAATATTGGCGGTAGGTACTTTAAATTTTGTTAAGATCATTTCTCTATTTAATAAACTTTCTAGTTTGCCATCAACAAAGATAGCGATAGCTGAAAACCCCAGTGTTATTAATGGCACATATATAATTGAGCTGACAATATCTCCGTTACTATAAATATTTATTGCCGTAGGCATACTCAGTATTAATAGAGCAATGATTCGATAAATCA
>MAAF01000064.1 GCA_002163005.1 Colwellia psychrerythraea | reverse complement strand
GTTTTACTGCTAATGTCATCACAGCGTTTAATGTTACAGCAACAATTTCACCTATAATAATGGACCAAAAACCATATTGTAAATAAGCCATAATTAATGTGGTTACTGCCGCAGTAATATTCGCGATAGAGGAAATAATAGAAGCACGTTTGAACTCCATATTTCGAGCCAGTTGAGCCGTAGGAATTATAGCTACAGCTTTAATGATAAATAACCATGCACTGACTTTTAATATACTGGTAACATGTTCAGATTGGTAGAATTGACCAACAACACCAGCGAGATTATATTGTACAAAGAACATAGCGCTATAGACAATAATAATAAGGCCAAACATTTGTTTGAGCATGGTTTTCGACAATTCTTTAGTTTGTATAATTGCCGGGGTAAATAACCCACCAATAAACAGTGCTAAAAAACCTGCAAACATGTCAGCCATGGCAACAACGCCATAGTCTTCTGGCAATAACAAACGTATTACCCAAAAGGTAATGGCCCAACGAATAATTTGAGTAAGAACCTTACCTAATGCAACCCATTTTAATGAGTGAAGTACTTGGTTTTTAAGATTTGATGAGTCAGTCATAAATACTACAAACTTCCAATAACAATCATTATGATGAAAACAAAGTACGTTTGCTATTTTGTAATAACTTCCAAACAATATTTGGGGTCAATTTAAAAACTATTCCTTTAACATAAAGTTTGAAGTTGTTTTTAGTCTGATGTGCACGAATAAAAGTATTTCCCGCCAAGTCGTACAAACCAGAGAATATATATGATTTGGCATAGCGTACATGCAACTGCTGCTTTATTAATGCCCAGTCTGCAGTTTTGTGGTGCTGTTTAGCAATATGTTCAATTTTATTTAAACAAACAATTTCCGCTTCATGCATTTTTTCATCATTTAATGAATAGTTATCACCATGGAACACATGAATGGCAAGGTGTTCTTCAACATAATCAAAGTCGCAAGTCATGGCTAATTTAAGCCATAAATGCCAATCATCAACACCCATTAATGCCCTGTCATCATCAAATCCACCTACTTGTTCTAAATAAGTTTTTCGAGCTACCGCGGTACAACAAGTAAACATATTGAGTTTTACTAACTGACTAAAAACATCACCTTTATATTTATTGTCAAAACTTGGCTTTGACTGCTTGTTATACATTTCGTATTTTGCAATTGCGCCACTATAAACTAAACCTACTTTAGGATTATTGAAGAGCGGTATTTGTTTGCTCAATTTTGTTGGTAGCCATAAGTCATCTTGGTCACAAAAAGCAATGAAGTCTGCTTTTGCTTGCTTAATACCAAAGTTTCTAGCACAGGCAACTCCGCCATTTTGATTATAAAAAGGTCTAATTCTGGCATCTGACTTTTCTAATTTCCGCATTATTTCTGCAGATTTATCGCTAGAGCCATCATCAACTAAAACCAATTCAATATTGCGATAATCTTGGGTTAATATAGATTCAACGGTTTTTTCTAAATATTGCTCACCGTTATATACAGGTACAACAATAGTCACTAATGATTGAGTCACAGAATTTCCTTTCATTTGTATTAAAACTTACAAAAACATAACATTTCGCTAAGCATTATCCTTACCATTATGAAAAAGGCGAGTTAAAATCAAATACCTTTTAATATATATAATGCTGTAATCATTTTACTTGGTAGTTTCCACAGATAAACGGCTTATGTTTTTAGAATATTTACTTTTAAATGGATTAGAATTTTTCTCTAAAAACAAACCACCTAATAAAGCCGACCCTATTTCATTAAGATGGTCTTCATCTCTATATAATGGGATATCATTTAGGGTCATTAAACAATTATTATCAATACACATTAACTGATGAGGGCTAATGACAATTAATTGTGGAAATTCGCCTTTAAGCGTAGTTGTTAATTGATTGAATAATTCATTAGAGTCATGCTGTATTTCACAATTTAATTTTTCATTAAAAACTTTTTGCTTTATTGGGCATTTAGGGCTTTTTCCGCGCAAAGTGGGTATATCTTCAAACATGATAGGAGTCGCACCAGAGTCAATAATGGCATTAATTGTTTGTGTAAGCTTTTGCTGTAATAAAGCAGTAATTTTTTGATTGTCTACTAGACGCTCATCATTAAAAATTCTACGTGTATTAAAACCAGGCCACGATGCTGCCATGATTACAAAATCAAAAGAATTTTCTTGAATGTGATTTTCGGCCAACATATTTCGTGATTTACACTTTTCAGCTAAATGAATCGTTGACCCCCACTTAAGGTCAAATATAGGTAAACAACGATCTAAGGTGTAGTCTTGACCTAACAAATTAGCATCTTCGGTAAGGGTTTGAATAAATGGCACCATATGGTTAGCATGTGAATCACCAAAAACAAAGACATTCGCTTGCTGTTTATCTGTTGTTTTATTGCCAAAGATACATTCACTTTCAGGTGAATTTTTGCTATTTCTATAGGGTGAATGACAAGCAATTCTAGATTTACTTGTATGGGTATGTAATGCATGTTCCATCGCCACTATTTTTGAGGGAAATCTGTTTTTATATCCATCAAAAAAAACACCTAAACCAATCAATACTATTAATATTGATGATGGAACAATATATAGCTTAGTCGCTACAGCTTTGAATGAATCTGCGCGAAAGTTCCTGAAAGGTTGCTCGATATAACGCCACGATAAAATAGCGAGTATGTAAGTTAAAATAATAAATGAAATTTGGTTAACTAAAGTAAAGTCAACTGAGGTATATCGTGCAAAAACTAGAATTGGCCAATGCCATAAATACAATGAATATGAAATGTTACCCGAAAAAACCATCGGTTTTAAAGAGAGAAATTTATTTACTATCCCCGAAGAAGCATAAATAATTAATGCTGTTCCAATCACAGGATAAAGCGCGTTATACCCAGGAAAAGAATGATGTTCAGTTAACACTAACGCGCTAACAATAATTAAAAGCAACCCCACAATAGATAATATATGATTTGTAATTTGATTAGCTTTAGGGAGTTGGCTCCACATTAAAGCAAGGCAAGAGCCAACAAGTAGTTCGAAAAAGCGAGTAGGCAATAAATAATATGCGGCTCCAATAGTTACTTCTGTACCCCACTGAGAAAACACTGTTGCAGCAATACATAAGGCAATGGATACATATAAAGCTATTTTTTTCCCAAAATACCTATACGCTGCGGCTAATAACAATGGCCAGATAAAGTAATATTGTTCTTCAACGGCAAGTGACCAGGTATGTAATAAAGGCGCTTCTTGTGAGCCTCCATCAAAGTAACCACCATGCTCTCGCCAGAAGAATATATTACCCGCATAAAAAACAACCCATATAATGCTTTTATAAAACTTAATAAGATCTTGTGGCAACATCACTAGAGTAAAAATACCCATAGTGATAAAAATAATAGCAAACAGCACAGGCATTAATCGTTTAACACGACGGCTAATGAACCATGCAAACGAAAACGTTTTTTGTTGAATACGAGGATGAATTATGGAGGTAATAAGAAAACCAGAGATAACAAAAAAAACATCTACACCAACAAATCCGCCGGTAAAAAAACTAAAACCCACATGATTAAAAATAACCAAAAAAACGGCAATGGTTCTTAGTCCATCTATGTCACTTCTATAATTCAATGCTAGAGTCCTTCAAGCTTTAGATATGAGATTCATCGGCCAATTACATTTTTGTAATTATTTATTTGAATGTAGTGTTTATTTACAAAGCAAATTGTAATGATTTTTGATTGATTAAACAAATGTTCTGTCAAATTGTGTAACAAATAGAATCTCATCATTGATAAATTAGGAAGTGCTTGTCGAAATGACAGTTGTCACTTCAACGAAAAGAAAATAATTTAATTCTAGGGATGATATGTATAATAAATGCGCTATCTTCTTTATTAAAATTTTCCAGCTGATACTACAAAAATGTTACTTTAATTTGTATTTTTTGTTAAATTAAAGGCACTTATACTCATTCATTCAATTTTAGGATTTTAGCAGTTATGTACGCTTTTATTTTGCGACGCTTTTTAATGCCTGTTTATGAAAAAATAAAAGGTAAAAATTTACTGCACCATCTTGAAATTTATGAAAGTAATTTAACACTAACAATAAAACAACTTGAAGATAAACAGTGGCAAGCCCTTGAAAATTTAATTACACACGCATTTGAGCACACCTCTTTCTATCCTAAACACTGGGCTAAATCAGGAATAAATTCAAAAGATGATATTAAATGCATGGCTGATTTTGCCAAACTCCCTGTCGTTACTAAAGATGATATTTCCGCGCATTATAATGATCTTCTCGCAAGTAATTACTCAAATAATATAAAGAAATCTACTGGTGGTTCTACTGGTCAACCGTTTAGCTTCGAGCTAAATATCGACAGTAATACTAGGCGCGAAGCGATAATGTGGCGAGGATATGGTTGGTTAGGTGCGGGATTAGGACAAAAAACACTTTATTTGTGGGGGGCTGATGTTGGCGAATCCACCCTTTTTAAAACAATTAAAACCAATCTCTATCATAAGTTTTATAATCGTAAAATGCTCAATTCATTTGCGATGAACAAAGATAATATGATTGATTATGTAAAGGAAATTAATGCTTATAAACCCAAGGCATTGGTCTCTTATGTTAATCCTCTTTATGAGCTTTCTTGTTACATAAACAACAATAATATTGCCGTTTTTTCACCAAAAACCATGCTAACCGGTGCAGAGCCCTTACACGACTTCCAACGCACTGAAATAGAAAAGGCTTTTAACTGTAATGTTTACGACACCTTTGGTTGTCGAGAGTTTATGTTAATGTCTGCAGAATGCACCGAGTATAAAAATTTACATATTAATAGTGATCACTTAGTGGTTGAAACACTTTCAGAGCAAGGTAAACCGGTTTCTGAACAAAGTGGCGATTTAGTTATAACAGATTTGTATAATTTTGGCATGCCGCTCATTCGTTATGTCAATGGTGATAGGGCCACACTGATAAATGAAGCATGTCGTTGTGGTAATCCCCTACCTCTAATGAGTAGCGTAGACGGCAGAAAACTAGACATTATAAAAACACCCTCAGGGAAAACCATTCCTGGAGAATTATTTCCGCATCTATTTAAAGAATTCAAAGGTATTTCTCGCTTTCAAGTCAAGCAAAGTAAAATTGATGAAGTGCATATTTTGATTATCGCCAACGAGAAATTTTCAAAAGAAGATCAAATCAGCATTACGGCTGAAATCAATAAATATGCTGCCAATGAACTTAATTTGAAGTTTGAATTGGTTGAAGATATCCCATTAACTGTCAGTGGCAAACATAGAGTGACTATTTGTGACGTTTAATACGATAAATAAAAGGTCGTTGGTAATCATTACTAATTTATTCCCACTTCCTTGGGAACCTAATAGAGCAACCTTTAATCGTCAGCAATTCGCTCAACTTGATGACGAGTTTGACAAAAGTATTATAGTACCGGTTGCCTTTCCTGAATGGTTTTCTCACAGAAAGGAAATAAAGCAAACTGAAAATTTAAGATATGTCCCTTATTTTTATCTCCCTAAAGTTGGCCGACGTTTTTATAGTGTCTTTATGTTTTTGTCTATTTTAATGCACTCTGGTTGGTGGTTATTTACTAAAAATCCCAAAGTAATATTGGCGAGCTGGGCTTTTCCTGAAGCTGTTGCTGCAAGTTGGCTAAGTAAGTTATTCAGGTGCCGCTTTTTTTTTAAGGTACACGGAAGTGACATTAACCTGCACGGGAAAATACCTTCAAGAGCGAAACAAATAGTGCAAGCAAGCAAAAATGCACAAGGAATTCTGTCAGTATCCCAAGCTTTAGCAGATGAAATGATAAGTATGGGTATTGAACGTAAAAAAATATCGGTTATTTATAATGGTGTTGATCACCAAAAGTTTGGTGTAGAAACAAAAGCGCCATTAAACGGTGACTACCTTTTATATGTTGGAAACTTAAAGCATGATAAAGGTGTTGTCGAGCTTATCAAGGGTTTTGCAAAAATCTGCAATAATTATCCCACATTAAATCTTGTTTATGCCGGTTCTGGCATAGAAAAAGAACGCCTTGGTCAATTGTCAAAGGCACTCAATATTGCTGATAAAGTTCAATTACTGGGCTCTGTGGAACATCATAAATTACCCGCGCTGATTACTCACGCTAAAGCATTAGTGTTACCCAGTTATAACGAAGGGGTTCCTAATGTTGTTTTAGAGGCTATGGCTTGCGGTACGCCTGTGTTAGCAACAAACGTTGGTGGCATTCCGGAAGTAGTCGACGAGAAAATATGTGGCAGGTTAATTAAACCTCGCTGTGAAATAGCGGTCGAGAATGGCTTAAATGACATACTCAATCAACCTTGGAATAAAGAACAAATAAAAGCGCATAGTAAAAAATTCACATGGGAAAACAATAAACGCCAACTCATTGAGTTACTGTCTGTTAATAACTAATTTCATAGATAAAGTTATATTGGCAAAGGTTTAATTACTGTTACAATGTTTTTATAAAGTTTCATTTTTCGATGGACTCGAAATTTAATGCGAAATAAAATTATATATTTCATTCGATCTAAGCTATTACCCAATAGCCTGTTTTTGATCAATGGGAAAAGTAAATCAAAATCACTTTATTTAACTTTTGACGATGGTCCTGTTCAAGGTGTTACAGAAGGATTACTTGAATTACTTGAACAATATCAAGTAAAAGCTACTTTTTTTATTATTGGCTCTCGAATTAGCAAGTCACCCGATTTACTAAAAAAGATACATGTACAAAAACATACCATTGCAAATCATTCATACAGCCACCCTAATTTCACTAAGTTATCAAGTGAAGCAATGCTTGAACAAATATCTGCAACCAATGAACTTATTAAAGAAACTACCCAACAAAATTGCCGCTTGTTTCGAGCACCTCAAGGGCGCTGGAGTATTAGGTTGCTGTTTGAATTATTTCGTTTAAAAATGACGGCAGTACATTGGAGCCGTGACTCTGTAGATTTTCTTAAAGAGCAACCAGAAAAAATTGTGAAGCGCTTTATTGATAACCCAGTAAGAAATGGCGATATTATATTATTTCATGATGATAACTCTCGCTGTATTGAGGCCTTAAAAATCTTAATACCCCATTGGCAATCTCAAGGTTTCAGTCTCAACGCATTGGAGAACAAATAAAAGTGAATATTCTATTTCATCATAGAACTCGTGGTCGTGGTGCCGAAGGCGTTCATATTAGAGGTGTGGTCAAAGGGTTAAGGCAGTTAGGTAATCATGTTGATATATTATCTTTGCCAGGAGCAGAGCCTGAAACTGAAGAAACAACCACTACTGATGCCAAAGTTAAGCAAGCACCCACTAAAAAAAGTAGCTTTTCAATACTTTCGGATCTCACTAAACATGTACCAGAATTTGTTTTCGAACTTTTTGAGCTTGCTTTCAATTTAATTGCTGTCATACGTTTACGTAAAACCGTTAAAGAAAAAAATATTACTCTTATTTATGAACGTTATTCCTTATTTATGTTTGCCAGTGTTTGGTGGGCAAAACGTCATAACTTACCTATAGTGTTAGAAATTAACGACTCTTGCCAAGTCCAAAGGGTGCGTTCATTAACCTTTAAAAAGCTTGCTGCAAAAATTGAAGGTTGGATTTTTAAAAATGCTACCGGCCTAGTTTTTATTTCAACACGCTTTAAAGAAGTCGCTGAGCAAGCATACGGTGACATTGCAAATTCTGTTGTGTCACCTAATGGTGCCGACTTAGATAAATTTATTATTGATGAAACTTCTGGCTTAGCATTACGAAGTAAGCTGGGCATTGAAGACAAAATAGTACTTGGTTATGTTGGTGCATTTGTTCATTGGCATGGTATTGATTGGTTTGTTGATTTAGCTTGTCAAAAATTAAAGGAAACACCTGAATTAGTATTATTGCTAGTAGGAGACGGTGTCGCTTTTGAGGGCATTAAAAACCGCGTTATTGCAGCAGGTGTTGAATCGCAAGTTATTTTACCTGGTAAAGTACCACATCACGAAGTTTCATCCTTTTTGTCTGCAATGGACTTGGGGATTTTGCCTGATTCAAATGATTATGGTTCACCGATGAAATTATTTGAATTTATGGCCATGGGCAAAGGCATGATTGCTCCAGACTTCAGCCCTATTGCAGAAGTTGTTCAAGACAATGAGACAAGTTGGTTATTTCCAGCGAGCAATAAACAAGCCTGTATAGACAAGGTTTTTAAAATTGTTAATGATAAAAAAGCCCACAAAAAAGTTGGCCTGAATGCTCGTGTCTATATTGAAAACGAGCGACAATGGAAACATAACGCAGAACAATTATTATCATTAGTTACTGCTAGTGAGAAAGGTTGATGCAAAAAATAATAGCCGACTTAAAACGTAAGCAACAAATTTTTGCCGATGATGGTGCTAACGTAAGCATGTTAAGAATTTTAATGGCTGATGGCACGAGTGCTAATATTATTTATCGATGTATGCGCTGGTGTGCAACACACCGCTTAGGCCTAGTAGCCTATTTTTTTCAATGGCTAAATAAATTTATTAATGGTTGTGTTATTGGCAGTGGTGCAAAATTTTCCTCTGGTTTTGTTATTATGCACCCTATTGGCATTGTTATAAACTCCAAAGTAATTGGTGGCCACAATATTACTTTAGAAAGTGGTGTTGTCATTGGTGATGAGAAGGGAAAGTCGCCTTGTTTAGAAAATAATATTTTTATCGGTTCTGGCGCTAAAATTATTGGCCAATTAACCATTGAAGACAATGTTAAAATTGGTGCGAACGCTGTCTTAACAAAAGATGCAATACATGGCTCTACTATGCTAGGTATTCCAGCAAAAGCCTATTTAAAAAATAACAAAGGCACAGATTTATAATGGTAATTATTTTTTGGTTCAGTTTGGCTGTTATCATTTACAGTTATTTTATTTACCCGCTGATTTTGATGCTTTTTAGCGCAGTAAAGCAAGCGATTAGTGATACACGCTATCTTTGGAAAAAAAGCCAACGTAGAGTTGTAAACAAAGAAAATCTACCCCCTGTATCTATAATAATAGCCGCTTACAACGAGGAGTCATGTATCAAAGCAAGGGTGGAGAATTTACTTTCTCTCGATTACCCTCAAGATAAACTGACTATATTAATTGGCTCTGATGGCAGCCAAGATAAAACAGCAGAAATTTTAACTTCGTTTGATGAGGTGAATTTAAAGGTTTATATATTTGAAAAAAATCGTGGCAAGATGAGTGTACTCAATGATCTTGTTGAACAAGTAAATAGTGATTACATTGTTTTCTCTGATGCAAATACCCATTTTAACAAAAATACCATTGAGTGCTTAGTCAGACACTTTAATCATGACGATATTGGCGCTGTATGTGGAGAGCTTCACCTGGTAGATGTTGATTCAGGCGATAATAAAGACAATATTTATTGGCGCTATGAACAAGTTTTGAAGTTTCATGAAGCTCGACTGAATGCATTACAAGGTGCAAATGGAGCAATTTACGCTATACGAAAAGAACTTTTTATTCCGTTACCTGCCAACACTATTGTAGATGATTTCCAGATTGCAATGAATGTTGCTAAACAAGGTTCTCGCCTAATTTATGATCCTGAAGCCATTGCCATTGAAGAAATAGCGCCAAATTTGCAGGCAGAAGAAGGGAGAAGAGTACGAATTGGCTTAGGTAATTACCAAGCATTTTTTAGTATGCCTTGGGCATTAAATCCTTTTTTAGGTTGGCGGTTTATCGCTTATTTCAGTCATAAAGTATGCCGGTGGTTTGTCCCTCATTTAATGCTTATTACCTTGGTAAGTAATTTATTACTCATTAATAACCCTTTATATCAATTATTATTTATTGGACAAGCTCTTTTTTACTCCTTGGCTTTTTACGGTATTAATAAACAAAAAAAACAGCAAAACATTGGTTCAATTACTGGATTAATTGCCTTTTTTGTATCTATGAATATCGCTTTAATGCGAGGATTTATTCGGTACTTTAGCGCCAACGTCCAAGGCACATGGGAAAGAACAACAAGATGATTATTTTTTTTAGCTTACTTTTATTATGTTTATTGCTTGTTTTTGCTTTTATATTTATTCTGAAAAAAAAGCATATGTCAGGTTGGTTGCCCCAATATATTAAACAGCGCTTAAACAAACCTTTAGAAATTAACGGCCCTACACATATTGTTTTTTCATTTGTTGATCATTATGAACCTCAATGGGGTAAGCCTAATGACATTAATGTTGAGCGCTCTCGAGTTGACCGATGGTTAGCAGAATACCCTAAAATGGCAGGAAAGCATCAAGATGCTGATGGTTTTCACCCGCAACATACTTTTTATTACCCTGAAGAAGAATACCGTTTCGAGCATTTAAATAAAATTGCCAAAATGTGCTTAGATGGTTTTGGTGAAATAGAACTACATTTGCATCATCACAATGATACTTCTGAAAACTTACGCCATTTGATCACCACCTTTTGTCAAACCTTACACGACAAGCATGGGGCTCTTAGTCACAACCCTGATACAGGCCAACTAAGCTATGGCTTTATCCATGGTAACTGGGCATTAGATAACTGTGACCCAACTGGTAATAATTGCGGTGTAAATGACGAACTGATTATTTTAAGAGAAACAGGTTGTTATGCTGACTTTACATTCCCTTCAGCCCCTCACCCTACTCAGCCTGATACCATTAATAGTATTTATTACGCAAAAGATGATCCAAATAAACCGAACTCACACAATACCGGTATTAATTGTAAAGTTGGCGGAAAACCTTGGGGCGATATTTTAATGGTTAATGGACCTTTAATGCTGAATTGGAAAAAGCTTAAAAAAGGTATTTTCCCGCAAATTGAAAACTCTGATGTGCGTAAAGGCATGGAACCAACCAAAGATCGTGTCGATTTATGGGTAGAAGCGAATGTTCACGTTGAAGGTAGACCTGAATGGCGCTTTATTAAAGTACATACTCACGGTACTCAAGAACAAGATATGGACGTTTTATTAGGTAAACCGTGTGACGATATGTTTTCGTATTTAGAAAGTAAATACAACGATGGTGAAAACTATATCTTACATTATGTCAATTCAAGAGAAATGTATAACATCATAAAAGCCGCTGAAGAAGGTAAAAAAGGAAACCCTAATGAATATCGCGATTACTTTCTCCCTAGGCCACAGTTTAAAGTAGAAGCTCTATGAATATAAAACATCAGTTAATTAAACGGCTTAATTTATCAAAGGTTTTATGGCCTTTTTTAAATCACGGTTTATATTGTTTTAATTTTCACCGTATTGGCTCATGGCAAGAAACAAATTATGATCCTTGTGTATTTTCTTGTGACGCTGAAAGCTTTGGAAAGTATCTTGTTTTTATCAAAAATAATTTTAGAGTTGTTTCTCTTGATGAAGTTAATGATATTACTGAAAACAATATTCCCATTACAGAACCATTGGCACTAATTACCTTTGATGATGGCTACAGTGATAATTATCATATTGCATTTCCACTATTAAAGTCGTTAGAGTTACCCGCTACTTTTTTTATTACAACTAGCTTAATAGACTCTGGCCTTATTCCATGGTGGGATGAAATTGCCTGGCATGTTAGACAACTGGCAAATAAAACCATAAAACTTAGCCCGTGGCATCATGCTTTAACTATTGATAAGATACCATCTCGACAAAATATACAAAATGTTTTACAACAAATAAAAGTCACCCCTTCTTTAATTGAACGTCAGCTGGATGAATTAAGGGTATTGACCTCTGCAAGCATTTCCAATAGTGAAATGAAAAATATATTTATGACATGGCAACAAGTTGCGGAAATGGCTAAAAACAATATGACAATTGGTGCTCATTCGCATACCCATAAAATTTTCTCTTGTTTATCTGAGGCCGAGCTTAATTTTGAACTTAACGAGTCCAAGCGTTTAATCGATCTAAACTTATCAAAAAATATCAATGCCTTATCATATCCTGTCGGTAGTTCTGCAACTTATAATAAGAGTATGTATAAAGCTATTTCATCTAACGGTTATAAATTAGCATTTTCATTTAATGCCATAATAAATAAAAACCTTAATGAAAATCGCTTTGAAGTAGGACGATTTTCGATAGATCGGCCTTTTAATGAAAGAATATTTAAAGAAATGATTTTAAGTGCAAAATCAAAATAACCGCTTAATGATAAATAAAAGAAGCAGGACGAAATAACTTTCCCCGCTTGTCCTGCGCTTGATATAACAACCCAAGGGGTTTAGCAAAGCCGGTGGATTACAAGTCAGAGCTGAATATGTTAGTAAAGTCCAAAGCAGCTATATCAAGCAAACATTGGATGATACAGCATCTATACCCGTAATCATTCAAAGTACTCGATTCAGAGTGTAGTGACTGGCCTTAAATTAACATGCCTATGTAGATCAATCAGGAAAGAGACAACATTGTCAAATACCGTCATTCCCGAGATGTCTTGTCGATGTATGGACTCCACCAACCCAACTAATGTAGGTTGGCTGTTACCAAACAAAAGGAGCCATACAATGAAAAAGTGTAACGTAATTGGGTTAGATTTAGCAAAGAATGTTATCCAAGTTTGTAAAATAAGTAGCGATGGTGAATTAATTTACAATAAAGCCGTGAGCCCGAACAAGTTAAGGGAATTGTTAGTCAAAGAGAAATCTAGCATTATTGCCCTAGAGGGCTGTGGTAGTTGTCATTACTGGGGAAGGTTAGCTCAGCAATATGGTCATGATGTCAGGATGATTAGTCCTAAGAAAGTTAAAGCCTTTTTACAAGGACAGAAAACCGATGCTAATGATGCCTTGGCGATTGCAGTAGCATCCATTCAAGTAGGTATGATTTTTAGTCAACTGAAAAGTGAAGAGCAGCAGATAATACAAACAGTTGAAAAAACAAGAAAGTTTTTAGATAAATCGGTGACGGCTTTAAGTAATCATATTCGTGCATTTATGTATGAATATGGCATAACGAGCCCACAAGGTAAAAAAGGATTAAGAGAGACGGTTACGCAGGTAGTCTCAGATGAAGACCATCGATTGCCCATTAACTTACACGGCATGTTAACACTGCTGTGGGAACGCTATAAAATTACACTTGAGCACTTAACAGCCAACGAAAAGATAAGAGGAGCCTTAGTAAAAAAAATAGAGCCATGTAGACGGTTACTTGATTTAGAAAGTGTGGGTCCTGTTGGAGCTGCACGGTTATATGCAGCTCTAGGGAATGGTAAAACCTTCAAAAAAGGTCGCGATGCATCAGTCTATATAGGGGTTACGCCTAAGCAGCATAGCTCAGGCGGAAACGTTTATATGAGAGGAATTAATAAGGGTGGCGGCGATAAAGAGCTACGCGCGGTATTGTTTCAAGGTGCCTTCTCTGTGATATATAAACTACCGATGCAAGCCCGAACGAAGAAACAGGCTTGGCTAATCAATTTAGTCGCCAGGGTAGGAGTAAAGCGAGCAGCTATAGCGCTCGCCAATAAAACGGTAAGAACCGCTTGGGCCCTATTGGTTAGCGGAGAAAAGTATAAAGCAGAATTGGTATGACAGTACAAATTCAATTTCAGTAAATAAAATAAAAGTTAAAAATTCTACAGCGATAACGAAGCAAAAAAGGTAAGACCAACCTGCCCGAAACCTGTGATTCCCGAAAGCCCAGTGAGGCTATCTTATCGAAAAGGACGGTAGGTGCGCAAACATCAAAGGCTAGAGGATAGCTTCCTCAACAAGAAGCCGTATATACGTAAGCGTTACATTTTTTTGTTAACATTGTTGTTGTAAAATAGGTGGAGTCCATATACGGGAATCCATAACACCAGACAATGGATCTTCGACTAGACACTTCGAAGATGACGAAATTAATGAACTCCTGAGCTAACTACACAGGTATGTAAATTAAAGCTATCTTCCTTTACCAAACAAAACTATTTCAACCGTTCTTACTAAAATAAGTAAATCTAATAGAAAACTACGATGCTTAATATAATACAAGTCATATTTCAGTTTTTCTAAAGAATCAGCTTCCGTTGCGCCATAAGGATATTTTAATTGCGCCCAACCTGTTAAACCCGGTTTAACATTATGACGCTCGTTATAATAAGGAATATTCTTGATAAGGCTTTGCACAAATTGAGGGCGTTCCGGTCTTGGTCCAACAAAGCCCATATTGCCATGCAATACATTCCAAATTTGAGGCAGTTCGTCAATACGATATTTACGTAAATACTGACCAATTTTTGTAATACGGTTATCGTTTTCACTGGCCATTTGAGCACCGTGCTTTTCTGCATCTAAATGCATACTACGAAATTTAATCATATTAAACGGTTCCCCATCTAAGCCAACACGTTCTTGTTTATAGAAGATTGGCGCATTAAAACCTTCGGTGACTTTCATACACAACGCAGTAATAAGCATTACAGGCCAAGTAAGTAATAACAAGACCAGTGCCATTCCTGCATTAAAGATCCAATCTAAAGTATTACGTAAATAATTATTAGAGGCAAAGCCATTAGAATAAATCACCCAACTAGGATAAATAAGGTTAACGGCGATTTGTCCGGTTTCACGCTCAATGAAATCCAATATATCTATAATTTCAATACCGCGAATCTTACAAGCAAACAATTCATCTACAGGTAAGTTATTCCGACGTTCGTCATTAGCGACGACTATCTCATCAATATTATGAGCTAAGGTATACTCAACTAATGATTCAGATAGATTTATAAGTGTTTCGCGCTGGATCCCATCGGGAGAATCACCTTCCATGATAACAAAGCCATGCACAGAAAAGTCTTGCCTATCGACATCACGTCGCATACGTCTTTCTATAATTGATGCTCGATGGCCAGATCCTAATACCAAAATATTACGCTTACCAAAACCAAAGAAATCGATTTTAAAGGTAAAATAACGAAAAGAACTGACGAGAAAAACACTAAGTGAAGAGGCTATGGCTAATAATTCTATTGGTAAATGATAAGGTCCATAAAGAGGGTTAATGAGTGTTGTCGCACAAAAACCCACAGAAACACACATCAACATGCGGCGGAATATACCTCGAAAACTTTCTCTGAGTTTTGAGTTGTACAATCCTAGCGCTAAGGCACTTAATTGATTAAGTAGCGCAAATATAACGGCATAGAAGAATAAAAAACCATCAGACACCACGAAAAAATCAACAATTTGATATTCCCCGTTCAAATGAACAGCCAACATCAAAGCACCAACAAATAAAATTTGCTCGACTATAATTAAAGACTTAGTACCTGCTGATAAATCACGAAATTTCGAACTAGACATAATTAACTAGGTTCCCTTTAATTAAGATTTGCTATTTATAGCGAGTATCTACCTACAAAAACTGCGCTGATTCTAACAAAAAACGCACTAAAGTTAACGATTAATTTACACCTGTTAATTTACATTGCTAAAAGGCAATAAAATACCATACAATTACACATTGTTTTTCAAATCAAATTGTATTAAAAAAGGTGTAAATTATGGATAATCGCTTTGCCAGCACATTAAAAGTAGGTTTGCTATTGCTAGCAACTTTTCTTTCAGGCTGTAGCTCACACAGTACGTTACCTAGTGCAACATTACACCCCTCTAATACAGAAAATATAAATAGCTATAAATATTTAATCGGCGCTGGCGATATACTTAATATTTTTGTTTGGCGCAACCCTGAAGTCTCAGGTTCATTTGTAGTGCGCCCTGATGGCATGATTACCACCTCCTTAGTTGAAGATATCGAAGTGACCGGTAAAACGCCCACTGAATTAGCTCGTTCAATTGAAGAAATCTTAGCAACGTACCTACGAGACCCTATTGTTACGGTCACCGTTGAAAATTTTGTTGGTCCTTTTAGTGAGCAAATTCGTGTTATTGGTGAAGCCGCACAGCCACGAGCTATTAATTATACTCAGCATATGACCTTGCTCGATGTTATGATTCAAGTTGGCGGTTTAACCGAATTTGCTGATGGTAACAATGCTGTCCTCATACGTATTGAAAGTGGCGCACAAAACCAATATCAAGTAATGATAGACCAGCTACTTAAAGATGGAGAGATAAGTGCCAATGTTGATATGTTGCCGGGTGATATTATTATTATCCCTGAAGCTTGGTTTTAATATACCAAACACTTAGTACATCAATAATTTAGCACAACATTAAAGGGTCGTAATGCAAGACATATTTGAAGAGATAATTGATTATCTAAAAGGGATTTGGTTAAAACGTCGTTATATCATCATAGCAACTTGGCTTATTTGCCCTATTGGCTGGTATTTCGTTGCTTCCATGCCCGATGTTTACAAATCAGAAGCAAGAGTCTATGTTGATACTCAATCTTTATTACGCCCTTTATTAAAAGGTTTAACGGTTGAAACCAATCCGAATACGCAAATTCGTCTTATGGTAAAAACACTGTTAAGCCGTCCTAATTTAGAACGTATTTCGCGTATGACAGATTTAGATGTACAGGCGAGTACTCCTGCTCAATATGAAGCAATAATCAAAGACCTAAAAGATAACATTAAAATATCAGGGGTTGGCCGAGAAAATATTTATACTTTGAGTATCGAAGACAAAGATCCTGAAATGGCGAAAAATATCGTTCGCTCAACGTTGACTGTTTTCATTGAAAATACTTTGGGCGAAACTCGCAGTGACTCAGATAGTGCACAAAAGTTTTTAAATACTCAAATCAAAGATTATGAAAACCGCCTTTCAAATTCAGAAGCCAGACTGACGAGTTTTAAACAAAAGTATAGTGGTATTTTACCGGACCAATCAGGTGGCTATTATACAAAACTTAATGGTAATAAAGATAAATTAAAAGAACTTGAGTTAGATATTTTGGAGAATAAAACTCGGCTCGATTCCGCTAAAAAGCAGCTAGCACAATCGATGGTTGCTGACACTGGCAGTGATAATAAAATCAAAAATGAAAGTTCAATACGTACCACTTATGATGACCGTATAAATGAATTAGAAGTTCAACTAGATAATTTAAAGCTTCGTTATACCGACAAACACCCAGACGTGATCGAAATTAGTCGAAATTTAGAGCATTTAAATAAGTTACGTAGTGCTGAGATTGAAAAGTATCTCGCGCAAAATAATGAAAATGCAGGCAGTTTAGCACGTTTAAGCGCTAATCCGGTTATTCAAGAAGTACAAATTCAAGTTAATCAACTGGAGAACTTAATAGCCTCACTCAATGTTAGAGCTGACAATTACCGCCAACGTATTATCGAGCTTGAAAACAGAGTGCATACTTTACCGGAAATTGAAGCTGAGTTAATTGCACTAAACCGTGGCTATGATATTACAAAAGAAAAGTACGAAGAGTTATTATCACGTAAGGAAACGGCGCAACTCGCTCAACAAGCGAATGAAACTACTGATAAAATTCAATTTCGTGTTATTGACCCTCCACGTAAAGCAACTAAACCATCCGGGCCAAAACGCTTTATTTTATTCAGCGTTGTCACGCTTATAGGCTTTGGTGTTGGTATTGGTTTATCACTATTAATGAGTCAATTGAACCCTGTTGCAACCTCTACCGCTCAATTATCTAAAATTACCGGTGTACCTGTATTTGGTGTTATCTCTGCCAATGAAAACTTAGGCTTACAACAATGGCATAAAAAGAAAACCTTAATTTTTATGGGCTCTAACCTGCTCTTACTTTGCTTGTTAGCATTATTTTTTAGTTACTTTTTATTTCCTGACATTATTCAAACACCATTAAAAAGGATCTTTTAGCCATGAGTACCATTGAAAAAGCCTTGGCTAAACAAAAATTAGCTCAGCATAAAGAAATCGCTAATACTTTTGAATATGAGGCTAAAGCTGATAATAATATTCAAGAAATCAGTAGCGCCGCGGAGCCTGTAGCAACAGAAAAAGTAAGCAGTGATAAAGATAAAATAATCTTAAATGGTGATAGGTTAAATGAACGTGGTTTTATTTATAGCCCTGATAGCGCTCATCATATTCAAGAAGAGTTTCGCCATATTAAGCGAAAACTACTGAACAATGCTTTTGGTTTAGCGTCAAAGACACTACATAACAGTAACTTAATTATGGTAACCAGCTCTCATTCTAATGAAGGAAAAACTTATGTTGCCATTAACTTGGCATTAAGTATCGCCCTTGAGCAGAATAAAACCGTACTCTTAATAGATGCCGATGTATTAAGACCAAGTTTACATAGAGAATTAGAATTTGAGAGTAAAAAAGGCTTACTTGAATACCTACTTGCTGAAGTGTCATCGCTTTCCGACATAATTTACAGCACTAACATTGATAATTTAAAGTTAGTTCCTGCCGGAAAACCACATCATTTGACTAATGAACTATTAGCCAGTGAACGCATGGAGAGCCTAGCTAAAGAATTAGCAGAGCGCTACCCCGATAGAATCGTTATTTTTGATTGCCCACCTATTATTGGTGTGACAGAAACCCCTCTGTTATCTGATCTTGTTGGCCAAGCTCTTGTCGTTGTGGAAGAGTCAAAAACTAAAACTGATGATGTTAAAACAGCGGTAAGTCAGCTAAATAGTGACATTGCGTTAGGCTTAGTAATGAACAAAACCATTAGATCTAAAAAGGATGTATATGGCTATTATGGATATGGCTATGGCAGAAAAAATCAGTAAATCTCAACTAAAATTCCAAATTTTTGCAGTCGCGGGCTTATTTTTATCAGTCAGCGCATCAGCAGGTGAATGGCAATTTGATCCTAGTTTGGGGCTAACCGAAACATATACCAATAATATTGACTTGAATCAACTAGACAAACAATCGAGTCTAGTGAGTCAGTTCATTATTGGCGCTGATGCTAATTATAGTTCGAGAAAATTACAATTCTCATTTGCGGGCACAGAAACGCTTGCCGGTTACAGTCATGATAGTGAACTTAATGATGATTACCAGACTTTAAACGCCAATGCCTCATACTCTCTTTGGCAGAACAAGCTGCAAGTCATTGCCGGCTCATCAATAACTAACGTCAGTCAAAATGATGCCGGCAATAGTTTAGCTGACTTAGTTAGTGGCGATACTGTGCAGCGACGTAACCATTCTGCAGGATTGCAATTTAACACGGCTAATAGCGATTATTATCTATCCTCTTCCCTCATATACAGCCTAGTAGAAACAGAAGATAATATAGGTGAAAGTAATGGTTACACTGCATTAATAAATAGTGTGAATGGCAATGCTGCTCGTTATGTCTTTTGGCAAGTAACTGGCTCTTTTGCTAATCAAGAAAATAACGGTTTTACTAGTGAAAATTACCAAATAGAAACTAAATTAGGTGCTATAACACCTTATAAACTGAACCCTTTTATTCGTGTATATAATGAAAGAGTCACCGGTACTGCAGCTGGAAGTAACCCTGATGCCATTCCTTCTTGGGGACCCGGTTTTCGCTATCAAGCCGCTAAACATTTAATTATTGATGTATCGTATAACTATATTCGGGACAACTCAGAAGCGAGTGATGACTACCTGGCCGCTGATATTGATTGGCAACCATCGTCACGTACCTCACTAAAAGCAGGATACTCTAAGCGTTTTTTTGGTGATTCTTATGAGTTAGACTTTTCTCACCGAACTCGACGTCTAACTAATACTATTTCTTACCATGAAACCATTGAAGTATTTGATCGCAATGATTTTCAACAAGTGAATAATAATATTTGGTGTCCTATTACTGCAAGCGGCATTGATGATTGTTTACCGTTAGGCGAAACGCCTAGTGACACAACAGGCTTTATAAGTTTGCCTGTAAGCTCGCTTGAACCAGTTGAAAATAATGAATTTTCGTTGAACAAACGCTTAGCTTGGACATCGACTTTAGCCTTAGCACGCACTACTTTTACCCTAAATTTATCTAATCGTGATAGAGAAAGCTTAAGTACTGGTATCATTGATAATTACCTTGATGCACGCTTTACTGTTACTCGGCGAATGAGTGCTAGAAGTGATATTACTGTCTATATTGACTACAGCAAAAATATTTTTGATAAAGATAATCCTGATGGTCCAAGACAAGAAGATATTTATAAAACACTATCCACTACTTACAATAGAAGTCTAGCGTCATCACTCAACGCTTTTTTAACGCTACAATATCTTGACCGACAATCAAATTTTGAACGCTTCACTTACACAGAAGCACGTGCTTCCATTAATTTAACAAAAGATTTCTAACATGTATGAAAGTTACTATGGTTTTAGTGAGCGACCTTTTCAATTAAGCCCTGATCCACGCTTCTTCTTTGCAACTAACCACCATCAGCGTGCTTTATCTTATTTGCAATATGGCTTAGACCAAGGTGAAGGTTTTATTGTTATTACTGGGCCTATTGGCACAGGAAAAACAACGATAGCCCGTAATTTATTAGCTAACATTGCCGATGAAAATATTGTAGCTGCGCAACTTGTTACCACAAAATTAACACCAAATGAGTTACTTGATCTCGTTGCGGCTGAATTTAAAATTACAGTAACGGGTAACAGCAAAGCTGATGTCCTGCAAAGTATAGAAAAGTTCTTAATTAATTTGAATAAACAAGGTAAACGCGCTTTATTACTAGTCGATGAAGCTCAAAATCTACCCGTTGAAACGGTAGAAGAACTGAGAATGCTTTCGAATTTCCAACTCGATAACAAACCACTTATCCAAAGTTTTTTATTAGGTCAAGAAGAGTTAAAAGCAATTATATCTGCTCCTGATATGGAACAATTTAGACAACGTATTATTGCTTCTGCACACCTAAAACCACTGAATGCCGAAGAAGTAAAAAATTATATTAATCATAGATTAGCGCAAGCTAATTGTAATAAAGATACTTTATTTTCGGATGAAGCATTTCAGCTTATTTTCGAAAAAACCCTTGGTGTACCGAGAAAAATAAATATATTTGTTGACCGCTTATTATTATTTGGTTTTCTTGAAGAGTTAAGTAATATTGATTGCAAAGCCATCAATGAGGTTGCTAAGGAAATGTCTGTTGAGCTTACTGGCTCACTGAGTGGCAATGCCCTTGAAAGTGAAAATAAACTTCAACCATTAGTCATAAACTCCACGGAACATGTTGAAAATATAAAGAATGTTTTACGTGAAGTGGAAGAAATATTAGAAAGTTCAATTCAACAGAAAGTTAAAATGACACGCTATATTGATAAGCTTTTAAAACAAAAAAATCGTGAATTTGCTGAATTACAAAGTAAAACTGCTGATAGTGATTAATACCAAACGGATTAATATAACTATCAGCATTACTATGTTTAGTTCTAAACGTTAATCCCAATCCTATATTTTTCAATCAAAGAATAAAGCGTTGGTCTGGTAATACCTAATAATTCCGATGCCTTCGACATATTCCCGTCCGTAAGCGCATAGGCCTTTTGAATAGCTATAGTTTCGGCCTGTTCACGTACAACACGTAAATTTAGTGACAATTCATACTCTGCATTTTCTTTATCGAAGAAACCTAAATCAAAAGCAGTTACTTGATTACTTGTACTCATAATAACTGACGATTTAACTTTATTCTGTAACTCTCGAATGTTGCCAGGCCACTTATGGTGTCGTAAACCATATAAAGCATCATCGGCAAATGATTTAGCATTACGTTTATATTCAGCGGCATACTGCTGTAAAAAGAAATTAGCTAAGATAAGTACGTCTTCATCACGATCACGTAATGGAGGTATATTTAAAGTAATCTCTGTAATACGATAAAAAAGATCTTCACGGAACGTTTTTTCTGAAACCATTACTTCAAGGTTTTGGTTGGTCGCACAAATTACCCGAACATCAACCGGTATTTCTTTTCGTCCACCTAAGCGTTCAATTATTTTTTCTTGTAAAAAGCGCAACAATTTTGCTTGCAAATGATAAGGCATATCACCTATTTCATCTAAAAATAAGGTCCCGCCTTGGGCACACTCTATTTTTCCTAACGTTGTTTTATGCGCGCCAGTAAAAGCACCTTTTTCAAACCCAAATAACTCACTCTCAAGTAAATTTTCAGGGATAGAGGCACAGTTAATCGCAACAAAAGGTTTATCACTACGATCACTCACTTTATGAATGGCTTTTGCCGTAACCTCTTTACCGGTACCACTTTCACCTAGAAGTAACGCTGTAATCTCCGTAGGAGCAATACGTTGTACCATAAGGCGCAATCTATCAATACTTTCACTACTACCAATAATACCCGTATCGCAGCCTACAATAGACTTCATGCTACGGTTGTCTGTCTCTAACGTCGCTAAGCTGAATGCACGAGAAACAATGACATTAATAACATCAGCATCAACAGGTTTTTGGTAAAAATCATAAGCCCCCATTTCAATAGCTTTTAGGGCATTAGTTCGGTCATCATTACCTGTAATAACAATCACTTTAGTATGAGGCGCTATCTCTAATATTTGTTTTAATGCTGCTAAACCTTCGCTTGCATTGGCGGCATCTGGCGGCAGACCTAAATCAAGTGTAACCACTTTAGGCTCATGACGTCTCACTGCAGCAATAGCGCTTTCACGGGTATCAGCAAGTACTACTTCATAGTCAGCCAAACTCCATTTAAGCTGTTTTTGTATACCTAAATCATCATCAACAATTAATAACTTTTCCATAACACTGCCATTTCCTTTATTTTAATTCTTATTCTAATCATTGTTATCACAAGGAATAATAAGTGTAAAAATACTACCTTCATTTTCAAAGCTAGTTACCTGCATAGTACCACCAATACTTTCAACAAACTGCTTAGCTTCGTAAACACCAATCCCCATACCTGCATTACCTTTGGTGGTATCAAAAGCTTTAAATAAACGATTTTTAATAAAATCAATCGACATACCACAACCATTATCAACAATAGCAATGTGTAAATTGTTGTTTATCCTTTCTGCACTTATTTTAACCCAGCCACTTTCAATTGTCGCTTCTTGTGCATTCTGTAATAGATGATTTAATACAGAAGAAAACGTTTCCTCATCAATTGAAATCATTTGTTCGATAGCTAGTTCCACACTAATATGTGGTAGTTGTACATTACGCTGTTCAACTACCGCCTGAATTAACGCCTGTACGTCTGTACTCTTTTTCGTTGACTCTAGCACTTGCTTATTACGTAACTGTGTTAATACTTTATCAAGTCGTCCCGTTGCTGATTCTATGGTTTCAAATACATCATCGATAAAAGCAGGATTATCTCTATGGCGTTTCGCATTACTATTAATTAACGCCAGCTGTGCTTGAATATTTTTTAAATCGTGAACTAAAAAAGCTGACATGCGATTAAAAGCATCAAACTGCTTAGCTTCAGCCAAACTTTCATTAGCTTCATTAAGCGACAAGTAATTACTGAGTTGTTTAGAGATTGAAAATAGTAAATCTCTGTCTTCCCAATTTAATACCCCTTGCTCTTCAGGGAGTGCTAACAAGAAAAAACCGTAAACGGATTTATTCATAAAAATAGGGATGATTATATCAATATTTTTTTGCTCACACGCTCGCGCATCTAAAACCAAACCAGGATAGCTTTCCTCAACCATTGCCAACTCTCTGATATCAATGATCCAACCGTGTTGTTGACAGAATTGATCGACCGCAACTAAAAAATGTAAATCATTTTGCTCAAGCTGAAAATTTTGCTGATAAAGAGGTTGGTAATGACCCCATGTGCTTTTTTTGATTAATGCCCCCTGATGGATATTCAACGATGAACACATAATATGGGTCGCAGTATGATAGCAATCATCATTTTCACCGATTTCTAGCTGTTCAATTGACTTGAGCCATTCAACTCGATAATTATATTTATTAGCGAAGAAGTGCTTGGTGATGAAAACCTTAACTTCTCTACGTAATCTTTCGGTTATTAATAAGGCCGCTAAAACACTGCCACCTAAAATAATAAACGCGATACTTATCACGTCACCCCAAGCACCACCAAAATAATTAATAACATAACCAGCGATAGCCAATAAAAGTAAATATAAACCAGAAATGAGTAACATAGAGCTATAAAAGACCACTTCACGGGAAACAAAAATATCCACCGACCAGTCTTTAATACGCCGAGTACTTACCAATATAAATGGCATACCTATGGCCGCAATAAAACCACGCGCATACCAGTAAGAAAAATCTAATTGGTTAACCATGGCCGCCTGAGCAAAAAGCACAAAATCAAAAACAGTAGCCATGCCCAAGGCAATAATTAAAGACCAAATGGCCCATTTAACTTTAACATCGGCATTTCGGTATAACTGTTCAAGTAAAACAAGTAACCATAGGTTAAGTAATAAAAATAATGAAAACAGAAACTTCACACTATCTGGCAGAAATAGCGCAACTCCCCAGCAAAATACCGATAAGCCACCGAATATTTGAAGGTATTGCTTAACTTTGGGATGAGAAATCAGTGCTTTAACAGAGGTGATATTTGATTGTGTACAAATAATTAATAGTGACCAAACCGCGACTTTAAAGGTTTCTATTGCCATGACAATAAGCAATGAAAAACCTTGTTTAGGTTGTAGTGCTGCGCTAAGAGAGGAAGAAAAAACTAAGAATGCCGCTAGCAGCATTAAACCACCGGCTAAGGTTTTATTACGTGCAGCTAAAAGTAATAACATAAAAACTGCATAAGCACAGGCTGCTAAAAAATAACCTGAGGTGCCAATTACTTCCATTTATCAAAATCCTAAAATGTTGGTATTACTAAGGTGACATCTTTGTTGGAATAAAAATTATTATATAGTAATTCATCATGATGTCTTAGTTTTATTGGCCTAATTTAGACAGCCTAGCTGGCTCTATTTTCGGATGCTCTTTCTGTAAAGAGTTCAGTTAAAATAGGTACCAATAAAAAGCTTGAAAGAGCCGAAACACATAAACCAGAAATAAGTACCACACCCAGTGGCTGCCATAAACTGCCACCATATAAGGTTAATGGAATTAAACCGCCTATGGTCGTTAGCGTGGTTAACAATATAGGGGTAAAACGAACAGCACTAGCCTTTAATATTGCCGAATGTTTGTCTAAGCCTAAACGCAAATTAACATTAGTACTATCAATCAAAATAATGGCGTTGTTAACAACAATGCCAAACAAACTGATCAAACCTACAAAAGCCATCATAGAAAATGATAACCCAGTTAAATACAACCCTATGATAGAGCCTGCCATTGCAAAAGGGATAGAACTAAAAATAATCATTGGTTGTAAAATAGATTTAAACTGCAACACCAATACTGCAAATATCCCCATGGCCGTAATCAACATAACTTGTGTTAAGCCAGCAAAAGTCTTCTGTCGAGATTCTTCTTCACCACCTAAAGTAAAAAGCATACCTGCAGGCAAATCATACTGTTCAAGGTAATTAACCAATTGTTTAGTGATTTCGCCAACGGAATAACCGGTTTCAACATCGGCAGATACTTTAGCCATACGTAGCTTCTGATAATGAAAAAAGTCACTGCCACCTTTTTTTAATTCCATGGTAGCAAGTTGCTCAAGGGGAATTGAAACCCATTGATTATTGCTAATTTCAATGGCTGACAAACTATCAATACTGGGATTTTTTTGGCGAATCATAATAGGATAATCTTCGCCGTTGATGTCATTAAACTGGCCAACAGTCGTACCTGATAAAATGGTACTAATGGTTTTATCTAATCGTTCAACACTAACGCCACTCAATGCTGCCTGCTGGTAGTCAATCGTTAGCGCCAACTCAGTATTTGCCATGCCAATAGGGTTATCAATATTTACAATACCTGATAACTGTCGCATTTTAGCCGAAAGATCATTGGCAACGCGCTCTAAGTCAGTTAAGGATTCGCTTAACAACCGAATAGCAATAACCTGATCGGTCACCGGACCCTGAGTAAACTCTTTAACTGTGATTTCCGCCTGCTGCCAGAGATTAAAATCATCACGTAAGCTTTTGACTAATGCCGTGACTTCATCGGCTTGATAATCCTTCAACACTAACAGTGCTTGGCCATAACGGATCATACCGCGCTTGGGTACTTCATTATAATAAATACGTGGATTTGAATTACCAATATTTAGCGCTACTTTATCAACTAAATCATACTGCTTAACATGCATACGAACTTGCTGTAGCACCTTATCTGTATATGCTAGAGATGAATTAGCCGGCGTAGTAACATTAATTAATAACATCGGTTTTTCTGCTTTAGGAAATAAGCTCACGCCTACTTGCCCAAACAAAGAAAACATAGCAACTAACATCAATAAACTAACAACAATAACAGCGGCTTTATGACGCATTAAAATCGTTAAGGTATTGGTATAACTCTTTTCAGCAAACTTGTTGGCGTAATGTTGTAAGGTATTAACCTTAACCTTTTTAGGTTTAACGTCTTTTTCAATAACAACAAGTAATTTGCTGGCTAAAAGTGGTGTTAACGTTAATGCCACTAATAACGAGGCAAATAATACTAACACCACAGTTACTGGCATTGAGCGAATAAAGTCGCCAGTATTACTTTGAATCATCAGCATAGGTAAAAAGGCTAGCATAGTAGTAATAGTGCCACTGGCAATAGCCCAAGCGACTTTACTAGTGCCTGATGCTGCGGCATCTTTTATATCTTTCCCCAGCTTACTTTCTCTATGGACACTCTCGGTTACCACAATGGCGTTATCAACTAACAAACCCAGGGCAATAATTAAACCAACAATCGACATTTGTTGTAAGCCATAACCACTAAAATCAAGCCAACCAATAGCCATCAAAAATGAAATGGGAATAGCGAGGATCACTACTAAGGCTTCTCTGAACCCTAAAAACAGTAAGGCCATCAAACCAACAATAACCAGACCTTGCGTTAAATTATCAAAAAAACCATTAACGCGCACATTAACACTGTCAGCTTGTTGAAATAACTTAGCCAGTTTAAGTCCACTCGGTAAACTCTGTTTAAACTGCTCAACCTCTTGGTTTATTTGCTCAGTTAAGACAAATATATTAGTTTTCTCACGCTGCTCTACCGTAATAAATATCGCAGGTATATCATCAAAATAAGCTAAATAACTCGGCTCGGCATCAGTAAAACTAACGCCCGCAATATCTTTAACTTTTAAGACGCCATTCGCATTGGCGATGTTGTTATCACTAATAACAGTATTTTCAATATCAACTAATTGAGTGAAATTTCCACTGGCTTTAACATTAAAACGCCGCGTGCTGGCATCAACAAATCCAGGGGTGATATTTAATGCTCTGCCTTGAAGCACTTGGGTAATATCAGTAAGCGCTAGGCCATAGTATTTTAATAGGGATAGATTAATATCTATCGCAACAATTTGTCGTGGATACCCCCATATGCTCGCCTTGCGAACACTGGCTATAGTTTCTAGTCGTTTTTCTAATAACTTGGCATGTAATTCCATCGTTTTGTAATTGGTCGGCTCAGACCACAAAGCCAACTGCATTATAGCAACACTGCTTGGTGTTGCTTTTAATACCAATAACTCAGCAACGCCTGCAGGTAAGTTAGGTCTTACGGTTGATACCGCCTGCTTTACTTTATTAAACGCAGCTTCACCGTCTGTGCCATAAAGAAAATCGATAGTAATTCTAACGGCACCATTATGGATTTTTGCTTCAATCTTTTTAATATTTTCAATATCAGCAATTTCTTTTTCAAGCGGATCAACTACTAATGTTTCAATATCACTGGGTGAAGCACCAGGATAAACCACTTCAATTAAGGTGACCGGTAAATCAAACTGAGGGTCTTCTGAGCGAGGCATATTCAAATAGGACACTACACCTACTAAAACAAACAATAAAAATATTGTTAAGGTGAATTGTGCATTATCTATCGCTAATCTAGGGATTTTCATTGGTTATTTCTCTTTACTGAGCTTGATCTAGCGGCTTATTTTCAATTAACGCTAGATGTTGCCAGCCCCGCGTGACAATAGTTAAGGAGGGAGAACTTGGCTGAGCAGATAAATAGATATATTCATTTGAGAGCTGTTTAATCAAAAATGCTTGTTGGCGATAACTTTTGGTCTCTGTTGAGTCCGCATCTAACACCATAACTAACGCTTTCCCTTGGCTATCAACACTATTAAGCGCCTCAAGAGGTAATCGATAAGAAAACGTATCAGTCATGACCTCAGCTAATACATGCACTAATTGTCCAACAACAACTTGATTCACTTTTAAATTTTCTAATAAAACTTCAATAGTAAATAAATGACTTTGTTGATCAGCAATAGCTGGAACCTTACTCACAGTGCCAGTGACTAAACCATATTGCGTTAAATTAAGGTCTATTCTTTGCTGTAATTTAACTAGATTAACTTCCGCTGCAGTTAACGCGACACGTACAACTAAATTATGTTCTACTGCAGCTATTTTTAAAGCGCTTTGATTAGGATTTTGCAGTTCTCCTAACTCGGTATATCGAGAGAGTACTACACCATCAAAAGGGGCAATCAACTGCGCTTTAACAAGATTATATTGAGCAATTTTATAGCTAGCACGGGTTGTTTCAACTAAGGTTTTAGCATCATCGAGTGCTTGTTGTGAGCTTAGCTTTTTACTCAGCAGCGTATTAATGCGCTTAATTTCACGTTTTGCTTGTAATAAACGCGCATAACTAGCATTTTTTTCCGCGGTAAGTTCTTCGCTGTCAAGCTGAGCTAACAACTGGCCTTTAATAAAACTATCACCTTCATCGATATTAAGTTCTTCGAGATAACCACTACTTTTAAAAGATAAATTTAACGTTCGCTTAAAGGTTAATTTTCCCGTGCGGTTAATTTTCTTAACAATAGGTTCAGCTTTAATTGTTTTAGTTTCAAGTTGTTGCGCAAAAACAGGCGCATTTGATAACATACTGATAAAACATAAAAAAGAAAGTAATCCAAAAAGGCGTGGTTTCATTGTGGGAATATAACCGAAAATTTAATAAGAGATTCATAACTTTAGGCAGTTTTAGCCGTAAAGTATATAAATATTAATCATATGGTAAACATAAGTTTTATCGAGCAAATGAACGGACTAATTAATTATACCAAGTTGGTTGATAAACAGTAATTTCACGTAGCTCAGGTTTTTAATATAAGGTCAGGAGATCAACAGTGGAGAATTATTGAAAAAGCAACCAGGGTGGGTTCACCCTAGTTACAAGAAGTTATTACATTGCTGGGCAGCCTTTCAGCATCAATGCAGTATTAACCCCTGTTTTTACCATGCTAAAATAACTGGCAGTATTTGAACTGTCGAAGTTGCTACTATCAATACCTACCATATCAGTAATTTGTTGTAATGCGGGAAATGAGTTTTTATCTTGGTCGTAAGCGTCAAAAGTTGTTTCAATTTTATCGCAAGTAAACATATTAGCCATGCCATCAGATGAGGCGTTTTTAATGGCATTGCTCGTCTGGCATCCTGTCAACAATACTGCAGTTAACGCCACAATACTGATATTCACTATTTTAATCATATTATGACTCAGCAATAGGTAATAAGGTTATCTCAACACGGCGGTTAAGCTCGCGTCCGCCAGCTGACTGGTTGTTTGCTACCGGCTGCGCTTCGCCAAAGCCAACTATTTCTAAACGCTCACTAAGAACTTTTTGTCCACGTAAGTAATTGGCTACCGAGCCCGCACGATCTTCAGATAGCTTTTGGTTGTATTGAGCAGAACCGCTAGAGTCTGTATGACCAGAAACAACGATAAGTGTTTTATTATATTCTTCAAGTACCAAGGCAACAGAATTTAACACACCAGTAAAGTTGGTGTTGATGTTAGAGCTGCTAGTAGCAAAAGTGATGTTGCCAGGCATGATCAGGTTAATTTTGTCACCTTCACGTTGAATACTTACGCCACTATCTCGCAATTGCTTACGTAACTTCGCTTCTTGAGAATCCATATAAAAACCAATACCGCCACCGATAGCCGCACCGCCTGCTGCTGCGGCAAGAATACGCTTATTGCGTGTATTGCTGTCTTCATCTTTATTGCTGATATAGGCGACGACAGCCGCTAGGCCGGCACCCGTGCTTGCGCCGATAGCGGTTTTGCTGGTTTTGCTTTCCCCAGTGTAAGGGTCAAATGTCGTACAGGCTTGTAATAATAGTAAGGCTGAAGCAGTGGTGATTATTTTTTTCATGGTGATTTTCCTATTTTGGCCTGATTGCTACTTATGCGAAGCTATGGCTGTTATTAATTACTATGCCCAAGCGACTTGAAGATGCTTGGGTATATATCGATGCTATTGCGGTTCTGTTTTTTTCATAGCTATTTTAAGACACAAAAAAACCCGATTGGTCGTCGGGTTTAAATATTTACGAAAACGCACATATTTATAATGGTCTTAATTTTATAACTAATAACTATTTAAATGGTCCACCCGACAGGAGTCGAACCTGTGACCTATGCCTCCGGAGGGCATCGCTCTATCCAGCTGAGCTACGGGTGGAAAATAAGAAATGGCATTCTATAAAAAGCCTCGAACGAATACCAGTATTTAATTCTTTTTGTTACGTATATTGATAAATTTATTCGAGGGCTGGATATAGACTAAATTTATTAACTTATGAAGACCATATTTCAGCACTTTGAAGCTCACTAATTATATATATACTTAACTGAGTTAATTAAGAGGCTCGTTGACAGTAATCATCATTATCTTCTACATACCTTTGCGCTTGTTTAATTGAACCAAAATAATAAATAAGTAATTTAC
Organism: Colwellia psychrerythraea; assembly: GCA_002163005.1. GTDB lineage: Bacteria > Pseudomonadota > Gammaproteobacteria > Enterobacterales > Alteromonadaceae > Colwellia > Colwellia psychrerythraea_C. Next base: position 48,815 of record MAAF01000064.1, on the reverse strand, counting down.
CGCGCTTTTCACGTATGGTTATGGGAAAATCGAGTTGTTGAACAACGTCAAGCCAAGTTTTAACGAGGGCTAATGGTGGTAGTTCTTGCATATTTTCATCCTTGAAACTAATAACTAATAACTAATAACTAATAACTAATAACTAATAACACTCTACGTCAATTAATTATGTAAATCAAAGCCCAGAGCTACTTTATAATAACGCGGGGGCATACCTTTTATTAAAGTGGCGGCACTAGAAATAATATCTAAGACTGGCATAAACACTCAGCGGATAAGCCCCAAATTCAGAGCCAAAAGCGTAATCAATATTGGCGTCACTAGCATTATTTTGCAAAGTATCACCATGACTTATATACACTCCAAAATCAGAATATAAGTTATCACTCCAGCTGGTCTCGCTACTGACAGTCAAGAACACTGAACTATCACTGATATTATAAAAGGCACTGGCGCTAACAGATACCAAAGGCGAGGCTAGCCAAGTTAATGCGGGGATGAGGTAGTGCTCGCCATATAAATACACGCCAGCTTTCTGGTAGGGCGCTTGTGTCGCAAGTTCGGTGTAATCCTCAACATTATTACTGCCCGCACCATTATAGTGATACTCGATCATAATAATAACATCTTCATTTAACGCATAATCTGAGCCAATTGAAGAACGCCAATAGTTATCCGTGTAAACGCCCGCTGAGGGTAGGGTGTTAGCTGCAAAATTTTCTACAATATTGCCTGCTAATGAATTACTTTCAAAAGTCTTATTTTCAGAGATATCACTTTCAGAAGCGTTACCTTCTGAATTATTGCTTTGTCGCCAGTCCATATAAGCGGCCTCAAACCAAAAGCCAAAATCACCTATTGAACGCTCAATACCACCACCAAGTAACCAAGCATCATCAAGAATAATAGCGATAGCTTCTATATCACTACCCTGAATAGAGTTTTTACCCCGTAAAAAAACGGCACTGTTCTGTTTTTTACCATCCTCACCGATAACCAAACCCACATCTACCACGGCGAAGTCACCCACATCAGCTTTATAACGAATAGCATCAATACCAACACGATACTCTTGGTTAAGTGTTTGAATAGCGAAAGGGATAAATATATCGGTTGGATTAATAAAGCGAGCAGATCCAAATGACAATACTTGTCGTCCAATCGTTAAGTCACCGTATTGATTACTGTATTGATAATTAAATCGGTCAAGGTTTTGTAAAACCACGCCATGACTACCTACATCACTCAAAACGGCATCTAAATCTTTATAACGATATTGATTACTCGCCGAAGAAACAGTGCCACCAATAGCGCCTAGATTGTCATTGGTATAATATCCAGCCATGTCACTGTTTGAGAAATACAATGGCTGTACTTCATAATCTATTTCGATATTGCCCTTACTTGTCGACAAATATGATGCCATTAAACGTAGTGCATTTTGTGATTGGAAGTTACCAGGAATGGCTTGCGTTTGATTTTGACTGTTAGTATTTTCAGTCGTGCTCTTTTTAGTGTCATTGTTTTCAATAGAAATACTGTCTTGCGCCAGCGCATAACTTTTCACATAACCACTAAATGAAAAACTATCCGCATAACTGGTCATAGGTAATATTAAAACACCAAATAGTTTTAACGCAAAACAAGCCTTAGCGGGTAACCTTTGCATTATTTTCTACGCTCATCATCAACAATGCAGCCATCAACCAAACGAATAATACGTTTAGCTCGTTCCATTATTTTCGGATCATGCGTTGAAAAAACAAAAGTCATATTTTGTTTTTCATTTAATTCTTTCATCATATCAAGCAAATCAGCGCCTGTTTTCGAATCTAAATTAGCTGTTGGTTCATCCGCTAAAATAATACTAGGCGTTGATACCATAGCTCTTGCAACAGCAACTCGTTGCTGTTGACCGCCTGATAATTCCGCAGGGCGACGATCTCCCAAACCTTCTAAACCTACCGCATGCATAAGCTTATCTACCCGCTTGTTTCTTTCTGCTGTCGGAACGCCTTGCAGTAACATAATATATTCAATGTTTTCTCGGGCGCTTAACACGGGTATCAAGTTATACGCTTGAAAAATAAAACCAATATGATCACGTCTAAAATCTGACAATTCAGTGCCCGTCATGTGGTTAATATTTTTATTATCTAAAAACACATCACCCGAACTGGGATTATCTAAACCACCAATTAATTGCAATAAGGTTGATTTACCAGAGCCTGAAGGACCGATAATAGCGGTGAATTCGCCTCGTTCAATAATGATATTGGCATCAGTCAGCGCTTTAACTAGCGTATCACCTTGACCAAACTCTCGACACAAATGAGTGGTTTCAATGACAGTATTTTGGCTAGCTGTCGCTTTATTAAGGGCACCAACAATATCCACTTGAGTTGTCATTTAAATTATTTCCTATTTACTCAGTAATCTATACCAATGTCATTAAATTATTGCTCACTTGTGCTGGTTAAAATACTCCATGTCAGCGTTGCTCTCAATCCCAATAGCCAGCTATTGCTCAATCGATCGCCTTGCCCTGATTTATTTTTCCTATGCACAACAAGATCACAAACTTAATGAAACTGGTATCACTTTTCTTGAATTAAAGTTGAATTCAAGTATTAACTATTAACCAAAAAGTTAAAGGGTTTTTCGCATGGCAAAAGAAGGTTGTAAACGCGCCGCATGAAAAGCAGGGTATAAACTCGCAATAAGTGTAATGACTAAAGTAGCTAAGCCCATTGTGGCAAAACTGCTGGCGTCGAGTATTAAATATATGGGTTCATTTAAGGTCAATCCTGACATTTCCAATTCGGAGTAATCTATACCGACAATAGAACCCCAATAGCACAAGATAAAAGCCATTAATAAACCAACGGTTATGCTTAACAATCCAATAAAAAAACCTTCCAACATGATTTGATAAAAAAGCAGCTTGGAACGTGTTCCTATGGCCAGTAAAATACCAAACTCTGTTTGTCGCTCAAAAATAGACATAAACATAGTATTTATTAAGCCTAAGCAAACCAATATATACATGATGATTGAAACAATAAGTGTCGAGTACTTGGTCATAGCAAGCATACTACTCAGTTGGGGTACTAACTCTTGCCAGCTTAAGGTTTCTATTTGATCATTATTGAGTGTTTGCCAAAAAGGTAAATTTTTATCTTCAGCTTGATGTAAGTGTTGTAATCGTAGGGCAACTTCATGCACACCGGTAATATTTAATAATTTTTGTCCTTGTGCCAAGTTTATAAAAGCCATGCCAATATCCATGTTTCTTTCATTAAAACTAAATAAGCCTGAAACACGAAACAGTGCTTGGGATAAATCGCCACCATTTGCTTCTGAAACAGTAACAACTAACCGGTCACCTAAACTAATTTCTAATAAATCAGCAAGTTGTTCTCCTATGATTATTTCACCATCAATTCCTGATAAATAATCACCTTGAGTTACCGCCAACTTTAACTTACTTACTTGTGCTTCTTTTATCGCATCTACGCCATAAACAATTGCTGAGGCAACATTTTCTGAGGAGGAGGTCATTGCGCCCGTTAATACCCTTGGTGCAAATGCTTGAATGGCTGTGGTGGCGTTAAGTTGCTGATAAAACGTCGTGGTATCTTTGATATATAGGTCTATATCGTTCGCCTCGCGAAACCCCACACGATGAATTTGTCCTTCTCCTAAGAAGGTTTGTGTGCTGATTTTCACCATGGTTTCAACCATGCCACGCACAAAAGCATCGGTAAATAAAATAGCCGCCAAGCTGCATGAAATAAGTAATACGGTTAATAATGTTCTACGAGTATTTCTAAAAATACTGCGTTTGGCTAAACGTGAAATTAAAGCATTTTGACTGCTGCTATTTTGATTCGAAGTACGTTTATCTAAAGTAGCTGATGAGGATGCTTTATCTAGTTTAGCTGCCTTTGGTGTTTCTGTTGCCATAGTCATCTTTAAACCGCCTGCAATGCTTTTAACGGTGATATTTTAGCTGCCCGAATAGCAGGAATGAAACTGACGATTAACGTACTGCTAATAACAACAATTGACGGTAATAACACCACAAACCAGCTTACTTCACCTAGCATGGTATCAAATATGATACCGCCCATATCAATTGGCTCTGGCATAGATATACCTACACCGGCTAACCAAAAACAAACGGGTAAGGCTAATGCCAATCCAATTAAACAACTGATAATAGCTAACACAAAAGACTCTAGCATTATCAAGGTAAAAACAACTACAGGCCGAGTACCAATAGCCTTCAATACGCCAAACTCACGTGTTCGTTCTAACGTGCCCATTAAAATAGTATTTAATACGCCAATTGAGACAATAAATATAATAATACCCATAGAGACATAACTGCCTTTTTTATCAGCCTGCATACTCTTATAAAAAGAGGATTCAACCACTTGCCATGGGTCTACGCTTAAATTTTTATTTTCAAGCGCTAATTGAGTGTTAACCGCGAATTCTCTTGCTTCGCTTTGACTCGATAAAATTATAGCTAACTCATGAACTTTACTGGTATCACCTTGCATTGATAAAAACTCTCGCATGGCCGATAAATGAATATACACATTCATGCGCTCATATGAGCCTACATCACCAACAATGGCGACAACTTCAAAGATATCATTGGCGATAGAGCCATCAATACCTTGAGAGATCAGTACCAGTTCATCACCAATAGTGAGTTGTAAGTTTTTAGCTAGGCTAAAGCCAATCATAGCGGGGAAATAACCGTCTGTGCTTATTTGATTACCCTCAAGGTTAGTTACCTGATTAGTTACCTCTCTAGTTACCTGATTAGTTACCTCTCTAGTTATCTGATTAATTACCTCTTTAGTTAAATAATGCCCTTCACTAATTTTATTTTCCAAACGTGTCGTTTTAGCTTCTCGATCGGGATCAATGCCAATAACTTGAGCTGGAAAGGTTTTATTTTTACCATAGGCTAAAGAAGGGCTATAAATTCTAGGGGCCACACCCAATACCAATGGCTGTTGCTCTAATTGAGTAATGATCTCGTCAGCGTGGTTGATCGTTTTATATAAAGAAGGGCGCTCAAGATAGTTTTCTTTATGAACTTGGACATGACCGGTGTGATCTTGAGTAAATATATTAATAATATTGCTATAACTTCCCTCTGACATAGATAAAGTCAAACAAAGTAAAAAGAATCCTCCGCCCATACTCAGTAGAGTTAACAGTGAGCGGCGTCGATTACGTAATATGTTGCGAAAGGCAAGTTTTACTATCAGCATAAGTATTTATATTTATCCTTATAAAACAAGAGGAAAATAAGATAAAAAACAAAATATAAAGCAATTAAAAGCGCGTTTGTAAATTGCGTAACGTGAAAACATTATCACCAAAATCAATATCAAATTCGGCTTCAACGTATTCAATAACCGTTTTATGGCCTGTTTTATTTAATGGCATCATGGTCATAATCGCTGGCATTTTTTTACCCGAAAATTCTCTGATATCACTAAATTTCATGATGCGTACTTTGACTCCTTTTTCATTGAAATAGCTCTGTTCCAACGGCAATAGTGTTTTTTGATTAACAATAAATTCAATTTTTCCCCACACAGTAACGGTATCTTTTTTGGGTATTAACGTTAGACGATAGTTTTCGCCTTCAACACTTTTAGATACTTGATATTCTTTAACTAATGAAACTTCACGCACTAAGTCATCGTTAGTAAAGTCTGATCCCATCCAAGATCCCATCATCATTGATGGCGGAACTTTAATGACTTTGTTAATTTTAGGGAAAAAATTCCACATCTCTTTGTCTTTTTTCAAGGTAGCCACACCACGATCTTTTCTTGGTGATAATACCCGAATAAACGTATCGTCCATACCTAGGGTCCAGCTTTGCATTTCCAGGGTACGTTGCCAATTAGGCGTAATAATTTGCATTTTCATCGTTGAAATGGAACTTTTAGAGCGAAATAACTCATCCATCTTTTGTAATAGGACTGCGGCATCGTCATCCGCGAAACAGGAGATACTTGTCAAAAACATAACAAGGGATAATAGGAGTGATGAAAATAACTTGGACATAAGCTAATCCTTAGCTAATTTAGACAGTTAATACATGAATTTACTATACCAAGTTAATTTAATAAAGCTTACTAATATTCGCTAGTCCTTACATTTTTTAAACAAAAAAACCAGCACTAGGCTGGTTTTCATATAGGTTATTTTTCCCAGTAACTCTTAGTTAATTTTGGCTAATATCTCTTCAAGTTTTGCTAAGTTTTCATAAGAGATAACAAGCTTACCTTTACCTTTACTATTATGGCTAATAGCAACTTTAGCGCCAATTTTATCTGCTAAACCTTGTTCCAACTCTATGGTCTCAACAGTTTTTTCAACTTTCTCTTTTTCAGCTATCGGATTTTGAATCTTTTTAATTAAACTTTCAGTTTCTCTTACTGTTAATTCTTTAGTCGCAACAGTTTGTGCTGCAGAAGTTTGTACATCACCTTCTAATGCTAATAAAGCACGGGCATGACCCATTTCAATATCACCATTTTCTAAAAAGGTTTTTACCTCTTCATTTAATTTATTTAAACGCAATAAGTTACTGACCGTAGTACGAGACTTACCAACTGCAATAGCGACTTCTTGGTGAGTTAAATCAAATTCAGTTAATAAGCGTTCTAATGCAACGGCTTCTTCCATGGCATTAAGATCTTCACGTTGGATATTCTCAATGAGTGCAATAGCTACCGCTGATTCATCAGGCACGTTTTTAACTAAACAAGGGACAATATCAAGTTGTGCTAATTTAGCCGCACGCCATCGGCGTTCACCAGCAATGATTTCATATTGATCATCGGCAACTAAACGTACAACAATAGGTTGAATTATACCTTGCGATTGAATAGATAATGACAACTCTTCAAGACCTGCATCAGACATTTCACGACGTGGCTGATATTTACCAGGCGTTAATTTTGTAATAGATAGTTTTAGCAGTTCATTATCTGTCGCTTTTACGCTATTGCTTGCTTCAGTAGTATCTGTTTGCTGTTCTACTGCTGGTATCGCTGGTGATAATAGGGCATCAAGACCACGACCTAAGCGACTAGCGCCTTTACGTTTTGCTGTACTCATAATTTTCCTTTGTGCTAGCTGGCAACACTGGCCTTAGCTTGCGGAGATTTTTTAGCATAATCATTTTTACGTAATACTTCACCGGCAAGCGCTAAATAAGCTTTGGCGCCCGTTGAAGATTTATCGTAATACATGGCTGGTGTACCAAAACTTGGCGCTTCAGCTAAACGAACATTTCGCGGAATGACACTGCGATAAACTTTATCACCAAAATGTCGTTTTAATTGTTCAGATACATCATTAGCTAAGCGATTTCGAGGATCATACATAGTGCGAAGAATGCCTTCAATATGTAATTTATCATTCACGACTGACGTTAACTTAGTAATGGTGTCCATTAGCGCCGTTAGACCCTCTAATGCATAGTATTCACATTGCATTGGCACAAGAACGGAGTCTGCTGCAGTCATAGCGTTAACGGTAAGCATATTCAATGATGGTGGACAATCTATGATGATGAAGTCATAAAAATCTTTTACTGGCGCTAAAGCGTTTTTTAAACGCTGTTCACGAGCATATACTTCCATTAGCTTTATTTCAGCTGCTGTAACATCAGCATTGGCCGAAATTAAATGATAAAGACCTGACGTTTCTTTAATGACAACGTCTTCAACACTTTGCTCTTCAACTAATAATTCATAACAAGTCGCATGAACTTGGTATTTATCAACGCCACTAGCCATAGTCGCATTGCCTTGGGGATCTAAATCGATTAATAAAACTTTGCGTTTCGTCGCCGCCAGCGAGGCAGCCAAATTAACCGCGGTAGTTGTTTTACCCACACCACCTTTTTGATTTGCAACTGCTATTATTTTTCCCACAAGAACCTCTAATGTTATTTTTGTTTCTAGTGCAACTTCTTCAGTACTAGTACATGGCGTTCACCAACCAAGTCAGGCACGATAATTTCATGACTATCGACTAAAGTAATATTTTCAGGTAATTGTGAGATCTCATCCTGAGGATATTGCCCTTTGAGTGCAAAAAATCGTCCTTGCTCAGTGGTAATTAAGTGTTTACACCAGCTTACCATATCATTAAGAGAAGAAAAGGCACGACTTAATACCCCATCAAAAGATTCCTCACCTTGATACTCTTCAACCCTTGCTTTCACTGGTGTCACATTGGTCAGTTTTAATTGAAAAACCACTTGTCTAAGAAAAGTAATACGTTTACCTAGACTGTCTAGTAAAACAAAATTTCTTTCTGGATACAAAATAGCCAGTGGTATACCTGGTAAACCAGGACCCGTACCAACATCAATAAAGTTCTTACCTATAAGAACTTCACCCACCATCAAACTATCCATAATATGCTTAACTAGCATTTCACTAGGATCACGAACGGAAGTAAGATTATAAGCTTTATTCCATTTATTGAGTAACTCAACGTATTGAATAAGTAAATCGATTTGTTCTTGAGATACGACAAGCTGCGTTTTACTAATCAGTGTCGATAATTGCTGTGATAAAGTCATTTTTATTTAGACAAGCCTGACTAATTAACGTTAAGTTGAACATTAATTAGCGGCTCGCCCCTACCTATTGCTTTTACGCTAATTTGCGTAAAAGACCGTGTTTTTTTAAGTAGACTAATAATAACGAAATTGCCGCCGGAGTAATACCAGAAATTCGTGAAGCTTTACCAATAGTTTCCGGACGAGCGTCTTTTAGCTTAGCTACAACTTCATTAGACAAGCCTGAAATTTGCTGATAATCAAAATCTCTCGGGATCTGAGTATTTTCATTACGTTTTTTCTTCGCTATCTCATCAACCTGCCGATCAATATAACCTGCATATTTGGTCTGAATCTCGATTTGTTCTGACGCTTGCTTATCCGCTATTGCCGGACCTAAACCTTCAATTTTCATTAGGTCATTATAATTTACTTCTGGACGACGAATTAAGTCTTCTAAATTTGCCTCTTTACTCATTGGGTTTTTCAGTAAAGCATTTATTTGATCAATCTTTATATGATCCTTTTGTACCCAAGTCGATCGTAAACGTTGACGTTCAAGTTCAATATTTTCCATTTTTTCGTTAAATCGTTGCCAGCGCACATCATCGACCAAACCAACTTTACGGCCTCTCTCTGTTAGGCGAATATCAGCATTATCTTCACGGAGTAATAAACGGTATTCCGCGCGAGAAGTAAACATACGATAAGGTTCTTTAGTACCTAAGGTAGCTAAATCATCAATAAGTACACCCATGTAACCCTGATCTCGACCAACGATGAATTCATCACGCTCTTTTACCCTATTAGCTGCATTAGTTGCAGCGATAAGTCCTTGAGCTCCCGCTTCTTCATAACCGGTAGTACCGTTAATTTGACCGGCAAAATATAAGTTCTGTACAAATTTACTTTCTAAACTTTGTTTCAGATCCCGAGGATCGAAATAATCGTATTCAATAGCGTAACCAGGACGTGTTATAAACGCGTTTTCAAAACCTTTAATTGAACGTACTAAATTCATTTGCACATCAAAAGGTAAGCTGGTTGAAATGCCATTTGGATACACCTCATGCGTTGTTAGACCTTCTGGCTCAACAAATATTTGGTGTGATGTTTTATCAGCGAAGCGGGTGATTTTGTCTTCAATAGATGGACAATATCTTGGGCCAATCCCCTCAATCACGCCAGTATACATTGGCGATCGATCTAATCCGTCACGAATATGCTGATGGGTTTGTTCGTTAGTATGTGTGATATAACAAGATATTTGTTCTGGATGATCTGCAGGTGATCCCATAAAGGAAAAAACAGGACGTGGTGAGTCTCCAGGCTGTTCTTCCATTACTGAAAAATCTAATGATCTAGCATCAAGTCTTGGTGGTGTACCTGTTTTTAAACGATCCATTCTAAAGGGCATATCACGCATTTTAGCGGCTAAATTCATACTAGCAGGATCACCTGCGCGACCACCTTGATAATTATTTAAACCAATATGAATCTGTCCCGCGAGGAAAGTACCTACGGTCAACACAACTGTTTTGCCTTTAAATTTAAGACCCATTTGCGTTGATACACCGACTACACGATCGTTTTCAAGGATCAAGTCATCACATGGTTGTTGGAAAATGGTAAGATTTTCTTGGTTTTCCAATGCGTTACGTACAAATGAACGGTATAGTATGCGATCAGCTTGGGCACGTGTTGCTCGGACTGCTGGACCCTTGCTTGAATTTAATGTTCTAAATTGAATAGCACTATGATCAATGGCCGTTGCCATCAATCCGCCAAGTGCGTCAATTTCTTTAACCAGGTGACCTTTGCCAATTCCACCAATAGCTGGATTACATGACATTTGCCCTAGGGTGTCAATGTTATGAGTTAACAATAACGTTTTACAGCCCATACGTGCAGCTGCAAGTGAGGCTTCAGTTCCCGCATGACCACCACCAACAACAATTACGTCATAAGACTCTTGATACCACATAAATTAACAATCCTGATTGATTAAAGTTTTTATTTAAAAAGAGATTACAAAATTTGTAACACTCAAAAATTAGGGAACGTATTTTACCGCTTTTTTCTCTTCAAGGATACGATCAAATGTGTAAAAAAGATCGGAGTGGATCCTTAATATATAAAAAGAGATCTTTAGAAAGATCTTATAGTTATTACTTATTAAGATCCTATTTTTCTGTGGGTAAGTCATTTTTCTCTATATAAATTAATAAGTAACAGTGATGATAACGTTGTGATCAAACATTGATCAACAGGCAAATAAGCTTTGATCAAAATGCCGAGTTATACACAGGGCTTTTAATAATGTTTTTAATCAACTGAATAATAATAGAAAATTAACGGGTTATTAACCGTTTTATCCACAATGGTAAAAAAACAGATCATAATCTGTTGATAACTTATGGGTAAGTGATCACGTTAGATCTAAAGTAGATCTTTATTTGTGCTGATCCACAGCTGAACAAGATCTTCTGGATCAATATCTTCTGACATATCAAAGGTTTTAAGTGATATTAGTTCCTTGCAACCCATTGATATTAATAGGTTTGATATATCTATAGCTGCTTTGCAAAAAGTGTCATAGCTAGAATCTCCGATCCCTATGGTTAAAAATCTAACCGTGGATAGATCTTGATCACAATTACTTAGATCACTAACAAATTGCTTGATGTTGTCAGGGTAGTCACCTGCACCATGTGTAGAGGTACAAATGATCCAAATTGGATTTTTGGCTAAATCACTGCTGTTATTTTGTTCGTTATTCGTCGGGAAAGTGTTGCTGATGACGGTATTAAGATCCGGTTTAAGATGAATATCAACATTATGATCAAGCTTATTTAGGGTTTCTTCACAAGCTTCGGCAACATATTCTGTGCCACCGAGCATACTACCAACAATGATTTGAACTGAGCTCATAGAGGATCTCTTTAGTTTATAGGGGAAATTTATAATGTATATTTACCCTATTGTATTACTTAACAACGGATAAAAATAAGCTTTTTAGATAGATTTTAATAAAGGTATTATACCAATTCCATTAAATTTATTCCCACCTCAGAGCTATGTCAGAGAAGCTATAACAAATAAAATTTGTGCTGGTATAGTCATTCTATATCTAACAGACTTGTGCAGTTATTGCTTTTCTGACAAGCTCCCAAGGGCGAGTTGAAAAGGCTTACATACAGCGTTATTGATTTTGACAAGGACGCTGCATGGATGCAGCTTATTAGAGAATGCAGGAGCTTATTCTCCTGAACAACCATTCTCTTCAATCAATGCCTTGCCTCTAAGCCTTTTAATTCTCGCTGAGAGGGAAATAACTTAATGGACTTGGTATTATTTGATTCTGTTTTGAATTATTACATTTAATCGCGTGGAATAGGGGATGATGAACACTGTAATAAGGATTAATATGATAGGTTATTAGTTGATAATAACAGAGGTAAATTGCTTACCTCTGTCTAATAGAATAGCTATTTTCCAATACAAAATGAGCTAAATATTTTACCCAGCAAATCATCACTGGTGAACTCACCAGTGATTTGATCTAATTCTTGCTGACAAATGCGTAGTTCTTCTGCCAATATTTCACCGGCCACGTATGATTCAAGTTGGTCTAATCCGGTCAATAAATGCTGGTGAGTATTCTCTAGGGCTACTAAATGACGCCTTCTTGCCATAAAACCACCTTCAGTACCACCTTGATAGCCCATTATGGTTTTTAAGTGCTCTTTAAGGCTATCAACGCCTTTGCCTGTTTTGGCTGACAACGTAATAATGGCATGCTGGGTACCATCGGCATCTGTAAACTCAGTGAAACCTGTTTTGGTATCATTAACATCGGCTTTATTTCTTATTAGCGTAAGCCCGATGTTTTCTGGAAGTTTGGCAAAAAATTCAGGGTAGTAATCTTTAATATCTTGTTCATCTTCTAAAATACTGTGATCTTCACTGGCATCAACCATTAATAAAACGCGATCGGCTTGATTGATCTCTTGCCAAGCACGCTCAATGCCTATTTTCTCAACAACATCATCACTGTCTCGTAATCCTGCGGTATCAATAATATGTAACGGCATGCCATCAATATGAATTTGTTCAGCGAGCACATCACGAGTAGTGCCAGCAATATCGGTAACTATGGCGGTTTGTTTACCACTTAATGCATTGAGTAAGCTAGATTTACCTGCATTGGGGCGACCAGCAATCACTACACGCATTCCTTCACGAATAATACTTCCTTGTTGGGCTTGCTTACGAACGTCTTCTACTTGGCTGATAATTGCTTTTAAATCCGTGACTATTTTTTTATCGGCAAGAAAATCAATTTCTTCTTCAGGAAAATCAATGGCAGCTTCAACATACATGCGTAGATGAATAATACTTTCTACCATTTCATGTACAAGCTTAGAGAAGTCACCTTGTAAAGAGTGCAGGGCAGAGCGAGCCGCTTGCTCTGAACTTGAGTTAATTAAATCAGCAATCGCTTCTGCCTGGGTTAAATCGAGTTTGTCATTCAAAAATGCCTGTTCACTGAACTCACCCGGTTTGGCCATAATAACTTTGGGTAGCGCAAGTATTACTTTAAGCAGCATATCCAAAATAACGGGACCACCATGGCCCTGAAATTCAATAACATCTTCACCGGTAAATGAATTAGGCGCTTTGAAATAGAGTGCTATTCCCTGATCTAATACCTGTGTTTTATCTGCGGATGTGCAATCTAAAAAGGGCAGATATTCAGCTTTTCTTACTTCAGGCAATTTACCTAAAATAGCTTGAGCAACATTTTTAGCTTCTGGGCCTGATACTCTAATAATACCGACGCCACCACGTCCGGGGGCGGTTGCTTGAGCGGCGATTGTTGTTGTTTGAGAAATTGATGTCATAGCGAGGTAATTAATTCAAATAGTGGTTGATGATTATTTTACTTTATTTAAAGGGTATACCCAAGCTCCTTGAGAATGCGTGTTTCAGAACCCCCCTAGGGGCGGGTTTTAAATGGCCAACTACCGCGTTATTTATATAACCATAGAATGACTATGTTTAAGATAAATGCCTTGCATTTGACCATTTAAACTTCGGCTGAAATCATGCATTTCCAAAGAGTTTGGGTATATATGCCTAAAAGTTAACTACCTAATAATAAAAAAGGCGATTACTGTGTTAACAGTAATCGCCTTTCAATTTATTTTTCTAAGTTAGTTCTTTACAAATATTATGCTGTTTTTTCTGCTTTTTTCTTGGCAATACCAGCAAATATAATTTTCATTTGTGCAATTGAAATCAAGTTACTTACTAACCAGTAAAGCACTAAACCAGATGGGAACCAAGCCATAAATATTGAGAATACTACTGGCATGTATTGCATGATTTTTTGCTGCATTGGATCTTGAACCGTCATCGGCTGCATTTTTTGCATAACATACATACTTATACCCATAAGCACTGGTAATACAAAGAATGGGTCCATTGCTGATAAATCTTGAATCCAGAATACAAACGGTGCATGGCGTAATTCAACACTTTCTAAGAATACCCAGTAAAGTGCTAAGAAAATTGGCATTTGCAATATTAAAGGTAAACAACCGCCTGCTGGGTTTACCTTTTCTTTACGATACATTTCCATAGTGGCTTGTGACATTTTTTGTCTGTCATCGCCAAAGCGTTCTTTTAGTTGTGCCATTTTTGGAGCTAAGTCACGCATTTTAGCCATTGAGGTATATTGCGCTTTAGTTAGCGGATACATGCCACCTTTAACAATTATAGTAATACAGATAATTGCCAGACCCCAGTTAACAACAAAGCCTTGGATGGTAAGTAATAACCAAAATAGTGGTTTGCTGATCATAAATAAGAAACCGTAATCTATGGTCAAACCTAAGTTATCAGCAATTTCATCAAGTACATATTGATCTTTAGGGCCAACATAAAATACTGCAGAAGTAGAGCCTTGCTTGCCAGCATCAATAATTACTGCTGGAGCTTTAAAGCCAATAACGGCTTCAAAATTATTACTATAGCTGGTATAAATTTGGTTACTGTCTTTTGCGTTTGGTACCCAAGCTGAAACGAAGTAATGTTCAAGCATAGCCACCCAACCACCTGCAGTCGCTTTAGCTAAGTTTGCATCCTGAATATCATCAAAATCGTATTTTTCGTAACGCTCTTCTGTTGTTGAGTAAGCAGCACCGCGGTAGGTTGGTAACATACCGCTACCAGTTTCTACTACTGTAGATTGCTTAAGTTGACCATACATTTGTACCGAAACGCTGTTAGCCGTGTTGTTGTCAATTAAGTAATCAACATTAACGCTGTAGCTATTTTTATTAAAAGTAAATCGTTTAGTCACTGACATGCCGCTCACATCATGAAAAACTAAATCAACAATTAAGTTGTCATTTGTTAATTCATAGCTGCTTTGCGCACTAGTGTATATAGGGCGACCTTTGATTGTACGGTCAATACCGTTAGCGCCCGTTAAACCACTTTGAGCAATATATTTTTGATTACCATTTTGTAAAATAGTAAAAGGGATATCGTTACCTTGCTCAGTATCAAATTTTTGTAACTTAGCTTCAACAATATCACCACCTTGGCTATTAATTTTTAAGATTAATGTATCAGTGGTTACCGTAATTAATTTTGCAGAAGTATTGGATGACTTTACTGAGCTTAGCTGGGCATCTGAAGATTCAGGCACGAAGTCTGCGCTGGCATTTTCAACTGACTGGTTTTGGCTAATACTTGTTTGTTCAGGAACTACGGCATTTTGTTGCTGCCATTGACTAAACAGTAAGTAGGTAACAACCATAAGCGCAATAAAAAGTAGACTGCGTTGGGATTCCATAAAATTAACTTCTCTTCTTTGTTGGCAGGGGATTATTTTCCCGTGCATAATTTAAATTTGATAAGTGCGTGGCATATTAATATAGGTTCGCTTGATAACCTACTATCTTTTAGTCTAGGTAGGCTATTTACTCTTTTTTATTGGTGGAACTGGATCTTCGCCGCCATCATTGAGCGGATGACATCTTAATATACGTTTGCTTGCTAACCAACCACCTTTTATTACGCCAAAGCGATTAATAGCTTCGGTTGCATAGATAGAACAGCTTGGAGTGAATCTACAGTTAGAGCCTAGTAACGGACTAATAAAGCGTTGATAGCCTTTTATGCCGGTTATTACTAGTTTTTGTGGCGCTGAATTATTTTTCGCCATATCTTCTCTAATTCTTGATTTATCGTCTTGTTATCAAGTTGATCAATACCAGATTTTACCATGACGACTATATCGATAGCAGGTAAATTATCTTGATTTAAGCGGAAACTTTCTCTGACTTGCCTTTTTACGCGATTACGTTGGACAGCAAGTTTTACTCGTTTTTTAGCAATAGCTAAGCCTAAACGGTTTTTGGCAATTGAATTATTTTTATCAGAGACGAGAGTATGAGGTTTTGGTGTTACTAATAAAGTAAAGTGGCGAGAGCCAAAGCGGATAGGTTTAGAGAAAACCGCTTGAAAATGACCGGGAGTCAACAAACGTGACTCCCGATTAAATTTGTAAGTAGCCATAGTCAGGCTACCTTATATCAAATATTGTAAACAAGATTTGATACTATGCGCTAAGACGTGCACGGCCTTTGGCACGACGACGAGCTATAACAGCACGTCCGTTTTTAGTTGCCATACGAGCACGGAATCCGTGGTTACGCTTACGCTTTAATACGCTAGGTTGAAATGTTCTTTTCATTACGCTAATCCGTCGGTTGTTGTTGCCCTGGCAAAACAGCCTATTGAGCACACATGTCTAAAAAATGAGGCCGAATATTAAAGCTTACTAGAGGAATTGTCAATGATTTATGTTAGCTATTTTCACGATGATCCTTACTTTTTAATCAAGGATCATTGTGATCTTCATTGGTATTACGAATGATATTCACAGTTTTACCACATTAGTGTTTTATTATCTTAATAACTAATTCAGTTAAATGCAGGTTGAAAGTAAAATTCACCGATAAATAGTATACTTTTTTTTGTTAATGTTCTTTGTTTTTATTTAGGTTTAACAATTAGTTATCTTTAGGTGATTAAAAAACAATTATAATAGTTAAAAGTCAATATTGCACTTGTGGATAACTCAATAGATAATAGCCTTCAGAAAAATAATAGCCTAGTTACTACTGGAGTTTTGGTTGGATCATTCCCCTTGGCAAAGATGCCTATCTGTTCTACAAGAAGAATTGCCTGCTCAGCAATTTAGTATGTGGATCCGACCCTTACAATGCGTTATAAATGATAATGTTATGACGCTTTATGCTCCTAATCGCTTTGTTTTAGATTGGGTTAGAGACAAATATGTAAATCGTATAAATGAACTTCTT
The DNA here is from genome assembly GCA_002163005.1 of Colwellia psychrerythraea. Classification (GTDB taxonomy): domain Bacteria; phylum Pseudomonadota; class Gammaproteobacteria; order Enterobacterales; family Alteromonadaceae; genus Colwellia; species Colwellia psychrerythraea_C. The sequence goes on along the minus strand of MAAF01000064.1, from coordinate 31,799 downwards.
ACTATTAACGAATCAAATAATCCGTTATTACTTCGTTTTGATGTTGGTAGTAAACCAACTATTGATAATTCCGTTACCAATAGTCCAGTTACTAGAAATACGGGTGGTAACGAATCACTATTTGCTAAAGCCACTTCAGCGCCTAAGGTTACTGAGCCAGAAAGTAATATTCCAAAGAAAACCAATGTACGCCTAAATTACACTTTCGAAAACTTCGTAGAGGGTAAATCTAATCAACTTGCTCGAGCTGCTGCTTCACAAGTTGCAGATAATCCAGGCACTGCTTACAACCCATTATTTATTTATGGTGGTACTGGTTTAGGTAAAACGCATTTATTACATGCTGTTGGTAATGGGATTTTGCTCAATAAACCCAATGCTAAAATCGCTTATATGCATTCAGAGCGATTTGTGCAAGATATGGTTAGAGCATTACAAAATAATGCCATGGAAAAATTCAAACAATATTATCGTAGTGTTGATGCGCTACTTATTGATGATATCCAATTTTTTGCTGGTAAAGAACGAACTCAAGAAGAGTTTTTCCACACTTTTAATGCATTACTTGAAGGTAATCAGCAGGTTATATTAACCAGTGATCGATATCCAAAAGAAATTAATGGTGTAGATGATAGATTAAAATCTCGATTTGGCTGGGGCTTAACTTTAGCAATAGAACCACCAGAACTTGAAACGCGGGTTGCTATATTAAAACGCAAAGCACAAGAAAGTCAGATTAATTTGGCTGATGAAGTTGCCTTTTTTATTGCTAAACGTCTTCGATCTAATGTTCGTGAATTGGAAGGGGCTTTAAACCGTGTTATCGCTAATGCCAATTTCACTGGTCGTGCTATTACCATTGATTTTGTCCGTGAAGCATTACGAGATTTACTCGCCTTACAAGATAAACTCGTGACTATAGATAATATCCAACGAACTGTTGCCGAATATTATAAAATAAAAATAGCAGACTTGTTATCAAAACGACGAAATCGCTCTGTTGCTCGACCTCGCCAAATTGCCATGGCATTATCTAAAGAGTTAACCAACCACAGCTTGCCTGAAATTGGTGATGCGTTTGGTGGTCGAGACCATACAACGGTTTTACATGCCTGCCGTAAAGTTAAATCATTACGTGAAGAAACGCATGATATTAAAGAAGATTATTCAAATTTAATTAGAACACTTTCATCTTAATTATTAAAAATAAAAACAGCACTTAAGCAGGTAACAAAATGAAGTTTTCACTTAATAGGGAATTATTACTTAAACCATTATTATTGGTTTCTGGCGCAGTAGAACGTAAAAGTACGTTGCCAATTTTAAGTAATATACTTTTTGAAGTTAGTGGCCATTCACTTACTTTGACGGCCACAGATTTAGAACTTGAGATGGTTGCTTATGCTGAAATTCAAAATCAAGGTGACGATGGTAAGATCACTATTCCGGCTCGTAAATTATTAGATATATGTAAAAGTCTACCAGAGAGTTCTTTAATTTCTTTTGAAGTGATAGATGAAACTATCAAGTTATCTTCAGGTCGTAGTAAATATTCACTTTCTACCTTACCTGCTGTCGATTTTCCAAATATTGAAGAATGGAAAGGGGATGTTGAGTTTCAGCTTTTGAAATCTGAATTTTTACGTTTAATTGAAAGCACTCATTTCTCGATGGCCAACCAAGATGTTCGTTATTACTTAAACGGAATGTCTATCGAAAGTGAAGGTAACGAAATTCGTTCAGTGGCAACGGATGGTCATCGTCTGGCTATTTGTAAGATATCAAATGAAACTTTAGCATTACCTGCTAGACAAGTTATTGTTCCGCGTAAAGGTATCCTTGAAATAATTCGTCTGCTTGCACCTGTTGATGAAGCTGTGCAGGTGTTTTTAGGCTCTAATCACATTCGCATTATTGATAGTGAGTTCTCCTTCACCAGTAAATTAGTCGACGGTCGATTTCCGGATTACAGAAGAGTATTACCGAGAAATGGCGACAAGGTTTTTGAAACTAACAAAGATGCACTTCGCCAGGTTTTATCACGTGCCTCAATTTTATCGAATGAGAAATTTAAAGGTGTTCGTTTAAATTTCTCAAATACCAATTTGAAAATTACGGCCAATAACCCAGAGCAAGAACAAGCAGAGGAAGAAATTGAAATTAATTTTCCTTATGGTGATCTAGAAATTGGCTTTAACGTTAGTTATGTACTTGATGTGTTAAGTGCTATCAAAGACGAAAATGTTAAATTTACTTTAGCAGATGCAAACAGTAGTGTAGTAATAGAAGGTAGTAACAATGGTGAAGCGCTTTACGTTGTTATGCCGATGCGTTTGTAGATTTTATATTATGGTTAATAGGTACTTTTTTTACTGATGAGTGTTGCCAGGCTTACTACGTATAACTTTAGAAACTTGTCATCTGTTGCTATTGATTTACATCCCAAGCTTAATTTTTTTGTTGGCAATAATGGCAGTGGAAAAAGTAGCTTACTTGAAGCCATATTTTTTCTAGGTCACGGCAAGTCATTTCGAACGAGTAAAGTAGAGCATCTTGCCAGTTACGAAACCGATAATTTTGTTGTCAGTATTAAAGATGTAAACGAGTTACAACTTGGCTTAAGTAAAAATTTACAGACCGGCGTTACGCTCATTAAAATTAATGGTGAGCGTCATGCACGTTTATCTGAGTTGGCAAAAAATATTGCTGTGCAAATCGTCACTCCTGAAAGTTTTAAATTGTTTTTTGGAGGACCGAAAGAACGTCGACGTTTTATAGAGTTAGGTATGTTTCACGTGAAACATGATTCATCTAAACAATGGCGTGAATTCAACAGAGTATTAAAACAGCGTAATGCCTGTATACGGCATAGTTTAGATAAAGCTACATTTGATTATTGGACTGGTTTATTTTGTCAACTTTCAGAGCAGGTTGCTGAAGTTAGATCTCAATACATTACTAACTTAATTTCAGAGTTACCCTATTGGTTAGAAATTTTGTTACCCAATATTGCTGACAAGGTAACTGTACAATATTTACAGGGTTGGCCACAAAAAAAGAATTTAATTGATGCGTTAAGCGATAGCCATGAAAGAGAACAAGCTTTTGGTTATAGTATTTATGGTGCGCATAAATTTGATGTGAAATTTCTCATCGCAAAGCAGGCATTAGAGAGTCAACTTTCGAGGGGACAACAAAAGTTGTTTTTACTGGCATTAACATTTGCACAGGCTAAATTGATTGCAAGAGTTAATCGAGTAAAACCAATTTTACTTATTGACGACATAGGTGCTGAATTAGATGCTAATTCTAGAGAATCTTTGTCAACGGCTTTAAGTATTTTGGATTGCCAAGTAATTATTACGGCAATAGAAGAGGGTGTATTACAACCTTTTATTAATGACGACTCAGTTACTAATAAAGAGAGTAGTAAAAATAAATATCACATGTTTCACGTGAAACATGGTGGTATATTACCTGTGAATAATTCAGTTAAGATTGAGTAGGCTAAAACTATGACAGTAGAAAATGAATATAGCTCGTCCAGTATTAAGGTACTAAAAGGACTTGATGCAGTACGAAAAAGACCTGGTATGTATATAGGTGACACGGATGATGGCACTGGTTTACATCATATGGTTTTTGAGGTTTTAGATAACTCAATCGATGAAGCATTAGCGGGACACTGTTCTGATATTATAGTGACTATCCATTTAGATGGCTCAGTGTCAGTGCAAGATGATGGCCGTGGTATACCTACTGAAATTCATCCTGAAGAGGGGATATCAGCCGCTGAAGTTATTATGACGGTTCTACATGCCGGTGGTAAGTTTGGTGGTGACGACTCAGGTTATAAAGTATCAGGCGGTTTGCACGGTGTTGGTATTTCAGTAGTAAATGCGTTAAGTGAAAAACTTAAGTTAAACATTCGCCGTGATGGTAAGTTATTTGAACAGTTTTATCATATTGGTGTAGCAGAAGCTCCACTAGCTGAAGTTGGTGTAAGTGATAAAACAGGGACTGAAGTACGCTTTTGGCCAAGTACTGATACTTTTACTGATGTTTTATTTCATTATGAAATATTAGTAAAACGAATTCGTGAACTATCATTCTTGAACTCTGGCGTATCAATTCGATTAATTGATGAACGCGAAGAAGGTAAAGAAGATCACTTCCATTACGATGGTGGTATCCAAGCATTTGTTGATTATTTAAATACCAATAAGACCCCTGTAAATGAAGAAATATTCTATTTCGATCTAGAGCGTGAAGATGGCATTGTGGTTGAAGTAGCAATGCAATGGAATGATGGCTTCCAAGAGAATATTTACTGTTTCACTAATAATATTCCACAGCGTGATGGTGGTACACATTTAAGTGGTTTTAGAACAGCATTAACAAGAACACTGAACTCTTATATGACCAAAGAGGGCTTGAATAAAACTAAGAAAGGTGGCGCTACAGAAACTAGTGCTACTGGTGATGATGCTCGTGAGGGATTAACTGCTGTTATATCGGTTAAAGTTCCTGATCCTAAGTTCTCTTCACAAACAAAAGATAAACTTGTTTCGTCTGAAGTAAAAACTGCAGTTGAACAAGCCATGGGTGAAAAGCTAGGTGAATACCTATTAGAAAATCCATCGATAGCACGTACCATTATCATGAAGATAGTTGATGCCGCTCGAGCTCGTGAAGCTGCCCGTAAAGCTCGTGAAATGACTCGCCGTAAAGGTGTATTAGATATTGCCGGTTTACCTGGTAAGTTAGCAGATTGTCAGGAAAAAGATCCTGCGTTATCTGAAATATATATTGTGGAAGGGGACTCTGCTGGTGGTTCAGCCAAGCAGGGGCGTAATCGTAAAAACCAAGCCATATTACCGTTAAAGGGTAAGATTCTTAACGTTGAGAAAGCTCGATTTGATAAGATGATATCTTCTCAGGAAGTTGGCACACTGATTACTGCACTAGGTTGTGGTATCGGTCGAGATGAATATAATCCTGAAAAACTTCGTTATCACAGCATCATTATCATGACCGATGCCGATGTCGATGGGTCTCATATCCGTACCTTATTACTGACTTTCTTCTATCGTCAAATGCCAGAGATTATGGAACGTGGACATATATTTATCGCACAGCCACCGCTTTATAAAGTAAAAAAAGGTAAGCAAGAGCGTTACATTAAAGATGATGAAGGCTTAACTGAATACTTAACAACACTTGCACTTGATAATGCGGCTATTCATGTTAATGAAGGTGCTCCTGCAATTTCCGGTGCTGCTTTAGAGCAATTAGTAAATCAATTTCGTAATACTATGGATATCATTAAACGCTTATCTAGACAGATTCCAGCAGATATCCTAGAGAAGATGCTTTATAGCAGTACTATCACTGCTGAAGACTTTACAGATGAAGCTAAAGTAAATGCTTGGGCAAAAAATTTAATTACTCAACTTGAAAATCAAGATGGTAATGGTTCAATCTATAAAATTGAAGTGAAACATAATCAAGAACGTAACATATATTTCCCTAACTTTATTGTAAGAAAACATGGTATTGATAAAGAATATCATTGTAGTTATGAATTTTTACAATCAAAAGAATTTGCAGCTATTATGTCTTTAAATTCTGCAATTAATGGTCTGATGGAAGAAGGGGCTTATGTTAAACGTGGTGATAAAGTTAACCCAGTTACTAATTTTGAAGATGCCTTAGGATGGTTGATGGCAGAATCAAAACGTGGTCAATACATACAGCGTTACAAAGGGTTAGGTGAAATGAACCCTGAGCAGCTTTGGGAAACTACAATGGATCCTGAAACACGACGTATGTTACGTGTAACAATTGAAGATGCTATCGCGGCGGATCAACTATTTACTACCTTAATGGGTGATCATGTAGAACCACGTAGAAAGTTCATTGAAGATAATGCCTTAAAAGTTTCAAACCTTGATATATAGCTATTATTAGTCGCTGAATAGGATGCCCGGACTTCAAATTCGGGCATTTTTGTAGGACAAATACTCTAAAAAAGCTATAATAATAATCCGCATAAGATGGCAAAGAATACGATAAATAACTTTCAGTAATATCCTTTGCTCAGTTAAATTAGACAAAAGTGAATTTGAACACCATGACAACTTACAATAGTAAAACTTTTCAAGGCTTAATTTTGCAATTGCAAGATTATTGGTCACGTCAAGGTTGTGCAATCGTACAGCCGCTCGATATGGAAGTTGGGGCAGGTACATTCCACCCGATGACTTTTTTACGCTCAATTGGTCCAGAGCCAATTAGTAGTGCTTATGTACAACCTTGCCGTCGTCCTACGGATGGCCGTTATGGTGATAATCCAAATCGCTTACAGCATTATTATCAATTTCAAGTGATGTTAAAACCGTCGCCTAAGAATTTTCAGGAGCTTTACCTTAATTCCTTAAAAGAGTTAGGTGTAGATCCACTTGTTCATGATATACGCTTTGTTGAAGATAACTGGGAGTCACCAACATTAGGTGCTTGGGGTTTAGGTTGGGAAATTTGGTTAAATGGCATGGAAATATCACAATTTACCTACTTCCAACAAGTTGGTGGTTTAGAGTGTACGCCTGTTACCGGTGAAATAACTTACGGGTTAGAGCGTTTAGCCATGTATATCCAAAATGTGGATAGCATTTATGATCTAGTATGGACTGATGGTCCGTTAGGGACTGTTCATTACCGAGATATTTTCCATCAAAATGAAGTAGAGCAATCTACTTATAATTTTGAACACGCAGATGTAGATGCGTTATTTAAGCAATTTGATCAATGTGAAAAAGATAGTCAAAAATTGATTGAAGCTAACTTACCTTTACCGGCTTACGAGCAAGTAATGAAAGCTTCACATGCCTTTAATTTACTTGATGCTCGTCATGCGATCTCAGTAACTGAGCGTCAACGTTATATTTTACGTGTACGTACTTTATCTAAAGCGGTTGCAGAAGCTTATTACCAAAAACGTGAAGAGCTTGGTTTCCCAATGTGTAAGAATAATGAAGCTAGTACCAATGAATCACTAGCTAAAGGAGATAAATAATGACTACGGAAACACTCCTTATTGAGCTTGGTACAGAAGAGTTACCACCTAAATCATTAAAAACATTAGCGACAGCTTTTTATGACAACATAAAGAGCCAACTTGATAGTCATAATTTAGTGTATAGCGATATTAAATGGTTTGCTACACCTCGTCGTTTTGCTGTTCAAGTTTTTGATTTAGTTGATAAACAAGATGATAAAATAGTAGAAAAACGTGGTCCAGCAGTCAATGTTGCATTTGATGACGCTGGCAATGCCAGTAAAGCTGCGCAAGGTTGGGCTAGATCGAATGGTATCGATGTTGATCAAGCTGAGCGTTTAGTTACCGACAAAGGTGAGTGGTTGCTTCATCGTGCCACTGTACCAGGTAAAGCCATTGTTGAACTGATACCGGCTATGGTCACTGCTGCATTAAATAAACTACCAATTGCTAAACCTATGCGTTGGGGAGCTGAGCGTATTCAGTTTATTCGCCCTGTACACACATTAACTATGCTTTTTGGTAGTGATATTATTGCAGGAGAGGCCCTTGGAGTTAGCTCAAGCAATCAAGTACAAGGTCATCGCTTTCACCATGAAGGTTTAGTGACAATTAATCACGCGAATGATTACCAAGCTGAATTAGCCAAAGCCTATGTTGAAGTCGATTTTAATGAAAGACAAAATAAAATTGTTACTCAAATAAAACAAGCTGCTAACGATATTGACGCTGTAGCGCTAATTGATGAAGAGTTACTTAACGAAGTTACCGCTTTAGTTGAGTGGCCAGTTACTTTAGTGGGAACCTTTGATGAAGAATTCTTAAATGTTCCTGCAGAGCCGTTAATATATTCGATGAAAGATCATCAGAAGTATTTTCCGGTCACAGATAAGAAGGGTCAATTAGTCAATAAATTTATTTTTGTCGCTAACATTGAATCTAAAGACCCGAGTACTGTTATTTTTGGTAATGAAAAAGTTATTCGTCCACGATTAGCCGATGCTGAATTTTTCTTTAAAACAGATAAAAAACTGAGTTTAGAATCAAGATTAGTAAGTCTTGAGTCAGTTTTATTCCAAAAACAATTAGGTACATTGAAGGCAAAGTCTGAGCGAATCGCCTCATTATCCCAATTCATCGCCGAACAATTAAACGAGAATGCGCAAGATGCTTATCGTGCCGGTTTACTGAGTAAAACTGATTTAATGTCAGATATGGTCTTAGAGTTTCCACAAGTGCAAGGCACTATGGGTAAGTACTACGCATTACATGATGGTGAAAATGAAAATATTGCACAAGCATTGGAAGATCAATATCGTCCACGTTTTGCAGGTGATTCTTTACCAGAAGCTAATATTGGCTGTGCAGTAGCTATTAGTGACAAGATTGATAGCTTAGTGGGAATATTTGGTATTAACCAGGCCCCTAAGGGTGATAAAGACCCCTTTGCATTACGAAGAGCTGCCATTGGTAGTATTCGTATCATCATTGAAAAACAGCTCGATTTAGACTTGTCTACTTTGATTAATAAAAGTATTGAATTATTTGGCGATAAGTTGGTTAACGAAAATACCGCCAATGATGTACTTGAATTTATTATGGGTCGCTTCCGTGCTTTTTATCAAGAACAAGGTATTAGCGTTGATGTTATCCAAGCGGTATTGGCTAAAAAGCCAAGTGCACCACTTGATTTTGAAAAGCGTATTAAAGCAGTAACTTTCTTTGGTGAATTACCTGAGGCTGCAACACTTGCTGCTGCTAATAAGCGTGTTGGTAATATCTTGGCTAAATTCGATGGTGAACTTTACCAGTCGTTTAATACTGATTTAGCAACAGAGCAAGCGGAACGTGATCTAGCTAATATCTACCAAGAAATACGTTTGAAAGTTACGCCGTTAATGGCTGATAAGAATTACCAAGCAGCTCTTTCTGAATTAGCTCAGCTTAAAGCACCGATAGATACCTTCTTTGATGGTGTTATGGTGATGAGTGATGATGAAGCGGTTAAAATAAACCGTTTAACATTACTCAATGAAATTAGAAATAGCTTCTTTGCAATCGCAGATATATCTGTCTTGCAGTAAAGAATAAGTTAGAAAGAAAATAAAAAGGTCATGGCAGCATGGCCTTTTTTTATGCCTAAAATTCAAGTGATATTAATATAGCAAATGAAATGAAAAATTTGAGCTAGATCAACAACAAGAACATAAATAGGCGTAAGGTGAATGTAAGGGCGAATATAAATAGATACCGACCAATAAGGAGCTGGTTATGCCAAGCCAAGAGATAACGATATTATTAGAAGATAAATTAATACAGTTAACAAAGCGAATTACTGCGATAGAAGCTGATTTTCATAAAGGTAGATCACAAGATTTTTCTGAACAAGCAACAGAAACTGAAAATGATGGTGTGCTTGATGAAATTCATCACGAGGCGAAGCTAGAGTTGAGCTTAGTGAAATCGGCATTAAAACGAATAACAGAGGGTTTGTACGGCAATTGTGTTGAGTGTGATGAACCCATTAACCCTGATAGATTGTCGGCATTACCTTATACAACTAAATGTATTAAGTGCGCTATTTAATAAAATATTAACAATAACTTTTGGAGCTAAATATGACATTAGAAAAACATGATTTACACCACGAATTCCCAGATCTTACGGATGAGATACATCACTTAAAAATCAATGATAATCACTTTGCGCGACTTTTTAATGAATATCATGAAACTGATCACGAAGTTAATCGTATTGAGCAAGGTGTAGAGAATACCAGTGATGAGTACTTAGATGGTAAAAAGAAACAAAGACTTAAGCTAAAAGATAAGTTATTTGTTATGTTGAAAAAAGTACAAATACCAGCATAGTTTTTACTGCAAAGTTACAACGTTAATCCCCAACACTCATAAGGTATAGGGGATTTTTTGTTAATAAAAGTGAATAGTATCTAGATATCATAAATATCAAGAAAAAACGGTCTGAGCGAGGAATATAATAATTATCGTAATCAACAGAAAATGCAATGGCAGTAGCCTTTCCTAGTAACTCCTGATGGTGAATAAAGTCATAAAGATGCGAATCAGCACTGTGTCGACGGTTATCGCCTAATATTAATAATAGTGCTGCGAAAAACTGATATCAACAGGATGAAAATAAGAAATTTTTTGTTACTATGTAAAAAGAAATAAATTCTTTATTACTAGAGTTGGTTATAAGATATTGCTCGATGTGTAATAGCCATCACTTGCAACTTGTTAGTTTTTTTTAATAACATATAAAAAAGGTAGCGTGTCTGTTTGTTTAGCCAGTAATTCATGTTCCATAAAACGACAAAAGCTTGGAATGTCTCTAGCAGTCGAGGGGTCATCACATTTTATTAGTAAAGTTTCACCGCTAGCAATTTTTCTAATATTCATACGAATCATCATCACAGGTTCAGGACAACGTAGACCAATGGCATCTAAGGTATGATCAGTTTTTTGAAAAATAGTAATAGTCATTAGGTGTACATTAGTCAAATTAGTTTATAAATAATTATACCTTGTTTAGGTATTGCAGCATAAGAAATAAAGCGGGATCAACGTAGAAAAAATGGCTTCAGCTATACTTGATTTATCGAAATAACTTAGTGTGTTATCTCCCCATAATTTTTATTACCGACTCCAGAGGTACCAGTGAAAAGTATTCTAAAGGTTTTATTGCTGTCTGTTTGTGCACTTATATCAATTAATATTGCGCAAGCCAATGATGGTTTTCAAATATTGACCGATGTTGGGCAGCAAAGAGCATTCCTAAAGGCTGAAAAATTATTAGCGAAAAGTAATTCTCAACAGTATCAAAGTCTGTATAACCAATTGTATTACTACCCCCTACAACCTTATTTAGACCAGCGTCGTCTCTTGGAAACCATGCAGTTATCTTCAGCAGGGGAAATAGCCACTTTTTTAGAAAAACACCAACATTCGCCATTGGACTGGCCATTACGAAAAGCATGGCTAATGTTTTTGGCCAAAAAGAATAAAGGAGCACTTTTTCTTGAATTTTATCAAAACACGCGTAATACAGTACTTACTTGTCACAAACTAAATTTTTCGTTAAAAGCAGGTTTACCAAAAAGTGTCGTGTTACCTCAAGTAACAAAATTATGGTTAGTAGGTAAATCGTTAGATAAAGTTTGTGATCCGATAATTAAACAGTGGCAAAAAGCGGGTTATAGAACAGATGACGTTGTATGGCAACGCATAGCGTTAGCGGCAAAGGGGGGAAAACATACCTTAATTCCTTATTTAACTAATTTACTGCCAAAGGATCAACAATATTTAGGGCGACTATGGCATCAAGTAAGACGTGATCCTGCAACAGTAACGAGACAATATAAGTTTACTAAAAAGTCAGCAAAAGAAAGCCAAATATATACTTATGGCATCAAGCGCTTAGTTTGGCGTGATCCTAATAAAGCGTTAACGAGTTATAAAAAGGCACAGCAAGTGTTTACTTTTTCAACAATACAACATCAGCAAATAGTAGCAAAATTTGCTGTGGCGTTAGCCAGTAAAAATCATCCACAAGCTAGAAACTGGCTCGAAAAGTTAGACCCGCTGAATATAGACAGCAATATTATGCAGTGGCAGTTAACTGAAGTATTAAAGCAGCAAAATTGGCAACTGGTTTTGCAAGAGTTGGCAACAATGCCTGAAAAATATAAAGCAAAATTACAATGGCGGTATTGGTATGCAAGAGCATTGATTGCTACGGATGATTTAGAACATGGTCAAGATGTCATGAACGAATTATCAAGTAAACGTCATTATTATGGTTTTTTGGCTGCTAGCTATTTAGAAACCCCTGTTAGTTTACAAAATAGTCCATTAGCGATCAGTCGCCAGGAAAAAAATGCCATATTGTTACATCCCTCTGCTAAGAGAGCGTTTGAATTTTATTATTTAGGCCGTTATGTCAAAGCACGAAGAGAGTGGCGTTATTGGCTTACACAACTCAGTAATCGTGAAAAATTAGTCGCAGCAAAGCTCGCTAATGAAAATGGTTGGTTTGACCGAGCAATATTCACCTTGTCAAAAGTTGGTTATCTGGATGATGTTGAACTGCGATTTCCTAAAGCATTTGATGAAAAGATTAATCAGCATGCGAAGAAGCAGGAAATAAACCCAGCATGGGCTTTTGCTATTGCCAGAAGAGAAAGTTCGTTTATGACAGATGCCAGTTCACCGGTAGGAGCAAAAGGATTAATGCAGCTTATGCCCAAAACGGCAAAACAATTAAAACGGGGCAGTATCAGTCGGCAGTATTTATACAATGCGGATAATAACATCAAGTTAGGAACAAAATACTTACGTAAATTACTTGATAAAAACAAAGGAAATCAGGTGCTTGCTACGGCATCTTATAATGCAGGGCCTTATAGGGTAAAGGGATGGTTAAAGAATACTCATGCCATGCCAGCGGATATTTGGATAGAAACTATCCCCTTTAAAGAAACCCGTAACTACGTAAAAAGCGTTTTGGCTTATCAAGAAATTTATCAGCACAAACCAGGGCAGGTCAGTCAGATTTTTGAGCAAGTCATTAATATGAGTATTGGTGATTAATCAAAAAAAGTTGAACGCTGAAAGGTATCTATGCCGATATTTGCAAAGTTATATGCACAAATTTAGCACATTTAATATAGAGCTTTCTCTTGTCAATAGCGTGGCTTTTGAGGGATATGCTATCATGAGTTAAATTTTTTGATGGCCGTTTTTCGGAGACAGAATACATGACAACACTTAATGCTAAGTTGGCTACCCAATACCCAGCTCATATTGCCCAATTGCAACAGATGACTAAAGCCGTACTTTTACGTGAAAACCTAGAAGGTTTAGTTATCCATTCTGGACAAGAAATTAAGGCTTTTCTTGATGATAACTGTTATCCATTTAGAGTAAATCCTCACTTTAAATATTGGCTACCATTAATTGATATTCCAAACTCTTGGTTGGTAGTTAATGGTGAAGATAAACCAACGTTAATCTATTACCAACCGGTTGATTTTTGGCATAAAATAACGCCATTAGTAGAAGATTATTGGGGGGAGTTTTTTAACATTAAAATATTAACTAATGCGAGCGAAGTTGATGAGTTATTACCATATGATAAAAAGGGCTTTGCTTATATCGGTAGCCATATAGAAGTAGCTACGGCATTAGGCTTTGACGCGATTAATCCGGAACCATTGCTTAATTACATCCATTATCATCGTGGTTATAAAAGTAAATATGAGCACGAGTGTCTTCGTCAATCGAATGTCTTGGCAGTAAAGGCACATCAGGCAGCTCGCAATGCTTTTTTACAAGGTGATAGTGAGTATGATATTCAACAGGCATACCTTAAGTCTATTGGTTATGATACTAACGACACGCCATACGGTAATATCATTGCTCTAAATAAAAATTGTTCAATTTTACACTATATGTCTTTAGATAAAGTGACGCCGCAAGCACATCAATCATTTCTTATTGATGCCGGAGCTAACTTTAATGGTTATTCTGCAGATATTACCCGTACCTATTCATATAAAAATGATAAGTTTTCCGAATTGATTGCCCGTATGGATCAATTGATGCTTAATGCTGTCGCAGGATTGAAACCAGGTGTTAGTTATGTCGAACTGCATATTGAGACGCACAGAGCTATAGGCCAAGTGTTGCGTGATTTTAACTTCATCAATGTTGATGCTGATATTGCAGTAGAGTCAGGTATTATTTCTACGTTCTTCCCACATGGTTTAGGTCATCATTTAGGGTTACAGGTACATGATGTTGGTGGTTTTATGGCTGATGAACGTGGAACCCATGTAAATACACCGGCAGAACACCCATTTTTACGTACTTCACGTGTGATCGAAGCAAACCAAGTATTTACCATTGAACCCGGCTTGTATTTTATTGATTCATTACTTGCTGACTTAAAAACGTCAGCTAATTCGGATCAAGTGAATTGGCAAAATGTCGATGAAATGCGCTGCTTTGGTGGTATTCGTATTGAAGATAATATTATTGTACATCAATCACACAATGAAAATATGACCCGAGATTTAGGCTTAAGTTAGTTTGGTTTAGAGAAGTAAAATTTGTTGTGAATAAATCCTACCCTATTGCGATTAATGATGTTGAAGATGAAAGCATTGTTAATCGCAGTCGTTTCATCTGCTATTTACGGCCTTGTGACGATATAGCACAAGCTAAAGCTATGTTAAAAGAGCTACAGCAACTTCACCCGCAAGCGAGTCATCATTGTCATGCTTTTTTAACGAAAGCAGCCGATGATAGCCAAGGTTATGGCTTTTCAGATGATGGAGAGCCAACAGGTACTGCGGGAAAACCTATGTTATTGGCATTACAAGGTGGTGGTATAGGCCATGTTTGTGCCATTGTGGTTCGATACTTTGGTGGTACTAAATTAGGCACTGGCGGTTTACAAAGAGCATATGGTGGCAGTGTTCGCCAAGCATTAGCATTTTTACAGTCAAAAATTAAAATAGCTATGGTGCACAAAACCTTAGCATGTCAATATAGCCAAGTAGATGATGTTTTGCATTTGCTTAAGCAAATTGAAGGTCAAGTTGTCACTCAAGACTATCAACAAACAGTCATTTTTCGACTCGCTATTCCAATAGAAAAGTTGGATTTAATGCAGAATAAGTTACACACATTGTCATCAGGACAATTACAGTTAACCGCTATCGAACAAGAAACCGAACAATAAATCGAATAAGAAAAATAAAACGTGCAATATAAAAATATTATCCGAATTCTAGGCTTATTGGTTGGGTTACTTAGTGTGACCATGCTGCCTCCTGCATTAATATCATTGGTCTACCGCGACGGTGGTGGTTTACCTTTTATTCTGGCTTTTTTATGGTGTATCTTCACAGGATTTTTAGCCTGGTATCCCAACCGTTTTGAAAAAACTGATCTTAAAGCCAGAGAGGGTTTTTTAATTGTTGTGCTCTTTTGGTTAGTTTTAGCCAGCTTTTCTGCTATTCCCCTGATGTTATTAGAGCAACCCAATTTATCTACCGCGGATGCTTTCTTTGAATCCTTTTCAGGGTTAACCACGACAGGGGCTACCATTTTAAATCACATTGATGATTTACCACATGCGGTATTATGGTACCGCCAGCAATTACAGTGGTTAGGTGGTATGGGTATTATTGTGTTAGCTGTTGCCGTATTACCTATGCTTGGTATTGGTGGTATGCAGTTATACCGCGCTGAAACACCTGGCCCAGTAAAAGACTCAAAAATGACGCCCCGTATTGCCGATACCGCAAAACATTTGTGGTACATTTATTTAGGGCTAACTATCGCGTGTGCGTTAGCTTATTGGGCTGCCGGAATGTCAGGTTTTGATGCTATTTGCCATGCCTTTTCAACCATTGCTATTGGCGGTTTTTCTACCCACGATGCCAGTATGGGCTATTTTAACAGTCCAGCGATTAACTTAGTTTGTGTCACATTTTTATTGATTGCAGGGGTGAACTTTGCATTGCATTATGCAGCAGTACAAAATAAATCACTGAAAAACTACTTCTTTGATCCCGAGTTCAAAGTTTTTATTGGCATCCAAATTGTGCTGGTCTTTATTTGTTTTACCCTGTTAATGAGCACAGGCACTTATCAAGATGCTGACCAAGCACTCGATCAAGCATTATTCCAATCTGTCTCCATCAGTACTACAGCGGGGTTTACCACTACTTCCTTTGCTGACTGGCCAACGTTATTGCCTATGCTACTTATTTTTTCGAGTTTCATTGGTGGTTGTGCAGGTAGTACAGGCGGCGGTATGAAAGTAGTACGGGTAGTATTACTTTATTTACAAGGTCTGCGTGAATTAAACAAACTTGTACATCCCAAAGCTATTTTTAGCATTAAATTAGGCCGAAAAGTGTTGCCTGATCGTGTTGTTGAGGCTGTGTGGGGATTCTTTTCTGCTTATGCGGCGGTATTTGTCATTTGTATGTTATTGCTACTGGCAGCAGGCATGGATGACATTACGGCGTTTACCGCTGTTGCGGCTTGTATCAATAATCTTGGTCCAGGGTTAGGGGAGGTTGCCGCTAACTTTTCCTCAATTAATGATATGAGTAAGTGGGTCTTAATCATGGCCATGTTGTTTGGTCGATTAGAGATATTTACCTTGCTAGTTTTATTTACGCCTGCCTTCTGGCGTTCATAAGTAAATAGGTTATGTATACGGAGGTGTTTACATAACCTATTTAAATCACATCATTTACAAAGAGTTAACTACCATTTATAACTAAGTGCTACCCAGCCCTGTGTATCAGAACTCTCATTTTCTGGATTTACTTGTGCAATTCCATAATTAATCGCTACGTTAGTTATTCCAGTAAAGCCAAAGTCATTGTTGAGTGACCCTTTAATACCGTAACTATCGATAATATCTCGCTCAGTCATTTCATGGCGAGTATAAAATACTTCCACAAAGCCTAATGGCATATATGCTTGATAAGCTTGATAGTCATTACCCATTTGACGATAAAAGGCTAATTCAGGTGCTAACTGTTTATTGATATGCGCTTTTTCTTGGATTAATGTTGAAGAGTAGCCACCTAAACTGAGGATATCGCCAGCATCTTCTGAACGTTGTGCCCATAGGTAGTTAAACCCTAGGCCAAAGCCATGTATATGAGCATTTAAGTTAACTCGACCATTACTACCGCTATAACTACCATCATTGCTATTGATCTCTGCTTGGTCATCTTGAGCTGAAATTAATTGGGCATTTATTGCTTGTGATATGCCCCAGCTTTGTTGGTCGTGTGACCAGCTTTGTTCAATGCCGAGAGAGAAAGATAGGCTAGAAAAATCAACGTGCTGGCTGTTCTCATATTGTGATGCTTGCACTTGTGCAAATACATCAACAGCCAATGTTTCTATGCTATATGGATAGCGAGCTTCAAGTAATAGCCCTTTTTCACTTGTTTTACCTAGGTTTAAGGCATCACTATCTTGTTGAGCTGTTTTAAAATTGAAGACATAACCGTGTGCAAGTAATTTTACTGGCCATCCTTGCCAGCGAACTACCCCAGAGGCACCGGAGATAATGTTGCTAAAAATATCTTGGCTAGCATTGATTTGCCAATCAAAACGAGAAAGTACATCACCTGACTTGTAACCGACTTCAAGCATACTGCTACTGGCTGAATAAATACTTTCAGCAATCGTTATTGTGCCTTGTTGAGGACCAATGCCATAGGCTGATTGTTCGCCAATACTTTCATCAACAGCGATAGTCGCCTCAGAAAGTTTTAAACTGTCGGCTAAGTTAACTGTCATTGCCGAGCTTGTGGTGGTGTTTGTAATTAGTTGGTTATTGGCTTTGCTCAAGTCAAGCTGATAAACATCAGGTCCCTGAGTGTTAATAGCCATATGGAGCAGTTCATTTTCTCCTTTAACCATAGGCCAAGTAATGACTTGTTCTCCGGAGGTAACTGCCGATAATACTTTATTTGAGAAATCATACTTGTATAAACGCGTTGCACTATCTAAACCGGCAACAAAATACAGCGATCGACCATCTTTAGACCATTCAGGGAAAGATAGAAATTGATAGTTTTCAGGCAAAGGTATTATTTGCTCTTGTTCACCATCAAGCTGGCGAACTTTTAATTGCCATTTATTATTTAAACTTGAACTCACATAAGCAAAACTACCTGAGGGTGAGCCATCAAGTGTAGGGCGAAGTCGTGGAAAATCGTAAACTTGCTCAAGGCTTTTTGGCGTCAGTTCAGCGGTTATTTCACCTAAAGTCGCAGGGACTAGACTAACTTTCACTAATTGTGAGTAACCAACACGGCTGCGTTCAGCAATAATATATTGACCATCATTACTAATATCAAAACGACGAATATTTGCACTGGTTGTTAGTTGTTTTGCCGTATTGGTAGGTAAGTGCCAAGAAAAGAGATCTTGGTGGTAATTATTCTTTTTCGCTAAGCTACGGGCACCATAGATAATCGTATCTTTATCAAGCCAGCGTGGGTTTTTTATCCCGCGGTTATTTCTTTGATTTAAGGTATAAGCGACTTCGCGTTTAAAAACACTGGGCGCTTTATCAGCAATATCTTGCGGATCGTCAGCCAATAGTTCTTTAGTCTTTTCACTAAATTCTTCAAGCAGTTTGGTATTTTTACTAGTTTTATAGATATTTAACTCAGTGGTATTACCTTCTTCAGTTCTTTGGGTTTCTACAATAGCGAGGTAATCACCTTGCGGACTTAAACTCGGATCACTAGTATAGCCAGATAAATCTAACCATAATTTTGAACGATTATCCTCATTACTTTGCGCAGTTAACTGAGCTTCATTTTGCATTGCTTTATAGGTATATTCAGCAACAAAGCGTTGATAAAGGTTTTTCGCTGTATCGGGAAAAATACCTTTAAAAGCACTTTCAAAGTCACGCTGTTCAACTGCCGACCAACGAGTCCAAACAGCGTCGAGGGTGTCTTGACCGTAGTTCTCTTCTAACCATTTTAAATAGCGGACACCAACGAGATAAGCCATCGAACCTGACATGAAACTATCATCGCCTGAATTGAGTTGTTTATAACTGGGTAAAGCACCTTGTCGAGCAAATTGCTGGATGATTGCTTCTACCTGATTGTTAAATAATCGACCGCGACCGGTTAGCTTAGATTCGAGCAAAGTGGCATAACCTTCACTTACCCAACGCTCACCGTTAATTTGTGAAGCATCATAGAAATCATACCAATTGGCTAAGCTGTCACGCCACGTACTTCGGCTCTTCTGGGCTAAATGTACTAGATGAACATATTCGTGTAGTACCAATAACTGTTGCCAGCTAGATGAATTAGCAATAATACTATCTGATTGTGGGGGCGTGGCAAAAAAGACCATATACGGTCGGTGACTTAGTGGGAAAGCAAAACCATTGGCAGCATTGTAAGGGTCAACGATATAAGCATCTACTTTTTCTGTTAAAACACGACCTTGTTGCTGATTAATGAGTTGGCGAACAACCTCCATTTCCCTGGCACTTGATAAAGCCCACTGGCGGTATTTGGGAGTGAAATGGACACGAAAATTTTCAGTTTCAAAAGTTTGCCAATTTTGTGCACTATCAACGAGTTCTGCTTGACTATTAAAAGCTATGCTACTTATCGCTAGCGTGACAGCCGTGAGTACCTTAGACACTTTCATAAAAATCCTTGTAATTGTGGGCTTAAATCAATATTTCTAACGAATGAAAATGATAATAATATGTAACAAGAGGGATTATTACAGCTAATTTATTGCACGATAAGTAATTAGCTGTAAATATTTATGTCAAAGGAAGTAAGTAGAGATAGGTTAGAAGTAAATAGCGCTCACTTGGAATAGTTTTTCTATATCACTAATGTAGCGTTTATTAACTAAAAATAAAATCACATGATCTTCTTCGTTAATTAAGGTATTTGAGTGAGCAATCAATACTTCATGACCACGGACAATAGCACCAATAGTTGCACCAGGAGGGAGTTTAATATTTTTGATTGCACGGCCAACGACTTTAGAAGACTTCTCATCACCTTTTGCAACAATTTCTATGGCTTCGGCTGCTCCGCCGCGTAAGCTATAAACATTATCGATAGCACCACGTCTGACATGAGTTAATAATGCCGATATAGTGGCTTGCTGTGGCGATATGGCAATATCAATAGTGCTGCCATGGACTAAATCAATATAGGCATCTCGTTGGATAAGTACCATAGTTTTACGAACACCAAGCTTTTTCGCGAGCAGTGAAGACATGATATTAGCTTCATCATCATTGGTAACTGCGATAAAAATATCAAATTGATCAATATTTTCTTCCATAAGTAATTCTTGATCAGAAGAGTCACCATGAAAAACTAAAGTATCATTTAGCTCAGAGGTTAATTGTTCGGCCCGTTTTTGTGAACGTTCAATAAGCTTTACTTGATGATTTTTTTCTAAAATTTGGGCCAAGCCAGCGCCAATATTACCGCCACCGGCAATCATTATACGTTTATAAGCTGATTCGAGCTTTTGTAACTCATTCATCACCGCTCGAATATGTATACTGGCAGCGATAAAAAACACTTCATCGTCAGCTTCAATTACTGTGGTACCAAGAGGACGTATTGGTTTACCGTTTCGGTATATGGCAGCTACACGCGTATCGACATTAGGAATATGATCTCTTAAGGTTGAAAGCGCATGGCCAACAAGTAAACCACCATAATAAGCTTTTACCGCTACAAGGCTAACTTTTCCATTCGCAAACTCTAATACTTGCAATGCGCCAGGGTAATCAATTAGGCGAGCAATATCTCGCGTTACTAATTCTTCGGGGGCAATAATATGATCAACAGGAATGTGCTTTTTATGAAAAAGTTGCTTAGAATATTTTAATATTTGATTCGAGCGAATACGGGCAATTTTTTTCGGCGTGTTAAATAATGAAGAACATATTTGGCATGTGATCATATTGGTGGCGTCATCACTGGTAACTGCAATAACCATGTCAGCATCCTCAGCCCCTGCACTTTTCAACACATCAGGATGAGCGCCTTGGCCAGTAACGACTTGTAAATCCATTTTATCTTGCAGTTCACGTAGCTTTTCTCCATCTACGTCTACTATTGAAATGTCGTTGTTTTCACCAACAAGGTTTTCCGCTAACGTACCGCCAACTTGTCCTGCACCCACTATGATTATTTTCATGTGCTACTTTTCTGCTTGTTTAATTAAAGTATTATTTGAGTTTTAACAATTTGGCGTAATAAAAGCCGTCCATGTTTTCAGTATCAGGTAGTAATTGCCAACCGATCACGTTTTCATCAGTATCAAGGTTATTTCCGGTAATGGCAATTAATTGTACGTCCTGGTTTTCTTCAATAAAGCGAGATATCTGTTGACAGTTTTCTTCAGGTAAAATACTACAGGTTGCATAAAGCAAGGTACCGCCTGGTTTGAGTAATGACCAGATGTTGTCAAGAATCTGCTGCTGCAGTACCACTAACTTATCAATATCATCAGCTTTACGTAACCATTTTATATCAGGGTGTCGGCGAATAACGCCAGTTCCAGAGCAGGGCGCATCAAGTAGTATGCGGTCAAATTGTTCACCAGACCACCAATCGTTAGTCGCTGCATCTGCAGTAATCACTTCAGCGCTTAGATTTAAGCGATCTAAATTTTCATGAACTCGAGTTAAACGGCCTTCTTCAATATCGATTGCTGTCATTGAGGAAATATCAGGCGTTTGCTCAATAATATGGCAAGTTTTACCACCAGGTGCTGCGCAGCAATCCAGTACAACATCATTGGGTTGGCAATCTAACAAACGTGCTGCTTGCTGTGCCGCGCCATCTTGTACAGAAACCCAACCATCATCAAAGCCAGGTAATTTTGCAACATCGAGTGGTTTAGTAAGTGCAATTGCTTGAGAATTTGGTTCAACGTGAGCAATTTCAATTTCTGCCTCAACGAGTAGCGCTTGGTATTGTTCACTAGTGTGATGTTGTTGATTGGTGCGTAACCACATAGGAGGTTTTTTTTGATTCGCCTCGAGTATATCCTGCCATTGTTCAGGATAGCCCTGTTGTACTTTTTTAATAAACCAACTTGGATGGTTGTATTTTATTGGATCAGGTAAGCTTTTATCTGTTTTATTATCTTGTTTACTTTCGGCCTCTAACGCACGAAGAAACCCTCTAAGCACGGCATTAACGAGTGCCTTCATATGGCGATTTTTTAACATACTTGTTGCTGATACTGTTTCACTAACCGCTGCGTGGTCGGGGATACGCATATACCTTATTTGATAAACCCCCACTAGTAATAAAAAGTGAAAGACGCGCTGCTTTCCTTTTAGCGGTTTTTGCACCAAATGACGAACATCGTTTTCTAATTCAGGTAGATAACGGAGTACACCGTAGCAAATTTCTTGTAGTAAACCTTTATCTTTACCTATCAATTTATCTTGTTGTTTAGGTAATTCATCACTTAAGCTTCGCCCTTGATCTATAACGGCGTAACAGCATTTTGCTGCAAGAGCTCTAATATTAATTGTCATTGTTTCTCTTAACCAAGCTTGTTTATTGGGCTGCCAACAACGAACCAATCGCTGCGGCCATTAAGGATGTCTTTCACGGCCAATGCTTTTTTTCCTGGGAGTTGAATAACTTCGAGGCGTAATGAACCATTGGTTGTTGCTACTTCTATGCCTTCTTTGTCTGTCTTTATTATCGTGCCTGGATCAGCACTTCCTTGATATTCTTGAACAGATGCTTGCCATACTCGTAATCTATGCTGTTTACCTTCAGATTCTGTAAAGGTGAATTGAGATACTGGCCAAGGGATATAAGCACGGATTTTTCGATGCAGTTCATCGGCACTGAGCTGCCAATTAAGCTCAGCCTCAGCTTTATCGAGTTTCTTAGCGTAAGTGGCTAGTTCATTATCTTGAGCGGTATTATGATTACTGGCTTGATAATCAGGTTCAGCCATAATAGTTAATGTACTAACTAATGCGGTTGGCCCTAAGTTGGCAAGTTTTTCATAAAGGCTGGCACTTGTGTCTGTATTTTCTATTTCGCACTCAGCGGTTAAAATCATATCTCCGGTATCTAAGCCTTTATCCATTTGCATTATGGTGACACCCGTCTTCTTGTTTCCAGCTTCTAGTGAGCGTTGAATGGGTGCTGCGCCACGCCATTTAGGGAGAATGGAACCGTGTACATTTATACAACCTAAGCGTGGCGAGTTTAAAATGACTTCAGGTAATAACAGACCATAAGCAACAACAACCATGATATCAGCATCATATTTCGCTAATTGTTGTTGGTCTTCTTCATTTTTAAAGTTAATTGGCTGCTCAACATTAATATTGTGGTCTAATGCGAGTATTTTGGTTGCACAAGCCGTCAGTCTTTTACCTCGACCAGCCGGTTTATCTGGTGGACAATAGACTGCGACAACATTATGTTCAGAATTAATTAACGCTGCTAAATGTTGGGCAGCGAATTCAGGAGTACCTGCAAAAATGATATTTAGTGGAGTAACCAATGGAATTCCTATTATTGTAAGTGAGTAAGTACTTACTTGCTGTTTTTGTCAAGTTTTGCTTCTTTTTCAAGCTTTTTTTGAATGCGTTGACGCTTTAGAGGAGATAGGTAATCAATAAATAAAACACCTTTCAAGTGGTCAAGTTCATGTTGTATACAAATACTTTGTAATTCTGTGGCGTTTAAAGTGAATTCATTACCATGGCGGTCAAGCGCTTTTACGGTACAAGCATCATGACGGTCTACTTTTGCATAAGTACCCGGTACGGATAAACAACCTTCTTCATTGATCGATGTTTCATTACTGGTAGCAATAATTTCGGGATTGATAAAAATGATGGGTTGGTCACCACCTTCAGAAGTATCCATAACAACAATACGTTGATGAATATCTATTTGGGTAGCAGCAAGACCTACGCCTTTTTCTTCGTACATAGTTGCCAGCATATCGTCTATAATTGTTGCCGTAGCATCAGTAATATTAACAACAGGCAGCGCTTTTGTTCTTAAACGCGGATCAGGAAAACGTAAAACAGTTAAAATAGTCATATTTTATTAAAAGAATTAGCGATAATTAATCTAGAATGTTATGTTTTAATTATATACTCAAGTAACTGTAACTGAAACCCGCATTTTAAAGTCACTCGATATAACTAATAATGATAGTGCGTCACAGCAGTATGCACGAAAAAGGAACGAGCTCCATGCTTAAAAAAATTATACTCTCACTATCTTTATTATCTTGTTCATTGGCTGCCCTTGCCGATCAAATAACTCTTAATGATGACGCGCCGAAAACACATGTCGTAGTGAAAGGTGATACGTTATGGGACATTTCAGCATTATTTCTTGAGCAACCTTGGTTATGGCCAAAACTTTGGCGTTTAAATCCAGAAATCAATAACCCACATTTAATTTATCCTGGTGATGTTTTAAAGCTTGTTTTTGATGAAAATGGTGAGCCGATGCTAGTGGTAGAGCCGGTAAAACCAAGCTATAAATGGTCACCAAAAATTCGTCAAGAGAAGAAAAAAGATTCTGCAATTACCTTGTTACCTCTGGAGGTTATTGCTCCTTTTGTTAGATATGACCACTTATTTACCGAAGATGAGCTAGAAGCGCTACCACACATTATAGGTAGTGATGAAGGCTATAGAATGACAACAAAAGACTTTAAAGTTTACGTGAATACAGACCTCGAGGTTGCGCAAAGTTACGCAATCTATGATAAAGGCGAAGAGATTTTTGACCCTGAAACAGATGATTCGTTAGGTTTTTATGTCAATTTGGTGGGAACAGGGCAAGTAATAAAACGTGGCGATATAGAAAATGATGTTCCTTCTACTATGAATGTTGGCTCTGTAAAAAGAGAAATCCATGCAGGAAACTATGTAGTACCTGTGAATGAAGGACAATTGTTACCTGCCATTTTTTCTATGAAAGCAGCTAATAAGTCACTTCGTGGCGCTATTGTTAAAGCCACTAGCAATGGTCGCGAGTTTGCTAAACTTGAAGTTGTTATGATTAACCGTGGCGTAGAGCATGACGTGACCGTTGGTGATGTTATGGCGATAAAACGGATAAGTCCTGCGGTGGTAGATACGGGGAGTGGTCCTGTTTATAGTGCGGAGTCTTCACGTTGGAATAAAATTACGGGCAGTGATTATAAAATGCCAGAGGAGCCATTAGGTAAGTTAATGGTTTTTAAAGTTTACCAAAAAGCGAGTATGGCACTTATTCTACATACCGAGAAGCCTGCAAGAATAAATGATTTGATTACTGCACCAGAATAGCCAACTGTTAAATATTTTATTTTCCCATATTATAAGAGGAAAAATAAAGCTATGACTTGTTCTTAAGGAGAAGACAAGTAATGATTAATAACAGTAATATTGAATACTGGTTAGCCTTAAAACTTGTTCCTCGGTTAGCCATACACAAAAAAATAGCTCTGGTTGAGACCTTTGGTTTAACTGCGTTATTTTCGTCAGACAATAAACCCTCTGTGCTTAGCTCGGCTAATAACTTAAGTGTGAAACAACTTCACGCTTTTCATCAGCCCGACTGGCAAAAAATAACTCATATTATCCATGCAAGTGCTGCATGTAATAGTGGCATCATTTGCTATGACGATACTTATTACCCTCAATTACTCAAGCAAATTTATGATCCACCCTTAGTGATATTTGTTCAGGGGAATCTTTTATTACTTAATGCTCCACAGATAGCCGTGGTAGGAAGTCGAGCGGCTAGTGCGGGAGGTAGAGATACCGCGTTCAGATTAAGCCAACAACTAGTACAGCATAATTTTGTTATCACAAGTGGATTAGCGCTTGGCATCGATGCTGCCGCTCATCGCGGCACCCTTAGTGAACCTGAGAGCACAATTGCGGTAGTTGCGACTGGGTTAGATCAAGTATACCCCGCGAGGCATCAATCCTTGGCGCAGCAAATAATTGCATCAAGCGGTGCGATTATTAGTGAGTTTTTGCCTGGCACGCAAGCTAGGTCGGGGCATTTTCCAAAAAGAAATCGCCTTATTAGTGGCTTGAGCTTAGGTGTGTTAGTAGTAGAAGCTGAATTAAGAAGTGGCTCATTGATTACAGCGCGTTGCGCACTAGAGCAAAACAGAGATGTGTTTGCTATTCCTAGTTCTATTGAAAATAAGCAGGCCAAAGGTTGTCATTGGTTAATTAAACAAGGCGCTAAACTTGTTGAACAGTGTGCCGATATAATAGATGAGTTCGCTTTTGCAGATAAACCTAGTCTACACTTAAAGAGTGATGTAAAGCCTTTTAAGTCAGCTGAACATGGCATTCACAAAGGAGGCGATGAAATAAATCAAAAAGTCTTGTGTAACGATGCATTGTTGGATAGTGTGGGATTTGAGATTACTCCTGTAGATAAAGTAGTTTTACGGAGCGAACTTCCCGTAGAGGAAGTGTTAACTAGATTAACGATGCTGGAATTAAATGGTCTAGTATCTGCTGTACCTGGTGGCTATATAAGAACGCAATAAAGTATATAAGGGGCTAATTATGTTTGATATCTTAATGTATCTTTTTGAAACGTATATCCAAAATGAAGCAGAAGCCATGGTGGATCATGACCTGTTAACAGACGAGTTAACACGAGCGGGCTTTCATCAGGATGAAATCTACAAAGCATTAAATTGGCTAGAAAAACTGACCGCATTACAAGACACTGACGCTTACCCATACCTTACGCGAGTAGGCAGTAAGTCTGTTCGTATCTATACTAGCGAAGAAATGCAGTTACTTGATACACCAAGCCGTGGTTTTATATTATTTTTAGAGCAAGTTAATGTGCTTGATTTTACTACACGCGAAATGGTTATTGACCGAGTGATGGAGCTGGATACCAAGTACTTCTCTATGGACGACCTTAAGTGGGTAATTCTGATGGTGTTATTTAATGTGCCAGGCAAGGAATCGGCCTATTCACAACTTGAAGATTTAATCTTTGAAGAACAAGAAGGCCCATTACATTAAGCCCGTTTTAATTAAATCAATTGACTTATGATTACACTTAATCACAAGTCAATTGCTAGCGAGCGTTTTTTTAAAACTAGGACTGTGGCATAATAACGACATTATTTTATGGAAAGCACTTTTAGCTATTTAGCATATGTCTGAATCGAATAAGCCTTTATTTTCTCATCATGAGCATGCGTTAGAAAAAGCTTTTCAAGTGTGTCCTGAATGTGGCTCTGAACTTGCCATAAAACACGGGAAGTCCGGCTCGTTTTTGGGTTGTGAAAATTACCCAAACTGTCAATATACACGTGCGATTGTAGAGCATGAACGTGTTGAAGACACAGTCCTTCCAGGTACAAAGTGTCCCTTATGTGGACACAACTTAGCGGTTAAACAAGGTCGTTATGGTATGTTTATTGGCTGTACAAATTATCCTGATTGTCATCATATTGAAGAAAATCAAAAGCAAGAAAGTACTAATGTAGCTTGTCCTTCGTGTCAGAGTAAAAGCCAAAAAGGGCTATTACAAGAGAAGTCTAACCGTTTTGGAAAAACCTTTTATTCTTGTGATCAATACCCTAAGTGTAAATACGTATTAAATAATGAACCCGTGGCACAAGTTTGCCCTCAGTGCCAATGGCCAGTACTTATTAAACGTACCATGGCTAACGGTGACATATTAAGTTGTCCGCAAAAAAAATGCAGCTATAAAAGTAAGCCTCTATAATATGGCCGTAAATAAAATATTATAGAGAAGTAACCTAATTATAATTAATTTGAAAACCTAAACTTAACCTTTAATTAATGAGAAATATTATGACATCAACTTTTGTTGCCATTTTAATGGGATCAGACTCTGATCTACCTGTAATGCAAGCTACTATTGAAATCCTAAAGAAATTTGATATTGAGCATGAGGTACGTGTTCGTTCAGCTCACAGAACTCCAGATGCAGCCAAAGCTTATGTAAAAGATGCAGAAGAGCGTGGTTGTAAGGTATTTATTTGTGCTGCAGGTCTAGCTGCACATTTGGCTGGCGCAGTTGCAGGTATGACTACTCGCCCGGTAATTGGTGTTCCTGTAGATAATGGGCCATTACAAGGTCATGATGCCTTATTATCAACAGTTATGATGCCTGGCGGCATTCCTGTTGCGACTGTTGCCATAGGTAAAGCGGGCGCTAAAAATGCCGGTTATTTAGCTGCGCAAATCTTAGGTGTTTCTGATCAGACGATAGCTGATAAAGTGAAAGCTGAGCGTGTTGCCAATGCGATAGCATTATTAGAAAAAGATGAAGCTATGCAAGCAAAATTGAGCTAGTAAATTTGTCGGGTCTCACACATAGTGCAGTGATTGAAAAAGCTGCACAAATTTTTGAGCAGGGTGGCATAATTGCTTACCCAACAGAAGCCGTATTTGGTTTGGGCTGTGATCCCGACAATAACTCAGCAATTGAACGATTGCTGAGACTTAAGCAACGTTCAGTAGATAAAGGTTTTATCCTTTTAGCCAGCGATTATAGTCAATTACAGCCGTATATTGATGAGTCGGCAATATCTAAGCAGCAAAAGTTGGAGATATTATCTCGTTGGCCAGGTGCAATAACTCAAGTTTTACCGATAAATAAAAATATATCACCTCTATTGTCTGGAATATTTGACACCATAGCGGTTCGCATCACTCAGCATCCAGATGTTATTGCATTATGTAGAAAAACAGGTAAAGCTATTATTTCTACCAGTGCCAACCTTTCAGGCCATCCTGCAGCAGTTACATGGCAAAGTGTAGTACAGCAATTTCCAACACAGTTAGACTTCCTAATTAAGACAGATACTTTAGGTAACGATAGTCCATCTATTATTATTGATGGCATTACGAGTAAGGTATTAAGAACGTAACTCATTTTATTTAATCGTTAAGCATTTAATCGCTGATAACGATAGAGTTATGTTTTTCACTAATACACTGTTTTTATATTGAATACCCTCCTTCTTTCTAAAAAATTGATCTAAATCAAATTACAGATTTAAAGTATTTGCTCAGCTCCAAAACCTTGATCTAAATCAAATTACAGATTTAAAGTATTTGCTCAGCTCCAAAACCTTGCGCTAAATCAAATTTTATTAAAGCAACAGGATTATTATACCCTTAATTATTTTAAGGATAAAAAATCATGAAAAAAACTTTACTAACAATAGCTTTATTATCAAGTCTTTCAACTGCAGCTTTTGCAAACCAAGCTGGTGACATCCTCATTCGAGGTGGTGCTACTATGGTTTCACCTGACAGTGGAAAATCTACTGTTTTATTAAGTGGTGCGGATTCTGGCTTAGAATTATCAGTGGGTGATGATACTCAGTTAGGTTTAAACTTTGTGTACTTCTTTGATAGTAACTGGGCTGTTGAATTATTAGCTGCAACACCATTTGATCACGATATAGAATTACATGCTGACGGCGCAACGACTTTACTTGCAGACACTAAACAATTACCACCCACGCTAAGTGTTTTATATTATTTTGATACTAGTAGCGCTTTGAAGCCTTATGTAGGAGCTGGTATCAATTACACTGTTTTCTTCGATAACAGCTTTACTAGTACTTATTCTGAAGCAGGCTTTAGTGATTTAGAACTTGATAACTCTTTTGGCTATTCTGTTCAAGTTGGCGCAGATTATGAAATTGATAAAAACTGGTCTGTAAACGTTTCAGCTCGTTATATTGATATTTCAACTGATGCTTCTTTTGCTGTTAGTGGTGATAATATTGGTAGTGCCTCTGTAGATGTTAACCCAATGGTATATTCAGTTATGCTTGGTTACACATTCTAAGTTAAGCAAATTACCAACAAGAATCAAAAGCAGTAACTTTTTCGAAAGGGTTACTGCTTTTTTGGTTTTCATTAATTGTTGATTAAGTTACGCTGTAGTCATTCGTTACTATATTGCCATAACCATGACACAACAGACCCCAGATCAATACCGCGTTTTTGGAAATCCCATTGAACACTCTCGCTCTCCAGATATTCATCATGTATTTGCGAGGAAAAGCCAACAAAACATTAATTATCAAAAGCAATTAGTCGATATTGATGACTTCTCCAATGCTGTTTCAGGCTTTATCCATCAAGGTGGAAAAGGCGCAAATGTAACCGTACCTTTTAAAGAGCAAGCCTTAACATTAGCTGATGAACTGACCGAACGTGCGAGACTAGCTGGCGCAGTAAATACATTGACCTTTAAAAATGGAAAGATATTTGGTGATAACACCGATGGTGAAGGATTAGTACAAGACCTAATAGCTAATCAAATTATCTTAAATGAAAGTAGAATTTTGTTATTGGGTGCAGGTGGGGCGGCAAGAGGAGTCTTACTTCCTTTGCTTGCGCAAAACCCTTGCTCCATTGTCATTGCCAATCGAACAGTAAGTAAAGCTGATAAGATTTGTCAGCACTTTGCAGATAATCGAATTAGTACTTCTAGTTATATTGATTTAGCAAAGCAAGACTTCGATCTAATTATCAATGCGACATCTGCCAGTTTATCTGGCGATTTACCACCGATCCCAACATCAATTATAAGTCAGAATGTAGTTTGTTATGACATGGTATATGGAAAGGATGAAACACCGTTTCTTAAATGGGCAAAAGAACATGGGGCAATGAAAGTGGTTGATGGCTTAGGTATGTTAGTAGGGCAAGCAGCCGTTAGCTTTGAAGTTTGGCGAGGAGTAATACCCCAAGTCCAACCGGTAATTGAAAAATTACGTGCTTCTTTAAAATAAGGGTAGGAATTCTATGAATCAAGCTATTTTGTTTAATGATGATTTAGCGTTTGACAAAGAGCAAGATGCTTGGTGCTTTACAGCGTTACTATCGGCTCAAGTTATCACTGTTTATTTTCACTCAATGCAACTAAAGCGCTTAATACACATAGATACGTGTACAAAGTTCGACTTAGAAGAACTAGTTGAACTCTGGCTCGAAAAAAATGAGCCAGAGGGAAATACTATTCATATACAAATGGGCTAGCTATTCTCTTCACACAGATAATCATTTTTTAGTTCTGCATAGTTTATGGCTGATTGCTTAAGAAAGGCTGCTTCACTTTCCTTTAGAAGTCTAGCTTGTTTTACTGGATTACCGACATATAAATAGCCGCTAAGCAGTGTTTTATTCGGCGGAACTAAGCTACCCGCACCAATAAAAACATCGTCCTCGATAACAGCGCCGTCCATAATTATTGCTCCCATACCAACGAGTATTCGATCGCCAAGCTGACAACCGTGTAACATACACTTATGTCCAACTGTCACATCACTGCCAATAATTAAAGGGTTACCTTGTGGGTTTTCAGGACTTTTCCGCGTCACGTGCAAAACAGTACCATCTTGTATGTTCGTTCGAGTACCAATAGTAATAGTGTTTACATCACCACGAGCGGCAACAAGCGGCCAAATACTGACATCATCAGATAAAGTAATATCTCCAACGAGAATAGCTGATTTATCAATGTAATTATCTAACCCTATAGAAGGAAGAATACCTTTATAAGGACGTATGTTAGTTGTACTCATTTAGCACCTATTGCAATACTGCAATTTAATTGAATGGCAAGTAGTAATAAAAATAACATAGCTAGCTAATAAAACCAGTATTCGAAGGGCTTAGTAGCTAAAAAACTTATAAAGATAAAACTAAGTAATTGAAATGAGATTATTTAATATGAGTAAGTATTGAACGTATCGAGGTAAACACACACAAGGGCTGTATGAAAGTTAAGCAAACAGGTTTTTATTATAATTTTACGTAAAAAAGAGTTGACCTAATTATAAAAATCTCTACAATGCGCTCCAGTTCTAAGGGGTTCACGCAAAATGAATCATCAACGAACTGTTTTGATACGTTATCTACCCGCTTTAGCGAGGAATAACGTAAGTTAACATCAAGTTTTAAATCTTTTTCAAAATAATTTAAAATAAACGTTGACATCAAAACTCGGAAGCGTATTATACGCATCCTGCTTCGGGCAAACGGCAACGTTAACCAAGAAGCCAAGGTCATTAGCGAATGCGACTAAGACCTCTTTTCTTTAACAATTAGTTATCATGCAATTTGTGTGAGCACTCAC
>MAAF01000057.1 GCA_002163005.1 Colwellia psychrerythraea | reverse complement strand
AGATAATCACTGTGTTCATTAAGGCTACATAGCTCAGTTGGTTAGAGCACATCACTCATAATGATGGGGTCCCAGGTTCGAGTCCCGGTGTAGCCACCATTTTACTCCTGTCAAAACAAAATCTCCCC
Source organism: Colwellia psychrerythraea (assembly GCA_002163005.1). Classification (GTDB taxonomy): domain Bacteria; phylum Pseudomonadota; class Gammaproteobacteria; order Enterobacterales; family Alteromonadaceae; genus Colwellia; species Colwellia psychrerythraea_C. The sequence continues at coordinate 14,245 of MAAF01000057.1, read as the reverse complement.
TAAGAAATTAATACGCTTTTGGCGGAATTGGTAGACGCGCTGCTTTCGTTAGGTATGTACGGTTCCAGTATCGCAAGATGTGAGAGTTCAAGTCTCTTGACCCGTACCACTTCAACTCGTCTAGAAAACTCAAATAACACTTCAAGTACAGCACGATATAAACGTATTTTACAACTCTTCTACTATAGTGTGAGGGTTCAACTCCCCCGAAATAAGTAAACTATTATTTATGTCGCCGTGAAGCATCTATAAACCACACGCATAGGCCAGCGCTTTATTTTTTATAGTGCTGTTTAGTACAGGCACTTTATTAACCGCTAACAAGGCTAAGTTACGGGCAGCTTTGATGAGCGGAGAAGGATGGCTAAAGCTAGCATATAAAGCATCCATAGCAGACATCATAAGTAAGTTATCTTTGCGTCTCATTTTTTCATAACGTGCTAGGACAGCCTCATCATGCCATGCTTCGCCATTGCCGATTGCTTCTGCGATAACATGCTGCAAGGCAATAACGTCTTTAAAGCCTAAATTTACCCCCTGCCCGGCCATAGGATTGATAGTATGAGCCGCATCACCTAACAACAACACTCGCTTATGTTGATAGGTATTAGCATGTCTGCGTGTTAGTGAGAAATCACCTTTGGCCAACACTTTTATATTTCCCAACTGTTTAGGGAAGCATTTAAGTACTTCCTGTTGTAACTGGGTATTTGATAACGACGCTAAGCGGGTTATTTCATCACGTTGATGATACCAAACTAAAGAGGCATAACCGCCTAACGGGCTTTTTCCAGCCAGTGGTAAAAAGGCAACTGGCCCGGTAGGGGAGAATTTCTGCCAGGTAATATCTTGCTGGCACATTGAGGTTTCAACATTAATCAACATGGCTGACTGTTGATAATCCCACCCTGTCATACCAATCGCTGACATTTGCCTTACTTTTGATTGAGCGCCATCAGCGCCAATAACAAGCTTTGCAGTTATCACGCTATTGTTTAGCGTTACTGTTGCTTTGTTGTTGTTGTCATAGTTAGCATCTTGTTCTAAGGCTATTAAACTTTCAGGACAGTAGGTGTGAATATTACTCATGGCAATAACTTGCTGCCATAACGCGAGCTGAATCAAACGATTTTCTACGATATGCCCTAGGTGTGATTGTTTAATGTTGTCTGCATTAAACTCCGTATAAGCACTTTCATACTCCCAAACACCTAAACGTTTATAAGGACATGCTCGCCATTGCTCAACTTGTTGCCATGCGCCAACTTGTTTGAGTAAGTTTTGTGAGGCTAAAGAAATCGCTGATACACGCAAATCTATAGGTTGCTCAGTACTGAAGTCTTGGGGTGTGAATTTCTCCACCAAAGCAACTTTTAAACCAAGCTGCGCTAGGGTCAATGCACTTGCTGCACCAACCATACCGCCACCAATAACCACACAATCAAAATGTTCCATGCTTTAATGTTCACAACAATATAGGGATAGGTCGTTATTTTACCCAAGCACGCGCGTAATTTCGACCGATTTATCGTTTATTAATTTGAAGTTAGCCATTTAGGCGGACTACCCGCTTGTTGGCATAAGGTAATCAAGGCTGCTGATACGATTGGCTTGGAGATAAAGTACCCTTGACCATAATCACAGCCCAATGAGCGTAAGTAGTCGTAATGCTGCTTAGTTTCTATGCCCTCACCAACAAGTTTTAACGATAAGCTATGCCCAATTAAAACGACTGCCTCAACTAAGCTTGCATCGGTTTTATCATCAATAGCTCCCTCAATGAAAGAGCGGTCGATCTTCATGACATCAATAGGGAAATGTTTTAAGTAACTCAACGATGAATACCCCGTGCCAAAATCATCCATATAAATAGCGACACCTAAACTGCGAATATCTTGCAAAGTAGTCATCATTTCTTCTGAATTATCCATCAATAAACTTTCAGTAATTTCAACTTTCAGGCTTGATGGAGAAATATCATTCACTTTCAATGCTTTTTTTATTATTTCTTTTATTGGCGTTTGACTAGTTTGCTTGCATTGCCGACTAGAAACATTAACGGCAACTTGTATTTTTAGCCCAAGATCATGCCAATGCCTCAAGTCTGCACACGCCTGCTCAATCACCCATTGTCCAATAGGCTCAATCAGGCCAGCATCCTCTGCAATTTCAATAAAACTGTCTGGATAAATTAATCCTTTATTTGGGTGTTGCCAACGAATGAGTGCTTCAGCGCCAATAATTTCGCCATCCTCCAATGAAACTACCGGTTGATAATGCAAAACAAACTCTTGCCGCTTAATCGCTTGCCTTAATGCTTGTTCGATATGCATCCTTCTACTGACGACTTCATTCATGCTCTTAGTAAAAAATTGAAAAGTATTTCGACCAGCAGCTTTTGCTTGATACATTGCGGTATCAGCATTTTTAAGCAGTAATTCAACATTGTCACCGTCACTTGGGCTTACTGTAATACCTACGCTAGCAGAAACGACGGCTTCATTATTATTTCTTAAATGAAAAGGCATGGATAAACTGGTCAGAATGGTATTAACAACGCGTTCAATAGCAAAACGGTTAGACAGACCTATTAATAAAACAACAAACTCATCGCCACCAAATCGGGCTACCGTATCTTTTTCACGTATACAATTTCTTAATCGAATCGCTGCCAACTGTAATAATTCATCTCCACTGCTATGTCCCCAAGTATCATTAACAAATTTAAACCGATCCAAATCAATGAATAATAAAGTAACGTCACTGTCTTCACCTATCTCTTCATTTAATTTATTGTGCAATCTGTCTAAGCATAAATCTCGATTAGGTAGCCCAGTAAGTGAGTCATAGTTAGCTTGTAACCAAATATCTTCTTCATACTTTTTATGCTTAGTAATATCTGAAAATAAACTAATATATTGGAGCGGCTTTTTATCTTGGTCTCTCACCACCGAAATAGCTAAAAATTCAGGATAAATTTCTCCATTTTTTCTTTTATTCCAAATTTCACCTTGCCAGCTATTATCTTGCTCAAGGGATTGCCACATTTTTTGATAGAAATGACTATCATGCTTGCCTGAGTTTAGGATATTAGGTGACTTGCCTAAGACTTCTTCTATGCTAAAACCACTGATATGACAAAAGGCAGGGTTAACGGTTTCAATCATGTTATTCGCATTCGTTATCATGATTGCTTCTGAAGCATACTTGAAAACTGCTGCTGAAATTTTTTGTTCACCTTCTGATTTATTGCGCTCAGCTAGCATGTGGTTAAACGCTATCACCATATCGGTGATTTCGTCATTTCCTTTGACTTTCAGTGGTTGATTAAATTTATGTTCAATCTCCATTGTTGTCATTGCGGTGCTGATATATTTAATTTTTTCAATGATGCGCTTAACTACGAGGAAAGATAAATACAAGGTTGTTATAAAGACCAAAATAAATATTGCTAGGTAGAGTCCTAGCCTTTCAATTGCTTTTTGTTCCTCATGATTCGCCAAATACTGCATTTCAGAACGGATGTGGTTACTGATCTCTCTAAATTTATTAATACGTAGCGAGGATAAGTACCACCACCGCCCCGTATCCATACCAACTTCGTTCTGCTGTAACTGCTTAATGGCTGCAACAGCTTGACTATCATCAATGCGAACTTCTTCATCTATCTGTTCAGCACTTCTTCCTTTATCTCTTGCCGTTTTTGCTAATAAAATATGTTGATGGTAACGATTGAGCGTCTGCTCAATTATATAAATAGCTTGTTTTTCATCACTTGTTAAACTGCTAATTTCATTAAATATTGTCAGGTATTTTTGGCTTGTAGATAGGCGAGTTAAAAAGCTTTCGAAATAATTTACTTCACCTCTTAATATATAATTTTTAAAATCATGTATTAAGCCGCCATAGCCTATTTCTCGTTCTAACTGTGCTAATTGCTCAGCGCGAATTAATTTTTCATTGAGCAAAGCTCTAATAATCAATACTTGCTGGTGGCTATCAGAATTAAGCTGGCGCTGTAACCATAGTTGATGATGTGTTTTTGACACTGAAAATAAATCATTAATTAGCTTTGATTGTGCATTGCCATAAGAAATAACTTGCTGGAGCTGACTTGCATACAACTGTTTAGTGTGTAAAAAGCCATTTAAAGCACCACGTTCCTGCCCTGATTTCTCTTGTAATTTTAGTAAATTAAGGAAGTCGATACTATTTCGATTTTGGTCGGTACTTTTAAGGTGAACTTGTACTTGTGATATTAAACGTAACAGGTCTTCATTAAACTGGGAGTAGTAAGCAAAGTAACTATGGCTCTCATAATTATCAATTTTTTTACGCGCTTTCGACAACCTCTCAATACTTGAAAATATTTCTTTCAATACATCATTGATTACCTGTTGGCTGGCAATACTATTAAGCTGTAATGTTGTAAACTCAATACGTTCAATGAAATCAATAGCGTGCTCTATACGTAAATCTGTCTGCTGTCTTTGTTTCTGTAATAGAACTAAATTTTTCTTGCTAGCTCGATCAATAACACCTGCCGATAAACCTCGTTCTTTTTGTAGTTCATGGATTAATTTATCAATTTCACTCGAAATCTCTATAGATAAAATAGCTTTACGAGCTAGTTTAATATCATATAAATACTCGCTGGTATGGTTAATTCCAAAGCATAAAATGATTAACCAAGGAAGTAAAAAGAAAGCTTTTAGTCGCGCACTAATACTAAAATTACAAGCAAGTTTGTTGAGCATAACAATAGATCTACTTATCTTAAGTAAAGGGAGCAGTTGGGCATATTGAACGGATGCTATCACAAGCATCCAAAAACAAATTTGTTTGATATCAATATAGGTAAACAATCCTTGTTTACTCTCACATTTCAGCTATAGTAAAGTGCCAACGCATTGAAGTTAAATATAAATATGGACTTATTTAACTTGGGAATATTATTTTAAGAATAAGTTTACCTTCTACGGTATCTTAGGAATAAATAGAACGATTTACCTAATCATTAAGGAAGCACTATGTCTGCATTACCACAGAATCCCACTACGGAACAAAATACCGAAGAAAAACGGTTGAGTAAGGATATCAATTTAATTTATGATTTTACTGAAAAGCCTAATAGAACTAATTTAAAAGCACATACTGATAGAGCCGTTGTAGCCAAACTACGCGCTGATTTAGTTTTGCCTAATAACAAAATTTTAACGGTAGATATAGATTTTGATAGTACAAGTGGATACCATGACAATACTATGATGGTTATGGATGACTTTGGTGTTGAGATGTTAGTCACTGCCTTCGCAGTAAAATACGGTCAGCCGTTTGCTGATAAAATATCTAATGCTTGGGCAGAAAAAAACCATCAAAATGATCCTCGAAAACCCACTTACTTGCTGGTACAAAAGCCGAAAATTGATGGTGGAAAACCACAAGTTTTTGTCGCCTGTGGCGATAAAGAACACGATAAAGGTGACAAAATCAAGCCACAAAGCATCGTTTAGTAGTCTATTGAATAACATTTTCAAGGCTAAGCTCTCTATACTTCTAGTACTTAGCCTTTTACCGTTTAGCTTTATCAGTCAAGCGAGTAATACAACATCGATTAAAGCCTTAAGTAATGTCAATAAAATACTCCAAGACAAAAATGGTTTTGTCTGGTTAGCAGGCCAGCAAGGATTAACACGCGTTGATGCCAATAGTAACATTAACTTTTCGCTCAATAATCAAGATTGGCCACTGCCTTATTCTTGGATACATGACATTAGCCTTATTGATGACAAGCTTTTACTTGCCACAGAAACTCACGGTTTATGGTTGTTTAACACCCTAAACGGTACCGCTAAAAAAATCCCTGCTAATATACCAAGACAAAGCCACTACGATGCTGTGATGTTTAAAGGCCAGTATTACATCAACGTACCAAATAAACTCTATCGATATGACCCTAGTACTGATGAAACTCATACTATTGCTAAAAATATTGTCATTGATCACCTTGTTCATAATCAAAGACACCTATATATAGCTAATGATGAAGGCTTATACCAACTAAAAGATGACCACCTTTCTAATATCATTAATGAGCCCATTACTGCATTAACGGCCATATCTAGTGCAGTGATAGCTATAACAAGGAACAACATTTACCGTTTTTCAGATGACGGAACGATATCAAGTATCAAACATAAGGAGACTATTTATGGGTTGACTAAAGCGTTTGATAGTGATGACTTCTTTACAGTAAATAAGAAAAATATTATCACCAAATATAACGGTCTGACACTTTCAACAATTCCTCATCACTATGGACAGAGCAAAACCGTGCGTATTAGAGACATATTTCATGATGCGTCTGGAGTGTTATGGTTGGTAAGTAATCAAGGTGTCGAGCAAGTTAATGAGAACTACATCACTGACCATAAGGTTATTTTTGATATTCCAATCAATGCCAATGAAATAACCTTATTTGATAATGAAATCATTATTGGTAGTTATGGTGCTGGTTTACAAAACTTCTTAAAACCTATATTTAACCAAAATATAAATGCTGACTTCAGCAAGAAAGGCTTGAAAATATATGACGTGTTAGAAGTAAATAACAGCCTTTATATCGCTAGTCTCGATGGTTTGTGGCGTTATGATAAAAACACAATGCAAGTAAGTAAACTAGATATTGTTGCCGACAAACTCATTTTAAAACTCAGATACAAAAATAATTTTCTTTATATTGCCACCAATAGAGATGGTCTCTACACCTATGATTTAACAACAAAAAAAATAATTAAGCATATTGATGTTGCTGATGGTTTACCTAGCGCTGAAATTATTGATGTTCTACCTTTAGACTCAGGTATATTGTGGATAGCATCAAGTAATAATATCAGCCTTTATCAACCCCTTATTAATAAACTCACCACTTTAGTTACGCCTAATAAAAGTAAAGTTATTTCTTTTGTATATATCGACAATAAAATTTTTGCTTCAACACTCGGCGATGGTATTTTAGTTTTTAATCAACAAGGCGACTTGTTATCTCAACTATCTAAAGGCCATAGCTTCACTGAGATGTTATTAGTTAATGGCGATATATGGGCCTCTGGTAAACCTGGACTGTATCGTATTTCACCAAAAAACTATCAAGTAACCATGATAGAAAATACCCAACAGTACTCTTTTGTCAGCAGTATGTTAGTCAAAGATGACACCCTTTATGCTATCCATTACAGTGGTGTACTGGCGTTAAACCTGTCTGAACAAGAGCAATTTAATCCGAACGTTATCATTAGTAAAACAACTATTTCAGGTAAGGCTTATTTACTCAATAAGACGATTAAGATAGAAAGTGGCAACGATGTCATCACCCTTGATTTAGCCAGTTTAGACTACCGCCCAGGACTAGCAAAAAAGTATCAATATCGAATTAATAATAACCAATGGCAGCAAATGAGTAATAACCAACTAACGTTAACGGGGCTGGCTTCTGGTCATTATAATGTTGAGATTATGGCAACCAACAGCTTAGGCCAGTGGAGTGATGTAAAAGCATTTACTGAGATTGATGTAGCCTACCCATGGTACTGGACATTCGAATTAAAAATTCTTTATACTATGGTCGCCTTATTTATCGTGTTGTTAACTTCTTGGTTACTCTTTTTACGTACTAAATCAATTAAAAAAATTCACAATTTACTCAAAGATGATATGAGAAATTGTGACCGAGTAATGAAAACTATTCAGCGTAATTTACAACTCACCTCTACATCATTAGCAAATAGTGAAGTGGAGCAAAGTAAGCTATTAATAGAAAAAAGTTTATTAGTGCTTAAGGAAAGTTTTGACTCACAAGAGCCTGACAATCTTGCTGGCAAAAACTTAGCGGTAGCCATTCCTTTTTTAGCTGACTATATCCATAGCAAGTACGAAGTTAAGTTGCACTGTACCCTTGATGATAAAATTGATAGCTTAAATTATGAGTTAAGGTCAGATATCTATAAAGTGATCTTTGAAGCGCTCATGTCATCCATATTCAAGAGTGAAGCACAAAACTTCAGCCTGTCATTACAAGAGGTCAAGAAAAAACTATGGCTCACGATTAACAGTGATAATGATTCTTTTAATCAACTCGATAGTAAAATAAACTTTGACCTCGCGAGTTATACTATTCGCCAAATCACCAGTAAGCACCATGCTTCACTCAATACTTTTGAGAATGATGACGGTAGTAGCCAGCTTGTAATTAGCTTTCCATTAATGCCCCTAAATTAGGCGGTTATTTTTTTGATAACCAAAATAATGAAGACATTTGCCTTATTCATTCGAAATTAGTCAGCAATTGGTATAAAATACGCCTCCTTTTATCGGTACTGGACTTGTTTAGACATTTCCAGTGCAAATTCGTGTGCAAAGAGTGAAGTAATGAGTAAAAAGCTATATATCAAAACTTGGGGCTGTCAGATGAACGAGTATGACTCGCAGAAGATGGCAGAATTGTTGGATTCAACCCACGGTTTCTCATTGGCTGATGAAGCTGAAGATGCCGATGTTATTTTACTTAACACCTGCTCTATTCGTGAAAAAGCACAAGAAAAAGTATTTCATCAACTCGGCCGTTGGAAAAAATTAAAAGATAAAAAACCTGACTTAGTCATTGGTGTTGGTGGCTGTGTTGCCTCTCAAGAAGGCAAGGCCATTCGTCAACGAGCACCATTTGTTGATATGGTTTTTGGTCCGCAAACGCTACACCGTTTGCCTGAAATGCTTAACCAACTTCAGCACTCAAGTAGCCCTATTGTTGACGTCAGCTTTCCTGAAATTGAAAAATTTGACCGTCTACCAGAGCCAAAAGCTGACGGTGCAAGCGCATTCGTTTCAATCATGGAAGGTTGCAGCAAATATTGTACTTTCTGTGTAGTGCCTTACACGCGTGGTGAAGAAGTCAGTCGTCCTCTTGACGATGTATTATATGAAATAGCGCAACTAGCCGATCAAGGCGTTCGTGAAGTAAACCTACTGGGTCAAAATGTTAACGCTTATCGTGGTGAAACACACGATGGCACCATTTGTCGTTTTGCCGATTTAGTACGTTTGGTTGCGACCATAGATGGTATTGACCGAATTCGATATACCACTTCACATCCGGTAGAGTTTACCGACGATATAATTGAAGCCTACGCTGATGTACCTGAGTTAGTAAACCACTTACACTTACCAGTACAAAGTGGTTGTGACCGCATTCTTACACAAATGAAACGTGGACACACCGCAATCGAATACAAATCTCAAGTGCGTAAATTGAAAAAAGTACGCCCAGAGTTATCTATGTCTTCTGATTTCATTATTGGTTTCCCAGGTGAAACAGATGAAGATTTCACTGCAACAATGGACTTAATTAAAGCCATTGATTTTGATTTAAGTTTTAGCTTTATTTATAGCGCTCGTCCTGGTACTCCTGCAGCGGATTTACCTGATGATATTAGTGACCAAACGAAGAAAGATCGTTTAAAGCTACTACAAGACCAAATAACACACCAAGCATTACGCATTGCCAGACAAATGCTTAATACCGAACAGCGTGTTCTTGTTGAAGGCCCTTCAAGAAAAAACCCAATGGAATTACGTGGTAAAACAGAGAATAACCGTACGGTTAATTTTGTTGCCCCACATAGCGTTATTGGCCAATTTGTCGATATCAAAATTACTGATGTCGTTGCCAACTCTTTACGCGGTGAATTAGTACGGGAAGAAAAAGATATGGGGTTACGAATTGCCCATTCTCCTGCTGATATTTTGGCAAATAATCACCACACGGCAACGCCAAGTAACCTTGACGAATTAGGTGTTGGAACATATACACCATAGTCGTATCATTACGGCAGTACTAAGCACTTTTACTTTAACAGAGCAGAAATAAATTGACGACACCAACGACTAAGTCACACAAGTTAACCCGAGAAGTGTTCAGTTTGACTCCTGTAGACAACCATAGGCAAGCAAATTTATGTGGCCCTATGGATGATAACTTAAAGACTATTGAACGCCGTTTAGGTGTTGAAATAAGTTACCGTGGCCATGAATTTACAGTCGTTGGTAAACCAAAGAATAGTCTGTCTGTTGTTAAAATTCTAAAAGATCTTTATCTCGAAAGCCAAACAGTAAAAGGTGAAATCAAGATAATAACGCCTGAAATGGTGCATTTAGCCATTCTAGAAGCTGATTGTCTCGAACAAGAACAACTTAGCGATAAAATATCATCTGAATTAGGTAAACAAATAGAAGAACAGTTAGGTAAGAAGTTCGATGATATGGTAACCATTAAAACCAAACGTGGTGTCGTTAAACCGCGCAATGGTAATCAACAGGCTTATGTACAAAATATAATAACGAATGATATTAGTTTTGGTGTAGGTGTTGCGGGTACTGGTAAAACCTATTTAGCTGTTGCCTGTGCTGTAGATGCACTAGAGCGTCAAGAAGTACGTCGTATTCTCCTCACCAGACCTGCTGTAGAAGCTGGTGAAAAGTTAGGGTTCTTACCGGGCGATTTATCACAAAAAATAGATCCTTATTTAAGACCTCTTTATGACGCTCTCTTTGAAATGCTTGGCTTTGAAAGGGTTGAAAAGCTCATAGAGCGCAATGTTATAGAAATAGCGCCATTAGCTTATATGCGCGGCAGAACACTTAATGATGCCTTTATTATTCTCGATGAAAGTCAAAACACCACCGTTGAACAGATGAAAATGTTTTTAACGCGTATTGGTTTTAACTCTCGTGCGGTTATTACTGGTGATATTACCCAAGTCGATTTACCTCGTCATCAAACATCAGGCCTTCGTCATGCCATTGAAGTTTTACAAGACATCAATGGTATTAGTTTCAACTTATTCCAATCCAAAGACGTAGTTCGCCATCCAGTAGTTGCCCGAGTTGTTGATGCCTATGATAGTTATGAACAAAAAATAAATAGACAAAAGCAAGAAAAAAAACAGGCACAACAAACAAGTAACGATAAAAGTGATTTGAGCTAATGACTCATGTAATTGATCTGCAAGTTGCCTGTAAACCAACCCAATTACCGACTAAAGAGCAGTTTCAGTTATGGGTTGATACAGCCCTAGTAGCAGTTAGCAGTGAACCAAGCCAAGATTTTGAACTTACCATTCGCTTGGTGAATACTGAAGAAAGCCAACAGCTAAATAAACAATATCGAGGCAAAGATAAACCGACCAATGTTTTATCTTTTCCTTTTGAAGTACCTGATGGTGTTGAACTTAACCTATTAGGCGACTTGATTATTTGCATTGAAGTAATGAAACAAGAAGCACAAGAACAAAACAAAGCTTTGTTTGACCATTGGGCCCACCTTGTTATTCATGGTTGCTTGCATTTAGTTGGCTTTGATCATATAAGTGAGACTGAAGCGTTTGAAATGGAATCTATTGAGATTGCTATTTTAGAAAAGTTAGGGATTAATAATCCTTATTTAGAACAGTAAATCATTAATTTACAACGATATAAATAAAATTAATAAGTTGATTGGCCAGCGGTTTAATAACATGCTCGTTAACATTCTCAATCAAATAATAAAGGAATACAAATAGCTCTATGAGCGATGACACCCCCCACTCTAGTAACGGTTCAGCCAATAAGTCTTTTTTGCATAAAGTTATGCAAGTATTAACGCCTGAGCCGAAAAATAAAGATCAATTAGTTGATATACTAAATGATGCACAAGACAGAGATTTGATCAATCTTGAAACCAAACAAATGATTACAGGTGTCTTAGACGTATCAGAAATGCGCGTTAGAGATATTATGATCCCACGTTCTCAAATGGTTACTATTGATATTAACCACAGCCTTGATGAGTTCTTGCCTATTATTCTAGAGTCTGGTCATTCACGTTTCCCTGTTGTTAATGAGGATATCGATCACGTTGATGGTATTTTATTAGCAAAAGACCTACTTGCTTTTAGTTTTAACTCTGAAAGTCAGAATTTTAGCTTAAAAGAAGTTATTCGACCTGCCATTATTGTCCCTGAAAGTAAAAAGGTTGAACCTTTATTAAAAGAGTTTCGTTCAAATCGCTACCATATGGCCATTGTTGTTGATGAATACGGCGGTGTTTCTGGTGTTATCACCATCGAAGATATTTTAGAACAAATTGTTGGTGAAATTGAAGATGAAACCGATGATGAGATTGAAGAAGAGATAAAACACTTAGCGGGTAATGTTTATCTAGTAAAAGCGCTTACAGAACTTGGCGACTTCAATGATTACTTTAACTGTAATTTTAATGATACCAATGCCGATACCATTGGTGGTATTGTTTTGCGTCAGTTTAATCATATGCCACAAAAAGGTGAACTATTTCGCTTGGGCAACTTTGAGTTTAAAGTGCTAGTGGCCGATAGTAGACGCATGCAGATGCTGCAAGTAAGTGTTGATAAAGGTCACGAAATTAATGGCAAAGTGAGTGACTAACATCAGTAAGGCTTCTGTTTTTAAATCAATAAAAAACAAACTAGCAACCCCAAGTAATTGGCTGTGTTTTCTCAGTGGATTTTTCTTGGTTTTTGCTTACGCACCCTTTTCTTATTGGTGGTTGGCATTAACTTTACCTAGCATCATGTTATATCAAGTCAAACATGCCTCCCCTAGAGTAGCCGCTAAAAAAATAGCCCTTTTTGCCTTTGGTTGGTTTAGTAGCGGTATTAGCTGGGTTCATGTCAGTATCGACCAATTTGGTGGCCTACCACTGATAGTTTCTCTGTTATTAATGTTAGCTTTGTGTGCTTACCTAGCACTATTCCCAGCACTTGCAGGTTATTTAACTGCAAGAATAGCCAAGAATAAACACGTTAATTTATGGTTATTCCCCTCTATTTGGTTACTGTGCGAATACTTACGCGCTGTTGTATTAACGGGATTTCCTTGGCTCTCGCTTGGTTATAGTCAAATAGATAGTCCATTAGCCAGTTTCGCGCCTATTATCGGTGAAGTGGGTCTTACCGGTATTATCTTGCTATTAAATATTTGCTGGGTAAAAATTTATTGTTTTTATTCTGATTTACTCAACAATAAAAATCAAAACTCTCCAGTTACAATAACCCATAAAACGTTAGCTCTGCCACTAGCATTAGTGACAAGTATTATGCTGACAAGCTTTGTATTTGCTCAAGTAAGCTGGACTGAATTAACAGGGAAGTCAGCTAAAGTAGCCCTTATCCAAGGTAATATAGCCCAATCGATAAAATGGCAGCCAGAGCAAGAGTGGCCGACCATGTTGAAATACTTAGATTTAACACGCGTAAACTACGATGCTGATATTATTGTTTGGCCTGAGTCTGCTATTCCAGCGCTAGAGCCAGCAATACAAGACTATTTAACTACCGTGAATCGCTCAGCGATTTTAAACAACAGCGCAATAATTACTGGCTTAATTAACTACAACTTTGAAAGTAAAGAGTACTTTAATGCGCTACTTGTTCTAGGTAAAAAAAATACTGAAGATGAACAAGGTTATTATTATAATCACAGTAATAGATACTATAAAAGCCACTTATTACCTATTGGTGAATTTGTTCCCTTCCAAGAATTGCTTCGCCCAATAGCACCCTTTTTCAACCTACCTATGTCTTCTTTTACCGCAGGTAATTACATCCAACCCAATTTGATCGCAAATAACTTACATATATTACCGCTAAACTGCTTTGAAATAGCTTTTCCAATGCAATTAGCAGCCAATTTCACTGATGATACCGATATGATTTTAACGGTCAGTAACGATGCCTGGTTTGGTGATTCTCATGGCCCTCACCAGCATTTTGAAATTGCTCGAATGCGGGCGCTAGAATTTGGTCGCCCATTAGTAAGAGCAACAAATAATGGTGTGACAGGCATGGTTAATCATTTGGGAGAAGTTACCGCGATTGCACCACAGTTTAAAGAAGTAGTGCTTAAGGGAACGGTTGAGCTTGTTAAGGGCAATACCCCCTATAGTCAATGGCCAAATCTAATATTATGGTTGATGATATTGCTACCATTGAGCTTGATGAAAATCTTTAAACTTTAGTAACGTAAATATTAGTCCTTTAAATAGTAATCGCTTTACTATTAGACATGCTTTCACGGCAACTTTGAATCATAATAGATAAAGTGAACGAAACAATGTCGACACTTTATCTATTCTTTTAACGTTATTATCTTTTTTGTTTCGGGTGCAATGAAGTTT
>MAAF01000019.1 GCA_002163005.1 Colwellia psychrerythraea | reverse complement strand
GTGTGAATGTTCATTACGTATCTAACGTTGATGGTGCACAAATTGCCGAAGTACTTCGTCCATTAGAGCCTGAAAAAGTTCTGTTTATTGTTTCAAGTAAAACCTTTACTACCACTGAAACTATGACAAATGCTCGTACAGCGATTAATTGGCTAACAAGTGCCTCTTTCGATGAAAACTCAGTGGCAAAACACTTTGTTGCGGTCACTGCAAATAAAAAAAATGCCATGAGTTTTGGTATAGAAGAACAAAACATCTTTGATATGTGGGATTGGGTCGGTGGCCGCTTTTCATTATGGTCGGCTATTGGTCTCGCTATCGCGCTTGATTTAGGCTTTGACAAGTTTGAAGAATTACTTGCCGGTGCTCATGATATGGATCAGCACTTTATCAATGCGCCATTAAAAGAGAACTTTCCGGCAATTCTAGCTTTGATTAGTGTTTGGAATACCACTTTCCTCGGCTCTCAGTCACAAGCTATTTTACCTTACGATCAAACTTTACATATGCTAACAGCATATTTGCAGCAAGCCGAAATGGAAAGTAACGGTAAATCGGTGAGTTGGGATGGTGATGAAATCAATTATGCTACTGTGCCTTCAATATGGGGCGAGTTAGGTATCAATGGTCAGCATGCCTTCTACCAATACTTACATCAAAGCAATAATGTTGTGCCCGCAGATTTTATTGGTTCGGTTAAAAGTGTTACCCCAGTAAAAGGGCATCATGAAACCTTGATGGCAAATTTCTTTGCACAAACACAAGCATTGATGGCAGGGGTTAATGAGGAGCAAGTCCGTGCAGATCTTAAAGCTAAAGGTCGTGATGCTGATTACATTGATAAAGTTGCACCGCATAAAGTGCACAAAGGTAATAGACCGACTAATACCATTTTATTAAAGTGTATCAACCCAAAAAACTTAGGTAGCTTGATTGCCGCCTATGAGCACAAGATATTTGTTCAAGGCATAATCTTACAGGTATGCTCTTTCGATCAATGGGGTGTTGAACTGGGTAAAGGACTTGCTGCAGAGATACAAAGTGAGCTACAAACAGATAACATTTCTGCTCAGCATGATTGTTCAACGTCAAGTTTACTGAAGTTTTATCAGTCAGCAAAGTAGTCTCTTACTAAGAATATTGCATTAATTTATATTAAGTAGAGGCCAGATTACTTAATTTTATGCTTTTAGATTAGCATTGTTAATGAAAAATTTAATTAGAATTAATGCAGAGACTAAAGCTAATACCATAGTAATATGGCATTAGCTTTTTTTTGCCTGCAGATCAAATTACCCCGTAAATTAATTGCCTGACTTACCCACACCACCTTAGTGATTTTTTATTCTTAAAAATAGAATATAAATTCATACCGTTATATTTTACGTGTTTTTTTTATACAAAAAGTGATAGTTATTTCGATATTTACGATTTAATGACAAAAAGTATAAATATAAAAAGCAATTATATTCAGTGGCTTAGTAATTTTTTGTAACCATTATGCAGTTTTAAGTTAATTTATTCTGGTCAAACGTAAAAATAAACGGTATGGTTTATTACGTCTTATGACAGCGTTGTCATTAAATATTGACAGCGCTGTCGTAAAACCAAATTAATTATTATAAGTAAATATAAAAACATTCTAAAAAACAAAACGTGTGTAAGGGAAAGTCGATGTCAACTAAAACATTTAAAAAAGGCGTGTTAGCGAGCTCAATAGCAATGATCCTAGCTGGTGTAACATCACAAGCTATGGCAGCCGAAGAAGCCGCTTCTGAAATAAACAAAGACCAAGTTGAGGTAATTCAAGTTACTGGTATTCGTGGTAGCTTAAAAAAAGCGTTAAACAACAAACGTTTTTCTGATGCTGTTGTTGATTCTGTTTCAGCTGAAGATATTGGTAAATTTCCAGACCGAAACATTGCTGAATCTTTACAACGTATTCCAGGTGTCACGATTGCAAGAAATTTTGCCGGTGAAGGTGGCAACGTCTCTATCCGTGGTACAAACCCAGAATTAACTTTAGTTACTATGAATGGTAATTATTTGGCTTCTACTGGTTGGTTCTCTCAACAACCCGCTAGTCGTTCATTTGACATGGACTTACTTCCACCTGAACTTGTTGCTGGTGTTGATGTTTATAAATCGCCAATGGCTTCTTTAGATGAAGGTGGCGTTGGTGGTACTGTTGCTGTTCGTACAAGAAAACCTTTAGAACTTGACGCTAATAGCTTATACCTTTCGGTAGAAGCCCAAGATAACAGTATCTCTGATGATACTGGTCATGGTGCTACTGCTTTTTATAGCTGGAAAAACGACAATGAAACTATTGGTTTATTAGGTAGCATCTCAACATTAGAGTCAGTTGGTCGAGCTCATAAAGCTGAAAATTATATGGATGACGGTTGGGCTGGCGCAGGTATTTCTGAATTTAAGCAAGAAAGAGTACGTACTGCTTATGATTTGACTTTACAGTATGCACCAACTGATGATTTATCAATGAATTTACATGTGTTAGCAATAGACTTAGATGCTGCTAATACTAACCAAAACTATTTGATTATTGCAGGCACAGACAGTGCTGCATTTAATGCTAATGTCACTGGTGCTACCAAGTTTGGCCCAGAAAATGGTTTTGCGTTAAATGGTCAGTATGCTGGCGATGCACTTGATGATACAAACTCTCGTAATGCTGAAACAGATACCGGTGTTATTGCTTATGAAGTTAATTATACAGGTGACGGCTATTCGATAAATGCCAAAGTTGGTAATACCAATGCAACCGGTGGCGATGGCGGTAACTATAATACACAATGGTCGTCTACTAATGCAGGCCAAAGCATTGATTTTGATATGTCAGGTCATAACAGTATGTTGTTAAGCCCTAACGGTACTGATGCAAGTAACCATGCAGAATACGCATTGACTTCTGCCTCAGTTAATGCGGCAGGTTTCCGTGAAGATGATGAAACCTTTGCACAATTTGATGTTGATTTTGATGTTGAGCTTGGTCCTGTTTCAAGTATCAAAACAGGTGCAAAATTACGCGACCATGAATTTACTAGCTTTTCTAATAAGTGGACTTTCCAAGACGGTTTTACTGACGGCTTAACAAAAGCTGACTTTGCTGATGGTACTTTTAACCACTCAGGCGTTGGTTTAAGTGGAGATAGCCCAACCGCTATTGCCCGTGTTGATGGCGAAAAAATTCGCTCTTACATGGATAGCGTTAAAACGGGTGAAACATTAAATAAAGAGAGCTTTGGCGTTATCAAAGAAGATATTTTTGCCGCTTATGTACAAGGTGACTTTAGTGGTGATGACTATAGAGGTAACATTGGTATACGTTATGTTAAAACGGAAACCTCTGCAGATTACTTCTTAGGCGATGATCCAGCAACAGAAGAAAGTGATTACTCTGATTGGTTACCTAGCTTTAACTTGGCAATTGATTTAGATACCGATTTAATACTTCGTATATCTGCTGCTAAAGTTATCAGTCGACCTAATTATTCTTTCTTAAACCCTGCTGCAAGTGTTAATGAAACGACTAAGCAAATTTCTAAAGGTACTGTTAAGCTTGACCCTTACCGTGCAAACCAGTATGACATTGGTTTAGAGTGGTATTTCAATGAAGAGTCTTTGTTATCAGCGACTTTGTTCAGCAAAGATATTAGTTCTTTTATTATCCCTGGTGCTAACGAAGAAAAAGTTCAGTATAAAGGTGAAGAGTATATTTTAACTACACCAGGTCAGGGCCTTGGCGGGCAACTTGAAGGTGTTGAACTACAATATCAACAGCAAATGGGTGAATTTGGTTGGTCTGCTAACCTAACTTATACTGACGGTTTTGGTTTACAAGATACTGGTGATACAATCGAGAAATTGCCTTTAGCTGGTATGTCTAAATTAAGTTATAACCTAAGTGCCTTTTACGAAACTGATTTAGTTGCTACTCGAATTGCTTATACTTACCGTGATGAGTTTATTGCTCAATCAACAGGTATTGGCGGTAACACAGGTTGGGATGCCCATGGTTTCTTAGATGCTAATATTACGTGGCATGCAACTGAAGGTCTAGATGTAAGTCTGGAAGCAACAAACATCCTTGAAGAAACAACCACCCAACGTTTTGTTAGTGAGTTTGATGCAATGCGCTTAGCTGCTGATAATGGTCGTAACGTTTATCTTAAAGTATCTTATCGTTTATAAGTCGTCGTTAAGGTTATGTAAAAACATATCTGAAAAGATAGTGTGAAAAGAAAAAAGAAAAGTTTACTTTCCTTTTTTCTACCCCTAGCAATTTATGAAATTGTTAGGGGTAATAACCTTCCTCTCTTCCTTTCACTATTAGATGCTAAGATATATTTCTTATGCTAATTAGGTATTCATTATGGCCTTAGATAATAATCATATTCTTATAATTGGCGGTGGCACTGCTGGTTGGTTAAGTGCGGCAATACTTGCCAAAACGTTGAATAGTAAAAATACTGATGGTGTTAAAGTCACGTTGGTTGAATCACCGACCATTCCAATTCTCGGTGTTGGAGAAGGCACATGGCCAAACTTAAGAGCGACATTACATAAAATAGGTATTAGCGAAACAGACTTTATTCGTGAATGCGATGCGACCTTTAAACAAGGTGCAGAGTTTATTAATTGGTCTAAAACGCCAGATCCAAAGCAATCACACAGTTATTATCACCCACTCAGTACGGTTAGCCATTCTTCATACGACTTTAATTTAGCACCTTATTGGCTACAACAAGATAAAAAAACACGCAGACCTTATGACAGAGCTGTCGCGTCGCAAGCAAGAGTCTGTGACGAAGGACTTGCCCCTAAACAAATTGTGATGGCCGAATATAGCGCCGCGCAAGAGTATGCCTATCATTTAAATGCGAACAAATTGGCTGAGTTTTTAAAGCAACATTGCGTTGAGAAACTAGGTGTTGAATTTATCAGCGCGAATGTCACTAATATAGCGCTAGATGATGAAAATTTTATCACCCATGTTGATACGGATCATGAAAGTGAAAAACAAATTACCGCTGACTTTTTTGTCGATTGTAGCGGCGCGAAAGGATTAATCATTAAAGAAACCTATAACACCGCTTGGCACAGCATTAGCGATGTTATTTTTAATGATACAGCCTTAGCAGTACAAGTACCTTATTCAGATAAAAATCAGAAAATTAATACTCATACGCTAGCAACTGCTCAAGAGGCGGGTTGGATATGGGATATTGGTTTACAAAATCGCCGTGGTGTTGGACATGTATTTAGTAGTAAATATATCTCAGACCAAAAAGCACAACAGCAACTTGTCGATTATCTAGGGGATGATTACACTGAAGACTTAACCATCCGAAAAATAAAACTTAACCATGGTTATCATAAGAAGTTTTGGCATAAAAACAGTGTCGCAATTGGTATGTCGGCAGGGTTTGTTGAGCCACTTGAAGCATCGGCTATTTTCTTGTTTGATGCCGCTGCTAATATGCTTGCTGCGCAGTTTCCTCGTGATAAAGCACAAATGAAATATGCGGAAGACAAATTTAATCGGCAGTTAACAATGCGTATGCAGCGCACGGTTGAGTTTATTAAATTGCATTACTGTATTTCTCAACGCCGAGACAGCCAATACTGGATTGATAACTGTGATCCCATCACCATTCCTGATAATTTAAAGCAACGATTAGCCTTTTGGCAAGGACAAGTACCTACCAAATATGACTTTGAAAACGCTTGGGAACCCTTTAATTTAGACAGTTACCTATATGTTTTATATGGTATGGGCTTTGAAACAGATGTTGCTAATGTTGCAGCAAAATACACGGAAACAACAAAAGCAAAGCACTTATTTAATAATATTGATAAAGCCAGTGAGCTGTTAATCGATAAATTACCTAAGCAAAGAACGTTGATTGAAAAAGTGATTAAATATGGCTTTACTCAAGTATAGGTTAATGACAGCTATCGCTGACTTATGGTGAAAAAATTATGATGAATGAACAAGTAAAACAAGTTGTGGTGGTAGGTGGCGGTACAGCAGGTTGGTTAACTGCTGCAAACTTAGCTAAAAAATTTAATAGCATCGAAAGTGGTGCGATACAGGTCACATTAGTTGAATCTCCAGATATCCCCACCATTGGTGTGGGTGAAGGAACTTGGCCTACCATGAGAAAGACGTTAGCAAAGCTAGGGATTAGCGAAGCTGATTTTTTATCAAAGTGTAATGCCTCATTCAAGCAAGCAACAAAATTTGTTAATTGGCAAAAAGCCCCTAAAAATGGCATTAATAGTCATTATTATCATTTGTTTACCTCTATTAACGATCCTTTAGACTTTAATTTAGCGCCTTATTGGAAGCTAGGTATGATTGGTGATAATAACAGCTACGCTGATACGGTTAGCATGCAAGCGGCTATTTGTGAATCAGGTTTAGCCCCTAAGTTAATCACCAATCGCGAATTTGAAGGTATACAAAACTATGCTTATCATTTAGATGCAGGACTGTTTACTGACTTATTACGTGAGCATGCAACGTCCAAGCTTGGGGTTAAACATATATCTGCTAACGTCACTGATGTGAATGTAGATGATGATGGTTATATCAAAAATATTCATTGCGATAGCGTAGGTGCTGTATCAGGCGATTTTTTTGTTGATTGCACTGGCTTTAAAAGTTTATTGATTGGTAAAGCGCTGGGTATACCTTTTAAAAGTATCAAAGATACTTTACTTTGTGATCACGCCTTGGCTATTCAAGTACCCTATGACAACGAAGAATCACCAATAGCTAGCTGTACTATTTCTACTGCGCAAGAAGCAGGGTGGACATGGGATATAGGCTTGTCTAATAGACGTGGGACAGGTTATGTATATTCCTCTGCGCATACTAGCCATGAACGTGCAGAACAAGTGTTGCGTGAATACATTGGCCCTCAAGCAGAGCAACTTGAATCACGCTTAATAAAAATGAATGTTGGTTATAGAGAAAAATTTTGGCATAAAAACTGTTTTGCTATTGGTTTATCTGCAGCCTTTGTTGAGCCGCTGGAAGCGTCGGCGATTTTCCTTATTGAAGCATCAGCCAATATGTTGTCAGAGCTATTTCCTCGTGATCGTCATGCGATGTTAGCGGTTGAGAAAAAAGTGAATAAATCATTTAAATTTCGTTGGGATAAAACCATTGCTTTTATCAAAATGCATTACTTTTTATCGAAAAGAACAGAGCCATTTTGGCAAGATAATAAGGCAGTTAGCACTGTACCAGAGACATTGTTAGCATCGTTGGATAGCTGGAAACATCAATTAATGACAGGTTATGATTTTGATAATGTCTACGAACCTTTTCCGTTAGATAGTTATCAATATGTGCTTTATGGGATGGGCTTTGAACAAGCATTAACTTTTAACGAAAGCTCATATTCACTGCAAGACTTTGCCAAACAGCAATATGATACAGTGCAAGAGTTAACGCAGAAAATGCAGCAACAATTACCTGAAAATAGAGCGTTATTAAGTAAGATAGCTCAATATGGGTTTCAAAAAATATAATAACGTTTTTATACTCGAACATTTGAACAATATTTTGCTTAAAGAATCATACTTTAAAAAATTACGGAGATAAAAATGGCAGCTATTAAAGCTATTAACAGCAGTGCTCACAGCAACATTAAAATTAAAAGTAATCCAAGCTTTATACAAAGCAAAAACAAGCACTTTGCCCCTGTAGTTGTGCAAGAGTTTATTAACGCTAGTAAAGAATTTCCAATTGTCTTTATTAAAGATGCTGAAACGGGTCGCTTTAATGCCGTGGTATTACTGGGTTTAAAACCACAAGAAAACTTGTTTTTTGATGAAAAATCTTGGCAGGGTAGTTATATACCACAAGCGCTGACACTTTATCCTTTTGTTATTCATCAAGCTGAAGGAAGTGATAACGCTCTTCTGTGTGTTGACGAAGATTCACCATTAGTAAATGAAACGACAGGTGATGCTTTTTTTGATGAAAAAGGTGTGCAACAAGCTTGGTTAACAGCTAAAGGTGAAGCGGTTGTTGATTATATTGATAAAAGTGGCGTGACGCAGAATTTCATTCAATTATTGTTAGCCAAAGAGCTTCTCGCACCGCAATCCTTAAGTTTAAATCTAGCGGGACAAGAAGAATATACCTTGGACGGTTTGTACGTTATTAATGAGAAAAAGCTTAATGACTTATCAGATAGTGAGTTTTCAGAGTTAAGAAAAACTAATGCGTTGCCTGCTATTTATGCAGTATTAATGTCAATGCCATGTATTAAGAAATTAATCGACAGACAATCAAATAAATAGCCTCCTGTATGTTTAAGTCAAGACTCGCTAAATAATTTAAAGGGGTTAATTGTCAACATACCTATTGATACTAAATTTTAGCTAAAGAACATTGATAGGTTTTATCTGTGTTGAGGTTAAACTTTCATTAAATTACAAATATTTAGTTGCAGTCGCCCCATTACCTACGATAACTATACTGTTAATTGGTTGAGACATTTATCACTCTTAAAATTAGGCTTGTAAATGATAATACCTTCAATAAGTGAAACAATATTGATCTATAAGAACAGATTGATAGCGCTGTCAATGTTGTGCGTAGTTACGATGTAAATAACACAAAACACAAAACACAAAAACACAAAAACACAAAAACACCAATAATATCAATGATATAAGAATAAAACGGTTTTATTGTTTGAAACTGTAAAAGGTCCTTTACTATGCACATTAGCAAGATGAATAAAATAAAGTGGGCGTTTACTATCGCCGCTAGTTTATCTTTACTCGGTTGTGAAAAACGCCCTGAACCAGCAGTTGATACCGGGGAGAAAATTAACCTACAGGCCATCTATTCAGTTACCCAGCATGACATAGACAAAATAGCTCAGAATTTAGATGTTAAGTATCGAGTGGTTACTAATATTCCTACTGATAAATGTGACAGCAAAATTGCTGATGGCGCTTGTTTTGAAGTGGAGTTAAGTTTTACTGCGAAAAAAGCAATTGCAGCTAAAGATTGGACTATTCATTTCAGCCAAATCTCGCCTATTCAGTCTTTTGAAAGTGAAGATTTTACCGTAAAACACTTAAACGGTGACTTGCATGTTATTGGTTTACAGGACAACTTTTCCGGATTTTCTGCAGCAGAAACAAAAAAACTAACGTTCCGTGCTATGTTTTGGTCACTGAGTGAGACTGACGCTTTACCTAACTATATTGTGAGTGCACCGGGCTTAGATGCTCGTGTTATTGAAAGTACAGTACCTTATATTGATAAAGAAACGGGGTTAGAAACACTACCCTATGTTGAACCTTTTACCGATGAAAAAACACAATTCAAGCGCTCGGCCACAGACAAAACTCAATGGCTAACCAGTGAAAAACTCTACCAACGTAACTCAGTGCTTGTTGAAGATGAGTTAGCCGTTATTCAAGCCATTATCCCTACACCTAAATCGGTTATTCTCGATGCCAATGATGGTTTTGCTGATATAAGTCAAGGCGTCGCCATCTCTCTTGGTAATGTAAAACATCATGATGTGGATGCAGCGATATCGCGTTTAGAAACATTAGGTATTAAACAGAACTCTGTAGGTTTACCACTGTATTTAAGTATTGTGACTAATAACGATAAAGTTATCGGCAGTTATCATTTAACGGTAACCGACAAAGAAATTACTATTGTGGGTGTCGATGGTAATGGTGTGTTCAATGGCTTGCAATCACTAGCAAGCTTAGTAACGGTTGGTGAATCGCGTATACCTATGATAGTGGTTGATGATGAACCACACTTTGCCTTTCGTGGCATGTTAGTTGATGTTGCTCGGAATTTTCATTCGAAAGAGTTTATTCTAAAACTGCTCGACCAAATGGCGGCATACAAATTAAACAAACTGCATTTACACCTTGGTGATGACGAAGGTTGGCGCTTAGAGATCCCAAGCTTACCTGAATTAACTAATATTGGCGCAAAACGTTGTTTTG
Organism: Colwellia psychrerythraea; assembly: GCA_002163005.1. Taxonomy (GTDB): domain Bacteria; phylum Pseudomonadota; class Gammaproteobacteria; order Enterobacterales; family Alteromonadaceae; genus Colwellia; species Colwellia psychrerythraea_C. The sequence goes on along the minus strand of MAAF01000019.1, from coordinate 53,046 downwards.
ATGTGACAGAAGAAAACTGTTTGATCTCTCAGTTAGGCGCAGGTGTCGATGAAAACTCATCAGTAAGCGGCTATTACAGCGTAAGTGAATATCATGAAATTTTACAAGCGGCAAGCGCACGTCATATTCAAGTGATCCCTTCACTTGATATGCCAGGTCACTCTCGAGCATCAATTAAAGCGATGACGGCCCGTTACAAAAAATACATGGCCTTAGAAGATGAAGCAAAAGCTAAACAGTTCTTACTCGAAGATTTTGAAGATAAAACTCAGTATTCCTCAGTTCAGTTTTACAGTGATAACACCATTAATGCGTGTTTAGAGTCTTCTTATGACTTTGTTATCGAAGTGATGACTCAGGTGAAGAAAATCCATGCTGATGCAGGGCAACCGCTGACTCGTTATCATATAGGCGCAGATGAAACAGCAGGCGCTTGGTTAGAATCACCAGCTTGTAAAGCGTTTGTCGCTAATAATGACCAAGGTGTTACAAAGATGGGTGAGCTTGGCGCTTATTTCATTGAGCGTGTGGCCGGAATATTATCTGATCTGGATATTGAAACAGCGGGTTGGAGTGATGGTATGGAGCACACACGTGTGGATAATATGCCTGCTATAGTTCAAGCTAATGCTTGGGATACGCTAGCATGGGCAGGACACGAAAAGGTTCACCGATTGGCAAACAGAGATTGGCAAGTCGTTATTTCTAGCCCAGATGTATTATATTTCGATTTCCCACATGAAGCGGACCCAAATGAACATGGTTATTACTGGGCATCACGTCATACCAATACAGAAAAAGTATTCCAATTTATGCCGGATAACTTACCCGTTCATGCTGAATTTTGGTTAGACAGAGAAGACAAGGCTTATGTTGCCGATGATACAAAAGCAGCCCTAGCACCGGGGAAAAAATTTCTAGGTATTCAGGGGCAATTATGGAGTGAAAATGTTCGTACTGATGACATGGTTGAGCATAAAGTCTTTCCACGTTTATTAGCCCTTGCTGAGCGTGCATGGCATCTTGCTGATTGGGCTGTGCCTTATAATTATCAGGGTGCAAAATATTCTCAACAGAGTAATAGCTTCTCCGCAGAGTCAAAAGTCATGCGTGATAGTCAATGGGCGTTATTTGCGAATACTTTAGGGAAAAAGGAGTTTACTAAACTTGAGCTAGCACAAGTCGATTACCGTTTACCTACCGTAGGTGCGATTATCCAAGCGGGTATGTTGCACGCCAATATTGCCTTTCCAGGTCTCACCATAGAATATCAGGTGAAGGGTGGAAACTGGCTTACTTATCAAAATCCTATTGCTGTTTCAGGTGAAGTAAGCCTTAGGAGTCGAAGTACTAATGGCTTAAGAGCAAGCCGTATTACCCGAGTAAATTAATCAGATAAAAATTTACTAGCTGATATGTTTAATTTTATCAGCTAGTTAATTTACATCAGGTAACATTTTTTAAAAAAATTGTAACTTTATTTAAAAAAACAAATGACAACGCTGTCATTTCTAGCTAAGATGAAAAAAACGAATAGTTAGAGCAGTTAACACGGGGCGGGTATGCTGACAAGTAGTGACAAAGACAATAAATTATTTTTAGGCATCGATGGTGGTGGTAGTAAGTGTAAAGCCATTATCATGAATAAAGATAATGAAATACTTGGTACAGGCATTTCAGGTCCAGGCAATCCGTTACATGGTTTTGAACAAGCGACTAATTCAATTACTGAGTCGGCAAAGTTAGCACTAGAAGATGCGGGTCTAGTAAACATTGAACTAAATGAACTAGTGGCTGGCGTGGGCCTCGCAGGCGTTAATATCCCGGTGTTGTTTGATAAGATGGCTTCTTGGCAGCATCCTTTTAAACAGATGCATTTAGCTACCGATTTATTAATTGCTTGTCTAGCTGCTCATGATGGTAAAGATGGCGCTGTTATAATTAGTGGTACTGGTTCATGTGGTTTTTCTTGCGTTGATGAAAAACAGACTATTGTTGGCGCTCATGGGTTTCCTCACGGTGATAAAGGTAGTGGTGCTTGGTTTGGCCTGCAAGGCGTTAAGCAGGTTTTATTATCACTTGATGGTTTAGTTCAGCCTACGTCGATGTCAAATGTACTGTTGCAGAAACTTAACTGTAAAGATGATACCGATCTGGTAGAAGCGGTTGCTAGTCAAAAAGCAACATTCTATGCACAGCAAGCGAACTTAGTGTTTGATGCTGCAGAAGGTGGCGATAATGTTGCTTTAGCTATTGTTACTGAAGGTGCTGAGTATATTAATAATATTGCCCGTACTTTAGCGGTAAAAAATCCACCACGCATGTCTATGCTTGGTGGTCTAACACCAAGATTGAAATTTTGGTTATCAGATGAAATTAAAAGTATGTTAGCAGTGCCCTTAAATGCACCTGAAGTGGGCTCTGTATTTTTCGCGAGGCAGCAACAGGCTAAACAGCAATCTGAGTAATGATTGTATTATACCAAATGGATTAATAAATTTGTCCGATTGGTATAATATCGCTACTCATTGAACTTGATAATCTAGGATAACTCATGACACAAAAACGCTTTCATGCTCAACGACTCTTTGATGGGCAAGCTTTTCTCGATGATCAAGTATTGACCATAGTCGATGGTAAAATTACTGCCATTGACCAAGATATTACTAATATTGATGTGACTGCTACAGGTTTAGTTGTTCCAGGTTATATCGACTTGCAAGTTAACGGCGGTGGCGGTGTATTATTCAATGATTCACCGTCGGTTGATAACTTAAAAACAATCATGACTGCTCATGCTAGGTTTGGCACCACAGCGATGATGCCGACCTTAATTACCGATAAAATTGAAGTAATGCAGCAAGCTGCAGAAGCCATTGCTCAAGCAATATTAGAAGACGTCCCAGGCATCGTCGGTATCCATTTTGAAGGGCCGCACTTATCTATTGAGAAAAAAGGCACCCATTGTGCTGATTATATTCGACCTATTTCTGAGGATGAATGGCAGGTTCTCTCTCGCCAAGATATTGGCCAAATTATTGTAACGCTTGCACCGGAAACTGTTAGTGCTGAAGACGTTATCCGTATGGTTAAGTTAGGGATTAAAGTTTGCTTAGGTCACACTAATGCTGATTTTAAAATTACTCAACAGGCTATTGACGCTGGCGCAAGTGGCTTCACGCATTTATTTAATGCTATGTCGCCATTACAAGGCCGTGAGCCTGGTGTTGTTGGCGCGGCGCTTTTAAATAATCATACTAGCTGCGGTTTAATTGTTGATGGTTTTCATGTTGATTACGCCAGTTGTAAATTAGCAATTCAAGCTAAACCTCAAGGTAAAATATTCTTAGTAACGGATGCAATGCCGCCCGTTGGCACCGATCAAACCCAATTCGCTTTATACGATCGTACTGTTTATGTCGATAACGGCAAGCTTACTTCAACCACAGGTGAACTAGCCGGATCTTCTTTAGATATGGCCAGTGCCGTGAAGAATACTCATCAAGGGTTAGGCATTGAGTTAGGCGAAGCAATTCGTATGGCCAGTTTATACCCGGCACAATACTTATACCAAAACCAAACCGTTATGCGTGGTGAACTAACACGAGGAAAACAAGCAGATATGGTGGTATTGAATGATGATTTATCTGTAAAAGAAACCTGGATTGCAGGTGAAAAAGTTTAGTTTACTAGCGGCTTGCACCTTCTATTAAAACTAAATCATGGAAGCCAGCAGCTACTAAACCAATTTAAGCAATAATAATGCAAGTTAACGAGGAAATTATGGAAATGTCTTTAACAGAAGAGAAAAAGCAAAGTAACGCTGTGCCTATGGTAATAGTTGCCGGGCTATTTTTTATCCTAGGTTTTGCTACCTGGTTAAACGGCTCCTTAATGCCTTACTTACAACAAATACTACAATTAACACCATTTCAAGCATCGCTAATACTATTTTCTTTTTATATTGCGGTTACTTTTACTGCCTTACCGTCTGCGGCCATTATTCGTAAAGTAGGTTATAAAAATGGTATGGCATTAGGTATGGGTACTATGATGCTTGCTGGTTTACTTTTTATTCCTGCTGCTAAAACACAAATTTTTCCTTTATTTTTATTAGCACAGTTGGTTATGGGCACAGGACAAACCTTACTACAAACGGCTGTTAATCCATATGTAGTTCGTATTGGCCCTGAAGAATCAGCAGCAGCACGTATCTCTATTATGGGTATCTTAAATAAAGGCGCAGGTGTCGTTGCACCTATCGTTTTTACCGCATTAATCTTAAGTGGTTTTAGCGATACTGTTGGTACAGAGCTGAGCCAAGTTCAAATTGATGCAATGGCTGATAAATTAATTTTACCTTATTTAGGCATGGCTTTGTTTATGGGTATTTTAGGTTTTGCCGTGAAAAAATCCCCTTTACCTGAGCTAGCGAGTGAAGAAGAAGAGGGTGAAAATAAAGGTCACTTAAAAGAAGCCCTTGCTCACCCTAATTTAGCATTAGGTGTTGTCGCATTATTTTTGTATGTTGCCGTAGAAGTTATCGCCGGGGATACCATTGGCGCATTTGCCCTTGCGCTAGGTGTTGAAAATTACAGTGTTATGACTTCTTATACTATGGGTTGTATGGTGCTAGGTTATATTCTAGGTATCGTACTTATCCCGCGTTTTATTTCACAACAAAAAGCCTTGATGGTCTCAGCCGTTTTAGGTCTGGCACTTACCTTTGGTGTTATCTTTGGCGATAATAACTCTTTTGCGATAGCTAACTCGCTGTCGTTTATTCTTGGTGGTGCTCAGTTACCAGACACCTTGATCTTGATTGCTTTCTTAGGGCTTGCTAACGCTATTGTCTGGCCAGCTGTTTTCCCATTAGCGCTTTCTGGCATGGGTAAACTAACAAGTGTTGGCTCTGCTTTGTTAGTTATGGGTATTTCAGGTGGTGCCTTCGGCCCATTATTCTGGAGTTTAGTCAGTGGAACTAGTGGGAAGGCTGTAGATCTTCAAGGAGGTTATATTGTTATGTTGCCTTGTTATTTATTTATTTTATTCTACGCAGTTAAAGGCTGCAAAATGAGGTCTTGGAAATAGACTAACTTAAGTCATGCTAACTACCGCTCGTTAACATAGCGCTTTAAATACGGAATTCATAACCTTTATCAAACCATTTTTAGCTTGATAAAGGTTTTTTAAATATTTAATCAATGGGTTAGTTTGCAGAAGAGAAAACTATAATATATGATTTGTTAATGCTTAAAACAAAGTTCGTTGGTTTACTAGATGTTGACGAATTGATTTAACCATACTAAAAAAGAAACCGTTAAATGTCTAACCACTTTATGTGATTGATAAGTATAAGTAATTATTAGCTCAAGCAGAGCATGGAAATAATAATAAGCGGTGTATAAAATAACTTAAAAGGACTTAATTATGTGTGAAGATAAAAGGAAAGTGACGGTTATTTATTGTTGCGATGATGATATAGCGATCTATAGGAAAACCCAAAATTTTAACCTAAATATCTATGGTGATATGATCATTCCACAAGACTTTAAACGTGGTAAAACCATAGTAGCTGTGTGTGATGGTGATATTAACGTCACCAATAGTCTGGGTGATAAGCTTGTTGATGGCTACCATTAGAAGTAATTTTTTGCATAGCTATCATTAAGCGACAATAAAAAGGTGACATTATGTCACCTTTTTTGTGTTTGTCTTTCAATAACTAAGCGTTAATTATCTTTGCTTTGTAACTGCTTATCACTGTAAGTTGCTTTGTCATGCTTTTGGCCTGCAGCTTCAGCCAACTCTGCTGGCATATAGTTTTCATCATGCTTAGCAAGAACTTCACTGGCTTCAATACTCAAGCCAGTTGGTGGATGTTCCGTCAACGTACCATTCGCTACTATGCCTTGGCCTTCGCGAAATAAATCAGGCAATATTCCTTCGTAATACACAGTAACCATAGGGTCGCTATCTTTGAAAACGATAGGCATGGCCATATCACTCAATCTAAATGATACCTTAAGGTTCTCAGGATCGCGTTTTACGGAACCTGGCACCACTAAACCACCGATACGAATACGTTGGCCGAGACTCGGTTTTAATCCGGTCTCTTTTTTACCTTGGGTGATCTCTGACGGAGTGAAAAATAAATCAATATTCTGACTTAGGGCATATAAAACAAGTCCGGATACGACGCCTATACCTATAAGGATAGAGCCAACAATAGCAAGACGTTTTTTACGGCGTGGATTCATTATTCAGTTACCTCGTTTAATTCTTTATTTTGTTGTTTACGTAAGGCTTTGGCTTGGCGAAGCTTATCTTCTCGCTGCTTACGTTTAGCTATTTGTGTGATGATTTTCTGATGACCCGCTTTAGAGCTGATCAATAAAAGTGTCAGTATCAAAGCGGCAGCACCAAAAGAAAGCCAGACATAAAAGCCATAACCGCCCATATTGATGAAATCGCTAAAACTATTAAATTGCATTGAGTGCTCTCCAACTACTTTGCTAATCTTATGTATTATTTATCGTAATTTTTCTGTAATTAGTTACTTGAGTTATTTTTCACTAGTTCGCGCACCCAGGGACGAATGCTATTGCGCGCTAGAATTTCATTACGAAAACGTAGACAAATAATCACACCGACTAATAATGAAAACCCGATAAAACAAAAGATGAATGGCCATAACATATCAAGTGACATTGACGGCTTACCTAATTTGCTCACCGTAGACCCCTGATGAAGGGTATTCCACCAGTCAACTGAGTATTTAATAATTGGAATATTTATTACGCCAACAAGCGTTAAAATTCCAGCAGCTTTACCTGCTAAGTTTTTATCTTCAAAAGCGTTATGTAAGGCTATTACGCCTAAATACAAAAACAGTAAAATGAGCTCTGACGTTAAACGGGCATCCCAAATCCACCAAGTACCCCACATTGGTTTACCCCAAGCAGCACCAGTAATTAGTGCAATGGCAGTAAAACTTGCGCCAACGGGAGCCATAGCGGCTGCAGACGCATCGGCAAGTTTTAATTGCCATACTAAGCTGCTAAATGCCGCGACTGCCATAGCAAAATAAATGCCCATAGATAAAGACGCTGCTGGTACATGAATGTAGAAGATACGAAAGCTATGTCCTTGCTGATAATCAGCAGGGGCGAACAATAATGCCCATACTAGGCCAATACTGAGAAAGATTGCCGCAAGGGCGCTTAACCAAGGTAATAACTTATTAGTAAAGTGATAAGACACTTCTGGGTTTGCATAAGGGTGTAACCATTTCCACATCAGTTGGTACTCACTTTTAGGGCGGCCCCAACAGCAAAGGGGGCGAGCGTTAAAGATCCAAAGAATAATGCGGCGATTATAGCAAGTTGACCGCTGTAAGGTAAACCAAGCGCGGCAGTATCTATCGCGCTGGTGGCAAAAATTAATACCGGAATGTAAAGGGGTAAAACAAGTAAGCTGAGTAATACACCACCTTTTTTAATACCTACGGTAAGCGCAACACCAACCGCACCAAGTAGACTAAGTACAGGCGTGCCCAGCAATAAGGTAAGCAATAATGCGGTGTAACTGTGTTCGTCTAAATGCAAGAGCACGGCTAACAGTGGCGCTATCAAAAGAAGTGGTAAGCCAGTAATTAGCCAATGCGCGAATATTTTAGCCAGCACTAATATGAATATAGGGTGAGGGCTAAGTAACATTTGTTCAAGTGAACCATCAAGGTGATCCGATTTAAATAATCTATCTAATGATAAAAGAGTGGCCAACAATGCTGCCACCCAAATAATACCAGGGGCAATACGGCTTAACGTTTGTGCTTCAGGACCAATACCTAAGGGGAAAAGCGTGACCACAATAACAAAAAATAGTAAGGGATTAATGATGTCATCTTTATGGCGCATCGCAATGGTAAGATCACGTTTTAATACCAACATAAAGGCATGGCGATAAGAGAGCGGTTTTGATGACTGCGCGGTATTTTCTAAAGCTGTATTCTCTATCACAGTATTCTCAATCAAGGCATTATCTATGAAAGTCTCATCGATAGTGCCAACTAAGTTTTCAGTCTCTTGACTAGACTGGGCTTTTAAGGTCATTAGGTTATTTTCTCTAAACGCTCTAAAAGGAATGCATATTAATCAATAGCACTATCATAGCTGTAATCTAGAGTGATTTTTTTGATTTGTTCAGGCTTTATGCTAATTAAATCTTGGTGAGTGGTTAAAATAACACAGCCACCACGCTCAGCGTGCGAAGAAAATAGTCGTTCTAAACTCGCAACGCCTTGTTTATCTATAGCAGTAAAAGGCTCATCTAAAATCCAAATAGGCACATTACTTTGATATAAACGCGCTAATGCGATACGTCTATGCTGACCAGCACTTAAATGTGATGCCAAACACTCTTCAAAGCCAGAAAGATTTACCTTGGCTAAATAAGATAAGCTTTCTTGGGTTTTGTTACCATGCAGTGCCAAATTAAAATCAAGGTTTTCTTCTGCGGTCATTTCACCTTTTACGCCAGATAAATGGCCAAAATAAAGTAAATTTTGATGAAACTCTTCTCGACAGTGACTTATTTGCTGCTTCCTGTATAATATTTGACCATCATAGGGTTGGGAAAGGCCCGATAAGATACGTAATAAACTGGTTTTTCCAGAGCCATTAGGGCCCTCAACTTGCACTATGTCACCTGCATTTATTTGAAGTGATAATTCATCAAATAATAAGCGTTCTTCTCGAATACAAGTGAGGTTTACCGCACTGATCAAGGGGGTTGAGTTTTTTTTGGACAATGTATTCACTATTCTTTATCAACGTTTTGTTAAAGTCTATAACATTAAGCTAGAAGGCTGAATTCTAGCGTATGTTTGTCGAGTAATTCTTGATATGGATCGTATAATCACTTTGGGTGATATAATACCATAGCCAACATTAACATAGCCCAAGAAACTTGTAACATTATGAAACAACTTGAGTCGTTAATTTACATTAATATTTGAACCGATAAAATGTTAGTATGACGCGATAATTTTTAGCCGAATTGGTATTGTTTACTAATTACTCATGGTTAATTGTTTTTTGAAGTAGAGCGGAGAACCCAATGATACCCGATATGGTAGCAACACAAATGCCTGAGCTTATACCTGAACTCGGTCACTTAGCCCTTATAATTGCTTTAGCATTTGCTATTTGCTTAACTTTAATTCCGTTAATCGGTGTTCATAGTCCGGAGCAGAGTTCTTTAAAGAAACTCATGACCTATGCTAGACCACTTGCTTACGGTATGTTTTTTTTCACCGGTATTAGTATTGTCATTCTTGCCTACAGTTTTGTCGTTGATGACTTTTCTATTAAGTACATCGCCAGTCACTCAAATACCCATTTACCCTATTATTTTAAAATAAGCGCCGTTTGGGGCGGTCATGAAGGCTCATTATTGTTGTGGGTGTTCTCATTAACTGCATGGACTGCCGCTGTTGCGCGGTTCTCAAAAGGTATTGAAGAAGAATTTATCTCTCGTGTTCTAGCTGTTATGGGTATGATTGCTATCGGATTTATCGCTTTTACTTTATTAACCTCCAATCCATTTGACCGTTTATGGCCGAATGTGCCGATGGAAGGTCGTGATTTAAACCCATTATTGCAAGATATTGGCTTAATTATTCATCCACCATTGTTATACCTTGGTTATGTTGGTTTTGCAGTTGCTTTTGCGTTTGCTGTTGCCGCTTTAATGGCAGGGAAAATGGATGCAGCATGGGCTCGTTGGTCTCGTCCTTGGACAGTCGGCGCGTGGATGTTTTTAACATTAGGTATCGCGCTAGGTAGCTGGTGGGCATATTATGAACTTGGCTGGGGCGGCTGGTGGTTTTGGGATCCTGTTGAAAATGCATCCTTTATGCCTTGGCTTGTTGGTACTGCTCTGATCCATTCTTTAGCGGTAACTGAAAAACGTGGCACCTTTAGAAACTGGACTATTTTACTGGCAATATTTGCTTTTGGTTTAAGTTTATTAGGTACCTTCCTAGTGCGTTCCGGGGTGATTACTTCGGTACATTCTTTCGCTGCCGATCCTTCTCGCGGTATCTTTATTCTTGTCATTCTAGCTATTGCTATTGGCGGTTCTTTAACGCTATATGCATTTAGAGCTAGTACAGTGGCGAGCTTTTCTCGCTTCGCCTTTTATTCACGTGAAACGGCACTGCTATTGTGTAACGTTATTTTGGTTGTTGCAGCGGTAACCGTTCTTTTAGGTACTTTATATCCATTATTAGTTGATGCGTTAGGTTACGGAAAAATATCAGTTGGTCCTCCGTATTTTAATGCCGTTTTTATTCCTATCATGAGTATTCTCTTTATCATTATGGGAATAGGCCCTTTGATTCGTTGGAAAAAAGCTAAGCAAGGCGAATTACGTAAACGACTATTAAGTCCTTCGGTATTTAGTATTGCCTTTGGTTTATTATTCCCAGTGATTTATGGTGGTGAATTCAATGCTTTAGTGGCCATGGGTATTACATTAGCCACTTGGGTATTCTTAGTTGTTGTTAAAGAAGTTAACAACCAATATCAATTAGCGGGAAAACTAACGACAAGTCATCTAGGTATGGCAACAGCCCATGCTGGTATTGCTATCACTATTGTTGGCGTTACAATCGTTTCAATGTATGAAAGTGAAACCAATGTAAAAATGGCGTTAAACGAAAGAGTAACTATTTCGGGTTATGAAATTGAGTTTAAAGGCATTAAACATGTTGAAGGCCCTAATTACAGCGCCGAACAAGGACAAATTAATATCTATAAAGTTACCGGTCCGAATGAAAGTGAATTTGTTAGTTTACTCAAACCAGAACGTCGTTCTTACCGTGTACAAACGATGGGAATGACTGAAGCCGGTATTGATCCTGGTTTGTTCCGGGACGTATATGTGGCTTTAGGTGATCCGTTACCGGGTGGTGCCTGGGCAATTCGAGTGCATTATAAGCCATTTGTTCGTTGGATCTGGTTAGGGGCAATTTTCATGGGCGCAGGTGGTATTCTATCAATGCTTGATAAGCGCTATCGCCGAAGAAAACCTGTAGTTGTTAATTCGCCAGTTGTTGCTGACTCGTTGACAAATACAGTAGCTGCAACGTCTGCTAATATGCCAAAAGTGTCGGAGGTATAATCATGGGTAAGCTCATTCGTTTTTTACCCTTGGTGTTAGTCATCGCATTAGGTGTGGTGTTATATCGTGGTTTATCACTTAACCCACAAGATATGCCGTCGGCACTGGTTGGCAAGACTATGCCAGCTTTTGCACTGCAAACACTTAACAACAGTGACAAAGTAGTCACTCAGTCAGATCTCCTTGGTGATATTGTTTTAGTTAATGTTTGGGCTACCTGGTGTCCTACTTGTAAGTATGAACACCCATATTTAGTTGATATTGCAAAGGACCCTCAAGTTAAATTGTATGGCTTGAACTATAAAGATGAGCGTGGTGCCGCGCAAAAATGGCTTCAAAATTATGAAGACCCTTATATGTTTTCAATTTTTGATGAAGAAGGGACCTTAGGTTTAGATCTCGGTGTTTATGGTGCGCCAGAAACATTCGTAATTGATCATCACGGTATTATTCGTAAACGCTTTGCCGGTGCCATTGATACACGCGTATGGCGACGTGAATTTGAGCCATTAATTGCTCAGCTAATTGAAGAAAAAAAGCAGGGAAAATAACATGCGTCTATTCAGCATATTTATACTCACATTGGTATTCGCGTTTAGCGCTAACATAGCTACGGCTAGCCCAGTAGAAACTTATGAATTTAATGATGAAGTGACTAAAATCCGCTTTCAAGCCTTAAGTAAAGAGTTAAGATGCCCTAAGTGTCAAAACCAAAACTTAGCTGATTCAAATTCACCTATTGCTGCTGATTTACGTAAAGAACTTTATGAGTTGTTGCAACAAGGTAAAGCCGATAGTGAAATCGTCGACTTTATGGTAAATCGTTATGGTGAATTTGTTTTATATCGACCAAGAGTCTCTGAGTTGACTTACGTTTTATGGTTTGGTCCAGCAGTCTTAATTTTGTTAGGTGTCATTGTGGTTATTGTTATTGTTCGCAGGAAACCAGTGGATAAAAAAACCTTGGCTTTATCCTCTGAGCAACAAGAAAAGCTTAAAAACTTAACAAACGGTAAATAACCACTCGATAAATTAAAAGAAGTAGTAGATAGCATTATGGAATTTTTAGTAATAGGCCTTATATTTTTAATTTTATTATTATTGATTGTATGGCGACCTTTCTTTAAACAGAAAACACAAGATGTTCGCGTCGATAGTAGTTTGCGTGATGAAACCAATATTCGCCTATATCACGAACACAAAAAAGAGATAGAAAAAGACTACGGCGAAGGAGGTATTGATGAGGAGAACTATCAATACTTGTTAGCTGAACTTGATAATACCTTATTGCAGGATATAGAAACTACTTCAACAGAAGAAAAAGTTACCACGACTGTAACTAAGCCGTATTCTCCTTTTTGGCCGCTAGGATTAAGTGTCTTTATTATCATTTTTTCTATAGCACTTTATAACAAGCAAGGCAGTTACAAAATTCTTACCGAATTACCAGCAGGGCATGGTCAGCAAGAAGCTAAATCACAAGAGGACATGCTAAAGCAACGTGAAATTGATGCCATGGCACATATTGAAAAGCTGCAGCAACATATTGAATCAAACCCTGAAGATAGTGAAGCCTGGTATAACTTAGGGCAAACCTATGTTGCCGTTGGCGGCTTCGATGAAGCGGTTATTGCTTTTACCAGAGTGATCAAAATTGAAGGGGAACACGCAGATCTATTAGGTGCGATTGCTCAAGCCCTTTATTATAAAAACGATCAAAAAATTAGTGCGCAAGTACAAAAATATATTGATAAAGCATTAGCGCTTGATATCAATGATCCATCAACCAATATTTTATTAGGTATGCATAATTTTATTGGGGAAAATTACCAATCAGCTATCACTCACTGGCAGCGTGTTATTGATTCAAATAATCAAGGCGTCAATATTACTGCACTTAAAGAGGCCGTAGCAGAAGCTAAAAATAGACTCGGTATTTCAGCAAGTAGCTCAGCAGATCAGTCAGCAAGCAGTTCAGTCGATAATCCAGCACCTAATCCTGTAGATAGGGCACAAGCGCAACTCGTTGCAGGGCCCCAATTAAAAGTGAGTGTTAGCTTATCTGATGATATTGCCAAACAGTTAGCAAAGGGTGAAGACCGCGTCGTATTTATCTATGCTGTACCTACCAATGGTCAGCGTATGCCACTTGCTGCTGTTAAAATGAAAATCAGCGATTTACCTACTGTAGTTGTGTTGAATAATAGCCAAGCGATGAGCAGTGAAAATAACTTAGCTAGTGTAGAAAAAGTGCATGTATATGCCATTGTTTCAATGCAAGGTGGCGTTGGTATTAAGTCAGGGGACTTTAAAGCGGAAGCACTTGGTATTGATGTAAACCGCAGTGAAACGCTTGAATTAGTAGTGAATAACCTAGTTGAGTAAATCCTAAATTTACTCAATAATACCAATACCAGTAAGTTAGTGATCAAATATTTAGTCCATTTAGAATGATCACATATCTATTTGTATTGGTATAACTTAACAGAAGAAAAAGCCAAATGAAATCTCGCTTTAGTGCACGTAAACAAAATAGTGATAATACTGCTGATGAAAAAAAAAGCTCAACAACGGCAGTATTAATTACTAATTTAGGTTCACCTGATGAACCAACAACGAGTGCTGTGCGTCGCTATTTGCAAGAGTTTTTATCTGATAGACGTGTGGTTGAAATTCCGCGCTTAATTTGGCTGTTAATTTTACATGGTATTATTTTGCGAATCAGACCAGCAAAATCTGCCAAGTTATACCAAACGGTTTGGCAAGATGATGGTGCTCCTTTGTTAAGCATTACCGCTGCGCAAAAAGCAAAAATGGCAACAAAAATTAAATCGCAATACGGTGATAATGTTATTGTTGATTTTGCCATGCGTTACGGCAATCCATCAATTGCGAGAGTATTACAACAATTTCAGCAACAAGGTGTTGATAAAATTGTTGTATTACCTCTATATCCTCAATATGCAGGACCAACAACAGCGTCCACTTTTGATGCTGTTAGTAAAGAATTACAAAAATGGCGCTATATACCATCGATACACTTTTTACACACCTACCATAATAATCCACTCTATATTGAAGCGTTAGCCGAGACAGTAAAAGAGCATGTGGCAAGTCATGGCAAACCCGAACGCTTAGTACTGTCATACCATGGCATGCCAGAGCTATTTCGAAAGTGGGGCGATCCGTATTATGACTTCTGTCTCGAAACAACGTCACTACTCAAAAAGGTAATACTTGCTAGTGATTTAGGTTTTACTGATGATGAAATTATCATGACCTTTCAATCACGTTTTGGTAAGGCTGAGTGGCTTAAGCCCTACACGGATGTAACCCTTGAAAACCTTCCGAAGCAAGGTATAAAACACGTTGCTATTATGAGCCCTGCATTTAGTGCAGACTGCCTAGAAACTCTCGAAGAGTTAATTCACGAAAATAGTGAAGTCTTTATAGAAGCGGGTGGTGAAAGCTATCATTATATTGCTGCGTTAAATGATCGTGATGATCATATTGATGCATTATTTGATGTATTAGTGCCAACACTGGGTTCGCCTAATCATAGCTAGATACAGGCTTTGGTGAAGAGTTAGCTAAAAAGTTAGAAACAAGAGTAGACACCAGCAATCCAATAAACCCACTTGCTAAGCCATCTAAAAATAGTATACTGTTTTTATATACAGTTATTGGTGGCGAGTTGACTATGGGTAATCAGAAAAAAATAATTCACATTGACATGGACTGTTTTTATGCTGCGGTTGAAATGCGAGATTTTCCTGAGTATCAAAATATCCCATTGGCAGTGGGTGGTGATGGGCCACGCAGTGTCTTATGTACTAGTAATTATCAAGCTCGTCAGTTTGGTGTACGTGCTGCCATGCCAGCGATTAAAGCAAAACAGCTTTGCCCAAACCTTAAAATTGTTCATGGCCGCATGGACGTATATAAAGAAACCTCTAAACATATCAGAGAAATATTTTCTCGCTATACCGATCTTATTGAACCTTTATCTTTAGATGAGGCATATCTTGATGTTACTGATGCAACGATGTGTCAGGGGAGTGCTACGCTTATTGCTGAGAAAATTAGAGCTGATATATTTAAAGAATTAAACTTAACGGCCTCGGCAGGCATTGCGCCGAATAAATTTTTGGCAAAAATTGCCAGTGATGAAAATAAACCCAATGGTCAATGCGTTATTACCCCAGATAAAGTCGCTAATTTTGTCGAACAACTCTCACTAAAGAAAATACCCGGTATTGGTCCCAAAACATTCGAAAAGTTAAATAAGCATGGTTATGTTACCTGTGCGGATGTACGTCAAAGTAATATTAGGGCACTACAAAATATAGTAGGTAAATTCGCTAATAGCTTATACCTAAGGTCCCACGGTGTCGATAATAGAGCTTTAGAAGTTAGTCGACAACGAAAGTCACTCGCCATCGAAACAACGTTAGCGCAAGATATATCTACCCAAGATGAATGCAAGTTTGTAATAGATTCCTTATACCAAAAACTACTTACTCGACTTGCCCCCCACAGTAATAGAGAAATTATTAAACAAGGAGTGAAGCTTAAATTTACTGACTTTAATCAAACAACCGTTGAAACGCAGAGTCATGAATGTCAGCAAGCCCTTTTTCTCACTTTATTATCAAAAGCATACAGCAGGGCAAATAAACGAAGTATACGACTTGTTGGTTTAACACTTGGCTTTGCTGATAGTCCAGATGAAAGCCAGCAATTATCGCTTTCGCTATAGCATTGATTATCGATAAAGTGATGTTGTTCAAGCACTCTGAAACGTTCATCTTGATTGGTAACGGGTATATTGTACTGTTGCTATCAATTAAAACTGCCTGTGGTTGGCTTTTACATAGCCAATGAACTCCAACAAAAAGGTATCTGCACAACAATTATTCAATAATTGCGTGAAAGTTGTGAAATTGATTGGTATCTTCAAGCTCAGCTTGGGTATAATAAGCACTTTGGTACCAAGCACTCTATTGATTAAAATACAGAATGTAAGCTTGATAAAAAAGTAGTACAAAAAGAATAAGCCAAAACGATTCGTTTTTTACAATGTAGCGGTTATTCCAGTAATGAAATTTCTGCGATATTAGAATGAAATCCGAATTTAAATAGACCCGAATTAACATAGACCTAAATCGATTTGTTGAGTATCCCATGATTAAAAGCACCGCCGAAGTCCGTCAGGCATTTTTAGATTTTTTTGCCACCAAACAACACCAAATAGTTAAAAGTAGCTCACTCGTTCCTGGAAATGATGCAACGTTATTGTTTACCAATGCGGGTATGGTTCCTTTTAAAGATGTTTTTTTAGGTGCTGAAACACGTAGTTATACCCGAGCAACGTCTGCACAGCGTTGTGTGCGAGCCGGTGGTAAGCATAACGATCTCGAAAATGTTGGCTATACTGCGCGTCACCATACATTTTTTGAAATGATGGGTAACTTTAGCTTTGGTGATTACTTTAAAGAAGAAGCTATTTTCTTTGCTTGGGATTTCTTGACTCAGATATTACAAATACCAAAAGAAAAACTTACCGTCACAGTTTTTGACGAAGATGATGAAGCAGAGAAAATTTGGATTGAAAAAGTTGGTGTACCAGCTGAGCGTGTAATTCGTATAGGCGCTAAAGATAACTTCTGGTCTATGGGTGATACGGGTCCATGTGGACCATGTTCTGAAATATTTTATGATCACGGAGAAGATGTGTTTGGTGGGCCTCCAGGCTCGCCAGATGAAGATGGCGATCGTTTTATTGAAATATGGAACATAGTATTTATGCAATTTAATCGTCAAAACGACGGTACTATGGAGCCATTACCTAACCCATCGATTGATACAGGTATGGGCTTAGAGCGCATTTCTGCCATTATGCAAAATGTGCACAGCAACTACGAAATAGATATTTTCCAAGCGTTAATTAAAGATACTGCTGCGTTACTTAGTTGTAATGACCTTGAACATAAATCACTACGTGTTATTAGTGATCACATTCGTTCGTGTAGTTTTTTAATTGTTGATGGTGTTGTGCCGTCAAATGAGGGGCGTGGTTATGTGCTTCGTCGTATTATTCGTCGTGCTATCCGCCATGGTCATAAATTAGAAGCTAAAGGGCATTTTTTCCATAAACTTGTAGCTTCATTAATCGAGCAAATGGGTGACGCATATCCTGAGTTATTGCAACAACAAGCGATTATTGAAAAATTATTACGTATTGAAGAAGAGCAATTCGGTCGAACCCTAGACCGTGGCATGATTTTACTTGAAGATATCTTAAGTAACTTATCTGGCGATACCATCAAGGGCGATGATGTCTTTAAGCTTTATGATACTTATGGTTTTCCTGCTGATTTAACAGCAGATATTGCTCGTGAACGCCAGTTGAAGATTGATCATAATGGCTTTGATGTAGCAATGGGTCTACAACGTGAACGCGCACAACAAGCTAGCCAATTTGGTACTGATTATAATCAGCAGCTTAAATCTGATCATAAAACAGTGTTTAAAGGCTACGACAATGATTCATATTCAGCGACTGTAGTTGAATTATTTAACAGCCAAGATCAAGACGCGGTCAATCAATTAAACTCGGGTGAGCAAGGCATTGTGGTATTAGATCACACGCCATTTTACGCTGAATCCGGTGGTCAAGTAGGTGATAGTGGGGTACTACACCTCGACGGCGGAGTATTTGAAGTAACGGATACGATTAAATTAGGTAATGCTTTTGCCCACAGAGGTACTGCACATACTGATATTGGTTTGAACCGTCGAGTAAAAGCTGAAATTAATGTTGAGCGCAGAGCTGCAATTGTTAAAAACCATACTGCCACACATTTATTGCATGAAGCGTTACGTAAAGTACTAGGTGAGCATGTTACGCAGAAAGGTTCATTATGTGATAGCGATAAATTGCGTTTTGATTTTTCTCATTTTGAAGGCGTTACAGCCCGAGAATTGCATGCAGTTGAAGAAATGGTTAACAATGAAATCCGTCGTAATCACTCAAGACAAACTGAATCTATGTATATTGAAGAAGCTAAAGCAAAAGGTGCTATGGCACTCTTTGGTGAGAAGTACGATGATGAAGTACGTGTAGTCACACTAGGCGACTTTTCATTAGAGCTTTGTGGTGGTGTGCATGTTAATAGAACCGGTGATATCGGTTTGTTAAAAATTATTTCTGAATCAGGTATCGCTGCAGGTGTTCGTCGTATCGAAGCGGTTACGGGTACAGGCGCACTTGATTTTATTAATCAACAGACCGCCTCTTTAACTAACATTGCCGCGCTGGTTAAAACTGATGTTACCAATGCAAGTAGTAAAGTAGAGCAACTTGTTAGTCGTTCTAAGCAGTTAGAAAAAGAAATCGGACAACTAAAACAGGAGCTCGCGGCACAAGCAGGATCTGATTTAGTAAATAACACCATTGAAATTAATGGGGTTAAGGTACTCATTGCTGATTTAGGTGGTGTAGAAAGTAAAGCACTACGCGGGATGGTTGATGAACTTAAAAACAAAATGCAATCAGGCGTTATTATGTTGGCAACAGCCAATGGACCTAAAGTAGGCCTAATTGCCGGTGTCACTAAAGATTTAGTCGGTAGAGTTAAAGCTGGTGAGTTGGTGAATATGGTTGCGCAGCAAGTCGGTGGTAAAGGTGGTGGCCGTCCTGATATGGCGCAAGCGGGTGGTAGTCAGCCTGAAAACATAACCTCAGCACTCGAAAGCGTCTCTGCATGGTTAACAGAAAAACTGGCTTAAGTAGGCCTTGAATAAATAAGTGTTAAGTAATCACTTATTATAGATACTAAAAAGGAAGCATAATGCTTCCTTTTTGCATTTTTAAAGCATTGTTTTAAACCTGTTAGTTCCGCTGTTAATTGTTACTGTTTTGTTAGCATCTAAATAAAATAGATAAAACATTACAATTGAACACAGCTTTGGCTGCAAAAATAAGCTATAAAGCTATTCAAAGATATGGAAATATTGCTAAAATATGCTCGTTTAATAGAGTAATAGTATTTTTGTTACTCTTAATCGAAGTTTCATTGAAAGCTACCATCGGATATGGTGTTTTTGGTGAATAATGACTTTTTATAAAAAATTGACTATTAGTTATAGTGAATGGATTAAAAAAGTAGCTAATTCTAATATATTACTAGCTTATATATATTTACTTAGTGATCTCATTTTAAAGGATAAGGAAGAAAATATGCTTATATTAACAAGACGCGTAGGTGAAACATTAATGATTGGTGACGAAGTTACCGTGACTGTTTTAGGCGTTAAAGGAAATCAGGTAAGAATAGGCGTTAATGCGCCGAAAGAAATCTCGGTACACCGTGAAGAAATTTACATGCGTATCCAAGCCGAAAAAGGCGATAATGAAGCTTCAGGTAATAAAGTCTAATAAATCACTCATCATTTAGTAGATTGTTAAAGTATCTGAGAAATAGTGTTATATATATAGCTTTATATAACGACTAAGAAACACCGCTCAGGCGGTGTTTTTTTATGCTTTACGTTAAGTTAATGATTAAAAAACAGCATATTTGACTGAATTGTCAGCAAATAGAAATTTATACTAAATAAATACTAAAAATTGTTTGACTTATTTTTAGAATCCCTTATTATTCGCACCCATTGAAGAGGAGGCCAATTGGTCTAAGACGCTCACCTGCTAAGGGAGTATCTGGTTTGCAGCCGGGTAGAGGGTTCTTGTCTAAGGTGTGTTTTAATGCACATTAGTACTCAACAATAAAGAAGTAAAAGAAAAATGGAGAGCTGGCCGAGTGGCCGAAGGCGCTCCCCTGCTAAGGGAGTAACGGCTTTAAATCCGTTCGAGAGTTCGAATCTCTCGCTCTCCGCCATTTTCTTCTTATGAAGAATAATGGTTGTGTAGAACGTAAGTTCGCTATCTTTAGACTAAGATATAAAAAATAGTTCATGAGGGCGCGTAGCTCAGCTGGATAGAGTACCTGGCTACGAACCAGGCGGTCGCAGGTTCGACTCCTGCCGCGCCCACCACTTTCTTCAAGTGGTAAAATAATGAAGAGCAGCTTATGTTAAAGCTGGGTAAATAATTTTTCATACCGTGGGCGCGTAGCTCAGCTGGATAGAGTACCTGGCTACGAACCAGGCGGTCGCAGGTTCGACTCCTGCCGCGCCCACCACTTTTCTACTTAGGTAGATATAAAATGACCTAGCTTTTGCTAGGTTTTTTTATGCAGAATATTCTAACGCTCTTTCTTTTATTAGTTGAAGTGTTAAAATAAAAAGCAGCGTATGCAAGGCTGGATAAATAAATTTCATACCGTGGGCGCGTAGCTCAGCTGGATAGAGTACCTGGCTACGAACCAGGCGGTCGCAGGTTCGACTCCTGCCGCGCCCACCACTTTTCTACTTAAGTAGATATAAAAAAACCTAGCTTTTGCTAGGTTTTTTTATGCCTGAAATATACGTCCTAGTTCCTTTACTAGAAGGAATTAACCTGAAATAAAGGATGGCTCATATTAAGATTTGAAAATAAACTCTTCCTGACGCATGCATAACTCTGCTGGATAGCCTTTTATTGAATAGAAAGCTGGTTACGACTGAATCCCTTTGCGGTCGCAGGTTCGACTCCTGCCGCGCCCACCACTTTTCTACTTAAGTAGATATAAAAAAACCTAGCTTTTGCTGGGTTTTTTTATGCCTGAAATATACGTCCTAGCTCCTTTACTAGAAGGAATTAACCTGAAATAAAGGATAGCTCATGTTAAGACTTGAAAATAAACACTTCCTGTCGCATGCATAACTCAGCTCGATAGCTTATATTCAATAGAAAGCTGGCTACGACTGAATCCCTTTGCGGTTGCAGGTTCGACTCCTGCCGCGCCCACCACATCGATATAAAAAGCTTTAATGCAGTTTATGAATTTTCTGGGATAATTCTACTAAATATAATGGTATTACTACTAAATAATGCTGATGTTATCTCTTGGTTATTTTTTACTTACGTCACGTCTCTCAAAATAATAACGACTACCGTCCGCAATCCATATATTAAATTGTGAGGCCTATTTAAAGTGGTACGAAGATCAGAGAGCATGGTGATAGTGCTCTATATGGCTCATAAATGACGTTATCAACTATGCTTAAACTATTCACATTAGTTAAAATATTTTAAATACTCTCTGAGATTTTGTGCTGTTTATTAGATCTTTTATGATCTAACGGTTATTGAAATGAAGGGGTGTTTAAGCACGAAAATAACTATGAATCGACCAGTTATCAACGTTATTCAATTCAGCTTATTTATTTCGGTATGAACCGCCTATTTTATGAAATAAACGGTACAGTATCAGTTATTTTTGAAGGTTAACTATCCAAATATTTGGATGTATATTCAGTGATAATGAATGCAACTACAGCTTGTGTATATTGTATAAAGTTGGCGTTTATCTTTTTCTGATACCCTATATTCATGACTTTGATAATGTATACAATATTTAAAGTATGCAAAATGGTATGTATATTTCTGTTTTTATGGTGAATATTCGTTGTTTTTGGGGTTGACGGTAAGTTATTTTTATGAAATACAATAAAATTGTTTGCAATGTAGGTATTGGAGTGATTATTCTAATTGCAAGATTTTTGAACGAGAATAAAAAATGGACAATATGCAACAGCAATTTATAGAAGCTGGAACACTCATGTTAGCGGGAATGGTATTTGTGTTTGCTTTTCTAGGTGTATTAATCATATTTATTAATACTGTGTTGGCAAGACTAGCGGTAAAGTTTCCAGATGCTATCGTAGTGCCTAATTCTCGTACTAATAAAAAGAGTAAGAGTCATAGCAAAAGCAATGGTGATATCTCACCGGCAGTCGTTGCTGCAATTAGCGGAGCAGTCAAACGTTATCGGGCCCAACATAGCCAAGATAAATAAGTTTGATCAATATTGAAACTCTTCTTCACCATTAAATTTTAAAAGTTAGATAAAAGGGCATTAACATGAGTAAGCCATTAGGTATCACCGAAGTTGTCTTAAGAGATGGACATCAATCAATTTTAGCCACTAGGCTTCGTTTAGCCGATATGCTGCCTATCGCAGCAACACTAGATGACGTTGGTTATTGGTCAATTGAATCTTGGGGTGGTGCAACGTTTGATTCATGTATTCGTTACTTGGGTGAAGATCCATGGGAACGAATTCGTGCGCTTAAAAAAGCTATGCCTAAGACTAAGCAGCAAATGCTATTCCGTGGTCAAAATATACTAGGTTATCGCCATTATGCTGATGATGTTGTAGAAAAATTTGTTGAACGTGCTCATATCAACGGTATTGATGTTTTTAGAATTTTCGATGCTATGAATGACGTGAGAAACTTGCAAACCTCTATTAAAGCGGCTGTAAGAGTAGGAGCGCATGCTCAAGGTACGTTGAGTTATACCGAAAGCCCTGTGCATACACTTGATGGCTGGTTAACCATGGCTAAGCAGCTTGAAGATATGGGTGCTCATTCTCTTTGTATTAAAGACATGTCGGGATTATTAAAACCTTACGATGCAGCAGAGTTAATTAGCCGCCTTAAAGAAACAGTTTCTTTACCTATCGCTTTACATTGTCATGCAACAACAGGGTTGAGTGTTGCTACGCAAATGAAAGCGATTGATAGCGATGTTGATGTTATAGACACCTCAATTTCTTCGATGAGTATGACTTACGGTCATTCACCAACGGAAACTATTGCCGCTATTGTTGAAGGTAGTCCACGAGCTACAGGTCTAAATGTTGAGAAAATGGCAGAAGTTGCTGCATATTTTCGTGATGTTAGAGAAAAGTATGCTGAATTTGAAGGCAGCTTAAAAGGTGTTGATGCCCGAATATTAACGGCACAAGTACCTGGTGGCATGTTAACTAACATGGAAAACCAATTAAAAGAACAAGGTGCTGCTGACAAATTTGACGAAGTGTTAACTGAGATACCTAAAGTTCGTAAAGATTTAGGTTATATCCCTCTGGTAACACCAACGTCGCAAATTGTTGGTACTCAAGCTGTATTGAACATATTAACTGGCGAACGTTACAAATCTATTACAAAAGAAACTGCAGGTGTATTGAAAGGTGAATATGGCGCTACCGCAGCTCCGGTTGATGCTGAGTTACAAGCACGTGTTTTAGATGGCAAAGAAGTTATTACCTGTCGCCCTGCAGATTTACTTGACCCTGAAGTTGATAAGCTTTCAGCAGAACTACAAATATTAGCAACAGAAAAAAATATTAACCTCGCAGATGAAAGCATTGATGATGTATTAACTTATGCATTATTCCCGCAGATAGGTTTGAAGTTTTTAGAAAACCGTAACAACCCAAGTGCTTTTGAACCTATTCCAACGAAAGCAAGTGCACAGCCAAAAAATAGCTCAGCATCAAATCCAGTGTGTTCTCCTGAAAGTTATGCTGTAAGTGTAGATGGTAAGGTTTATGATGTTGTAGTCGCTGCTGGAGGCAGTATTGAGTCTGTTACGCTTCCTGCTGGTGATGATGGCATGAAACAATCAGCGTCTATCACAGCTGAAGAAACGTTAAATGCACCATTAGCGGGCAACATATTCAAAGTACTTGTCCATGAAGGTGACCACGTAGAAGCTGGTGATGTAGTTATCATTATGGAAGCGATGAAGATGGAAACAGAAATTCGTGCGGTGTCGGCTGGTGAAATAGTCTCTTTGTTCACCAGAGAGGGTGATTCTGTTGCCGTTGGTGACGCCTTGCTTAGCTTTTCATAGGAGATAGCATGGATTCGTTAATTAAATTATGGTTTTCAACTGGCTTAGCTAACTTTGAGTTAGGTCAAGTTGTCATGATGTTAGTAGGTTGTGGCCTACTATATCTTGCCATTGCTCGAAATTTTGAGCCGTTATTGTTATTGCCTATGGGCTTTGGTGCAATATTAACTAATATACCTGTAGCTGGTTTTTCTGAAGTAGGCGGTTTACTACATTATATTTACTACGCAGGTATTGATACGGGGATTTTTCCGCTCATTATCTTTATGGGCGTTGGTGCTATGACTGATTTTGGCGCCCTTATTGCTAATCCTAAAACATTGCTTTTAGGTGCTGCGGCACAGTTTGGCATATTTGCTACCTTATTTGGCGCGATTGCTTTGAATTATGTTCCTGGCATAGAGTTTACACTTAAAGATGCCTCAGCTATTGCTATTATTGGTGGCGCGGATGGCCCAACGGCAATTTTTCTTGCTTCAAAGTTAGCACCTGAGTTACTAGGCGCTATTGCGGTTGCAGCTTATTCATATATGGCATTGGTTCCAATTATTCAACCGCCAATAATGAAAGCATTGACCACTGAAGATGAACGTAAAATTGAAATGAAGCAGTTACGACCGGTAACAAAAATTGAAAAAATCATTTTTCCGCTCGGTGTATTAATTATGACTATCTTCTTTTTACCTTCGGCAACACCTTTAGTAGGTATGTTCTGTTTAGGTAACTTAATGAGAGAGTCTGGTGTTGTTGACCGTTTAAGTTCGACGGCACAAAATGAGCTGATCAACATTACCACGATCTTTTTAGGCTTAGGTGTTGGTTCAAAGTTAAGTGCCGATGCTTTTTTAAATGTGGAAACCTTAGGTATTTTAGCTTTAGGCGCTGTTGCTTTTTCAATTGGTACCGCTTCTGGGGTACTGATGGCTAAAACCATGAATAAGATTTCAAAAGACCCTATTAACCCATTAATTGGCGCTGCAGGTGTATCAGCAGTACCTATGGCGGCAAGGGTTGCCAACAAAGTTGGTTTGCAAGCAAATCCGCATAACTTCTTGTTGATGCATGCAATGGGGCCTAACGTAGCTGGTGTGCTAGGTTCAGCCGTAGCCGCAGGTGTCTTATTGGCTTTAGTTGGTGGTTAGCGTTTAGCTTAGTCAATGTTACTATTTAAAAGCCGAGCCTAGCTCGGTTTTTTTATGCCTGTTTTATTGGCTCTTGGTATTGTTATACCAACGAGAAAATACTTACTAGTATATTAATAGTCATCGTCATAAAATACAGTAAATTACTATTTAAGGATTATATAAGTTAGCCATGAAACTTACTCTCATTATGCTTACCGCGTTAATCGCGCTTACTGCCTGTACAAGTTCAAGTACTGGTCGAAAACAAGTGATGTTATTTTCAGATGCAGAATTGGATAAAATGGGCGCTGCTTCATTTGAAGACATGAAAAAGAAAACGCCGATAAGTACTGATAAAGCGACCAATGATTTTGTACAATGTGTTGCAAAATCCATAACCAAAAATGTCGCAAAATCAGTTCATCAAGGTGACTGGGAAGTCGTTGTATTTGATTCTGTGCAAGTGAACGCTTTTGCTTTACCCAGCGGTAAAATTGGCGTCTACACCGGCATTTTAAATGTTACTGAAAACCAAGACCAGTTAGGCGCTATTATTGGTCATGAGGTTGGTCACGTCATTGAACATCACTCAAATGAGCGTTTGTCAGCTAACAAACTGCAAAATATGGGCATGGCTGCGGCAACCGCTGCTGTTGGAATGACAGATGTGGAAAATAAAGGTTTATGGATGGCAGGGCTAGGTTTGGGGCTACAATATGGTGTTATTATGCCTTATAGTCGCGCTCATGAAAGTGAAGCTGATATTGTTGGGCAAGACCTAATGGCACGTTCTGGTTTCGAACCAAGCGCAAGTATCAAGCTGTGGCAAAATATGGCAAAGTTAAGTAAAGGAGCTCCGGCAGAGTTTATGTCGACTCATCCTTCAAATAAAACGCGTATTAACCAGCTTACGGAACACTTATCGAGTTCAATGACACTTTATAAAGCGGGTAATAGACCTAATTGTCAAAAACCTAAGGTAATCCCTACACCTAAGGCATAAGTCGTAAGAATAACTCGCTCATTTACCAGAAGAGTAATCTTACTGGTAAATGCAGATATAAATCCTTATTGCTCATTTGTGCTGGTTAAAATACTCCAGGTCAGCGTTGCTCTCAATCCCAATAGCCAGCTATTACTCAATCGAGCGCCTTGTCCTGATTTATTTTTCCTGTGCAAAACAAGATCATTAACTTAATGTAATTGGTATAATACATTATTTTCATTAAGGATTTAACTTGTGATGAAGCCATGTTTCACCCTCTTTTTCAAAACATAGGCGATCATGTAAGCGGTTAGCTCGTCCTTGCCAAAATTCAATAGCGTGAGGTTTGACACGCCATCCTCCCCAAAACTCAGGATGTGGAACTTCACCTTGTGAAAACTTATCTTGATAATGGCTCATGCGCTCTTTGAGTTCACCATCATATTTAAGTTTTTGACTTTGCTTTGATGCCCAAGCACCAACTTGACTACCTCTGTCTCGACTATGAAAGTAATCAGCAGATTCCTGTATCGATACCTTTTCTACCGTACCTTCAATACGAATTTGTCGTTGTAATACATTCCAGTGAAATAATAAGGCAACCTTATTATTTTCAGCAAGTTCATGGCTTTTACGGCTCGCGTAGTTGGTGAAAAAAACAAAGCCCTGTTCATCATAATCTTTAAGTAGCACCATGCGAGAGCTAGGCTGTCCGCCACTATTACAACTACTAACAGACATAGCTTCCGGTAGTAATATTCCTGACTTATTAGCATCATCAAACCATTGCTCAAATAACTGATTAGGTGTTGTGTTAGAGGATAGTTCAGGAAGAGGTAAAGCAACGCCTTGGCCAAAAGTAAACAGGCAACGAAGTTTTTCAAATAACGTCATAATATTTAAAGTTAATAGGAATAAAAGTATGCAGTTATTCTATGCTTAAATGACGTTATTGCAAAGTTATATCAAAGTTATAGCGAGATGAATTAAATTTCTAAGGGCCTACCAATCCTCACTATCATCAAGTAAGTCTTTAAGGTGTTTTTTTTCTTTCAATTCGTCAATACGCTTACGCGCTAACAGGTTTTTTTGGGCTTGTTCTTGAGCATGTTTTTCAGCTAAAGACGTACCCTTTAGACTGTTGTTGTTGTCAGTACTTTCATCTGAACTGCTATCACTTGGTTCGTCAGGAAAGTTATCGTCAATATCGATTTTCATTTGTTCTACCTTTTTTACTCATTAATATAATACTTCAAAGTATATTGTTTAACATAGGTAAGATAATGGCTATTTTCAATGCCTCTTTACAAAAAACAATTAAAAATATGAAAAATAATTACTGACTAGTTTTTTTTTAATCTAAGATGGTATAAAGCTTATACAAATCGTTTGCTACCCTTTGTAACTGGCTGAAATGTGGGCATGGTTAGATAATAAATTTTTCACTATGTGGCTATTAAAATACATCTAAGAAGAGAGTGACAGGCAATAAAAAACCAGTGACAAGCACTGGTTTTAGTTGATACCCGCTCCACTTCAAGATGCAAATTTCAGCAAGTCGAGAAAGGGTTAGCTACAAGGCATTGATTGAAGAGAATAGTTATTCTATTGTCGAAATCAATAACGCCGGAGATGATCCTTTATCGGCTTGCCCGTAGGGAGCTAAGCTAGAAAACCAGTCCTGCGTTGCACTACTTGATAAGGGAATAACCATTATCATCGTATCGCGCCTTGAGCTGATTTCCTAGCTTAACTCTGAAACTGCATCCTGAAGTGGAACGGGTATATGTTATTCATTTACTTTATTTGAGGCGATTACCAGCCTTCAACGCCTTTCATGTCAGGCAGCTGATGAGCAATACCTTTATGACAATCAATACAGGTTTTTTCACCTGAAGCTAAGGCGGTAGAATGTTGGTAAGATGCACGCTCACTTTGTTCAGTAAAGTCCATATAGTCGAAGTTATGGCAGTTACGACATTCTAAAGAGTCATTGGCTTTCAAACGCTCCCATTCATTTTGCGCTAAACGTTTACGATGCACTAAAAACTTCTCTCGAGTATTAATGGTGCCAAAAATAGCGCCCCATACTTCTTTCGATGCTTTCATTTTTCGTGCTATTTTACTGGTCCAATTGTGTGGCACATGACAATCAGGACACGTGGCACGCACACCAGAGCGGTTAGAGAAATGTATAGTGGTTTTTAGCTCTTCATAAACATTATTTTCCATTTCATGACATGAAATACAAAACTTTTCAGTATTGGTAACTTCTAAGGCTGTGTTAAAACCACCCCAGAAAATAATTCCAGCAATGAATCCGCCTATAACCAATGCTCCTAAACTATAGTAACCACTTGGCTTGGTTAATGTTTTCCAACCAATCATTAATAAATTTTTCATGGCGGCTCCTAATGCTCTTTAGCGCTAGTGGTTTTTTGTTTCATCAAGCTGTGCATATCAACGAAAGTATTTTCCACTAACGGTTTAGCATCAAGTTGGGTGACATGACACTGATTACAAAAATAACGGCGCGGTGAAATCTCAGCTAGAAAGTTGCCATCACGATTCATATAGTGAGTAACACTGACCATAGGTGCTTGTGATTCTTCAGTGCGTTGGCGTGAATGACACGACATACATTTGTTGTTATTTTTATTTACCTCATAACTACGGATAGTATGGGGAATAATTGGTGGTTGCATAGGATAGTTACGCGCTTGCTTGATATCCTTATTAACCACTTTAGGAATACGATTTGGCTCTTTTTGCACGTCGATTTCAGTGTGATCACGCAAAGTAGCTAGTGTATTTATTTCTGCTTTATCTGCTGAATTCGCAGTAAAAGAGATAAAAACAGGTGCTAAAACCAATGCCATTAAGCCGGCGATAGATGCTAGATTTAAATTTTTCATATCACTCTCCTAAACTTTAACAATTTTGATAGCACATTTTTTGTAATCCGTTTCTTTTGATAACGGGTCAGTGGCATCTAAAGTGACTTTGTTTACTAGACGGCTAGCATCAAACCAAGGCATAAATACTAAACCTACAGGTGGCTTATTACGGCCTCTGGTCTCAACGCGAGTTTGTACTTCACCACGACGAGAGATCAGCTTAACTAAATCACCACGACGCATACCACGAGCTTTAGCATCGTCAGGGTGCATATAAACTAAAGCATCAGGCATTGCTTTGTATAACTCAGGTACACGTTGTGTCATAGAGCCTGAATGCCAGTGTTCTAATACACGACCTGTTGATAACCATAAGTCGTATTCTTCATCTGGAGATTCTGCTGCAGGTTCATAAGGCAGGGCAAAGATAATAGCTCTACCATCTTTTTTACCATAAAAATCCCAACCACTGCCTGGTTTAACATAAGGGTCAGAACCTTCTTTGAAGCGCCATTTTGTCTCTTTTCCGTTAACCACAGGCCAGCGTAAACCACGCTCTTGATGGTACCTATCATAAGGTGCTAAATCATGGGCATGACCACGACCAAAGCTTGCGTACTCTTCAAATAAGCCTTTTTGGATATAGAAACCAAAATCACGAGATTCATCATTTAAGCGATCTTCTGGGATCTCATCAAGTGAGAACTTACCGACAGATGAATCTTTATAAAGCACATCAAATAAGGTTTTTCCGCGTACTTCTGGTTTTTTAGCAATTAATTCTTCAGGCCATACGTCTTCAATGTTAAAGCGTTTAGAGAATTCAACTAATTGCCACATATCAGATTTAGCACCTTCAGGTGCTTTAACCATTTGATACCAAGATTGAGTACGACGTTCAGCGTTACCATAAACCCCTTCTTTCTCTACCCACATTGCTGTTGGTAAAATCAAATCTGCGGCTTGTGCGGTAACTGTTGGATAAGGGTCTGATACAATAATAAAGTTTTTCGGATTACGATAACCAGGGTAAACCTCTTCATTAATATTGGCAGCCGCTTGCATATTGTTATTACATTGCACCCAATAGAAGTTTAGCTTGCCATCTTTGAGCATACGGTTCTGTAAAACGGCGTGATATCCAGGCTTAGGTGGAATAGTGCCTTCAGGTAAGTCCCAAATTTTCTCTGCAATAGCGCGATGTTTAGGATTAGCTACGACCATATCCGCAGGTAAACGATGTGAGAAAGTCCCTACTTCACGGGCTGTACCACAAGCAGAAGGTTGTCCTGTTAATGAAAACGGGCTGTTACCTGGAGTAGAGATTTTACCTGTTAATAAGTGAATGTTATAACAAAGGTTGTTTGCCCACACACCACGAGTATGTTGGTTAAAACCCATGGTCCAAAAAGAAGTCACTTTAATTTTTGGATCTGCATATAACTCAGCTAACGCTTCTAATTTATGCTCAGGTACTCCAGATAACTTAGCCGTGTATTCAACAGTATAAGTACTTACAAATTTAGCGTACTCATCAAAGCTAATTGGCGTTGAGCTACCTTTGGTTTTTCCGTTGTTTTTCGCTTTCTGTTCTAATTCATGCTCAGGACGTAAACCGTAACCAATATCGGTTTCACCTAATCTAAAATTAGTGTGTTTGTTAACAAAATCTTTGTTAACACGACCTGTTTTAATAATGTAGTTAGCAATGTAATTTAATATGGCTAAATCGGTTTGTGGTGTAAACACCATGCCGTTATCAGCTAAGTCAAAACTACGATGTTCAAACGTTGATAACACAGCTACTTTTACGTGTGGTGCACTCAAGCGGCGATCAGTTAAACGCGTCCATAAAATAGGATGCATCTCTGCCATATTTGAGCCCCATAATACAAAGGCATCAGCAGCTTCTAAGTCATCGTAGCAACCCATAGGTTCGTCGATACCAAAGGTACGCATAAAACCACCAACAGCTGAAGCCATACAGTGACGAGCGTTAGGATCAATGTTATTAGTACGAAAGCCTGCTTTATATAATTTAACAGCCGCATAACCTTCTTGTACGGTCCATTGACCAGAGCCGAACATGCCCAATGCTTCTGGACCATCTTTTTTCAATGCATCTTTAGCTTTTTCAGCCATTACATCAAAGGCTTGATCCCAAGAAATAGGAGTGAATTCACCTTCTTTATCGTATTTACCATTAGTCATTCGTAATAATGGTGAGGTAAGTCTGTCTTTTCCGTACATGATTTTAGAAAGGAAATAACCCTTAACACAGCTAAGGCCTTTGTTTACGGGCGATTTGATATCACCATGAGTAGCAACGACTTTACCGTCCATTACTCCAACGTTTACACTACAGCCAGTACCACAAAAACGACACGCGGCTTTGTCCCACTTGAGCTTAGTAATGTCTGAGCTAGTAATTAAATTAGAGGCTACTGCTGGTACAGATACCCCTGCAACAGCTGCAGCTGCCGCAACAGCATTGGCTTTAATAAATTCTCGGCGATTAATTGTCATTGGGTCACCTTCCTTTTGTCTATTTTGATTCGATTAAAATTTAATGGTTCGTTTCTTTATTCTTATAGTGTTTTTTACTTTATTTCTTGATAGTTTTCTTCTTTGTTTTCATCAATTTTTTCGTCAAGGACTTGATGATAAACAGGAGATAAATTAATAAGTCCTTTATGTACTCTCAATAGATCCATTTTCTTACCAATGCCTTTGTGGCTATCACCTTCAATGGTTAAAACAATTTTACCTTTATCACTGGTTGCGTGAATTTCAGCACCATCAATAGCATTTATTGCTGCTTCTACATCACTAACTTGTTCTGGCATGGCATAAGCGACTAAGCTCGCGACATGATATTCATGAGTCTTCTCTTGTTTTTGTTCACTGTGGCTTTGTTTTGTTTGGCTCATATTTTTTGTCGCTTATTGATTCGCGGTAGCGAAGTTGAATGCTATTGCATCTTGTGGGCAACTTTTAATACATGCACCACATTGATTACAATCAAGGTCATTTAAACTAGGTTGTGGAATGCTTGAATCAAGGTAATTAAACTTGATTACATTGGTTTCACATTCATCACGGCAACTTTGACAATAAATGTTATTTTTAGCTAAACATTTATCACTAATTTCCAAGGTTACCGGCCAAGCTTTATCCTTATTGTTTAAAGTGTTTTCTTCAGTAAATACACCCGAAAAAAGTGGTTGTTCACAGCTCTCTATACACTTATTACAAAAGGTACATTCACCTAAACTAAAATTGATTTTTGGAAAGCCGTCTTCATCTTTAACAATAATATTGCTCTCACAACTGCTAATGCAATCTTGGCATTGAGTGCAGCCAGAGGTAAATACAGCTTCATTAATCACCCAAGGTAAGCGTAATTCGTGTTTAGTTTTTACGCGTCCGCGAAAAAAGCGCCTTCTTGAAGGATCAGCTAAACGTTCCACTGTTTTAGTGTTGTTAGTAGACAAGGTATTAAGCGCTTGGTGGACCTAAGAATATTTGGCTGATCCAGACCGCAAAACCAAAACCGGCAACGATAATTACCGACAAAATGGGGGCCAGAAAAACAGCTAGAAAAATAAAGGTATTTCGCTCATGCTTTTTTTGTTGTTCAGGAGATGTTGCTTGGTTCATAATGCTCTCGAAAAGTTATGATAAGGTAAGCTAAATTTGGGTTAACTTTAATCCCTTGCTAGGTCAAATAGCTTGATCTAGATCAGGTTTTACAAATTAACCATAGTTAATTTGTGGCTTTAAGCAGTATAGAGTTTAATCGCGGAAAAAAGCTAGGCCAAATCTTTATTTTTTACGTTAACATACTCGATAACTTGGACTTTATTCACTTATGGCCACTTTAGGATTCTAAAAAGATGACACAAGCACAAGGTTTTTTATCTTGGTTTAATGATTATTCCAAGAAAACATTAGTAAACAATGAACGACGCTTGGTTATTCTATCTGGCTGTGAGTCTTGGGCAATGTCTTTATTGCTCACCATTGATGAGGTGAAGTCGGCTTTAAACACGGATACTGGAGAGGACTTTCAGACTTCTTCTTTGACAGCTCAGTGCCTTATTTACGGCGATAGCCCCATATTTCCTGCAAATGTTCAGAAAAAACGCTACCGAGATAAGCTCGGCAGTGAAAGTGAACTCATTATTTTTGTCGATAGCGAGTTCACTATTGATGCTTTTGCCGCACTATCGGGAACCCTAAAAGCTGGCGGTATTTTATTTCTGGTCTTGCCATCCTTAGAAAACATATTTGAACAAAGCTTATTTTTCAAACGCTTCTATTCATTAATTTCAGAGATGTCAAATCATGCAATAATAACGGAGTCGAAAACTTCATTTTTATCGAATAACTCTGATTTGAGTATAGAAGTAAAGGCATCAGCAACTTCGGCTTATCCTCTAGGATGTTTTACTGAAGAGCAATACTGTGCAGTTAAAGCTGTTGAAAAGGTATTTTCAGGTCACAGAAAAAGACCACTGGTGTTAACGGCTGATCGTGGCCGAGGAAAATCATCAGCACTGGCTATTGCTTGTGCACAGTTGATGAAAGCACATGAACGTGACGAGTTTAGTCTTATTATTACGGCGCCTGATATTCAGGCCTTGTCAGTTTTTTATCGACAATTAAAACAAAGCTTAACGAGCCTCAAGCAACAAGGTAATAGTATTACCTTTGGCAAGGCTAGGTTAACTTTTATGGCTGTTGACCAGTTAATAAGAGCACCGATAAAAGTTAATCTTGTTTTGGTTGATGAGGCTGCAGCTATTCCTGTTTATCTACTTGAACAATTACTTAAAAATTATCATCGCATGGTTTTTTCTAGTACTGTCCACGGCTATGAAGGAGCAGGGCGAGGTTTTACTTTAAAGTTTCAAAAAATTCTTGATAGATTATGCCCACAATGGGTGAATCTACATCTGAATCAGCCAATCCGTTGGCGGGAAAATGATCCGCTCGAACAATTGGTCTTTGATGCCTGTTTGTTAAATGCAGAATTACCTATTTTAAAAACGAAATTAATATCTCATTCGCTATTAAGTAGTGAAAATAGCTCTGGCAATCGGGGCGATAATTTAAATACTCCCGATGAACCTGCGTTCAAAGTTATTTCGGCCAAAGAGTTGATTGCCGATGAGGTATTGTTACAGCAAGTTTTCGCTGTATTGGTGACAGCACATTACCAAACTAAGCCGAGCGATTTACAGCTACTGTTAGATAATCCTCAGGTGCAATTAACATGTCTTTTTTCCTCAAAAATGGATAACGCAGAAATACTTGCCGTTGCTTTATTAATGAACGAAGGGAAGGGGGATGGCGTTAATGATGATGATATTCGAGCAGTAAAAAATTCTGAACGTCGTTTACGTAATCAATTTTTACCACAATCATTATTCAGCCATTGCGGTTTTGAGCAAGCCTTTAATTATCATTATTTACGAATTATGCGCATTGCTGTACACCCGCAAGTTCAGCAACAAGGTATTGGCTCTCAATTTATGCGCCACATAGAATCAATGGCCAAAGATCAAGGTGTTGATTTTATTGGATCTAGTTTTGGTGTTAATCCTGAACTGCTTTCTTTCTGGCTTAATGCTGGATTTTCTACTGCGAGGATTGGTTTTACCAAGGACAAAGCTAGTGGAGAACACTCAGCTTTATTGATTAAAGGACTAGCTGTAAAAAGCGAGCAAGAGCAGCAGAGTTTTGAGAGTAACTTTTATCAAAGCTTTGATTATTTACTTTTAGAAGAATATAAAACATTAACAACTGAGTTGGTTTTTTTGCTATTGACGCAAAATGTTAGAGAAGATTTAAGTACTTTGTCTGCGCGAGGTATTGCCAATGTTCAGGCATTTTCACGAGGTGAGCGTTTATATAGTAGTTGTTGTTATAGTTTGTATTTATGGCTTAAGCACGATCTATTGAGTGAAACTAAGTGCCACTCAGCTGAAGTTTTACAGCCGTCTTTGGTGCTTATTGCAAGATTGATACAAAAGCATGATAGTGACTCTGTTTGCCAACAATTTGGCTTAACAGGGAAAAAAATGCTGAACAAACATATTAAAGACTATGTGTATTTAAGGCTTAATACCGCAATTAATAATGAAGAAGTTAACTAAGTCCATTAATGTAAGTTAACTGGCTTCTTTAGTTCCTGCATGCCATTGCCAAAATCTTTGCATAGCAAGATATTCACAGCGTTTGTTACCACTAAAATTTATGTCATCATGGTGCAGTAACTTAGTTAGATAAAAGCTAATTGTTTTGGCTAAACCGCTACTTGGGTTGTTGTTATAGGTGGTAAGTAACATAACCAACCAGCTTTCCATATAAGTAAATTCATTTGAAGCAGTTAAGCACATAATATTTTTTCTCCATTGAGAGTGTCACTGCTGGTGCTACTTGCAAGTAAGTTATGCCAAATGACTGTTTTAGCATTGGCATTTAAACACTTGCAATCACCGCAATGTAATAAACCTGAATTGAGTAAATGAGAAAGTAGGCTGCTAGAAATTTCAACTTGAACTTTGTCAATTTTGTTAGTGGTAATAATGGCCATGTTTTCTCCCCTTGTTTTACTAAGCATAAACAAAGAACTCATCAAGTACAAATGATAATTATTATCATTTGCTGTTTTTGGTAAAGTAATTGATAGTAAATGTTATTTAGTATTACTTGTCGCTATTAATCAGTACACTGGCTATAGATGTTGAAAAAAGGGAATGAATATATGAACGCAGCAGTAAGCGTACAATCACTTTGTAAGCAATATAAAGATGTCTGTGCCGTTGATAACGTAAGTTTCGACGTTCAACAAGGTCATTGTTTTGGTTTACTTGGGCCTAATGGTGCTGGGAAAACTACGACTATTGAAATTATGGAAGGTATTATAAGTGCCTCTTCAGGACATGTGCTTTATCAAGGTCAACGAGTTGATAATCAAATATCTCAGCAAATAGGTATTCAGTTTCAACATACCGCTCTACAAGATTTTTTAACCGTTAAAGAAACCCTCAATTTATTTGCCTCTTTCTATCAAAACACTTTACCACAAGCTCAATTAATCGAACTGTGCGATTTGAGTGAGTTTTTAGATAGAGACAATCGCTTATTGTCGGGGGGGCAAAGACAGCGGTTATTACTCGCTTTAGCCTTGATCAATGATCCTCAAATCATCTTTCTTGATGAACCGACAACAGGCTTAGATCCTCATGCCCGTCGAAACTTTTGGCAGCTGATTAAAAATATTAAAGCACAGAATAAAACCGTTGTTTTGACAACCCACTATATGGATGAAGCCGAGCAGCTTTGTGATGATATTGTCATCATGGATCTAGGGCGAATAATTGAAGCGGGTACCCCACATGAGCTAT
Source organism: Colwellia psychrerythraea (assembly GCA_002163005.1). Lineage (GTDB taxonomy): Bacteria > Pseudomonadota > Gammaproteobacteria > Enterobacterales > Alteromonadaceae > Colwellia > Colwellia psychrerythraea_C. The sequence continues at coordinate 16,633 of MAAF01000019.1, read as the reverse complement.
TAGCTAAACATTTTGAAGATGTTTTTATTTACTTGCCTCAGGCACAAGTCTCAAATGAACTGGTAAAAGAGCATGGCTGGAATAAATTAGCTGATCGCATTGAAATTAAGAGTAAAAACGTTGAGAAAACGTTGTCCTTGCTGATGAGGCATAGTGTTTCCCTTGATGGCTTACATGTTAAGTCAGCTAACCTTGATGACTTGTTTTTAAAGCTTACAGGTCATTCGTTACAAGCATAGCTGCACCAGACTCTTTTATTTTAGGAGATAATATGAATTTCAAACGTTTTTTTGCAGTTTTTAAAGCACGGAATATTGAATTTTTTCGTGATAGGTCATCCCTCGGTTGGAACCTTTTTTTTCCCATTCTCTTACTGGTAGGTTTTTCATTTATTTTTTCAGGTGACGGTCGTTCAGCCTATAAAATAGGCTTGCTGGTAGAACAAGGTCAAACACAAGAACAAAACAAAAATACAGCGAAAACAGTGCTTACTGAATTACGTTTTATTGATTTTATTGACTATAGCGATCTTCCGTTAGCTAAGGAAAAGCTCAGTCGTCACAGTCTCGATTTGTTAGTTGACTATGATGCTAAGCGTTATTGGGTGAATGAAGAGTCATCTAAAAGTTATTTAGTTGAAAAAATATTTCTTGGTCAACAATCAGATTTTACTCGCTTACAAAGTAGTGGCAAGGGTATTCGATATGTTGATTGGGTTCTGCCAGGAATACTGGGTATGAATATGATGTTCAGTTGCCTATTTGGTGTTGGTTATGTCATCGTACGTTATCGAAAAAACTCAGTATTAAAACGATTAAAAGCAACGCCATTGTCTGCCTTTGAGTTTGTTTCTGCGCAATTATTATCACGGCTATTCATTGTTATGTTCATGTCAACGGTCGTTTATAGTGGCTGTAATGTTTTTTTCGACTTTTTCATGCTGGGAAGCTATGTAGACCTTTTCATTATTGGCGCATTAGGCGCTTTTTGTTTAATTAGCCTAGGGCTACTCGTAGCGAGTCGTAGTAAAAGCGAAGAGCTTATTGGCGGCTTATTGAATGTAACCTCCTGGCCTATGATGATGCTTTCAGGCGTGTGGTTTAGCTTAGAAGGAGCACCTGATGCGTTAAAAATACTAGCAGATTTTATGCCACTAACTCACTTAGTTTCTGGCGCAAGAGCTGTTATTACAGAAGGTGCCACACTGAGTGATATTAGTTTTCATATTAATATATTACTGCTGATGAGTAGTGTCTTTTTAGTATTAGGGGCTTATTTTTTTAGTTGGAATACTGAACGTTAAATAAAAATTGAAACGATGGTTTTGTGGTGTAGTATTAGTATTATAAATAGGCAAGTAAAGTAAGGTTTTGATAGCTTTACGACATTATTTGAGTTTGTGGTAATTGCATGGTCATACCAGTATACTTGCCTTGAGTACGTCGTTGTTACATAACTATACCCGTTCCACTTGAATCATGCATCTTCAAGTGGAACGGGTATATAATGACATTTACCCCTTATTTTAAGAGACCTATTATGGCCGTAGTGATTAGTGGAACTGGGTTGTACACGCCAACTCAGAGCATCTCAAATGATGAATTAGTACACTGTTTTAACCAATACGTAGAGAAATTTAATCTTACTCATAGTCAGGAGATTGAAGCGGGCGAGATAGACGCCTTATCTCCTTCAGACAGCAGTTTTATAGAAAAAGCTTCGGGCATAAAAAGTCGTTATGTCATGGAGAAGGAAAGTATATTAAATGTCGACATTATGTCGCCACGCTATACTGAACGTGATAATGACCAACTCTCTATGCAGGCCGAGATAGGTGTTGCAGCAGCTAAAGAAGCTATGTTAGCTGCCAATAAAACGCCAGAAGATATTGATTTGATTATTGTTGCTTGTGCTTATACCCAACGCTCATACCCAGCCATGGCAATTGAAATACAAAATGCCCTTGGTTGTGGTGGTTGGGGTTTTGATATGTTGGTGGCTTGTTCAGCGGCTACTTTTGGCATAATCAACGCGGCAAATGCGATCCGAAGTGGTACAGCAAAAACAGTACTGGTCATTAACCCTGAAATATTATCACCACAAATAAATTACCGAGACAGAGATAGTCATTTTATTTTTGGAGACGTAGCAACAGCCTCTATCATTGAAGATGAAAGTACTGCTAACGCTGAGCATGTTTTTAAAATCATCAGTGAAAAACCAATGACCAGCTTTTCTAATAATATTCGCAGTAATATTGGTTATATGAATAACTGTAGTCCAGAAAATTCGGATAATGATGACAAATACTTTATCCAGCAGGGACGAAAAGTGTTTAAAGAAGTTTTACCTATGGTGTCTAATTTAATTACCAGTGAAATGGCAAAAATGGGTCTAGGTGCTGATGATATTAAGCGATTATATTTACATCAAGCAAATATTAATATGAATAACTTCATCGGTAAAAAAGTACTTGGAAGAGAACCAAGTAGCAGTGAAGCTCCTATTATATTAGATGAGTATGCAAACACGAGTTCAGCAGGCTGTATTATTGCTTTACATAAGAATAAACAAGACCTATCCACTGGAGATAAGAGTGTATTATGCTCTTTTGGTGCGGGATACTCAGCATGCTGTTTATTGCTGGAATATGTCTAAAGTAAAACTTATGTAAAGTGGGACTTATATAGGGTAGGAATTATGTCGCAATCTAGCCTTTGGCAACTACATACTGATACCGGGGATTTTGCAGAGCTTTGCAACGGCCTTTATCAGCGAGAAATTAGTATTATTGCCAAGGGCAATTTTTCAAGTGCGCAGTCTGTACAAGCGCGCTTAGAAAGTTTGTCTTATTATATAACTCGTACAGCCCATGCTATGGTAACAGTTATCGCACAAGGACATTCGCCATTGTTGCTAGACACTCAAAATGCCAGTTGGTCAGCTAAACAAGGCAAACAAATGCCTTTATCTGGACAAGAAACTGAACAAGAATGTGCGAATATAATGAACTGGTACTTGCAAAAAGACATTTACGTAGGCCTTGCTGTCCCCGTGTTGTTAGCGGACCATATTATTATTGATTGCATTGATCGGATCGATCTTGATAAGCAGAGAATACGAACAAATGTTGGCGGTTGGTTTTCGTTAGCCGCTGATGAATTAATGAATAAAGGTCAGGAGGCAAATAAGCGCCTGCTTAAACCCAATAAAAAAATAATGACTTCAGCTTGCTCTGGGCATTGCTGGCAAGGCAATAATAAACAACTTCCTATTATTCCAACGTTGAGAGAATTGTTACTATCTTGCTCTATTAATTGGAAAAACTTCAAAAAACCGTTAGCTATTTAACTCTGCCCGTAGATAGGTATAATAACGGGAATAATCTCGTATTTGTCTATACACTTTTTTAGGTTGTCATGCGCGTATTCACAGCAATTTTGCTGATATTATTAGTATTACTGCAATACCGACTTTGGTTTGGTAAAAATAGTGTGCCTGATTATCTCGTCCTGAAAGAAAATTTTGTTCGCCAACAGAGCGCCAATGAAAAATTACAACAACGCAACAAATTACTTTTTGCTGATACTGATGATTTAAAATTAGGACTTGAAGCGATTGAAGAACGTGCTCGAAATGAGTTAGGTATGATCAAAGAAAATGAAACATTCTTTCGTCTTATCCCCAAAGAAAATAGCACTCGTAACGTAAATAATTAGATGAAAAGCAAGGTAGTTTCTTAATGGCGTCAGCACTAAAATTTATTGCTATTGTACCTGCTGCAGGTGTGGGTAAACGCATGCAGGCAAATTGTCCAAAACAATACCTTCGCATCAATAATGAAACAATTTTATCGCATACAGTGATGAGATTGTTAAATCACCCTTTAATCAGCCAAGTTATTGTTGCTTTAGGAACCGATGATCAATACTTTGCGGAATCTCAATTAGCACATCATAAAGATATCATTCGTGTAAACGGAGGTACTGAACGGGTTAATTCAGTACTCAATGGTTTAAAAGCTGTCAATAGGGATAAATACCCATGGGTATTAGTACATGATGCGGCGCGCCCTTGTGTTAGCCATCAAGATATCGATAAGTTAATTACTCAATGCTTAAGCAATGATTACGGCGGCATATTAGCTACACCTGTCAGAGATACCATGAAACGTGGCATATGTACTGAAGGTGATAGTAGTTCTATCGAGAGTACTGTTGAGCGAGAACAATTATGGCATGCTTTGACACCACAGATGTATAAGACTGATGAGTTAACGCTTGCCATAGAACAAGCTCTGGAAAATAGTTTAAAAATAACGGATGAAGCTTCAGCCATCGAACAGGCGAACTTACCCAGCTTGTTAGTTTCAGCAAGTAGTGAAAATATAAAAATAACTCACCCTAATGATTTAGCACTAGCTGAATTTTATTTAAATAAGCAAGCAAAGAGCTAGGACAACAAAATGCGTATAGGTCATGGTTTTGATGTACATAAATTTGGTGGCGAAGGGCCCTTAGTGCTCGGTGGCGTAGAAATACCATTTGAACAGGGTTTTATCGCACACTCCGATGGCGACGTCGCTATTCATGCGCTTTGTGACGCTATTTTAGGGGCATTATGTTTAGCTGATATTGGCAACCACTTTCCTGATACCGATGGGCAGTATGAAAACATCTCTAGCAGAATACTACTACGTCATGTTGTTTCGTTAATGACAGACAAGGGCTTTCAACTAGGTAATGCTGATATTACTATTGTAGCTCAAGCACCCAAAATGGCACCTCATTTGGTAGCGATGCGTACTTGTTTAAGTGAAGACTTAAAAACAACGATTGAGCAAGTTAATGTGAAAGCCACTACGACAGAAAAACTAGGGTATACCGGGCGAAAAGAAGGTATCTCAGTACATGCTGTCGTTTTATTAATAGCGATTGAGCATCCTTTACCACTTATCGAAGAAATACAAAATATTTAGTTGGGTTTATCGCCTTTTATCGCTAACACATACAGAATTATAAGAAGATAGATAACATGTTAATTGAACAAGCCTATTTACATGGTAAACCACAATCGAGTGGTTTGTTACGTAGTCAAATAAGTGATTTTCAAGTTTTTGAAGAATTGCCCTTTTTACCCTGTGGTGAAGGGGAACATTTATTTGTTCATATTCGAAAAACCGGAGCTAATACCTTATTTGTTGCTCGAGAACTGGCAAAGTATTTTGAAGTAAAAGAACAGCTTGTTTCTTATGCTGGCTTAAAAGATCGTTTTGCGATCACCGAACAGTGGTTTGGTGTACACGTTCCAGGTAAGCAAGAATATAATTTAGATGACTTGAATATTGAAGGCGTAGAGATACTTTCTTATAAGCGACACAATAAGAAATTACGCACCGGTGCATTAACCGGTAATCGATTTGAGCTGATTTTACGTGAAGTGACCGCTATTAAAGCGTTTACTGAGCGCTGGCAACAAATAGTTGAACAGGGTGTTCCTAATTATTTTGGCGAGCAACGTTTTGGTATTGGCGGTGGCAATATAGAGCGTGCTTTATCTTTATTCTCAGGTCAAAAAGTAAAAGATAAGAAAAAGCGTGGTATGTATCTATCGGCAGCCCGATCACATATTTTTAACTCTGTGCTTAATGAACGCATTCAGCAGCAATGTTTTGAAAAAGTAGCTGTTGGCGATGTGTTAATGCTAGCGGGTACACAATCAGTATTCCATCTTGATGAAGTAGATAGCGCTATTCAACAGCGTTTTACTGATAAAGATGTTGATATAACCGCACCTATGTGGGGCGCTGGTGATTTAATGACTAGCAATGTACCACTGGCATTAGAACAAGCAATAGCGACAAAGAATCAGGAGTTTTGTGAAGGGCTACCACGTTTTGGTCTAAAGCAAGAGCGCCGTCGCATTCGCTTAACGGTTAGCGATACCAATATTGAATTATTATCAGCGGAAGAAGACTCAGCACAAGAAGAGAGCAATGCAGTAAAAATTAGTTTCTTTTTACCTTCAGGGTGTTATGCCACTACGGTTTTACGTGAGTTATTGAACTACCAAGATATGACAACGCGTATTGATAAAAGAGAAATAACTGCTAACCAAAATCAGCAGGATTAGGCATAAATTATGGATAAACAAAGCTCAATGAGTAAAATGAAAATATTACTAAGCAATGATGACGGCGTGCGCGCATTAGGTATTAAAGTGCTTTTTGATGAACTTGTTAAACATTTTTCGGTAAACGTAGTCGCCCCAGATCGAAATTGCAGTGGTGCTAGTAACTCTTTAACATTGCTTAATCCTTTACGGGCAGAACACTTGGATAATGGCTTTATCTCTGTTAACGGTACACCAACAGATTCAGTGCACTTAGGCAGTAGTCAGCTCTTTACTGATTGCGATTTAGTGGTTGCAGGTATAAATAAAGGCGCTAATCTAGGCGATGATACTCTTTATTCAGGCACTGTGGCGGCGGCAACTGAAGGACGTCACATGGGCATGCCTGCTATTGCAGTCTCCTTGGCGGGGAAAAATGAGCAACATTATCAAACGGCAGCGATTGTAACTGCAAAAATAATCAAACGTCTACGTACTCATCCATTACCAGCAGATCAAATATTAAATATTAATGTCCCTGATATCCCATTAGCTGAACTAAAAGGGATAAAAGTAACACGCTTAGGTCATCGTCACCAAGCTGAACGTATGAAAAAAATGCAAGACCCATGGCAGCGTGATATTTATTGGTATGGCGTGTTAGGGCAGGAACTCGATGGAGGAGAAGGAACCGACTTCCATGCGATTGCCAATGGCTATGCGTCTGTAACACCACTAACTGTTGATATGACTGCTCATCGTAGTATAGAAAATATTAAAAGTTGGCTTACAGAGCTTAACTTATCAGATTAAATCGGATGTATTCTTATGATGTCTAGTCGCATAGGCGGAAAATCAAAGCGCAGTGGAGAGTTACTGGCGCAAAAATTACAAAGTGAAGGTATTCGTAATTCTGCTGTTTTACAGGCTATCGCTCATTCACCTAGGCACATATTTGTGCCTGAAATTTTGGCCCATAAAGCTTATGACAACACTGCCTTACCCATTGGGCAAGGGCAGACTATTTCACAGCCTTACATTGTTGCCAAGATGTCTGAGTTGCTATTAGCAGATGGCCGACCTCAAAATATATTAGAAATAGGCACTGGCTCTGGTTATCAAACCGCTATTTTAGCTCAGCTAACTGATAAGGTTTTTTCGGTTGAGCGAATCAAAGCGTTACAGTGGCAAGCAAAACGCTGTTTACGCGCGATGGATTTACACAATGTTTCAATGAAACATGGTGACGGTTGGCAGGGCTGGCGAAGCAAAGGGCCCTTTGACGCTATAATAGTTACTGCAGCACCTTCGAGTGTTCCACCTGCATTATTAGAACAGTTAGCTGATGGTGGGCGTTTAGTTATCCCTGTTGGAGAACAAACTCAAATTTTAAAAATTATCACTCGTGAAGGTGATGTTTTTAACGAACAGCAAGTTGAAGCTGTGCGTTTTGTACCTTTAGTACCCGGAGATTTATTGTAGTGAAAGTTTTTTCAAGTCTTTACCAGTGGACTTTACGCTGGTCAGAACATCAGTTTGCCCCGCGCTTCTTAGTAGCACTTACCTTTGCTGAGTCCATATTTTTCCCTATTCCACCTGATGTCTTACTTGCACCAATGGTTTTAGCAAAACCACAAAAGGCATGGTATTTTGCAGGGATAACCACCATTGCTTCAATTCTAGGAGGAGCAGTTGGCTATTGGCTTGGCTACTTAATGTTTGAACCTTGGATTCAGCCACTTATTTCTAATTTTGGTTATCAAGAACGATTTGATACGGCTATTGGTTGGTTTAATGAGTGGGGTGTGTGGGTAGTATTTATTGCTGGGTTTTCACCTATACCTTATAAATTGTTTACTGTCAGTGCGGGATTTTTGCATATGGCTTTCCTACCCTTTTTTATTGCTTCTGCTATCGGTAGAGGCTTGCGTTTTTTTCTGGTGGCGGGCCTAATTAAGTGGGGCGGTAGTGCTATGGAGCAAAAGATAAAGCAATGGGTTGATGTTTTAGGCTGGGGAATGGTTGGCGCCATCGTTGTTGGCTATTTTGTTTTACGTTAGGGTGAATTGATATTCAATTTACATGCATAAGTATTGGTGTTGGTTGTGTGGAGAATACAGTGGAACTTCCTGTAGTGGATTTCTGATGAGTTTTTTTCGACTAGCTAAATACTTATTTACTTACATTATTTTTGCTATCACTCTTTTTTCTTGTAGTAGTCGAAATACCCCCGCTCCTGTGTCAAATATCCACAGTAGCAGTGTGTTAGGGGAACGTAATAAAGGTACAATTAATAGTTCGCAATATCTTGTTAAAAGAGGAGAAACTTTATATTCGATTGCCTGGCGTTCGAATTCAGATGTCAGAAAAATTGCTCGAATAAATCAAATCCCCCCCCCATACCGAATATATCCAGGACAAAAAATATTTTTAGTTGAACGAAAGATTAAAAAAACAGCGCACGTAAGTAAAAACAAGGTATCACATAAAAATTCGACTAAAAGCTCTACAGCCAACAAGAAAAGTAGCGCAAAAAATACACTTGCATCTACTAAAAAGCAGGCGTATGGTGAAAATGTAAGCACTAGAAAATCATACCAAAACAGCACATTAGCATCGGAAAATTTTTCACAAAAAATTAGTCGATGGCAATGGCCAGTTAAAGGCAAGGTTGTAGAGTATTTTTCCAATAGTGCACAGGGCAATAAAGGGATTGATATTACTGGCCGTCGTGGCACAAAAATTAGAGCTTCGACGACAGGTAAAGTGGTATATGCAGGTAGTGCGCTTCGAGGTTACGGTAAACTCATTATTATAAAACATAACGATGACTACTTAAGCGCTTATGCCCATAATGATCAAATTCTCGTTAAAGAGCAGCAGATTATAAATATCGGGGATGTTATTGCCTCCATGGGAGATACAGATGCCAACAAAGTTATGCTTCATTTTGAAATACGCTTTCGAGGAAAATCAGTTAACCCACTAAAATATTTACCAAAAAAATAATGTTATAAAATAATAGCAGTAAAGAATAAATCTTAAGATAAATACTAAAAATCGGAGTTGTCGTGAATATTTAAAAATTAAAATTAAAATTAAGCTTTGCAAATTTGGGAGAAATAGCATGGTCAAATTAAAAGAAGAAAAAAAAACTATTGAATCGAAGGAAGATGCACCGTCAAACTTAGACGCTACACAGATTTATTTAAGTGAAATAGGTTTTTCACCGCTATTAACCGCTGAAGAGGAAGTCTACTTCTCACGTTTAGCCCTCAAAGGGGACGAACCATCAAGAAAACGGATGATTGAGAGTAATCTACGGTTAGTTGTGAAAATAGCCAGACGTTATAATAATCGTGGCTTACCTTTACTCGATTTAATCGAAGAAGGAAATTTAGGCTTAATTAGAGCGGTAGAAAAATTTGACCCAGAACGAGGCTTTCGCTTTTCGACTTATGCCACTTGGTGGATACGCCAAACTATTGAACGGGCAATAATGAATCAAACCCGTACTATTCGATTACCCATTCATGTTGTTAAAGAACTTAATATTTATTTACGCGCTTCGCGTGAATTAATTCAAAAACTCGACCACGAGCCTACCGCCGAAGATATTGCACAACACCTAGATAGACCTGTTGCCGACGTTAATAAAATGCTTCGATTAAACGAGCGTATTGCTTCTGTAGATACTCCCTTTGCAGGAGAGTCGGATAAAGCTTTATTAGATGTTATTGCTGATGATAAAAGTACTGGTCCAGAAAGTGACTTACAATCAGAAGACATGAGTAATAATATTATTCATTGGTTAAATGAGCTTAATACGAAGCAAAGGGAAGTGTTGGCAAGGCGTTTTGGTTTGCTTGGCTATGAAGCGTCAACGTTAGAGAATGTTGGTCGTGAAATTGGTTTAACACGTGAGCGTGTTCGTCAAATTCAAGTTGAAGCATTAAAGCGTTTACGTGATATATTATCCCAACAAAATTTGTCAATCGAGGCCATTTTTCAACCTTAAATGACAATAAAATGATAATAACCTTCCTATGAAAGACGTGTAGTTATTCGCATTAATAGATATCCAAAAGCAGCAATTATAGGCTGCTTTTTTAATGTCTAAAATTCATATTGAAAATAATTTTTAACGATAATGATGCTTTGGATATTGTAGTTAAGTAATAAGCTCGTATTTATTACTTAATTAATCAATATTGACATGTTTGTATTAGTTACCAGTGATGTGTTTATTTATTGAATCACTTTCTACTATACGAACTTCAGCATAAGTCGACTTAAAAATAATAGTCAATGCATTGAGAAATCAAGAGTGGCGATCAACTAATGGCTCCTTGTTCCACCAAGGTCTTATTTACAAAACTAAATTATCAGCTACAGCTGCGCAAAATAGACATTTATTGACGTAAATAGTAATGAAAAATTTAAAATGCCCGTAGAATAAAAAGGTCTTTTTGTGGTAATATCGCGCCAGAAAATTTTAACTTAGAGCCAGTGGGTCTTTTTCTTTAGTGGTAACGCTAAAACTAATTCTTCACTGAAATACACTGAAATTGGTGACTTAATTTTTATCTAATTGATATTTAGGCTTTTTATGCTGTGATATTCATTAGATAAACTAATGAACTGATTTTTATACTCCCATCAAAAGTAGTGCAAGTGTTTATGATTACAATAAAAAAAGGCTTGGATGTTCCTGTAAAAGGCGCTCCGCAGCAGGTAATCCATGATGGTCCGTCCATCAAAACCGTTGCAACACTCGGTGAAGAGTTTGTGGGTATGCGTCCAACCATGTTTATTAAAGTGGGTGACCGCGTAAAAAAAGGTCAGGTGATTTTTGAAGATAAAAAAAATCCTGGCGTTAAATTCACAGCTCAAGCTGCCGGTGTTGTTAAAGAAATTAACCGCGGTGAAAAACGTGTTTTACAATCAGTTGTTATCGATGTTGATGGCTACGATCAAGAAACGTTTACCGTTTATCCAGCAACTGAATTTGCTTCTCTAGCACGTGAAAACGTTGTTAAGAACTTAGTCGATTCAGGTTTATGGACAGCATTAAGAACGCGTCCATTTAGCAAAGTACCCGCTATTGATAGTGAACCGGCTGCGATTTTTGTTAGTGCGATGGATACTAATCCATTGGCAGCGAATCCAGAAATCGTTATTGGTGAGCAAAGTGAAGCATTTAAAAATGGTTTAACCATTTTATCTCGTTTAACCAATGGTGAAGTATTTGTTAGCAAAGCGCCAGGGGCAAATATCCCTGTAGATAGCAATGCAACAGTAACTGAGTTTGCTGGTAAGCATCCTGCAGGCCTTGTAGGTACGCATATTCACTTCTTAAAATCAGCAAGCGCTGAAAGATTTGTTTGGCATGTTGGTTATCAAGATGTTATCGCAATTGCTAAGTTGTTCACTACTGGTGAAATCGATAATACTCGTGTTATTTCACTTGCCGGTCCTGCCGCCACAAACCCACGTTTAGTACGTACGGTTTTAGGTGCTAGCACTGCTGAATTATCAGCAGGCGAAACCGCTGAAGGTGAATTACGTGTTGTTTCTGGCTCATTATTAATGGGTGCAACAGCCAGCGCTGTTCACGGTTACTTAGGTCGTTATAACGTACAAGTATCATTAATTCTTGAAGGTCGTGAAAAAGAATTTATCGGTTACATGTACCCAGGTCCTAATAAGTTCTCAGTAACTCGTGCTTATATGTCGCACTTTTTCTCGAGTAAGTTATTTAATATGACTACTACAACTAACGGTAGCTCACGTGCCATGGTGCCAATTGGTAACTTTGAACGTGTTATGCCATTAGATATTTTACCTACCTTGTTTTTACGCGATATTTGTTCTGGTGATACCGACGGCGCGCAACAACTAGGTGCCTTAGAGCTAGACGAAGAAGATTTAGCACTGTGTACATTTGTTTGCCCCGGCAAAACAGATTACGGTGTAATTCTTCGTGATTGCCTAACCACAATCGAAAAGGAAGGTTAGTCATGGGCTTGAAAAAGTTTATTGAAGATATTGAGCCGCACTTTGAAAAAGGCGGCAAACAAGAAAAGTGGTTTGCACTTTATGAAGCTGTAGCTACGGGGTTATTTACTCCAGGTATGGTTAACAAAGGTAAAACACACGTTCGTGATAGCATTGATTTAAAACGAATCATGATCACAGTATGGCTTGCGGTTTTCCCAGCCATGTTCTTTGGTATGTATAACATTGGTTTCCAAGCTGTTGATGCGTTGGTTGCTGGTTACGCTTTACCACAATCTTGGCAGGTTGATTTATTCAGCTTATTAGGTGGTTCATTAACGGCTAGCTCTGGCACATTCGATATGATGTTCTATGGCGCCATGTTCTTCCTACCAATATACGCCGTTACTTTTATTGTTGGTGGCTTTTGGGAAGTATTATTTGCGGCAGTACGTGGCCATGAAGTTAATGAAGGTTTCTTCGTTTCTTCTATCTTATTCGCACTTATCTTACCGGCTAGTATTCCTTTGTGGCAAGTAGCCATTGGTATTACCTTCGGTATCGTTATTGCTAAAGAAATCTTTGGTGGTACAGGTAAGAACTTCTTAAACCCAGCATTAGCGGGTCGTGCGTTCTTATTCTTTGCTTACCCAAGTCAAATTTCAGGTGATGCTGTATGGGTTGCTGCTGATGGTTTCTCTGGCGCAACTATGCTTAGCTCTGCTAGCCAAGGTTTAGTTGACTACTCAGTAAATGCTGATTGGTGGAACGCTTTCTGGGGGTTCATTCCTGGTTCAGTAGGTGAAGTTTCTACTTTTGCTATTTTATTGGGTGGCGCTTACATCCTTTATAAAGGTATTGCTTCTTGGCGCATCGTATTAGGTGTGTTTGGCGGTATGGTTGTTACTTCATTGTTATTCAATGCTATTGGTAGTGATACTAATGCTATGTTTGCTATGCCTTGGCATTGGCATTTAGTTATTGGTGGTTTTGCTTTTGGTATGATGTTTATGGCAACTGATCCTGTTTCTGCTTCGTTTACCAATACAGGTAAATACTGGTTTGGCGCTTTAGTTGGCGTTATGGTGGTATTAGTTCGTGTTGTTAACCCAGCATTCCCAGAAGGTATGATGTTAGCTATTTTATTCGCTAACTTGTTCGCACCATTGTTTGACTACTTTGTAGTACAAGGCAATATCAAACGGAGGCTTGCACGTAATGTCTAGTAATAAAGAAACATTTGGCAGAACCCTAGGTTTTGTTTTAGTTATCTGTTTAGTGTGTGCTGCCTTGGTATCTATTGCCGCGGTTGGTCTAAAACCACTACAACAAGCTAACAAATTGCTTGATAAGCAAACTAAAATTCTTGAAGCATCGGGTTTATTAGCTACATTGGGTACTTCACCTGATAGCAAGAGCATTGTAGGTACTTATAACAAACGTGTTGAAGCTAAAATGATTGACCTGACAACAGGTACAATTATTGAAGGTGATGTTAATACGTTTGACGAGCGTTCAGACTCTCGTGATTCAGCAAAAAGTACTAAACCAACGAACGATATTGCTGGTCTTAGTCGTCGTGCTGATCGCGCCGTGATTTACTTGGTTAAAAGCGAACAAGGTCAATTAGAAACTATAGTACTACCTATCGTAGGTGCAGGATTATGGGATCTTATGTATGGTTTTGTTGGTTTGTCACCTGACTTCAATACAGTGCAAAGCGTTGTTTATTCTGATCTTAAGGAAACTCCAGGACTAGGTGCAGAAGTACTTAACCCTAAATGGAAAGCCTTATGGCCGGGTAAAAAGATGTTTAATGAGCAAGGCGATATCGCTATTAAGCTTGTGAAAGGTGGCGCTAAAAAAGGTGATGTTCACGGCGTTGATGCCTTATCTGGAGCAACATTAACCAGTAACGGTGTTGAGCGTACAATACACTTTTGGTTGGGTGATGAAGGCTATGGTCCTTTCATTGCTAAATTCCGTAATGGAGGATTGAACTAATGTCTTCAGATACTAAAAAAGTCCTCTTCGGACCTGTTGTTGATAATAACCCAATTGCTTTACAAGTATTAGGTGTTTGTTCAGCCCTTGCTGTAACAAGTTCAATGGCAAATGCTTTAGTAATGACGCTTGCCGTTATTATGGTAACGGCATTTTCTAACTTGTTTATTTCAATTATTCGTAATCAAATACCGTCAAGCGTACGTATCATCGTGCAAATGGCGATTATTGCTTCATTGGTAATTGTTGTTGACCAAATATTAAAAGCCTTTTCTTACCAGTTATCGAAAGAATTATCGGTTTACATTGGTTTAATCATTACTAACTGTATCGTTATGGGTCGTGCTGAAGCTTTTGCTATGAAAGAAAAGCCAGGTGTGAGTTTCTTAGACGGTATTGGTAATGGCTTAGGTTACGGCGCGGTATTAATGGTCGTTGCTTTCTTCCGTGAATTATTAGGTTTTGGCACCATCTTTGGTATTGAAATCTTACAGCTTACTCAAAATGGCGGCTGGTACCAAGGTAATGGTCTATTAGTATTACCATTTAGTTCATTCTTCATTATTGGTTTAATTATCTGGGCAATTCGCCAGTGGAAACCTGAACAAGTTGAGAAGGATTAATCATGGAACATTATTTAAGCATATTTGTTAAAACCATATTTATTGAGAATATGGCATTAAGCTTCTTCTTAGGTATGTGTACTTTCTTAGCGGTATCAAAGAAAGTTAGCACAGCGATTGGCTTAGGTGTTGCGGTTGTTGTAGTGCTTGGTTTAGCAGTTCCTGCTAACCAAATTATCTACCAAGCAATTTTAGCGCCGGGTGCACTTGACAGCCTAATGGGAATTACTGATCCGAAAGAATCAATTGACCTTAGCTTTTTGTCATTTATTACCTTTATCGGGGTTATTGCTGCTTTAGTACAAATTTTAGAAATGCTTTTAGATAAGTATTTCCCTGCTTTGTATCAAGCGCTTGGCATCTTCTTACCTTTAATCACAGTTAACTGTGCCATTTTTGGTGCAGTATCCTTTATGGTTGCGAAAAATCTTACCCTTGGCGAAAGTGTCGTTTACGGCGTAGGTTCAGGTATAGGTTGGATGTTAGCAATTGTTTTGATGGCCGGTTTGCGCGAAAAGATGAAATATTCTGATGTGCCAAATGGTTTGAAAGGTTTAGGTATTACATTTATTACTGCTGGATTGATGGCTTTTGGCTTTCTTTCTTTCGGTGGTATTTCGTTATAAATTTGGTCGGTGTAGTGCATATTATTGTGTGTTGCACCCTTAGAGAAGTTTAAGGAATAGTCGATGGAAATTATTCTCGGCGTATCGATGTTTACCGCGATAATTATTGCCTTAGTCTTAGTGATTTTATTTGCTAAATCTAAGTTAGTATCAAGTGGTGAAGTAACGATCAGTATAAATGGCGACCCGTCAAAAGCAGTGAAAACGGCTGCAGGCGGAAAATTGTTAGGTGCACTAGCTGATCAAGGGATTTTTATTCCTTCAGCCTGTGGCGGCGGTGGTACTTGTGGCCAATGTCGTGTTGATGTGCATTCTGGTGGTGGTGATATTCTTCCTACGGAAGAAGGCCACATCAATAAACGTGAAGCCAGAACTGGCTGTCGTTTAGCGTGTCAAGTTGCGGTTAAACAAGACATGGAAATTGAAGTTGAAGATGAAATCTTCGGTGTTCAACAATGGGAATGTGAAGTTATCTCAAACGATAACAAAGCAACGTTCATTAAAGAGCTGAAACTACAAATTCCAAATGGTGAATCAGTACCGTTTAAAGCGGGTGGTTATATTCAAATTGAAGCACCAGCACATCATGTTAAATATAGTGATTTTGATATTGATGAACAATACCGTGGCGATTGGAAACATTTTGGTTTCTTCGACGTAGAGTCAAAAGTAGACACGGATACATTACGTGCTTATTCAATGGCTAACTACCCAGAAGAAGCAGGCATTATCATGCTTAACGTGCGTATTGCTACGCCGCCTCCTGGACGTTTACATTTACCAGCAGGTAAAATGTCATCATTTATCTTCAGCCTTAAAGCTGGTGATAAAGTGACTATTTCAGGTCCATTTGGTGAGTTCTTCGCTAAAGAAACTGATAATGAAATGGTCTTTATTGGTGGTGGTGCTGGTATGGCGCCAATGCGTTCTCATATCTTTGACCAACTTAAGCGTTTAGAGTCTAAACGTAAAATGAGTTTCTGGTATGGTGCCCGTTCTAAGCGTGAAATGTTCTATGAAGATGATTATAACGGCCTAGCGGCTGATAATGATAACTTCCAATGGCATGTTGCTTTATCTGATCCACAACCTGAAGATAACTGGGATGGCTTAACTGGTTTTATCCATAATGTTCTTTTTGAAGAATATTTGAAAGACCATGAAGCACCAGAAGATTGTGAGTACTACATGTGTGGTCCACCAATGATGAATGCTGCTGTTATCGGTATGCTTAAAGATCTTGGTGTAGAAGATGAGAACATAATGCTAGAT
>MAAF01000079.1 GCA_002163005.1 Colwellia psychrerythraea | reverse complement strand
TCAACTGACTTAAGTCATAATCATGCATTAAGGCGCCATCAGGATCTTCTTTGGCTATGGCACGAAACGCTGTTGGCGCACTGAAAAGTGCATTGACCTGATATTCGGCACATACTCGCCAAAAAGCACCGGCATCAGGGGTTTTTATCGGCTTTCCTTCGTATAAAATAGTTGAGCAACCAGCCATTAACGGCGCATAAACAATATAAGAGTGACCGACCACCCAGCCAACATCAGAAGCCGCCCAAAATGTATCACCAACTTTCATGCCATAAACGTGTTCCATCGAATACAGCATGGCAACCGCGTGGCCGCCATTATCACGCACAACGCCCTTGGGTTTTCCCGTGGTGCCAGAGGTATAAAGAATATAAAGCGGGTCGGTACTTTTCAACGGTACCGGTGCAATTGCTTTAGCCTCTAGCATTAATGTTTGCCAGCTATAGTCGCGACCAACAATCATATCAGCCGTTAATTGCTCGCGCTGGTAGATAACACAACTGCTAGGTTTGTGCTGGGCTGTTGCTATGGCTTGATCTATTAATGGCTTATACGGAATAACTTTTTCAACTTCTATGCCGCAGCTGGCGCTGACAATAACTTTAGGCTCGGCATCATCAATACGCACCGCCAACTCTTTGGCAGCAAAACCACCAAAAACCACCGAGTGTACGGCACCAATACGAGCACAAGCTAACATGGCAATGGCAGCTTGTGGGATCATCGGCATGTAAATCAACACGCGATCGCCTTTCTCTACCTGCTGCTTTTGTAATACGTCGGCAAATTTTGCTACTAACTCCGTGAGCTCAAAGTAGGTGAAGGTTTGTTTAGTGTTTGTTACGGGTGAGTCGTATATTAAAGCAACTTGTTCGCCACGACCTTGCTCAATATGATAATCCAAGGCCAAATAACTGCTATTAAGTTCGCCATCGGCAAACCAGTCGTGCCAATCAAAACTATTTGTCGACAATATTTTTGTTGGAGGTTTAAGCCAAGTTACTCGTTCAGCTTGTTTTTTCCAATACTCTTCAGTATTAGTGGTTGCTTGGTGCTGTTTTTCTATAAAGCTCATCGGTTGCCTCTCTTATCATTACATAATGAAATCAGTATAAAATGTCGACAACTTTTTACTATTAGACTTTAGGCTAGACCTTGATTTACGACTGATTTTAATGTGTTAATTTAAGTATTTATTCAGCTTAACAATCATTACCACAGAGGGAATCTGGATTACTGCACTACACCGAGAATAATAAATCCTCTGCGTAAGCTCGATGAGCCCTCTGTGAAGCATCGCGGCTCGGTGGTGAACCGTTACAAATTTAATAAGTTTGCGGGAGAAAATTGATCGGTAAGTAATCGGGTATCATCAGACCAATCCTGATGATCTTTGGTTAAATACATGTTGCGATAGAGTTGTTCGATATCAACATTATAGGTTTGCAGCTTAGCGTCGAGTTGCTTGATGTTTTGCTCTTGAACCGCTGTGCTGACAAAGCCATTGCGGCTAACTAAAATAACTCGATTGCTAGTCACTGAGCTTTTTACTTGGTAAAAATCACCAAATACCGCTTTATAGGTGGCAGACTCATGGGCATAAAGTTCACTAAGAGAAAAGGTATTAGCGGTTAAAATGCCATTTTCACTGAGTAAACGTTTAGTTTCTTGTAAAAATTCCTTAGTTAATAAATGCTCAGGAATATAATCACCGTTGAAGGCGTCAAGAATGATCCAGTCATAAGTTTGCTTTTTTAACAGCGCTCTTTTGATAAAAATTCGCCCGTCTTGGTTATAAGTTTTCACCAAGTCATTTTCAGAAAAACCAAAATAACGGCGAGCAACGCTAATAACGGCCTCATCTATTTCAATATTATCAATATGACTGCTGGGAAAAAGTTGCGCTAAGGTGTTCGACATAGTGCCGCCCCCCAAACCAACAATTAAAATGCGTTTTGGCTCAGGGTTAAGTAACAAACCACTCATTAATAGCTTGGTATAATTAAACACTAATTTTTTTGGCTGGCTTTTATAAAGGCAACTTTGTTGGCTTTTGGTGCTTTTTACATTGAACTTCAAACAGCGTAAATCGCCGTCGTCTTCAACTAAAATATTACGATACAATGATTTTTCTTGGTGAATAACATCGGCTTGAGCACTAAGGGTAAAAACAACAAAAATATTAATAATCAATAAAAAATAACGACTTAATTGCTTAGGCATGGCTACTGACTACCTTGTTTAGTTGTTGGCTTTTGGCCCACAGTACGGCAAATAACCCCAAACAGGCAAGTAGCAGGCAAAAGCTGTAAATAATAAGGTTAATATCAAACCACAATATTAAATAAAACGAGGTCACAATAGTGCCTAATGCGCTACCCAAAGTAGAAATAAAATAAAGTTTACCCGCTACTTGGCCACTTTCATTGGACTCTTTAACTAACAAGCGCACAGAGTAGGGTGACAACATGCCTAGAATAACCGTAGGAATGAAAAACAGCGCCATTGACGCCACTAAAGAACCATAACGAGAGTCTTCAATGGCGATAAATATTACTTCCATAAGCCACTGGCTAAATAAGGCAATAGGTAAAAGTGTGATGGCGGCGACAAGAAAAATAACTCCATAGGTTGTTAATGATGCCGAACGAGTTGAAAGCTTGCCGCCGAGTAAATAGCCTAACGATAAACTCAACATAAATACCGTAATGATGCTGCCCCAAATATGTACCGAGCTACCAAAAAAAGGCGCGAGAATTCGGCCGGCTAATAATTCTATTCCCATAATGCAAAAACCGCTGCTAAAGGCGAGTAGGTAGATA
>MAAF01000045.1:4694-43834 GCA_002163005.1 Colwellia psychrerythraea | reverse complement strand
CCAACCTCTTTAAAATCATCGAGGTTTTTAGGGAAAGGAATTACGTTATCCATGTGATTTCCTCGCTGTACATGTAGCCCATTTAAGGGGCTGATAACAGTTTGCTAAAATGTGCAGCGAAGCGTAACCGAGCCAACTGTTGCGTGTCCGCTATTTATTGACCTTGTTATATGCACATTGTTAAAAATTAGAACTAGCCCAGTGGCTCAGCTCTTCAATTGGTTTAGTGAAACCAAGGCTATAAACAAAGCGACTATCATTATCTACAAAAACACTATTTCCAACACCAAGTAAAATGAAACCATCGGCTAACAATTTACTCGCATCTTGAGCACATTCAGTTTCAACAATTTTAGTAACTTGAAGAAGTATTTCTTGTGAAGTTGTGATTTCCGAGTTGCTCATGATAATCCTTGTGCATACCAACGCCCAAAAAACAGGCTAAGTAATTCTAAAATTGTGTAGCGAAGCGTAGCCAACTGTTACGTGTCCTTGTTTATTTTCTTATTAAGTTTCTATTACTTGAATGACTTTTTAAGCATTTTTTCAATTTCTCTTTTTGCATAGTCTTCAGCAAGTGCTTTACCTTCATCTGATGCAACATCGATTAAAGCATCATAATCATTCAACTCGTCGCACTCTTGGCACTCTTGGCACTTAAGCATGTCACCAGAAGCAAACTCTTTTTCTGCATCAGCTTGTAATTCACAATCACAAAACAAACATTTTAAGGAAATACTGAATTGTTTATTTTCCATTATTTATCTCCTAAAATCTTAATGGTCAAAGTGACCAAGCCGAATAAGGAAGCAAGAGCAATAAATAAGCCTTTATGATCTTCAATATAGTCAGATACTTTTTTAAGAAAGGAGCGAGAAGCTTTAAGTTCATCTGATTTTTGTTTAGATCTTGCAACACCTAAACCCTTAGGTGTTATATTCAAATTAGAATATTTATCTGCCCCCCATATAGCTATGTTTTAATCATTCATGAGCTAGGCATTTATCAGCACCTTTCTGTAAATCAGCTAGTGTAAATGAAGTTTTGTTTGCCTCATTAATTTCGATTACAAGTTCCTCAGTAATCGATACCTCGACTAGCTTATATGTAGTTCCATTCGACTCCATATAATCAAGGATATTACTCAGGATTTTGAATTCTGCCACAAACACTCCTTAGAAACTTGACGCCCCTAATAATGACTTTAAATAAATGCATCAAGTCGCTTTAAATCAACAAATTAGATTGATCTTGCTTAAGGGTGTTACCACCTTTGTAGTATATGTGTAGAATTTTGATTTACACATTTATTACTTAAGTAATATCACTAAAACGTCACTGTTGCCACCAAGCGGTCTTAATTCCGGCTGGAATTTATCACAATAAATAGTCCGCTCTGCCACCATTGCAGACATACGTCAGATACTAAAAATCCACCTAGAAGGACGATTGGTGCCAAAAGCGATCTTTGGTAATATCGGCTATGATTTCTTCCGCGCTTGAATTCAAATGGTGAATGCAACGCTATCCTTAAAGGAAAATGGAGCAACACAAACCTTAATTATCAATGCGAAACATGATAACTTCTGGTCTATTAATAAAACTATTTCGAACTAAAGTAGAATGAACAAACTTTTAGATATTTCAGAAGAAATTACTACTTGTGAAAAAGTACCAACAGAACAGAACTTGATACGTACTCTAGAATTAGTTAAACAAGGTGAAGAGTGTTTAATAGGAATGAATACTAATAAGTATAGCCCTCAAAGTATTATTGCTTTTTTGAAACTTATTGAGGCTATATTGATGACATATACATACAAAATGGAGTTTGATTCTCATTCAGCATTAGCTGATATTGAAAAGTTATTTGTTAACATAGTGCTGTCTCAAGCTACGGCATTAAGAATGGGAGATAAACAAGAGTGCGTTAACTTGACTAGTGTGGCTGCACAATGTGCTTATTTTGACAAAGAGTTACAAGCTAATTTAAGGCTACTTTCGAAAGACTTAAGCTTATAAAAGACACTGGAGTGGCTAAGTAATTATTGCCACTAATTTATAGTTTATATCTCACTTTGAATGCTAATGTATGATCCGCCTCGATGTTGCAAGTAATACTCTATTTTATAATTATTGAGAGACCTAATGCCTATTTTTAGCGGACAGAAATTATAATTTAAGCATTAATTCTAATGTCCGATTTGGTACTTCAAGCGGACGTTAGGGGTTACTTCGGTGTAACTTCCGGTTTGCGCACCAAGAAGACGTTAGATGGTGCGATTTACATCTGGTTTTTGAGGTTTCTTAGAAAGAAGATATGTCCGTGAACTGGATCATACTATCGTGCCTGCATATAGATGAACACGACTTATTATTCAGAGCGGTAACGTTTAAATACCTTTGACTAAACTTGAAATACTTTGTGGCACCAAGGTAATACTAAATATATTGGTTTATAGTTAACAAATAAAAAGGCGAACCATTTCTGATTCGCCTTTCAATATTATTTAGTTAGAGTTTCCAACTAGATCAGATCGGTTTCCAACCTGATCAGTCGTGATCACTAGTTAACTAGTCTTCATAAGTAGATACTGGAGGACATGAACAAATTAAGTTTCTGTCTCCGAATACATCATCAATGCGGTTAACCGTTGGCCAAAATTTGTTAGCCGCCACTGCTGGTACTGGGAATACTGCTTCTTGAATCGAGTAAGCACGATCCCATGGTTCAGTAATATCCGCTAGTGTATGTGGTGCATTGTGTAGTGGGTTGTTATCTGCTGACCACTCACCTGATTCAACTTTACGTACTTCATCACGAATACAAACCATTGCTTCGATGAAACGGTCAAGCTCAACTTTAGATTCTGATTCCGTTGGTTCAATCATGAACGTGCCCGCTACTGGGAACGACATAGTTGGAGAATGGAAACCGTAATCCATTAAGCGTTTAGCCATATCAACTTCGGTAACACCTGATGATGCTTTAAGTGGACGTAAATCAACAATACACTCGTGCGCAACACGGCCGTTTTTACCTGAATATAAAATTGGGTAATGTTCGCTTAATTTTTTCGAAACGTAGTTAGCGTTAGTAATTGCGTATTTTGTTGCATCAGTAACACCTTTTTTACCTAACAAGGCAATGTAAAGGTAAGTGATAGGTAAAATACTAGCACTACCGAAAGGAGCTGATGAAACCGCGCCATTACCTTTGGTTGCTTCATCTACGTTAATTAACGCATGATCAGGCAAGAATGGTGCTAAGTGAGACTTAACGCCAATAGGTCCCATACCTGGGCCGCCGCCGCCATGTGGAATAGCGAATGTTTTGTGCAAGTTAAGGTGAGAAACATCAGCACCGATGAAACCTGGTGAAGTTAAACCTACTTGTGCGTTCATGTTCGCGCCATCAAGGTAAACTTGACCGCCATTGTCATGAATGATGTTACAAATTTCTGCAATCGTTGTTTCATATACACCGTGCGTAGACGGGTAAGTGATCATGATACATGCAAGGTTGTCAGCTAACTCTTCAGCTTTCGCTTTTAAGTCGGCCATATCAACGTTACCTTCTTTATCACAAGCAACGATAACAATTTTCATATCAACCATCATTGCTGATGCTGGGTTTGTACCGTGAGCAGATGCTGGAATTAAACAGATGTTACGATGCGAGTCACCACGGCTTTCGTGATACTTGCTAATAGCGATTAAGCCAGCGTATTCACCTTGAGCACCTGAGTTAGGTTGCATTGACATTTTGTCGTAGCCTGTTAACTCAACTAACCATTTGGCTAGCTCATCAATCATTGCTTTGTAACCTTGTGCTTGGTCAACTGGTGCAAATGGATGCATGTTAGCAAATTCAGGCCATGATACTGGGATCATCTGTGCTGTAGCATTTAACTTCATAGTACAAGAACCTAAAGAAATCATTGAGTGGTTCAATGCTAAATCTTTGTTTTCAAGTCTTTTGATATAACGAAGCATTTCTGTTTCGCTGTGGTACGAGTTAAATACTGGGTGAGTTAAGATTGCTGACTCACGTACTAATGACGCTGGAATTGATGAGTGACCTGAAGCAACAATTTGGTCATCAAGGTCGTTCACGTTTAAACCGTGACCTTCACCTAATAAGATATCAAAAAGTTGTGCTACGTTATCACGTGTTGTAGTTTCATCAAGTGATATTGAGATTTGACCATCAACGTCTGTGCGCAAGTTAGCGTTAGCAGCTAATGCACGAGCAACGATTTCGTCTTTGTTAAAACCTTCAGTAGCATCAACGTTGAACGTTAATGTGTCGAAGTAGTTAGCATGAACAGCTGTTAAGCCTTTAGTTGCTGTACCTAAACATAAAATGTCAGTTAAACGGTGAATACGGTTAGCAATAGTTTTTAAACCTTGAGGACCGTGGTAAACCGCATAGAACGCTGCCATGTTGGCAAGTAATACTTGTGCTGTACAAACGTTTGAGTTGGCTTTTTCACGACGAATATGTTGCTCACGTGTTTGCATAGCCATACGTAGTGCGTTTTTACCGCGAGTATCTTTTGAAACACCGATAATACGACCAGGTAATGAACGTTTGTATTTTTCTGATGTAGTGAAGAATGCAGCGTGTGGTCCACCGTAACCCATTGGCACACCAAAACGTTGGCTTGAACCAATAACAGCATCTGCGCCTAATTCACCAGGAGACTTCAATAATACTAAGCTCATGATGTCTGCTGCAACGGCAACAATGGCTTTTTTCTCATGAATTTTAGCAATCAATTCACTTACATCTGTTACTTGACCTGAGGCGCCAGGGTATTGGATAAGTGCGCCGAAAATGTCGTGTTCTGCAGCATCTGCAGCTGGAGCAACAACAATGTCAAAACCAAACATTTCTGCACGTTGCTTAACAACGTCAATAGTTTGTGGGTAAACATCATCTGAGATAAAGAATAAGTTAGATTTTTTGTTTTTAGAAACACGTTTGGCTAATGCCATGGCTTCTGCTGCTGCTGTACCTTCATCTAATAATGAAGCTGAAGCTAGCTCTAGACCGGTAAGATCGATACACATTTGTTGGTAGTTTAATAATGACTCTAAACGACCTTGAGCAATTTCTGGCTGGTACGGCGTATACGCTGTATACCAACCTGGATTTTCTAGTACGTTACGTAAAATAACGTTCGGTGTTAAGGTACCGAAATAACCTAAACCGATATAAGTGTCGTTCACTTTATTTAAGCTAGCTACGGCTTTTAAATCTGCCAATGCTTGTACTTCAGTTTTACTTTCTTCAACATTTGGAAGATCGGCAAGACGAATATCGCTTGGTACGATTTCATCAATTAACGCATCAACAGATTCTACGCCAAGGTCATTTAGCATGGCTTGAGTTTCTGATTCACTAGGGCCAATATGGCGACGGATAAAATCTTGAGTTTGCTCTAACTCAGCTAATGAGTTAACAGTTGCTTTTGAAGTCATAAAAGTTTCACTTAAATAAATTGTACTAATCTAGAATAAAAGAAAGCCTCAAACCTAATGAGTCAGAGGCTTAATATTAAGAACTAATTTTTTTAGCTAAGGTAATCAATGTTTAGGCATAAACCTGATTAACGGTGCTAAAAATTAATCTTCGTCGATAGAGTTCTTATAACCTTCGGCATCAAGTAAGTTTTCTAACTCACTTACATCGTCAAGTTTAACTTGAAATAACCAACCTTCACCAAAAGCGTCAGAGTTAAGTAACTCTGGAGCGTCTTCAAGTGCTGCGTAAATGTCTGAAGCTGCTTTTACTGATTCTGCAACAGCAACATCATCACCAGCACTGATTGAATCATCAACGTCAGGTAATTCAACAAATACCATATCACCTAAAAGGCCTTGGGCATGTTCACTGATACCAATAGTAGCGATACCGTCGCTATCAACGCGAACCCATTCGTGAGAAGTTGCATATTTTAATTCTGAAGGAATGTTGCTCATTTTTATTTTTCCTGTTTAAAATTTTAATTTTTTTGAAATAAAGTAACCACGTTTTCACGTTAAGTTACTCAGTAGAATAATTATTTAGATTAGCTACTCTATAATATAGAACATCTAATTTAATTTTCAATTAGAAAACTTTTTTGCCGTTACGAACGAAACTAGGTTTTGTAACCTGAACTTTAATCAATTTTTTACGCATCTCAACTTCGATGGTATCGCCTACTTTCACGCTACGTGGAACACGTGCTAAAGCAACACTGTGGCCTAACGTTGGTGAGAAAGTTCCAGACGTAATTTCGCCATTGCCAAATTCAGTTACAACAACTTGGTGTGAACGAAGCACACCTTTTGCTTCTAGTACTAAACCAACAAGCTTAGGTTGATCACCCGCTGCTTTTTGTGCTGTTAATACGTCACGACCGATAAAGTCACGGTCTGTAGGTTCCCAGCTAATTGTCCACGCCATGTTAGCGGCTAATGGAGAAACAGTTTCGTCCATATCTAAACCGTAAAGGTTCATGCCAGCTTCTAAACGT
The DNA here is from genome assembly GCA_002163005.1 of Colwellia psychrerythraea. Taxonomy (GTDB): domain Bacteria; phylum Pseudomonadota; class Gammaproteobacteria; order Enterobacterales; family Alteromonadaceae; genus Colwellia; species Colwellia psychrerythraea_C. The sequence goes on along the minus strand of MAAF01000045.1, from coordinate 37,307 downwards.
AGTGTATCTCGAGCACCTAGACCACAAGGAACTACACCTTCGTCTAATAGCTTTTGCCAAAAATCTTCAGCTGAACTATTTGGTACTATAATTTCGTAACCGTCTTCACCAGTATAACCTGTAGTGGCAATAAATAAATCACCTACTTGCACACCAAAGAATGGTTTCATGCCTTCAACAGCTTCAATTTGCTCGGCTGTTAATAGCTTAGCTACTTTTGCTTTTGCTTCTGGGCCCTGTACGGCAAGCATGCCAAACTCAGGACGTTCGGTGATAGTGATATCAAAACCGGTAGATTGCTTAGTCATCCAAGCAAGATCTTTTACACGTGTCGCTGAGTTAACAACTAAACGGTAATCAGTATCTGAGAAGAAGTAGATGATTAAATCATCAATCACGCCGCCTTCTTCATTTAACATACCTGTGTATAACGCTTTACCCGGTGTTGCTAACTTAGCAACATCGTTAATCACTAAACGACGTAAGAAAGCTTTTGCGTCTGCGCCTTGCACATCAACAATCGTCATGTGTGAAACATCAAACATGCCGGCATTGGTTCTTACTGCGTGATGCTCTTCAATTTGAGAGCCGTAGTTGATAGGCATATCCCAGCCAAAGAAATCAACCATTTTTGCGCCTGAAGCTAAATGCTTTGCATGTAATACTGTTTTATTAGTCATGTGTTCCACCTAAGAATTTACAAAGTTAACTGATTATAGCTGTCACTCTCTGTTGATTCAACAGAAAAATCCAATTTTTTAAAATTTAAACCCGTGTTTTATTTAAAATCAGAATTATATTTTCAAAACATCCGCATTACAAAATTAATCTCATTATTGTCTCGGTGATATAGGCATAGAACAAATAAAAGCCAATAAGATTTTATGGTCGTTCTTCTTGAAGATGCGTTTTTTAGGACAATTGAGCGACTAAAGCTCAAGTTCTGGTCTTTTAAATGGATATTTTTTTTAAAAAGATGACAACAATAATATGTCTTCTCAGGCATTTTGAAGGGTTAGTTCAGCAACGTTTTATATAACCTTATTTATTTCGACCTAGACGTTAGCTAGATGTAGCTTATTGGAAGGTGCAGACGGTATAAGAACTACTTGATGAGATAATGCAGGAGAATCTTCAGTAAAAGCCTTATTTACCGGCGGTACTAATTCTACTTGAACTCGCCACTTTCAAGAGAGTCGGGTATAACTATTATTGCTATACCCTGGCAAGTGCTCTTCTTATTAGTCTTTCTATTACTTTATCTATTAGCTGATCTGTTAACTGATCTGTTAGTAACGTTACAGTGCGTCTTTTTGATAAGCGAGTTCTGGAAGGTCTGCTTTAATACCTAACGCTTGTGCGATAAGACGGTTTTTAACTGGGGCAAAGTTATTAAGGATATTCATGCCGACACCACGGAGTAATTTAACGGGTGATGGTTGCACAGAAAAAGCTTGTTTTATACCAGCCATCGCGGTGATCATTTCAGTGGCTTCACTTTTACGCCAGCGAGAGAACGCTTTAAGATCTGATGTATTAACGAGTTCAGCGTGGCTTTCATCATGTTCATTAAGTTTCGCTGTTAAGGTTTGCGCTAAAGCTGCGGCATCAAGTAAGCCCAAGTTAACGCCCTGCCCAGCAAGTGGATGTATGGTATGAGCAGCATCACCAATAAGCACTACGCGGTCTTTAACAAAGTCTTGTACTAAACGCATGGTTAATGGATAAGTAAAACGCTCACTTTTAAGGCTAATATCACCTAATTTACCATCACTGGCTGCCGTTAACTCTTTAGCAAATTCAGTGGCATCAAGCGTGATTAAACGTTTTGCATCCTCTGGTGAGGTTGAATAGACGATAGAACATAAATTATTTACCGAGTCAGCTGAGCTCTGTGTCGACGTCTCTGACTTTACTGATCTTAGCGGTAAAAAAGCTAATGGACCTGTAGGTAAGAAGACTTGCCAAGCGGTATTTTTATGGCCTTGTGGACATTCTACAGTCGCAACAATCGCGTGGTGGTCATAATCTTTAAAGATCATCGCCATGTTCATTTGCTGACGCACCCATGAGTTAGCACCGTCAGCACCGACAACGAGTTTAGCAATAATAGGTGCTGTTGGTGTGCTGCTGCCATTTATTGCAAAGTTATGAGCAGCAGAGTTATGAGAAGAGGATTCATTGGCAAAGGTGGCAAATACTTCACTATCACCCTGACTAATACTGGCTAATTTATTGTCATTAAAAAAGTGAATACCTTCATCAAGTTCAGCTTGTTGCCATAATGCGTGGCGAATCACTTTGTTTTCGATGATCCAACCAAGGTTATCGTCCGAGGGGAAACTAGCACTGTCCTTGGCTGAAAAATCGAGTTTACCTAGTCCCGCTTTATCCCAAACATGCATGTGCTGATAATCTTGTACTCGGCTGTTTTCAAGAGCAGACCAAACACCTAAATTAGCAAAGATATTTTTGCTGGCTACATTAATAGCACTCACTCTAACATCTATATTTTCATCAAGTTCAGGTACGGCTGAGGTATCTACCATGGCAATTTTTAGCTGGCTATTTTTACGTAAAGCTAACGCAAGCGTTAAACCCACCATGCCTGCACCGACAATTAACACATCAAATTTTTGCATTTTTTCTCTTCTTGAATTCAAATAATGTCACATGGACTCCCGATTAAGTGACCACGGGAGTGGCAACAAATAAAGCCACATGGATCCCAGCTAAGTAACTAGGCATGATAAAAAATAAAGTTACATGGATCCCCGACTAATTGACCACGGGGATGACAAAAATGATTAACACTTGCAGCCGCCATTCTCGAAGTTAAAAAATATTAACACTTACAGTCGTCATCCTCGAAGTGTCTGATCGAGGATCCAGTATTTTCTCTATTTCTTGTCATATTAACTCTGGCTAACCTAATAACCCATAGTCTTCTTAACCAAAGCATCTTTTAACGGCGAAATAACATTAAGTGCTTGTAAGCCAATATTCCGACCAAGGATTAACGGCGGTAAATTATTCGCAAATAATGTTACCAATGAATCAGTTAATTGAATCACTTGCTGCTGATCTTTCGCTCTATTCATTTGGTAACTATGTAATAAGGCAAAATCACCAATATCTTGTCCTGCTGCCAAGGCGTTTTTAATGAGGTCTGCCATCACCTCAACATCGCGTAAGCCCAAGTTAAAACCTTGCCCTGCAATGGGGTGAATAGTATGTGAGGCATTCCCCACCAACGCCATGCGGTGATAGGTTTGCTGTTGTGCTTGTAATAACACCAAAGGGTAAGTATCACGTTTACCCACATGCGTGATTGCGCCGAGGTAGCTACCAAATGCGCGCTCTAACTTAACTTTAAAATCATCATCGCTTAAGTGTTTAATTTCTGCTGCTTGCGCTGGCGTCATCGTCCAAACGAGAGAACAACGTGATGCGCCAGCAGCAGCGGTTCTTACCTTTGCCTTTACTGACTTTAGCGACTTTAGCGACTTTAACGGTAACATGGCAATAGGGCCAAACTCGGTAAACCGTTCAAATGCTTTATGATGATGTGCTTTGCTGGTTGAGACATTAGCAATTAATGCAACTTGCTGATAATCATCACAAGTGACGTCAATATTGGCGAGCTTTCTTACCGGTGATTGTGCACCGTCACAGCCAAGTAGTAATTTTGCTGACAAGATTTTACCTGAGTTAAGCGTAACCTTTACCTGTGTCTTATCAATAGTGTCTTTGTCTTGCTCTTGTGATTGCCAATTAATATCAGCTATTGAGTCGGGGCTAAACCAGTGAATGTTCTTTTTTACATTTGTGCTATTTGTGGCTGTGCACTTTTTGGCGGTAATAGTATTGTTACTTAACGCTTTTAATTGCCCTTTACCAATAAGGGCCATTTCGATGACATAACCAAGAGCATTAACGCCATATTCTTTTGCCGTTAACCTTGCTTTGGCAAAGTGACCACGATCAGAAATATCAATATCCGTAATTGCACTGGCATCATCTTTTAGATATTGCCAAACGCCAAGCTTAGCTAGGTATCTAGCGCTACCGTGAGATAGTGCTAAAACACGTTCATCAAAAAGAGAATTTTCATCTGCTGAGCTGGTTTGACTAAAAGGTTGGGTTTCAATAATAGCGATGGATAATAAGCTACCATCGCCTTTAGAAAGTTGACTTAAACTTAACGCCATTAAGCTACCAGATAAGCCGCCGCCTGAGATAATGACATCAAAATATTGGTTACTGTTTTCCATAGCGTTCATCTTATTATTGATATTAGTGTTCGTATTAATAACGGTGTTAGTGTTTTATCGTTAACGTTGCCATGATTTTACTGAAATTCTGCTCGTACTTTATTGATGTAGCCACGTAAATGAATAAAATATAATGCTAAACAAATTCTCAGAGAAATTACCTAGTAAAGTAGCAGATAAATTATGCTGTCACTTTGATCATCAAGGCTTCAATATCTTCAATCGTTTGTGGCGAGTTAGCGGTAAGGTTTTCAAAACCCGTTGCAGTGACGGCAATATTGTCTTCAATACGTACACCAATACCGCGCCACTTTGCCTCGACACTTAAATCACTCAGTGGAATGTAAATACCTGGTTCGATGGTCATGACCATACCTACTTCAAAGGCGCGGAGCTGTTCTCTGTCGGTGTTAATATGATAATCACCAACATCATGAACATCTAATCCTAACCAGTGACCAAGGCCATGAATAAAGTATTCTTTTACTTTTTTATCGCTAATTAGTTCGGTTAAATCGCCTTCAATTATGCCAAAATCCACTAAACCTTGCGTTAAAAATGCATTGGTTAATACATTTAATTTGGCAAAAGACATACCCGGCTTAATGGCGTTGATAGCAAGGTTTTTAGCATCAAGCACTAATTGATAGATGGCTTTTTGCTCAGCGGTAAATTGTCCGTTAACTGGGAAGGTACGGGTAATATCAGCGGCATAGCCCGATAACTCAGCGCCGGCATCAATAAGTAATAACTCATTATTTTTCAATACATCGCTATTATCGGTGTAATGAAGAATATTGGCGTTATCACCGCCTGCAACGATACTGGCATAAGCTGGGTGCCTAGCACCATGGCGAGCAAATTCATGAAGAATTTCGGCTTCCATTTGGTACTCAAACTTACCCACTTGGCACTTTTGCATAGCACGTTGATGTGCTAAGCCAGATATATGATTCGCTTGGCGCATCAAGGCCAATTCATTCTCTGTTTTAATTAAACGTAACTCTGCAACTATAGGGTCAGCATCCGCAAGATGTTGTGGTGTTTTAGCTCCCTGACGCACGCTACTTTTAACTTGTTTTAACCAAGTAAAAACTTGCGCAGCAAAGTCATGATCACTAAAACCAAACAGCACTTGGCTTTTACCGTCAAGATAATCAGGCAGTAGGTTAGCAACATCTGTTACTTCAAAACTTTCATCAACACCATAATCTTGCACTGCTTTGATTTGACCAATACGTCTGCCCTGCCAAATTTCATGTAAGGCATCTTTAGGTAATGAGAATAAAATAGACTTATTTTGGCCTTGTTCATTTTTTAGCAACACTAATAAAGCATCAGGTTCATTAAAGCCAGTTAAGTAAAAAAAGTTTTTATTCTGACAAAACGCATATTCGGTATCGTTACTGCGAGTAAGTTCACTGGCAGCAGGAAACAGTGCAATACTATTATTTGGCATTTTAGCCATGAATGTAGCACGATGTTTTGCATAGTCACTTAATGGTAACTGGCTCATTGGTGATTTACTTAACGGTACTTTACTTAAAGGTGCTTCATTTAAAGGGTTAGTGGTCATGTAATCTTCGCGCCTATTCAATGTTGTGCTTATTTTGCTTGTAGTAAATTATTGACTGTATTTCGTTAACAGTTATTTGAAAGTACTTTGCAAACCGTAAGTTTAGTGAATTATCTTTTTGTCTGTGTTGTTACTTTCATTATTTGGCGGTGTCGCTAGTTCGCTAAAACATAATAAAGCAGAGATTCGAACATATTCTCCAATTTCAAAATACGCTTGTTCGGTATCTTCATCTTCTTCCATTTCATCAGATAAGTTAGCAATTTCTCCAAAATCAGTCAGTACTTCTTTAACTTCGTCAGAAACAACTGGGCTATCTTTTTGCTGTAAACCAAACCCTAAGTTAAAACCTTGCACCCAAACACTTAAAGCATGGCCGCGTTCAGCCATAGAGTCATCATCATCGGGTAGTAAAAGGTTAAAGCTATAACTGTCATCTAATATGCTACACCACAATTCACTATACATTTGCTTGAGTGCTTTTTTTACTGCGGTTGGAAAGCCATCACCCTCATTAAATAAATCATGCAGCATGGCTACATAACCTTGATCTTCAAATTCAAAACCAGCACAAACTAACCCTGTTAATACACCATGAAGTTCACTGGCATGGGATTTTACATCTTCGCTAGTCAAAATGGCTTGCATCGTAGCAAAGTCGATTAAGTTATTGTCGGTATCGTTATTTGAGGTTATTTCAGTCATGATTTACTTTCTATACTTGCAGGGAGTTATGGGAAGTAATGGTATCACTGCCGAAAATGACAGAAAAGGAAAATAACAGAAAATGACCATAAAGCGCGCTATTTACTTGCATAGGGAGCTCAGCATCGCTATCATTAAAAATAATAAGCTAAAATAGCTTTGATCTTACCTATATTATTAATAATACTTGGAATTTTGTGTAAATGTCGCAACGAACCGTAGAAATCAACATTGTTGATCGCAAGCTAAAAATAGCTTGCCCAATAGGGCAAGAAACCGCCTTATTATCTGCGGCGCAAGAATTAAGTGATCGTTTAATCAAAGCCGGCACTAGCAAAGTAATCAGTACTCCAGAGCAAACCTTAGTGATGACAGCCTTAAATTTGGCTAATGATTTACTGAAAGCTCAACAGCAATTAAAAATTGAACAAGAAGATAATCAACAAAAAATCACCTTGCTACAATCAACCATAGAACAGGCACTTTCCCATACAAAGAAAAAAATCGCTTAATCATTAGTTGCTTACTCTTTACACCTCCTCTCAGTATTTTATTATTTCCTTCGTCTACCTTGCTGTAGTTAAAGCTTAAAAATAAAACAGAACGAATAAATACTCGTCACTCAGATAAAAATTACAAAATAAAGCTTATTTGATGATATTTTTTTCGTTATACTTAGTTTGTCTTCTGGGGTGTTTGTATGCGAACTATGTCCCTGAGCCGATAAGTTTTACCTAAGGAAGTTGACTATTAACTTTTGCGCAAGCCCGGCTCGTATCGGGAAGCCTACGGTTAGCATGATATTTCCGCCCTGAACACCCGGTGTTCAGGACAAATGTGAGCTGCGGCATCTTGGAAGCGACTTTCCTCTTTAAATCTTTTCTCTAAAAATAATCAAATATCAGCGATATTTCCGCGTAAGGCATTGAACAACATGCCACACCCCTTTGCCTTATCCTTTATTCCAATGATAAGTGCTAGATCAAAAGAGGGAAAAGCTTTCACTTTTCCCTTTATTTAATTACCTACACTGCACAGCCTTAAAACATTAGCTAAACAACGAATTTATCAGAAACCTGGTTAAGCTCTTGAGAGAGATATTCAAGCTCTTCAAATTTTTCTCGAGAAACCGAAGACCCCTCACCTATTTCTTTTGCAAGACTGGCAATGCCAGTGATGCTTTCTGCTACTTGGCTAGCAACATCTGATTGCTCAGAAGCCGCGGTTGAAACATGTATATTCATTTCTGTTAGCTCCTTAATTGACCCTGAAGTTGAATCAATAAGGCCTCGAATGGTTGACATCGCATCAGACACTGCCGCTCTTTTTTCTGCAGACTCGCTCATATCTTGAATAGTACGTTGAGAGCTATTTTTCAGGCTATCTAAAATATCTGATATTTCAACAGTACTTTGTTGAGATCTTTGCGCTAAGGTTCGAACTTCGTCGGCAACAACAGCAAAGCCACGTCCTTGTTCTCCAGCTCGCGCAGCTTCAATCGCGGCATTTAACGCCAGTAAATTTGTTTGTTCAGAAATTCCTTGTATCACGCCAAGAACAGAATTAATTGACTCAACATTGCTACCTAGCTCTTGTACTGAATGTTCAACATTTTCGAGTAATAAATTAAGTTCGTTCATACGCTGATTTGAAGAGTGTACTTGCGTAAGAACATTTTGCATTTCTATTTCAGCATTTTCAGCTGAAATACGCGTTACTTCGGCGCTATTAGCTATTTCTGCTGATGTTGAAGCCATTTCTTCAACAGCGCTAGCCACTTGTGTCGTTTCTTGCATTTGTTGATCTGAAGAATCTTCAAGTCTACGCTGTCGTTCAGTTGACTGAACAGCCATATTAGCCAAGTTGACACTAGTTTGCTTAATATTACGGATATCACCACCGAGTGCTTTTAAAAAGCGATTAAAGTTATTAGCAATATCACTTAAGACATCAATAGGACTATCGACTATAGTCTGCGTTAAATTTCCTTCGCCGTTTGCTAAGGCTTCCACAGATGAGGATAAGTTTTTAAGGGCACTGTAAATGAGCTTAATGGCAAAGGTAACGATGAAGCCAACAATCAGCGCAATAATCAGTGTAGTTACGAGGCTTTTAGTAATATTACTCGTTTGAGAAGCAGAAATCGTTTCATCAATAGAAGCGATAACTTCATCCATTGAATCAATATAAAAACCGGTACCTATCATTAAGTCCCACTTATCTATATAAATGGCGTAACTATATTTAGGAGAAGCTTCAGTTTCATTTAGTTTAGGAAACCAATAGGTATAAAAGCTGCCACCCTGCTTACTTTTTTGAACTAAGTCTCTAATAATATATTGACCCTGCTTGTCTTGAAGGTCCCAATAATTTTTACCGATACCTGCGGTTTTATTTCCCATCAACACTCTTTCGCCATCATTTTTATAGGCAAATATATAACCAGAGCCTTGATCGAAGGTCAGGTGAGATAACATTTTTAATGCATCATCATAACCTTCGCTGCCTGATTGATTAACATAAGGTTGGATAAGAGACTCGACCGAATCAATAATTGCTTTTAGGCGGTCTTTTTCGATAGTTAATATCGTTTTTTCAGTTAATGAAGTGACATCTTCACCAAAACTATTAAGTGAACTAAACTGAAGATACAACCCCAATAAAGCAACAAATAAAAATGGCATAAATGCTAATGCATATATCTGTACTCTAAGTGACTTGAACATAATCCTACCTAAATTAAATTATTGAAATCCTTAAAATCATACACTAATGATTTAGTACATAAATACTCAGTTAGTCTAAGATAAAGGATTTCTAAGTACAATATTAGAGCGTTAAAGCTATTATTAATTGACCTTAAAACTCTATCATTCTCATTGCGGCTAAATCAGTTATTTTCCATAGACCATAGAGGGTAACCACAAGGCAACTTCTGGGTACATAATTAACGCCCCAAGACCCAATAATTGCAATATTATAAAAGGTACTACGCCTTTATAAATGTCGGTTAGTTTGATTTCTGGAGGACAAACACCTTTTAAATAGAACAAAGCAAAACCAACGGGTGGTGTTAAAAACGAAGTTTGCAGCGTAACGGCTATTAGCATGACAAACCAAACTAAAACAGGTTGATCTAATCCGTTAACAGCCCCTATGCCAAAATCTAACGAACTCACTACGGGTGCTAGTAAAGGTAATACTATTAAGGTAATTTCAATCCAGTCCAATAAAAAGCCTAGTAAAAATACGATTGCAAGAATAACAAATAACACACCATAGGGACCAAAAGGTAACCCCGTTAACATGCTTGATATAAATTCATCGCCACCTAATTCGCGTAAAACCAATGAAAAGATTGTTGCACCAATAAAAATGGCAAAAATATAAGCCGTCGTTTTATAAGAGGCCATCAATACTTCGTGAAAGACTTTAAAATTAAGTTTCTTATTCATCGCTGCTAGGATAGTTGCACCTAATGCGCCAACACCACTAGCTTCCGTCGGTGTGGCAATACCTGCAAAAATAGAACCCAATACCGCAATAATTAATACCAGCGTTGGCAGTATAGCTTTGAAGACTTCTACTAATACCTTAGCCGTCAGTGGGCGGCGATTTTCAGGCGCTGGAGCGACTTCAGGTTTAAAGAATGACAAACCTAAAATATAAGCAAGATAGACTACACCTAACATTAATCCAGGGAAGACTGCGGCAGTGAATAAATCACCAACAGATAGTGCTAGTTGATCAGCCATGATCACTAACATAATGCTTGGTGGTATTAAAATACCTAAACAACCGGCACTACACACTATGCCTGTAGCAAACGTTTTTGAATAATTTTGCTTCATCATGGCAGGAATAGATAACAAGCCAAGTAATACAACAGAAGCACCGATAATGCCAGTAGAGGCAGCTAAAATAATGCCTATTAAGGTTACAGTGATACCTAAACCACCACGAACACGACCAAAGAGCTCTTGCATTGCCATCATCATGCGTTCAGCAACACCTGATTTATCAAGCATTAAGCCCATAAAAATAAACATGGGCAAGGCAACCAACACCCAGTTTTCCATTAAAGAAAATATCCGGGAAACAGATAGACCTAGCACATTTAAATCAAGGCCGGTAAACGTATCCAAATGCAGATCTGACAGATAGCCTATACCACCAAATATAATACCAACACCAGCTAGGACATAGGCGATTGGAATACCAGTAAATAGAAAGACAATGAAGGTTAAAAACATGCTGATAACTAGAATTTCATTAATAGCCATGATCACGTCTCCTTTTGGGTTATGGTAATAATATTTCGGAACAGTCGTGCAAGCACTGCCATAGCTAACAAGATAAAACTTGCTGGGATCGCAGCTTTAATTGCCCATCGAAATGGCATACCTAATGGTGAAGATGAACTTTCGCCAAGCATGTATGAATTGGCTACATAATCGAAACTATTAAATAAAATGACAAAAATGGTTGGAAAGATAAAAAAGACTGCACCAAATATTTCCCACTTCAGCACTGTTTTAGGTTTCAGCATTGAGGCAACAACGTCGACTCTTACTTGTGAGTTAGTTATTTCGGCATACGATAAACCGAACATGATACCTATTGCATATAGATGCCATTGAATCTCTTCAAATAAAATAAGTCCATTGTTGAAGCCGTACCGCATAGTTACATTAAGGATAATGACAGCAATTAATAACGCTGAAGACCAACAGCAAACGGCAGATACTTTAAGAATAATGGCCTCAAAAATGTCGGCTGTTTTTAACATTGATCGTGCTACTGAGCTGGTAGGCTTAGAAAATGAATCAGTCATAAGATTCTCCTAATTCAATAAAAAACCTAGAACCCTAAGGTTCTAGGTTGTGCAAGTAATGGGAGTTACTGCACGTAAGTAAGCATTTAATTTAAAGGCTAGGTTTTGGGCGGGGTAAGAAAGCGTTTGATTCCCATAAGTCGTAAGTTTTACGGAACTTAGCTAAGTCATCATGTATTTTCTTAAAGGCGGGGTCTGCTGCCGATTGCTCGATAACAACTTCATCCCATTTAGTTTTAAAAGTCGTTAGCATTTCAGGCGACCAATATTTATTTATTACGCCATCTTCAATATTTTGCTTCATGACTGGTGCTTGAATTGCTTCACCAAGCGCAATTGCTTCTAACGTTGCTGATTTACATAAGTGCTCAATAACTGACTGTTGACGCTCACTCATTTTCTTCCAGGTATCTTTATTGATAATGAGTTCCATCATCGTGGCTTGTTGATGCCAACCAGGGAAGTAGTTATATTTAAGGAGTTTCTTTAAACCAATACGTTGATCAACTACCGGCATTGAAAATTCAGTGGCATCAATAACACCTTTTTCAATTGCTGGGAATATTTCGCCACCAGGTAAACCGACGGTACTAACACCCAATTTTTCCATCACAAGAGCGCCTAAACCGAAGAAACGCATTTTTAAACCAGCTAAGTCTTCAGGTTTGTTGATTTCGTTTTGAAACCAACCAGAAGTTTCAGGGGCTAAAACACCACACACTTGCACTTTTACATTTAGGTTATTGTCATCATATAACTCTTGATGCAATTTATTGCCGTTGCCATGATAGAACCAGGCTAAATATTCAGGAGCTTCAGGACCAAAAGGAACCGCTGAAAATAAACGAGCCGCGGGGATTTTTCCGCCCCAGTTACCTGCTGTTGCATAACCAGCTTGTACTTTACCTGTGGATACCGCATCAAGTATTTCTTTCGGGTTCACGAGTTTATTAGGCTCGTAAATTTTCATTTTTAAACTGTTGCCACTTAATGTTTGAATATTGTCTGATACATACTTAATCGTGGAACCTAAGCTTGGTAGTACCGAGTTATAATAAATAGGCGTCTTAAGAAGCATTTTCTTTTCAGCCATAGCAGCACCTGAGAAACTGCCCGCAATTAACGTACTTAATAATAATAAAGGAAATTTTTTCATCGTCTTTCTCCAGTCTTGTTTAGTGAAAAGTTATAGAATGTATTTTGCAGAGAATTGTAAGTAGTTTGAGCTTTTATTGACTTTCGCCATTTCAAAATTACCGACTTCAACACCAAAAGAAAGTTGCTTAGTGTAGTTTTTGAATAGATTAACTGCTACGTGGTTATTTTTAACGTTGCCTAGATCAGTATCAGTGGTGCCGTAATAAACTGTTGAACGCATATCTTCAGTCCAATAATGACGATAAGCAGCCATTATTGATGTTGATTGTTCTGCTTCTTCACCGACTAAATCTCGTGCAGTAACTACGCTAACATAACGGCCAGTTTTGCCACCATGTACTTGGAAACGGAAATCATCTTTGCCGAAAGTTTTAATACGACCTGCAACACCAAAACCAGCAGCAGACACTGTATCGCCACCAATAGTATTTAATTGACGCGCTAAACCTGAAACTGACACATTACCCCAGTCACCTTTAAAGGTGTATTTAGCAATAAAATCTGGTATTGAATCTTGGGTGTTATCACCTTTGTCTGAATGTGGGTTTTCTAAAGACAATTGTAATCCGCCATTTGTATAACGAATCTGACCTTGCCTGATGAATGACTCAGCAACTAAAGGCCCACCGAAATCAGCAGATTCAGCTATAGCACTGGTATTCATAAAGGTGGTCCATGTTTGACCCACAGTGATATTTTTATATTTTATGAACGCGTGACGTAATCTAGGGTGTGATGAGTTTGAAATAATTTGGTTGCCACCGCCACCGTAAAAATCTAATTCAATAAAGCCAGTAACATCACCATGAACATATTTGGCATTAAAACGCGTTTCATTGGCTGTAAATTTGGTTGTTGAAATATTATCTGTAACTGAGGCAGCGCCAATCCAGTAATCATTGCCAGTTGCAGGAGCGCTTACATCACCATTAACAGTACGTATGTCTGCTTTGATGAAGCCACCGAAAGTAATAGAATCTTTATCGCCTAAATCAAACGTATAACCTGCATATGACGGTGCTGATACTATTGCTGCCAACATAAAACCGGATTTTATTATATTTTTCATTATTGTTACCCTTTTTATTGAGACTTGGATGATTTGAATCATCTCGCTTAGTGCTAGGTATACAATATTGAAAATCATCTCTACGCGTAATCGGCGAATGTACGTATTTTTTCTACGTGTTTATACTTAGTTTTACTCAAAACAGGGCAAATACCGTTTAAAAAACCAGCAAAAACACAAGAAAACAAAATGATTAAGTTAAACACTTAATCACTTGAAGAGTTGGATGAGGAGTTTTATAACTAGTTAGATGACGGAATTGAGCTGAGTTTTGATTTGGGTTATTGCACAGTTAATAGAGCTGTTCACTAACAAGATAATGGGTCAACAGCTTGTGCCGTTACTATGGTGAATGAGTATAGGTATAGAATTAGTATGACTTAACACGGTAGCAAAAATCCTCGCTAATTTAGCTGCCCATTAATGAAGCACACCTCAACTATCAGTAAAACAACATTAATTTATTAGTAAACTGCAGCTATTACATGCTTTTTGGAAATAAAAAATTAATTAATACGCCATTATTAAAAAGTCCCATTAAGTATAGACTCAATAATCTGATTAAAAATTGACTGGTATAATCAACCATCACTACCAATACTTAAGTCAAAATTGACCGTCTATGGTTTTAAAGTAATGACCATATGTTATAGCAAACGGATTAATTTCTTCATCAAGTTATCGTTTATTTAGTGCGTTTTAAAATTACCGCATCATAAATAAATGAAAAGCGCACCTCATCAATAAAAGAACAAGTACGAAAAATTGCAGAGCTAGCTATAGTAATAGCAGGAGCGGTTAAATTGGCCTATCACATCATGCCAATATTGATTAGCAATCGTTAATCGATTACATGGATAAAGTAACACTATTAGAAGCTATTAATGAAAGTCACTATTTAAAGTGATTGGGTATATACCATGACTTGAGAATAAGGGTTATTAAGTGAATATTAATTTAAAATTACAACTGGTTACTATAGTACCTTTGGTATTAGCGTTGGTTGCCGTGCTCATCGTTACACAAGTACAGTATCAGTCCTTATCTGAGCAAACAGTTAATGAATATCGTCAAAGCGTAATGAGTCATCGTAAAGACGAATTACGTAGTTATGTTGCACTTGCTGAAGGTGCTACAGAGCATATTTATAAAAATAAAAACCTAAGTAATGAACAAGCGAAATCGTTAGTTAAGCAAGTATTATCTAATATGCGTTTTGGTAAAGATGGTTACTTTTTTGCTTATAACTTTGATGGAACAGCATTACTTATACCTGGACAAGAATGGCGCATTGGTAAAAACTGGTTTGATCTTGAAGACAGAAATGGCGTAAAACTTATCCAAGGCCTTATTGAACAAGCAAAAAGTGGCGGTGGTTATCTTAACTATGTTTTTAATCAACCATCCAAAGGCGGGGAAGTTGGTAAAAAAATTGGTTATTCAAGAGCGTTAGAAGATTGGCAATGGATGATAGGCACTGGTGTTTATATTGACGACATTGATCAAGAAATTGCGGTGTTAAATGCTTCCATAGGTAAACATATTCGAAATACTTCAGTGATGACGCTTATTATTGGTTTGGTTGCCGTTATTACGATATTTTTTACCGGTCAATTTATTCGATTCAGTGAAAGGAAGTTGGCTAATCGAAAATTACGTGAACTTAATGAACGTATTTTTCAAACGCAAGAAGAAGAATGTAAACGGGTATCACGAGAGCTACATGACGGCATTAGTCAAACTATTGCTGCAGCTCGATTCTCCTTAGAGACCGCGCAATTAAAACACCAGAATAATGATGATGCCAGTAATGAAATGGATCGTTCTATGGAACTTATTTGCAAAATAATGGGTGATATCCGCGCAATTTCACACCAACTGCATCCGGGATTACTCGAAGATTACGGTTTAGGTGCAGCTTTAGAAGAATTGGGTAGAGACTTTTCTCAGCGTACTGGTATTCAAGTTGATGTAGAGCGTTTATCGCTTCGAAACATCTTATCAACTGAAGTTAAAACCGCCTTATACCGCATTGCTCAAGAATCATTAACCAATATTGAACGTCATGCCAATGCGTCAAAAGTTAGCATCACCTTGAAGCTAATGCCAAGTTGGTTAGTACTCGAAATTATTGATAATGGCCAAGGTTTTGATTATCAACGTTACGATAAGATCCAAGATAAAAAAACTAAAGTTCATCAAGGTATTGGTCTGCGCAATATGAAGGAGAGATTAAGCTTTTATCAAGGAGATTTAACGGTTAAATCAGAACATGCTGGTACCAAAGTTTCAGCCCGCATACCACAATCACAACTACGTTTTAACGCAAGTAATGCCAGTGAAAACTAAAATGAAGAGAATATTATGATTAAAGTGCTACTAGTTGACGATCATCCGCTTTTTAGAGAAGGACTGAAACATCGCTTAAGTCTTGATGACTGCATAGAGGTTGTGGGAGAAGCTGAAAATGGCAAGCAAGCATTGGAGCTTATTAAGAGCCTTGATTTTGATATTGTTTTAATGGATATCAACATGCCTGAAATGGATGGCATGTATGTACTTGAATTGATTAAAGAGCAAGATATTGATTGCAAAGTACTTATGTTAAGTATGCATGACAATAAAGAGTATATTTTAGGTGCTATGCGTCATGGCGCCGATGGGTATATTTTAAAAGATGTACCTGGCACTGAATTAATTGAGGCCATTAAAAAAGTTATTTCAGGTAAACATTATTTCAGCTCTGAAGTCACCGAGATCCTATCAAAAGAGCTTGCTGGCGAACAACGAGGTATTGTCACTAGAAGAGAACAGCTGGTGTTAAGACTTATTTCACAAGGCCTCAACAATAAGCGTATAGCGCAAGAATTAAACGTTAGCGTTCGTACGGTTGAAACACATAAACGTAATATAAAGCAAAAGCTTGGTATCGACTCAACTGTTGGTCTTATGCGTTACGCTATTGATTATGGTTTAGATCGCTAGAATTAAAGTATCGGAATTACCGATTATTTTTTCTCAGGGAATAATTAGTCATAGCATTAATTGAATGGTGGTGAAGGGGTGTCATACATCAGCCTAGTCATAATATTCTATTTGCCGCTGGTGTCGAAAAATAGAAACTCGCGCTATCTAGCACTGCGAGATATTTTGCTGTAAAGACAGCCAATAAAGGCACCACTCCTGCTCTTAAATATTATCTCAATAAAACAAATATTATTAACAAAATTTTACCCCATCAGGCTAAACTATGTAGTCTTAATAAAATAACATTTCATTTAGCGGCTTCATCTATCAATAATAATCCATATCAATATTATTGAAATTAAAGTGCTGTACCTTCTGCTTCTTAACTAAACCTTACTGATTAATAATTTTATTATGATAGTATTATTAGATAACTAGTGTGGGTATAGGGAACATACATTTGTATTATCAAAAAAATGAAGAATTAATTGATAGTTGGAATAAAACACTGGCTGTAGTTGCTAAGCTAGCCTCTGTGCCTGTTGCCTTAGTGATGAAAATAGAAAAAAATAATATCAGCGTTTTTAGCAAAAATAATGGTACTAGTGATAATCCCTACACTATTGGAAATTCTGAGTGCTTAAACGGCTCCGGACTTTATTGTGAACAAGTAATAAAGTCGCAAAAAATACTAAACATTCCCAATGCCCTTTCTGATAAGAACTGGAATAACAATCCTGATTTAAAACTTAATATGGTTTCTTATCTAGGACTGCCCATTATTGATGAGACCGGTAGCCCATTTGGTACCATTTGTATCTTAGATAACAAAGAACATGTTTTTTCAGAAACAACCATTGAGTTATTAGAGGCCATTAAGCAAAGCTTTGAAGTACAATTAAAACAACTGCACCAACAGCACATTGCAGAAGAGAAACAAAAGCTCGAAGAATTATCCATTTTAATCAGTGGCCTTTCCCATGAAATTAATACGCCATTAGGTATAGGGATAACCGCCACTAGCATAATTGAGTCAAATATTGACAATATCCAACAAAAGTTACAATCAAAATCCCTTAATCAAAACACCCTAACGTTATGTCTTAGTACCATTAAAGAAAGCGTTAACTTACTCAGCAATAGTCTTAGTCATACCGCTGAGCAAGTCGAGAAATTACAAGATCTTTTAATTTGCAATGATGTTAACAATCATCAATTAATCGAGTTATCCTCTCTGGTAAAGAGTACTTTAAAAAAACATAAAGATATTCTCAATATCGGTAATGTTAAGTACAAAATAAAACATCATGAGCATAATGATACCCTGGCTTTTGTTGCACCTCACTTGCTAAAACAAGTTTTACTCATTCTTTGTAAAAACTCACTAGAGCACGGCTTAGCCGACATACCAACGCCCTCAATAAGCATTGAATTCGAAAATCATCTCGATCTAATCAAGCTGCACTTTAGAGATAATGGTAAAGGTATTGCTCACAGTGAACATATAAAAATTTTCAATCCTTTTTATACAACAAACCGTGTGATGGGCAGTAGTGGCATGGGTTTAAGCCTTGCCAAAAGAATAATAACCCAACAACTACACGGTGAAATATCAATATTGGACTCACCTTCAGGCGTTCACTTTGTTATAACCTTACCTAAATGTGCTTATTTGTCCTCTAACAAATAGGCACAACAAGCTGACGTTTGTTATTAAAATTTACGATTCAATTTTTACAAAGTCAGGTCGAGGTAAATTATCCAACATACTGTAAAGATAAATAACGATCAGTGTTAACGCAGCTGCAATAAAAAACAACCAAGAGCCGCCAAGTTGATCGAGAATAATGCCGCCACCTAACGGCGCTATCGCATAGCCAAAGTCATAAAATGAAGCGGCACCAAAATATGCACCACGTAGATGATCCGGTGCCAAACGGTCAATATGAACATTCATGGTAGGAAAAAGAATAGTTTCCGCCAAACTCATCACTACAATCGCGCCAATCCATCCCCAAAAAAGCGTTAATGGGTTAAGCGCTAGCCAAATTTGCGAAAACATCAACAACACTAAACCCACCTGTATTCGGCTCACTAATGATAGATTTGCCATTAACTTCAGTAATAAAAACTGCGTTGAAATAATGACTAACGCATTGGTAAAAATCATCGCTGAAATAAGCTGGAGTAAGTCAGGCACTTCTGCCCGCGTTAAGTACTGTATAAGCGAACTATCCATTTGTGCATAAATGAACATACATAAAATATTCGCAAAAATAAGACATTGTAATAACTTATCAGCAATCAATACCTTCAGTATCTGATTACCGTCACCACTTTTTTCTTCAATTTTAGGATCGGATTGAGTTTCACCAGAAAGAGTATTCTTATCATTATCTCGTGAATCTGTAACCATTTGATTAACCTGCAGCGCTTTTTCTTTATCAAGCTTACTGTGTTGATGAAAGCCCCACCATAAAAGCACTAATAAAAAAGCAAATGCTGCTGCGGTAATATAAAAACTTGATTGCTCACCTGTTAAGCCTAACCATAACCCTGCCATTGGGCCAACAGCACAACCGACATTAACGACAAAATACAGCGACTGCATGGCGAGTTCACGGGTCCCTTTATCATTAATAATATCGCCAATTAATGCTGAAGTGAGTGGTCGCCATAATGCAGTAGCAATAGAACATAATGTTATCACCAGCGAATAACCGGCAATAGAGTCCACTTCGGCTAATAACGAAAAAGAAATGATATATAAGATGCCACTGGCATACATTAACTGGTGACGGCCGATTCGGTCAGATAACGCGCTACCGACAAAACTCACTAATACTGAAATAACGGCTGCACTTGAAAGAATAAGTCCGACATGTGTGGCAGATAAGGCAAACTTTTCATAAAGAATCACCGCTAAAAATGGCCATACCATGTAGTAACTACCACGGGTAATAAATGAACCAAATAACAAGATCCACATCAATGGTGGGAATGCTTTAAAGCGCTTTACTGAGACAACATTAGACATGAACTTCCTTATACCAAACGGGTCAATAAATGAGTTTGATTGGTTTTAAGATAAAGTTATAATCAGCCATTACACACTGTACTTTACCTTGAATACAATTAATTATATAAACAAAAAACCTTACTTAATTAATTGTATTGCTTTTTGGCTGATAAAAGCAATACAATTTACTCGAACAACCTATTTAATCTAGCTGAGCGAAGACTATTACTACTCAACAAACTGAACAAAAAAATAAACTAGAGATAAAGCTAGAAATAAAGCAAAAAGTCCCTACCAACTCAGCTCCAATTGGCGTGTTTGACTCTGGTGTAGGTGGACTTTCTATTGCTAAATGCATTGCCCAACAACTTCCCCATGAAAATATCATCTATTTTGCCGATAGCCTCCATGCACCTTATGGCGAAAAGTCTGTCGAATTTATTATCAAACGGGTTAACCTCATTGCCAAGCAACTTATTGTTAAAGGCGTAAAAGCCATAGTCATTGCCTGTAATACCGCAACAGTAAATGCCATTGAGCAACTAAGAGCACAAGTAAATATTCCTATCATTGGGGTTGAACCTGCAATTAAGCCTGCTGCAAAACAAAGCCTCAGTAAAAAAGTTGCTATATTAGCCACGCAAGCAACCAGCGAAAATCAACGTTTTAAAGACCTAATTGACTTACACCACAATGGTGCCCAAGTACTGATTCAACCCTGTCCCGGTTTGGTTGAGTTTATTGAACAAGGCAAACAAAATAGCAGCAGATGTAATGCCTTGTTAAAACAATATATCGACCCTTTAATTTCCCAAGGTGTAGATACGTTAGTGCTTGGTTGTACCCATTACCCTTTTGTTCAAAAACAAATAAGCATCATTGCCGGTCAACAAGTGACAATTATTGAGACAGCCGCACCAGTAACCGTGCAATTGACTAAGAAATTAGTCGAAAGAGAAATAAATGCATGTGAAACACAGCAAGGACAATATCAATTCTTTAGCTCGCTTGAAACAAAGCAGCAAGAACAAATATTTAGTCAATTATGGCAGGAACAGCTTACTTTACATGCGTTAGAGCTTTAATAAATTTCCCTTTCAATTACTTCGTTTAGATAAAACCTACCAAGAACTTACGCTAGTTCAATAAAATCACAATTAATTAGAGACGTTTAGCCGTCTAGGCGTAAAAAAGCTAGAAAGTTGTTTTCAACAGGTGTAGAATCGCCCCATTATTTTGTATAACTCAAATTTTTCTGAGGATTTATGTCTAGACATTTTTTTACTTCCGAATCTGTTTCTGAAGGCCATCCGGATAAAATTGCCGATCAAATCTCTGATGCGGTATTAGATGCCATTATTGCCAAAGATAAACATGCTCGTGTGGCTTGTGAAACAATGGTGAAAACCGGTGTTGCTATTATTTCTGGTGAAGTATCAACTAATGCTTGGGTTGATTTAGAGAAACTTACTCGTAATGTGATTAGTGAAATAGGCTATACCTCGTCAGATGTTGGTTTTGATGGCGCAACCTGTGGCATTATGAATTTGATTGGTCAACAATCACCTGAAATCGCTCAAGGTGTTGATCGCAGCAAACCAGAAGAACAAGGTGCTGGTGATCAAGGTTTAATGTTTGGTTATGCAACCAACGAAACACCTACACTAATGCCTGCGCCATTATACTATTCACATCGTTTAGTTGAACGTCAAGCTGAAGCACGTAAATCAGGTGTTTTACCTTGGTTACGTCCTGATGCAAAATCACAAGTGACGTTTATCTATGAAGATAACAAACCAGTCGCGATTGATACTGTTGTACTTTCTACGCAGCATAACCCTGATATTAAACAGGAAGATTTAGTTAATGCGGTAATGGAAAATATTATTAACCATGTATTACCTGCAGAATTATTAACTGAAGAAACTAAATACCATATCAACCCTACAGGTCGTTTTGTTATTGGTGGTCCGGTTGGTGATTGTGGTTTAACGGGTCGTAAAATTATTGTTGATACTTATGGCGGTATGGCACGTCACGGTGGTGGTGCTTTCTCAGGAAAAGATCCATCAAAAGTTGACCGTAGTGCCGCTTATGCTGGACGTTATGTTGCTAAAAATATTGTTGCAGCAGGTCTTGCGGATCGTTGTGAAATTCAAATTTCATATGCCATTGGTGTTGCTGAGCCTACGTCAATTTCCATTGATACCTTCGGCACAGGAAACATTTCTGAAGAGAAGTTAGTTGAGATAGTGCGTGATCACTTTGACTTACGTCCATATGGCATTACTAAAATGTTAGACCTATTACATCCTATGTATCAGCAAACAGCTGCCTACGGTCACTTCGGTCGTGAACCATTTGAAATGACGGTTGGTGATGATACTTTCACAGCCTTTAGCTGGGAAAAAACGGATAAAGCAGACGATTTACGTAAAGCTGCAGGTTTATAGTTAATACCGAATAAAGCTTAGGAGTAAACTGAGTTATGCGCTAAAGCATTACTTGGCTGCACTTAACTAATCAACGGGTAGATTTATCACAAATTCTGTCCATAAAAAAACCAGTTTATCTAGTAGATAAACTGGTTTTTTATTTTAAAAAGGTCTATTTAAGCCATTAACTTTTAATGCGTTAGGTACTCGCGCTAGTTAGCTGCATCAAGTTTTTTACGTAATGATTTGCCCCAAGCCTTAAATAGGTTCTTTGCATCTTTAGCACGTTCCATCGCTGTATTGGGTTGATAGTCATTACCAATGGCTTGTGTACCTTCAAAAATATGAATTAAGCTTCTTGTTTTACCATCACGTAAGTGAACTGATAAATGAAACTCACCAGAGCCTTTCGTTGTTGTTTCAGTATCTTCTTGTGAGGCATACGGCATAAAGCTGATAATTTCTACATCAACAATAAGTACGCCCTTACCTTCTTTATCTACAATGTCGTAGCGACCTTTATTCTCAGTTAAGCCCTTTTCAACACCTTCTTTAAAGCGTGCTTTTAAATGAGCTCGATTGTTATCTGTGACTTTCCACTCGAAACTTTCTTTATCAATCCAAGGGGGTGAAATAATTTTAGTGTGGGAAAGGTCTAAGTCTTCTATATAAACCTTATTGTAACCACTTAATGAAATAATTGGGCTAGCAAAGTTCTTATCCACTGAGATCATTTCACCAGCAATGGCTGATTGACCTGCGAGTCCTAAAGAAAATACACTGGCCGCAAACGTGGTAAGTATAATTTTTTTCATTGTTAATCCTTTTTATTTATATTACTTAAGAAATTAGAAGTAATTTCGTAGCTAGTCAAATGAAACCAATAAAAGAGTACAACTTTATACATTCATACATTGCATTTTGTACTTCTCGCCCTTATTTTAGTTTAATATTCATGATTTTCCATTAAGCCCTATTATGCGTAACCCAAGAATTTTTCAACCAAGTCAATTTTCTATTAACGAAACGGTGACATTATCTGATGACGCGTTTGGTCATGTAGTGCGAGTTTTACGTCTAAAAGAAGGTGACACTATTACACTATTTAATGGTGAAGAAGCTTTTCAATACACAGCAACATTATGTAATGTAAGTAAAAAATCAGCGAGTATAAAAGTTATTTCCCAAGAGGAAAACAACAGTGAATCTCCGCTTAATATTCATTTAGGCCAAGGTATTTCTCGTGGTGATAGAATGGACTTTACCTTACAAAAATCGGTAGAGCTTGGCGTGAATACCAT
The DNA here is from genome assembly GCA_002163005.1 of Colwellia psychrerythraea. GTDB lineage: Bacteria > Pseudomonadota > Gammaproteobacteria > Enterobacterales > Alteromonadaceae > Colwellia > Colwellia psychrerythraea_C. The sequence continues at coordinate 13,969 of MAAF01000045.1, read as the reverse complement.
TACCCCTTTATTTACCGAGCGCTGCGGGGTTAAGCTTAATGCCGAACGTCTTGAGAAAAAACGCCAACAATGGCAAAAAATTGTCATTAGTGCTTGTGAGCAAAGTGGTCGTGTAAGCGTGCCCGTTGTTGCAGAGCCGATGTTATTAGCCGATTGGTTAAAACAAGAAACCAGCGCCTTAAAAATTAATTTACATCCAAAAGCTCAGCATTCCATTATGAGTTTGCCCATGGAAAATACCCGTATTCGATTACTCATCGGTCCTGAAGGCGGCCTAAGTGATGAAGAAATCACTCAAGCCAATGACAGTGATTTTCACGATGTACTGCTTGGCCCAAGAGTATTACGCACTGAAACCGCGGCATTAACGGCAATTACCGCATTACAATGCCGCTTTGGTGATTTACACTAAATTTATTGTTGTTTTTCTCAACTACAGCATTCAAAATTAACATTGAACAGGATAAAAAATGACTACAAACAAAGTAATAAAACTCGGCATAGTAATGGATCCTATTTCACAAGTTAAAGTAGCAAAAGATTCATCAATGGCGATGATGCTTGAGGCACAGCAACGTGGTTATGAACTTTACTACATGGAAATGAAAGATTTATATCTTGAGCAAGGCCAATGTCGTGCCACAACGCACAGAGTTAAAGTGTTTGATGATAGTGAGCATTGGTATGAATTATCAGAGCCACAAGATATAGCCGTGAGTGAGTTAGATGCAGTATTGATGCGTAAAGATCCTCCTTTTGATACTGAATTTATTTACGCAACTTATCTACTAGAGCGTGCTGAAGTTGAAGGCACACTTATTGTTAATAAACCACAAAGTTTACGTGATTGTAATGAAAAGCTATTTACTGCTTGGTTTAGCGAATTCACACCTAAAACATTGGTTACCCGTAGTAGTGATAAAATTCGAGAATTTCACAATAAACTACAAGACGTTATTATTAAACCCCTTGATGGCATGGGTGGCGCTTCAATATTTCGCATTAAAGCGGATGATGTTAACGTAGGCGTAATTATCGAAACCTTAACCAACCATGGTGAGCAATATGCTATGGTGCAAGAGTTTATGCCAGAGATTGCTGATGGTGATAAACGTATTCTGATTGTCAATGGTGAGCCTATGCCATATTGCCTAGCGCGTATACCTGCTCAAGGGGAAACTCGTGGTAATTTAGCCGCTGGCGGACGTGGCGTAGCTCGTCCTCTTAGTGTTAGTGATAAAGCAATTGCTGATGCCATTGCCCCTGAATTGAAAAAGCGTGGTCTATACTTTGTTGGTCTTGATGTCATTGGTGATAAAGTAACTGAAATCAATGTGACGAGCCCTACGTGTATCCGTGAAATTGAAGCAGCTTACCCAATCAATATTAGTGGTAAGTTGATGGATGCTATTGAAGATAACATCAAAAAATAAGAGTTGAAATAGCATGGAAAAACAACAAAAATCGGAACGAAAATCAACACTCAAAAACGATCTGGAAATAGAACAGTCTCAATCAATGATTAGTTTAGAGAACCAATTATTGATTGCCATGCCTTCTCTTGGTGATCCCTATTTTAATAAAACAGTGACCTATATTTGTGAACACAATGAAGAAGGCGCTATGGGTTTGATCATCAACTTACCCGTTAATATCACCTTAACGGACCTTCTCAAGCAAATAGAGCCAGATGAAAACGATAGGTCTGATGAGGTAAGTAAAAGCAGTGAGTTAACTAAAAGTGATGATATGAATGATATTACGCTTGTCACTGATATCACCAATAGCTTAGAGCAACTAGTACTTTCTGGTGGTCCTATTGCACAACAGCGAGGCTTTGTATTACATAGTTCACAGCCAGGTTGGGGCAGCTCCTTAGTATTGAGTAAAGAGCTAATGATCACTACCTCAAAAGATATCCTAATGGCACTGGGCACGCAAAAGGCCCCTGAACAATTTATTGTTACCTTAGGTTATGCTGGTTGGGGACCAGGTCAACTTGAACAAGAGCTACAGGCTAATTCATGGCTTACTACCCCTGCCGATAGTGAGATTCTTTTTAAAACGCCAATCGAGCAGCGTTGGAAAAAAGCCACTGAAAAGCTGGGTATTGATGTCGCGCATTTATCTACAGATATTGGGCATGCTTAATCGCTGCCCTTTTCAGCTGAGTACAACATTGATACATAAACTTACTGTTTAAAATAATGACCGCACCCCAAGGAAAAAAATGTCGACTAAAACTAAATCACCGATTGGCCAACGTACCGTTATTGGATTCGATTTTGGTAAAAAATATATCGGTGTTGCCGTAGGTCAGGAAATGACGGGCAGTGCTACACCTCTAGGCTCTGTAAAGGCCGTTGATGGTATTCCACATTGGGATAATTTAGCCAAATACCTAAAAGAATGGCAGCCTGATTTCATCGTGATTGGTTTACCCCTAAACATGGACGGTAGTGAGCAACAACTTACCCTAGATGCCAAAAAATTCGGCAACCGAATTCATGGCCGTTTTGGTATCAAAGTTGAATTTCAAGATGAACGATTAACCACTGCTGATGCTAAAGAGCAACTATTTGCTCGCGGCGGTTTTAAGAACTTGAAAAAAGATAATATTGATGCTGAATCAGCAAGGTTGATTATCGAGAGCTACTTTGAGCAACAGTACACTTAATGACTGTGTTTAGGTACTTGACTGTCCTTAATCATTCAATTCCTCCCAAGTTCAGCTTAGCCCACACCTAGCTAGGATTCATTCGATACTAGAGAATAAATTGACTTTTAACTCATTGAGATTACACTAAAAACTAGTCTATATTTCAATGAGATTAATATTCATGTCTGTGAAGTTGTTCGGTATTTACCCGACCTTATTTATACTGTTTTTCACGCTAATATCCCTCAACGGTTGTGATCACAGTAAACCTGGTCTTGCCCTTGGTACCTTAGAGCGAGAGCGCATAGCTCACACAGCAACCGTTAGTGAAGTTATCACCGCTATACCTGTTAGTGCGGGTAGCCAAGTAAGTAAAGGCACAGTGTTGGTAAAGCTTGATGATACGATTCAAAAAGCGCTGGTTGCTAAAGCCCAGGCGCAAATGCAACAAGCGAAGGCTAATTTAGAGAAAGTGCACAATGGTGCTCGTGAAGAAGAAGTTGCTTCGGCCTCTGCGCAAGTTGCTGGTGCTAAAGCCGCGCTAATAAAAAGCGAAGCCAACTATCAACGAGCTAAAACACTGATTAGAAAAGAATTAGCGAGTCAAGCAACACTTGATAATGCCCTTGCTTCGCGTGATGAAAATACCGCTAAATTACACAGCACTCAAGAGCAACTTTTGCAACTGATCAATGGCGCTCGCATTGAAGACTTACAAATCGCCGACGCTATTTTAGCGACAACCATTGCAGTACTGGCTAGTGAAAATAAAAAACTTAAAGATTTAACCATTACCGCCAAGCGTGATGGTTTATTAGATAACTTACCCTGGAATTTAGGTGAACGTGTCACGCAAGGCAGCCCTGTTGCTATTGTATTGGCAGGTAACGCCCCTTTTGCTCGTGTTTACGTGCCTGAACCCTACCGCGTAAAAATAAAAGTTGCTGATAAATTAACGGTACACGTTGACGGGTTATCGACTCCTATTATCGGCACTGTACGGTGGATATCTTCTGAACCCGCCTTTACCCCTTATTTCGCCTTGAACCAAGCAGAGCGCGCCAATCTTATGTATTTGGCTGAGATACAATTACCCGATAGTGCAGCAGATTTACCCATGGGTGTTCCAGCGCAAGTTCAAATGCCATGATCCTTACAACTCGTGCTGCCGCTAATAACACGACTTACCATCGTGATCTTGCTATAAACGCTAAAAAACTTTGCCGAAATTTCGGTCAACTAGCTGCGATTTCAAATTTGGATTTAACCGTTGAAAAACAAACTATTTATGGTTTTTTAGGTCCTAACGGCTCAGGTAAAACTACCGCTATTCGATTACTCACTGGCTTGTTAAAGCCTACTAGTGGCCAGATTAACGTTCTGGGTTGTCATTTACCGCAAGAAGCCAATAAACTTCGTTTGCAAATTGGCTATATGACACAAAAATTCTCACTTTATGATGACCTTACTGTCAAAGAGAACTTACAATTTATCAGCAAGATTTATGGCTTAACGGCTAACGAACAAAAATCACGTTTGAGTGAGTTATTAAGCACTCATCAATTAAGCCAACAAAGCCAGCAACTTGCTGACAGCATGAGTGGCGGTCAAAAACAGCGTTTAGCCCTTGCCGCTGCTGTAATACACAAACCTAAACTGCTCTTTTTAGATGAACCTACATCAGCGGTTGATCCACAAAATCGCCGAGAGTTTTGGGAACAATTATTTGATCTTTGCGATCAAGGCACCACTATTTTGGTCTCAACACATTACATGGATGAAGCTGAACGTTGCCACAAATTAGCCATTTTAGAAAACGGCGTTAAAAGAGCAGACGATACACCTCAAGCGTTAATGAATAACATGGCGGCACAGGTTGTTGAGATTGCGGCAAGTGACTTACGTTATATAAAAGACAAACTAATCCAACTGCCGCTAGTCATCTCAGCCGCTCAGTTAGGTACGCATTTACGCGTTTTAGTTAATAAAGCAGAAAGAGATCCGGTAGGGCTATTACAGCGTCAATCCTGTATTAGACCAACAGATCAACTTGCCATTGTAAGGCCTAGCCTTGAAGATGTCTTTGTCAGTTGTACTGGTCAAGGCGGTGCACGATAATGAAAATATCATTATTGAGAATTCAAGCAATCGTCACTAAAGAGTTATTGCAACTTAGCCGCGATAGAATGACCTTTGCCATGGTAATCATGATCCCCCTAGTACAACTATTGTTATTTGCTTTTGCTATTAACACCAATGTACGAAATATTCCCGTTGGCGTAGTCGACCATAGCCAAACATCGCTAAGCCGCGTATTACAACAAACAGTTTCTGCAACCGGTATTATCACCTTCACCCACAGCTACCACTCGGTAAAAGCAGCACAAAAAGCGATTGATAGTAATGAAGTACGCGCAGTACTGATTATTCCAAAAGACGTTAGCCAGCGCTTAGTTCGTCATCCCAGTGTCGGCTTTGGTTTGCCACCATCGAGTAAACAAGAAACCAGCAGACCTATTGCGCAGTGGTTAGTGGATGGCTCAGATACCGTCATAGCGGGCAGTATAAAAAGTTTGCGCAATATGCCACTCGTTGAGTTACTTGATAAACCGGCCAACCGCAATACTCCTACGTTTGAAGTGACCTTACTCTATAACCCAGAACAACGCAGCGTGGTAAATATTGTGCCTGGCCTAGTTGCCGTGATACTGACGATGACCATGATAATGTTTACCTCAGCAGCTATTGTCAGAGAGCAAGAACGCGGGAATATGGAGATGCTCATCACCACGCCACTTGCCCCCATTGAATTGATGATTGGTAAAATATTTCCCTATATATTTATTGGCGCTATTCAAGTAAGCATTATTCTAGGACTCGGTTATTGGCTTTTTGACGTGCCTTTTAATGGTGGTTTGACCCAACTTGCTATTGCTACCTTACTGTTTATTTGCGCCAGCTTAGTACTCGGATTAGTTATATCAACCATTGCTAAAAATCAATTACAATCAATGCAAATGACCATCTTCATCTTGCTGCCCTCAATTTTGTTATCTGGTTTTATGTTCCCTTACGAAGGTATGCCACAGCCGGCGCAATATATTGCAGAAGCATTGCCTGCGACCCACTTTATCCGCTTAATTAGAGGCGTAGTATTACGTGATGTTGCCGTTATTGAAATGAACTTTGATATGCTTTGGTTAATTACTTTTACCTGTTTTGGTTTGCTCGTTGCTGCATTGCGCTTTAAGAAGACTCTCGATTAGTTTTCTTCAACTATGTCTGTAAACCATATATATAACTTCAAATCAGTAGCTGCAATCAGTAGCTTTAAATCATCAAATTTAAAAGTTAAGGCTTGTTAGAACCGACCATAATCATTGCACGTTTGGGAGTAAATGCCATGCCCTTACTATCAATAAACTTAAAAGGAATCGAGATATTTTTAAGGCCTGAGTTTTTAACAATTGAAAAGTGTAAATGAGGACCTGTGGAAAACCCTGATGAGCCTGAGCGAGCTAACCTGTCACCAAGTGCGACTTTATCTCCCTCTTTGACGATTGCTGTGTCCATGAGAATATGGGCATACGACGCAAAAGTACCGTCATCATGTAACACTTTAATGACATTCGCTTTGTCTAAAAAATAGTTTGTTGTACCGCTCATGTGATAATCATCTTTAACCCACACCACAGTTCCCGCACGTACCGCAGTTAAGTATGTACCTACATCCATGGCAATATCAACGGCATACCTACTGTACTCATTGGTATGAGAAAACTGACCATTAAAACCTTGAGTGATTCTATGTCCTTTAGGTGAGCCAAAAGGGGCATGATATTGGTAGTTATCAGCAACATTATTAGGATCCCCCAATGCCCAACGATAACTTAGCTTAGGTGCTTTTTTCTTACTTTCAAGTAAAGCAATATGGCCTCTTGCAGGGATGACCTTGCTAATAAGTGTTTGGTCAAATGGGGAGGTAAAGCCGACTTCAACGGGAGTATAAAAATCATTTTTAGCATAAAGGATATAACCTCCCTTACCTTTTACATTATAAAGTTTAATTTTAGACGTTGGTTTTTTCGGGCTGCTGTACTGTAAGGTAGAAAAATCTTGCTCTCTTTCTGGCGGTTTATCACTAAATATCCAGTCACCATTGGCATCTTTATATTTATACATTTGCCCTGCTTGGCAAATAGTAAGGAAACCAACCAATAACAATAATAGCCATACCCCCTTCATTAGAAATTTTCCTTGTATTACTTAGCTAAACGTTAAAAATTAATCATAGCAAGCTGTTACATGCTAATAAAGCTATGTTATGGTTTCATCATAGGAGTAAGTTAGCTCTTTTAATTACATCGAAAAAATTCTTTTAATAGCATTTAGATACATAGTATTAAAATGTAAAGTATTAAGATACAGGCATTAAGTTACAAAGGGAATTTATGAATAACTTAAAACTATTAGGCATTATTTTACTGACGGCAAGCAGCACTTTATCATTTAATACATTCGCAGAGATTTATACTTGGACGGATAAAAACGGCAAGGTTCACTTTAGCGACCAGCCAATAAGTGGTGAAAAAGTTACTACCATAAAACCTAAAGAAAATAATAATATATCCAAAACTGTTAGCAGCAACAATCAATGGCAACAAGACTATAATAAAACTAAGCGAGCCAAAGCAGAGCAAGCACAAAAATCTGCCAAGCAAAAACAGCAAAATAAAGGTTATTGTAATCAACTAAAAAGCGAACTTGCTCTTTATGAACAAGGTGGTCGCCTCTATCTGATGTCACCCGACGGCGAGCGCAATTATCAAAGTGAAAAACAGCTAATCGCTCAAAAGAAAAAGTATACGAAGTTAATTAAACAAAACTGCCGATAGGCTTGTTAGCCAACTCTGAGCTCTTAGACTTAGCAAAAATGGTAGTCAGCTAGAGAGAGGTAATTATGAAAAAAACGTTACCCGTTATCAAGATTAAAGCGCAAAGTAATCACCATGCACTTTTTTTAATGCTAGTTGCACTAATCATTACACTTGCCACCCTAGTTTTTAGCCAAGGTTATTGGCGACAGTTCCATTTAGTGATCATCTTTATCTACCTAAGTGCACTAGTGATATTTATAACGGGTTTAGCAAAGTACCTAGAGCCTAAATACAGTTTATGCTTAAATCCTACGGGCATAAAATATCAACATAGATATGGTCACTGGATAATTGACTGGCAACAAATCCAACGAATTTCATTAATAAATGAAACCTCAGGCCTAACAAGAATACAGTTACCCTATATAGGTATTCGTTTAATAAACTTATCTACGCTGGCCGATCAGATATCACCACGCTTGGCTAACCGTCTCATTCATGAACAAAAACCGCTAGTAGCCTTTGCAGTAAGTCAGAATTTGCTTCCCCTTGAGCAGGCCCTTCTTAGTTTCGATCCATTTATTTTAACATCTGGTGAAATACTAACGGGGCCATTAGCTGCATTTCTACATCACAGCACCGCGTTGCATCAGGCATTGGGTTATCACTTATTTATTCCTGAAACGGCCATTGATCGTGACCTTAATGAATTTTGTACTTTGCTGACACAATGTATGAGATCTTCTACTGAATATGGATAAAGTAAAGCTAAGCGGCAACTCTGGGCATTTTTTCAACGAGTAAATCAATAAAACATCGTACTTTAGGTGATAAGTGCTTTCGGCTTGGGTAAATAGCATAAACATCAATTGTTGGCGTGATGTAATCATTGAGTAATATCGATAACTTTTTGTCTTTCAGAGCTTTTTCCATGACAAATTCAGGTAATCTGCAAATACCATGACCGGCAAGCACCATGGCTAACTCCATACTTGCACTATTGCATAATAACTTGGCTGTCACTTCAACTTGGCTATCACTACCATTGTTATGGCGATAACTCCATTTATTAGCTTGCTTTAAGTTACTGTAACAAATGCACTGATGCTCACTAAGTTGCTCTGGCGATTGTGGTAGGCCAAAGCGCTTTAAATAATCATGTGATGCCACGGTATAAGCTTTACAGCTGTATATTTTGCGGCAAACTAAACTCGACTCTGCCAATTTATCCGTAGCCCTAATAACTAAATCAAAGCCATCTTGCACCAAATCGACATGTCTATCATTTAAATCTAACACTAAATTGACCTCAGGATACTGGTGCATAAACTCTGACACCACACCTTGTAAATGGTTTTCTGCAAACGATGTAGGACAGCTTACTTTAAGCACGCCTTTCGGTTCTATATGGCTTTGTGTTAATAGCGATACCGCATCATGGGCGTCAAAGACTAGCTGTTGGCATTGCTCATAGTAAACTTGTCCTTCTGGGGTTAAGCTGATGGAACGTGTGGTTCGATTTAACAAACGAACGCCAACCCGTGTTTCAAGCTTATTAAGTGTTTTACTAATATAAGAATTTGAGTGTCCAGTTGCTATCGCGGCACCAGAAAAACTGCCGCATTCAACTACTTGGGTAAAAATCACCATGCCATCAAAAAGTTTAGAGTCGTTATTATGAGTCATATGGAAAAAGTTTTTCTCATTAGAGGCTATTAATTACATTCGATTATAACTAT
>MAAF01000045.1:0-4685 GCA_002163005.1 Colwellia psychrerythraea | reverse complement strand
CGTAGTTATAGTTATTCTACATCAAGCATGTTTTGTGAAGTTATCATGATGTTCCATGCGTTCCCAAAGGGCGAGTTTTAAAGGCTTATATACTGCGTTATTGATTTTGGTAAGGAATAACCATTACCTACAATCAATGCCTTGCCTATAAGCCTTTAAATTCTCGCTAAGCGAGCACTTTCTTATACGGATTGGTATAAGTCTAAATACTTAGTCACTACATTAATCTAATTTGTAAATATAAATAGGAAGCATCATTATGAAATTATTAGCCTTTGCAGCAAGTAGCAGCTCAAAATCTATCAACAAACAACTGGCCACATACGCAGCCTCATTAGTGAACGGTGCCACTGTAGAGATATTGGACATTAACGATTATGAAATGCCGTTATTTAGTCAGGATAAAGAAGAAGTCTTAGGTCAGCCTGATGCCGCGAAAGCTTTTTACGCTAAACTAGGCCAAGCTGATGCTATTATCATTTCCTTTGCTGAGCACAACGGCTCATATACTGCTGCTTATAAAAACTTATTTGATTGGACTTCTCGTATCGAACAGAAATTATTTCAAAATAAACCTATGATTTTACTGGCAACATCACCTGGTCCTGGTGGTGCCAATACGGTATTAACCGCAGCGACTGGCTCTGCCCCTTATTTTGCTGGTGATGTAAAAGCTAGTCTATCCATTCCAAGTTTCTTTGATAACTTCGATAGCGAAAAACAAGAAATTAGTAACCCAATAATACTTGATAAGTTGAAGTCTGCTCTAGCCCAACTAAGCTAGAACAGCCAATTTGACTAAGTTTCTTTAAATAGTAAGCGTGATACTTAGCACTGATAAGTGACAATCCACTATTACTACATAGACTTAATTAACCATCAGCTTAGCCTAACTAAGTTGATGGTTAATTATGAGTCGTTAAAGCAAAATTTTTAATCATACTCACCTGCTAGGCCCTTGAAAAAGATTGAAGTCATGCTTTATCATTTGATTCAAGTTATTAGCTATAACATTTTACCTTGTCGATATTGCAGTTAGCCCTTGAATAGTGGCACAAGTTAGCATAGATTTAGTTACATTCTGTTTGCTCAATACTCAATGATTATTCTATGACTCCTGTTAGCTATTTCCCGCACAAAAATAATGAAATGTTTGTTGAAGATATTGCTCTTAGCGATATTGCTCAGCATGTACAAACTCCTTTTTATTGCTATTCAAGCACAGCCATTGAAACAAGTTTTAAGGCGTATCAAAATGCTTTTAGCAGCCAAGATACCCTGATTTGTTATGCAGTAAAAGCCAATAGCAACCAAGCCGTTCTTGCCACCTTAGCTAAATTAGGCTCTGGTGCAGACGTAGTATCAATGGGTGAAATTCGCCGTGCGATCACCGCTGGCATTCCAGCTGATAAAATTGTCTACTCTGGTGTTGCAAAAACCGAAGAAGAAATACACTACGCCTTATCATTAGGTATTTTACAATTTAATGTTGAATCTGAGCCAGAGCTAGAGTTGATATCAAAAGTAGCTACTTCCCTTAACAAAACGGCTGCGATTGCTTTTCGAATTAATCCTGATGTCTGTGCGCAAACTCATGCAAAAATTTCTACCGGCAAAGCAGAGAATAAGTTTGGCGTTCCCATTTCAAAAGCTCGAATTGCCTATAAACGAGCAGCATCACTACCCGGTATAAAAGTGCAAGGTGTTGATGTACATATTGGCTCCCAATTAACCAGTCTGGCTCCTTTTGAAGAAGCGTACCAGCGAATTGCTGAACTAGTTAATGAGTTAAGAGCTGACGGTCATGAAATCAGTGTTGTTGATGTTGGCGGTGGTTTAGGTATTACTTATCGAGATGAAGTTATTCCGAATAAGCAAAGCTACGCTGATTTAGTTAAAGCGCAACTGGGTCACCTTAATTGCAAAATTATTATTGAACCAGGTCGATCATTATTAGGCAATGCGGGCATTCTTGTCTCAAGTGTTGTTTTTGTAAAAAATGGCGAAGAACGACAATTTTTAATTCTTGATGCCGGTATGAATGACTTGATCAGACCGAGTATGTATGAGGCATACCATCAAATTATTGCCGTGAATAAAGGTGCTAACGAATTAAAAACCTATGATGTGGTTGGTCCTGTTTGTGAAACAGGTGATACTTTTGCTAAAGCAAGACAAGTACATGAGTCTGATGCCGGTGATTTGATTGCAATAATGAGCAGTGGTGCTTATGGCTCAGTTATGTCGTCTAGCTATAATACGCGTATGTTAGCCCCTGAAGTAATGGTTAAGGGTAATGAATTTGCTATAGTAAGAAAACGCCCAAGCTATGAAGAAATTATCAAACAAGATATTACCCCAAGCTGGCTATAAAATTGTTGCTGGCTACTCATAATTTTTTGAGTAGCCACACCTACGCCTGTTAAATTCTATAGGGTCACCTTCAAGTTTACTAGCATTAGATAACACTCTTCCACCTCAATACATGAGGTAAAATCAGCGATATTAATGATCCCTTTGTGCGCTAACCGAAAGCTAGCGGAGTTGACCACAAACCTTCCGCTTATGTTTAGGTTTGTTAGATACCAGTCGCGACAAAACACCATAAGATCAACAACTTCTCTCCTCAGGCTAGTGTCTAACAAACTCCAAAGAACGAAACCGCGTGAACCAAGTGCTTACTATGGGGAATGCTATATCGTGGTAGGGTGTTTTACTGGGTAATTTTGAATTAGCGCTTGTTGCTGTTTGACTTTAGTTGGCATAAACGACTTCTTAACGAGTAGAAACTCAATGAAGTATAGCGTCGTATTCGCTATTGTGGTGTTTTTGGCAAAGCGATCCCTTATCAACATTCGATAATAGCGACACTTATTTCCATTTGCTAATTTACAAGCTTGATTGGTGGTGCGCGAGGTTTCAGCCTGCAAATCAGAATATCTCTAATAATCATTGGCCCACTACATTCTGGGCATGTAAATACAATATTTTTTTCAGGTGGAAGTGATTTACCCTCAGCTAATTCCGTTGTGGTTACTTCAGGCTCTTTTACATTGAGTAGGCCCTTAATTTTAGTTAAATTCTTCTTACAAGTAGTATTTGCAATCAAGCCATAATGCCTAATGCGTTGAAACCCTGAAGGTAAAGCATGCAATAAAAACCGTCGTATAAATTCGCCATGGCTTAATGTCATCGTTCGGTATCGCTTTGACGCTTTAGCACGATAGTTTTTACAACGAAACTTGACGCCCTTTTCATCACTTGTAACCAAGCGACTATTAGATATCGCTACGCGGTGTGTATAACGAGCAAGGTAAGCGAAAACAGCTTTAGGCCCTGCAAAAGGCCTTTTAGCATAAACTACCCATTCTTTTTTTCGTAATGGTGTAAGCCATTTAGTAAACGACACCTCCTCTTCAAGCGACTTACTTTCACCAAAGAATTTCAATTGATTTTGTTGATAAGCTTCCGCTAATTTCTCAAGATATAAGCGACGAAACAATCGAGATAACACACGAACAGGCAGGAAGAAACCTGATTTACTCGATACCCACTTTTCCCCATCAAGAGATAAACCACCGCCTGGGACAATACCATGCACATGCGGATGATGAGTCATCGCAGAGCCCCATGTATGAAGGACAAAAGTAACCCCTAATTTAGCGCCGAGTCGCTTTTCATCAGCGCCTATCGTTAGAAGCGTTTGTGCAGCAGTTTTCAGTAATAAGCCATACATTATCGACTTGTTGTAGTAGGCTATTTCTGCGATTTCTTTTGGTAAGGTAAAAACCAAATGATAATAATCGACAGGTAGCAGTTGCGCTTGTCTCGCTTCAAGCCATCTTTTTGCCGAACTTGCTTGGCATTTTGGGCAATGCCTATTACGACATGAGTTATAAGAAATATGCGTCTTATGGCATGATTGACAATAAAGTTGATGGCCACCTAAAACTTCTGTTCGACAATTTTCAATGGCTGACATGATTTTCAATTGACTGAGGTTGATATGTCCTTGATTTTGTTCACGCCATTGTTGACCATGATGTCGAAATATATCGGATATTTCTAATTGAGGACGAGTCATGGTGAAGACTCACGACTTGTCCTTATCTTTGGTCTTATCCTTGTTTGCTAAAGCATCAAGTGGACTGATAACTTTGCGTAATAAGTTTGTTGCGACCTGAGCATATAAAGCCGTGGTACCTAATTTAGCATGCCCAAGCAATACCTGTATGACACGTATATCAACATGTGCTTCAAGTAAATGTGTAGCAAAACTGTGACGTAAGGTATGCATCGATACCTTTTTATTAATACCAGCGTTATTGGCCGTTGTTGTACAAACTCTAGCAAGCTGACGACTCGTCATATGATTAATCGGATTAAGCCCTGGAAACAACCAACCTTCACGGTGCATTTGCCCATGTTTATTAGCAAATAACCACCATTGTCGTAAATGCTCGAGTAGCGCAGGAGATAACATAGCGTACCTGTCTCGGCTTCCTTTACCTTGTTCAACGCGAAGTACCATACGCTCACTGTCTATATCTGAGACTTTAAGCGAAACGACTTCGCTAACGCGAAGCCCTGCACCATAAGCCACAGAAAATGCAGCATGGTATTTAGGATGAGCAGCTGCTGCAAGGAACAGCTTTATCTCTTCTAGACTCAAAATAATGGGTAAC
>MAAF01000069.1 GCA_002163005.1 Colwellia psychrerythraea | reverse complement strand
AGTTACGCCCGTTGAAGAGGACTTGTCATTAATCGCTGCAGCCATTGATGTCATATCTGTAGAGCTGGCATTAGCTGATACAGTTTGACCATTTAAATCAAAAGAAAATGTACCTCCAGCAGTTAATGAGCTGGTATCTAATTTAACACCAGTTTTAGCGGTCGCGGTAACACCTGTTGCACTTTTCTCTGCATTTATTGATTCTGCTGTAGTTTTAGCACTATCGTTAGCCGACACTGTAATTGTTTTAGGTACTAAACCATTAATGTCAATAGTACCCGTAGCACCATTACCTGGTGCAACCGCACCAGCAGTTAGAGTACCAACACTCTGTCCAAAACCACCAGGTACACCCTCTGCAGCTTTTAAATCAAGCTGTCTGGCGCCTATTTGGTCAGCACTAATGTCACCAAGTGACATAGAAATAGTTTCATTGGCATTAGCACCAACCTGAAATGCTTTAGTACCAAAAGAGCCATCAAGTAATTTTTGTCCACCAAAAGAAGTTGTTTCAGCGATACGTGTTAACTCGGTTTGTAATGCAGAAACTTCTTTTTGTAGAGCTTGACGATCTGAATCAGCATTTGAACCATTGGCAGATTGCAATGCTAATTCACGCATACGTTGTAAAATGTCGGTAGAAGACTGCATTGCCCCTTCCGCTGTTTGCGCCATGGAAATACCATCATTAGCATTTCGCTGCGCAACCCCTAAGCCATTTATTTGCGAGGTCATACGGTTTGATATTTGCAAACCTGCCGCATCATCTTTGGCGCTGTTGATACGCATACCCGAGGATAAACGCTGCATTGACGTTGCTAAGCCTTCACCTGATTTAGTTAAATTACGCTGTGCATTTAAAGATGCGGTATTGGTTATTACTGATAAAGCCATAATAGTGCTCCTAATGTTTACATTTACTTGTGTTATTAGAAGCTTGTTAGAGCAAGCCTCTGCTTTTTACGGTAAAAAATGGCAGGAATAATTTAGTTGGTTCCGAGTGACATTTTTTTGTTGTTTATTTTTACTACTTTGTTCTTACATATTAAGTAAGCATAAAGGGTGCCATATTTTTAAAGTGGCAATACCTTTGTTTATATATAATTAAATAAAGTCAAACCTTGCACTTTGCTAAATGCTTGTTGTGAGGCCTGCAAGGCAATTTTAGATTGCTCAAATTGTGATATGGCTTTAGCAAAATCCAAATCTTCGATATTTGCTTTTCCTGTGGTAATACTTAGCTCTGAGTCAAGATGTCGACTCTCTTGATTTTCAAGTACTTGCAGGCGAACCCCCGCATCTACACGTCTTGATGTTATATGAGATGTGGAAGTATTGAGCTGATCGAGTATGGCATTGTAATCTACCTGGTGTTGTTCTGTATTAGTTGAAACAGAGCCTTGTTCCAACCAAGTTATGGCATCATTAATGGTGTCAAATATACTAATATCGGCTTTTTCATTGATGGTAAAACTTTCACCTGGCAATGGATTGCCGCTTAGGGTGACTTCAATGCCATCAAAGGAAACTGTTTGCCCCGCTACATGAGGTGCAGGGATTGCAGGAAAAAGAGGGAAAACTGGAATGCCACCACCGTCAGTAACCGTTAAATTATTTGTTAGTGGGTCAGTAGTAAAAGTGTGTGGTCCTGTGCTTGTGTTATAAGCACCTCTGTCAACTATGTTGGCACTTTCAATGGCAACACCCGAGGCATTAGCACTCGGGAAAGTAGCGTTTGGAGGATAATCAACACTAAAATCACCAATTGCATTATCTACTTTCATAAAAGCAGCATCGCCCGTCTGATTGGTTGGGATTTTTATATTTTTGGCAATTTGTAACTCTCTAATGCCTGAGTCTCCGCTATACGAAACACTACCGTCAGTTTGTTGACTGAAAGGCTGTTGTTCAGTTTGATAGCCAGAGAAAATATAGTCACCGTTTTCATTTTGACTGTTAGCTAAATCAAGTAATTGGTCTAAGTTATTTCTAGTCTGCTTGGCTAAAGCTTGTAAATCTTCACTAGACATGGCGCCATTATTTGCTTGTAACATCTGCTCTTTAATATTATTTAAAATATCTTCTGCATTAGAAAAAGCAACTTCTTGCAAACTATTATGGCTTTCGGCTTGATTGATATTACGTTTATATTTTTCAATATTCGCTAAATCATCTTTATAACCTGCCAATGTGCCAAAAGACACTGCATCGTCTTTAGCCGTTAAGACGCGCTTACCACTGGTTAAATAGGCCATTTGCTCATTCACATCTGAGGTTTTGCTACTCATTTGTTGAGAGCTTTGTAAGTAAAACTGTGCTGTTGATACGCGCATAAAAACTCCTTACCTTACCGCAGCTAAAATAGTGTCAAAAATGGTATTCGCCGTAGAAATAATTTGCGAGGCGGCTTGATACGCTTGTTGAAATTTTAAGAGATTGGCCGCTTCTTCATCAAGGTTTACCCCTGACGTAGATTGATTACGATTGTACGCTTGGGTAAATAAGGCTTGTGCTGTATCTGCGGTTAATTCTGCATTGCTCGCTTTAGCGCCAACTACTGACGTTGATACGGCAAGGCTTTTGCTAAAGGTTTCTTTACCACCATTAGTAACCCCTACTTCTTGGGTTTTGGCCATAGCAACAGCGTGATTACCATTGCCCACACCAAAGGCATCTCCAATAAAAAACTGCTCTGGCGCATTAGGGCCTGTTCCCGAGGGTTTTCCTGATATTTTAACTTGAAAAGTAGCCGTCGACGGCAAAGGAGGTAAGTCAATCACTTCACTTGGTGGTGTATAGGTAATAGGTGCAGACGTTGTATTCGTTTTATCTGT
>MAAF01000081.1 GCA_002163005.1 Colwellia psychrerythraea | reverse complement strand
GCCGCCGTAATAACGTTTACCGGGATAACCTTCCGCATATTTGTTAGTCAGTTGACTGCCTTGGGCTTGCATCACGCGTGCACTGGTATAGTTTTCTGAAGCGATCAGTTCAACGTGATCTTGTTGACGTTTGTCTTCTTGCTCCATTGCTTGCCAAATACTGTCATCGAAGCCTGCTATTTGATCATTTTTGTAAAACATTTTTCTTTCTCCGCGGCTGAACATGCCGTGTTTTTATTTTAGATTTATTTTAATACTCGCTTGAAC
Organism: Colwellia psychrerythraea; assembly: GCA_002163005.1. Classification (GTDB taxonomy): domain Bacteria; phylum Pseudomonadota; class Gammaproteobacteria; order Enterobacterales; family Alteromonadaceae; genus Colwellia; species Colwellia psychrerythraea_C. The sequence goes on along the minus strand of MAAF01000081.1, from coordinate 15,412 downwards.
ACAAGCGAGTAATTGCTTCATTAACGCCACTACCGCATTGAATTACGAATTCTATGTAGCAGTGGCGTAATTAATTATGTATAAGCTTTACTGGCGGACATCTTAGCTCCTGCCCTTACTTCCACAGTTTTATCTTCAGACATCTCCGCTTCTTCCTGTTTATATCGTGCTAATTCAGCAGCAGATATTTTTGGTGAAAAGCGTCCTAGTGCGGCATAAGTCAAACCAATTAATGGAGATAACCAACACGCAAATGCTAATGGAATATAAAGTAGGTTTTCTACATTACCGTCACTAATTCCCAAACCTAGTGCAGTGATTACAAAAGCACCACCAGCATTCCATGGGATTAAAGGAGAGATTAAGGTACCACCTTCTTCTACAGCACGTGATAAGTTCAATTTTGAGTAACCTTTATCAACATAAGCGGATGCGAACATTCTTCCCGGTAATGCAATAGAAAGGTAAGGGTCGCCAGCAACAAGGTTGGTTGCTATAGCAGCACCCGTAGCTGATGCTTGTAAGCCAAAGAATGTCTTAACACGGCTAAGTATTGCCGAAATAATAGTTTCCAGACATTTGGTACGTTCAAGTACGCCGCCAAAACCTAACGCAATGACAACTAACGTGATAACCCAGGTCATTGATTGAATACCACCGCGATTTAACAAGCCATCAATTTCAGAAACCCCAGTTTCAATCTTATAACCTGATTGCATAAAGTTAAATATTTCATGCAATGAAGTACCCTGAACAAATATCGCGAGTAATGCACCAGCCACTACGCCAGCGAACAACGAAGGCAGGGCCGGCATTTTTTTAAGGGCAAGCGCAATGACTAATAATGGTGGTAATAATACTAACAAGCTGATGTTAAAATTGCTTTCTAGACCACTAGTAATAGCTTCTATTTTAGAAAAGTCGACTTCATTAGAGCCAATTAGATTAAATCCAACAAATATATAGATGACCAAAGCAATAATCATCGCCGGTACCGTTGTCGGCAACATGTTACGAATATGATCGAACAGATTAACGCCCGTTACGGCAGGTGCCAAATTGGTAGTATCAGAGAGTGGTGATATTTTGTCACCAAAGAAAGCGCCGGAAACTACAGCCCCTGCAGTCCAGTACATTGGGACATCAAAGCCAGAACCAATACCCATCAAGGCAAGGCCTACGGTACCTGTTGTACCCCAAGAGGTTCCTAAAGATACAGATACTACGGCACATAACACCATGGCTGCAGCCAAAAATATTTCTGGATTCAATACTTTTAATCCGTAGTATATAAGCGCTGGTACAGTACCAGAGGCAATCCAGACGCCGACGATCATACCAACGGTCATTAGAATAGCAATTGATGGAAGGCCAACACGAATAACGTGCATCACTCCTTTTTCCATATCATCCCAGCGATAACCACGAAACCATCCCAAAGTGGCTGTAATCGCGATCCCAATAGCGAGAGGAATATGTGGCGTAAAGTCGCCGTAATAGAATAATTGAATGCCTAGAATTGTCAGTGTCAATATTATCGGCAGTATTGCCATAAAGAAACTGGGTTTTATTATATTATTTTCAGTCATTTTTTACTCCTGTTGAGTTATCAGGTAATGAGTAATAGTTCAAAAGATTTGAGCTATTGCTCACCACCCTGATAACACTAAAGGCTAGATGTAAACTCAGAATTAACAACTTGTATAAAGATGTAAACAGAATCATCTGCGGTGTTACATGCACTGTTGAATAATGGAAGTTTTTGATTAAAAGTGTTTGTGTATGCGGCTTGTAGCGGGAACGGGCAGCTAAAGTATTTTGATTTTTGTTGTATAAACTATCATTGAACTAGGGTGAAACTATGGATAAACATAATTTCAACCTAGTTCAATCTGTTCCTAATTTAAGGTTTGGCGTGTTTTTTTGAGGTTCAACTACAGTAAGTTGCAGCCTTAGCTAAACTCTGCTCCATAATAGGATCCAATTGTAAAAGCAGTTGTGAAACTTGCTTAATAGTGCCCTTTTTAGCATTCTGCTCAAGTTGACGTAATAGTTTACTGGCTTGTGAAAAGCCTAACATATCGCAGGCACCTGCGAGCTCATGGGCTTGGTGCTCCACCTCATAATGATCGTCACTCGCTAGGCTTTGTTTCAATGCGGGCCAAAGTTGCTGTTGAGTTTTACAAAAGCTTTTCATGAGTTTTGCTAATTTAGCCGGACCTAAAATTTGTAGATGCGTTTCGATCATTGACAGGTCAAGCAACGGCGAATCACTTTTGGTATCTATCTGCTGAATAACCTTAGATAGTTTGGGTTGTTGTGGATCGAGTGCACGTTCTATAGCCTCTATTAACAGTTGTTGCTTCACAGGTTTAGCGACAACATCTTGTAATCCAGCATTGAAATAGTCTTGAATATCGTCGGGGCGAACGCTCGCGGTCAAGGCTATTATCGGGGTTTTATAATTACAGCATTGGTCGTTTTCACGGATTTTAGCACTAATATCGAGTCCGCTTATCCCTGGTAAATGCATATCCATCAAAATGATATCAAAGGTCTCGCGATTGGCTGTTTCTATCGCATTATGACCATTATCAGCTAATATCACTTGGTGTTGTTCGAGTAAACCCAACACCACCTGTTGGTTAATTTCAACATCTTCCACTAATAAAATTTTCAGTGGTGGCAGTTCCGGTAATACTGCTTTAGCTTTAAAGTCAGCCGCTTTAGCTACTTTGAGTTTCACTTCAACCCAAAAAGTACTCCCTTGGCCTACGGTACTTTCTACACCGATCTGCCCTCCCATTTCCTGACTTAGTTGACGGCAGATAGAAAGTCCTAGGCCCGTTCCACCAAAGCGACGGGTGATCGACTCATCGGCCTGAGTGAAGCGTTCAAATATGTGTTGCTGTAATGCTGGTTCAATGCCAATGCCACTATCTTGAATTGAAAACCGCAGTCGATGTTGATGCTCACTTTGTTCAAGATGAGAAACACGGAGCAATATTTCACCATGATCGGTAAATTTGATCGCATTAGCCAACAGATTGGTTAAGATTTGGCGTAAGCTACCTGCTGCGTCATGATAAAAATCACCCGCTACTGGCGTATCAAGCTTCAAGTGCAAATGTTTTTCATCCGCCTTAGGTTGCATCAAGCTAATAAGACTATGGAGTAACTCATCCAAAGAGAAAAAAGATTCAGAGCAGACATACCCCCCCTCTTCCAGTTGAGCGAATTGCAATACATGGTCAAAGGTTTCAAGCAACGCTTCCGTGGAATCATGCAATATCTTCACACGATGAGACTGCGGATCGCTAAGCTCATTGTTTTGCAGTAGTTGAATCATACCAAGCATACCATTCATCGGCGTACGAATTTCATGGCTCATGGTCGCTAAGAACTGTGATTTGGCTTTGTTAGCTTCTTCGGCGACTTCTTTCGCTTGTTGCAGACTCATGGTCCGACGTTCTACCATTTGTTGCAGCTGATCGCGATTATAGCGTAATGCCTGCTGCTCTTCTTCTCGTCGGTTTATATCATGACGAATCGCCAGTCGCATATCATTAAGCGCATTGGCTAATTGGTTCAATTCATCAGGAGAGTTTGGTTGTCGACGGCTTAACGTCAGGGGAGCTTCGAGTTCACCGTCACCGATAGCTTTACTGTAACCCGCCATACTTTCGAGATGCCGGGTGATTAGCCGTTGTATGATGAGCATAATCACTAACATGATCAGCACTACCAGCAAAGTCTGGTTTAGCAAAATATTAAAGCCCGTCTGCCATAACCTAGTATGTATGGTAGCCAGGTTAGTGGCAATAATGAGTGTACCTAGTTGGCGTCTATTACTTTGTTCATTTCTCCTATCCTTATTGCCAAGCCGCTTGTTAGGAATGCTGAGTTCAAAGCTTGATTTCATCACCTTGTCCTCAACAACTTGCTCAGGCAAACGGATAAGTGTTTTATTGGTATGATCTTTAAGTTCAAGGCTAGCGATATCTGGCAGCGCTTTAATACCTTTGAGTTGTAGTTCAAGCTGAGCCTGATCAAAATCCCACATACTACGAGCCAAACTGGCGATATAACTAGTACTAATTAATTGGATCTGCTGGTCGATATTGCGCATTTCTCGGCGGTAATCCAAGGTAATCTGTACTGCGGTCGATAACATAATAAACACAAAGCTATAGAGCGTGGTATAAACCATCATCCGATAACTTAATGGATGATCTTTAGGGTAGCGGATCAAACGGCGTAAGCCGAGTATATTAGGGAAATTCACGGGTTGTTCGCTTCAGTTGAAGACTCTAGATAAATCTTACTATATTCGGTTACTAACTGCTGTATTTTACCATTTTTATGCAACTCACTTAGGCGTTGATTAATATATGGCAGATGCTGACTAAGCTCACTGTGAGAGCCTAGTGCCAGATAATAGTATTCGGTTTCTAAACTAAATGGCGCTGCTATAATTTGTTTACTATATCCAAACTTTTGCGTTTGTAACTTGCCACTAACAATGCCTAATGGCATAAAATCAATTCTTCCGAGAGCCAATTTGTCTAAGTTTTGTTTTCCTTTAGAGACATATTCGATTTGATTATTTTTTTCTATAAATTTATCTAAACTATCACCGAAACTATCACCAAATAGTAAGCCCACGGTTTTTCCTTTTAAATCATTGAGTGAATGATAAATTTTACTATTATTCGGGTTGACGTAAATACCGATGGGATCATCAACAATATGTTGTTCACTAAAGTCAAAATCAGGCTCACGGCTGGCTATCCGATAGGCAGCAACCACTATATCTGCATGCCCTGTTTTAACTTCCGATAAACAGCGTTTCCAATTACCTATAGTATCTAACCTAACTTGGTAACCAAGTTCGCCGAAAATTAGTTTAACTACCGCAGGGGCAACACCAATTAATTGTTGTTGGTGTACCCAAGAAACTGGTGGATAATAAGGATGACCACATGCAATGAGCTCTCTTGCTTGACCTTTGGACGAATGAACTACCATCATTAAGCCCATTATTATTAACAAACAATGAGCTAACCAGGATGGTTTCATACGACATCAACAAGTTTTGGTGTGAATAAATAACCTGCGCCATGCACAGTCAAGATTAAGCGTGGATTGGTAGAGTCATCACCAAGCTTACGACGCAATCGACCGATTAATACATCAACGGTGCGATCCGTTGGTACCCATTCTCGGTTACGGATCTGATCAAGGATTTGGTCTCTGCTCATAATTTGGCCAACATGGTCCATCAGACATTTCAGTAATTGAAATTCACCCTCGGTTAATTGCACTGTTGTTTGTTCTTCATCGATAAGTTGACGTCTAACTGGGTTCAGTTTCCAACGATCAAATGCCTTCAAAATATAGTCATCATTATTCGATGACTTCACTTGTTGACATAATCTGACTCGGCGAATAAGATTTTTCGCCCTAGCCAAGATTTCACGAGGATTAAAAGGTTTGGTTACATATTCATCTGCGCCACATTCGAGTCCGATCAGACGGTCAACTTCGTCCTGACTCCCTGTGACTAAAATAATGCCAACCTCGTTATTTACGCGTAGCTCTCTGGTTAAAGTCAGGCCATCTTTACCAGGCATTCGAATATCAAGTAAAATGAGATCTACTGTGCCAAGTACCAATAACTCTTCAGCCTCTTCAGCAGTAGTTGCACATAAAACGTCATAACCTTCATTTTCAAAATAACTACTCAAAACCTGACGAGTCAACTCATCATCATCAACTATTAAAATCTTAGTGTCAGATAGCATTGTTAGTGTCCCCTAATTATTCTTCTTCTTATTATTTTAGCTAAGTCTATCGATATATTTCATCCCGTCAAGTCACAAAGGCGGCTTGTAAATGCGTTAGCATACCTCGTTTACAACTTTGCACATGTTATTTATCGTGGGTTTACATCGTACCGTTAGTGTTTTGCTTGCTGGTGTATAAACCATCAAGCAAAACAGGAAGATTGGCGATTAAATTTCCATTTAGTCAACCCTCACCTTCTTGAATAATTATAACAACTCAACAATAAGTACAAGGGAATAGCATGAAACACACGAGATTAAAGTCAGTATTACTTCCTTTAGCGTTAGCGTTACCTGTTTTCGCCGCACAAGCTGCTGATGACGTAACTGAAGCTGAATTACAACGTCAGTTCAATGAAATTAAAACACGGTTAGCACAGTTAGAACAAGGCAAAGTAGCTACAGCAGAGCAAGAATCGAATACTGATATGAGCTTCTATGGTACGTTGCGACCTACTTTTGGCGTAACTAGCACCGATGACAACGATAGCTGGGATGTAGGCGACGCACTTTCACGTATAGGCTTTACTGCTGAGCATAAATTAAGTAATGGCATGACTGGCTTTGCCAGAGGTGAATTTAAAATCCAAATCCAAGGTGATGCTCATTTTGGTGACGCCCGCAAAGCTTATGTTGGTATAAAAGGTGACTTTGGACGAGTTGCTATTGGTAAACAAGACACTACTAGTTATGCAGTAATGGGAGTGGTTGATATATTTAACCGTACTAATACACCCTTAGCTTATGATGATGTCGGTGTATTCCGTAAGCAGGAATTAGTTTCTTATCGTAAATCTTTTGGTAACTTGCAAGTACGAGGTGAAGCACAATTCTCTGGTGAAAACGATGATCTAGATGGCAGCGAACTATTCAATGCTGGTGCAATTTATACAGGCAGTGATTATACGCTTGGTTTTGCTTATCTAACCAGAGACTTTACAGGTGCCGATGAAAATAGCATTGCTGTAACAGCGTCTAAAAGTATTGGCGATTGGTATTTTGCCGCCGCTTATGGTGGTTTTTCACGCGATGTAGTTGATGGCGATATTACGACAATTGATGTCGTAGCGACCTATGCAATCAATAGCCAATATAAGATATTGTTTGGTGCATCACAATTTGATGATGAGCAAGCTGAAGCCAGTTCGAAAGATGTTGCACGCTTTAATACAACGCTTGAATGGCAAGGCAGCAAAGATTTCCGCTTATTTATTGAATACCAGCATAACGAATATGACAATGACGACGTTAATCTAGCCGTTAGCGATAGCGACCAGCTAACCGTTGGTATGCGTTACAACTTCGATGTTAAGTTTTAATCATATATAACCATTATCAACCAAAGTGCAAGACTTCAGTGGCAATTGAAATTGCTCAAGCACTCTGAAACATGCATCTTGAATGATAACGGGTTATAGGTGATGCGGTGAATAAATATTTTTGCTCTACAACATCATCATATTAGTAATTGCGCGGCACTAAACTCAACTAGGTGTCGCGTGGTTCAAACTTAAATCAAGGTTGCAAGGGAGTTTTATGATTAGTGCTTTTGACATGGTTAGTATAGGAATTGATCCATCCAGCTCCCACACCGTTGGCCCAATGAGAGCAGCGTTTCGTTTTAGCAAATTGCTGCAGCAAAAACAGGTATTAGACCGTGTAAGTCACGTGAAAACTGAAATATTTGGTTCTCTGGCACAAACTGACATTAGTCATGGTAGCTGCAAGGCAGTGCTCTTGGGATTGGCTGGTTTCGAACCGGAAACAATTGATCCTGAAATTATAGATTCATTCCTATTGCAGGTTGAAACTACCCAGCGTTTATCATTACTCGGTGTACATGACAGTAGTTTTCCAAGAAAAAATGCCATTACCTTTCATGGGCCTCAAACGTTACCTGACCATGCGAATGCGATGGAGTTGAGAGCCTATAACGGTGAGGAATTATTACTTAGCCAAATTTACTATTCGGTTGGCGGTGGTTTTATTGTTAATAAAAGAAAATGGAATCGTTAAACACCTCATAGAACGACAGTTACCTATTCCTGATCAGAGCACTCGAGGAACTATGAACACAGAAACCTCATGTACTCGGCAGTCAGAATGACACCAACAAATAACTTTACAACTACAGAGATTTAAAATATGAAACGTCTACTATCAACAGTTTTTACCCTTTCACTTGCTTTTTCAGGTGTGACTTATGCTGAAAAAATAACGGCCATAGGTGATGATTGGGCACCGTTCCTCTCCCCAGACCTTCAAGGCCAAGGTATTGCATTACAAATAGTACGGGCTGCATTTAAAGAACAAGGACATGAAGTAGAAATGACATTCGCCCCGTGGACAAGGTCTATAAATGCTGTTAAAGAAGGAAGTGTTGATATTCTGGTTGGTACTTGGTGGACTAAAAAGCGAAGCACTTTCTTGAATTACAGCGATGATTACCTAGTCAATAATATAAAATTTATAAAACGCACTGGGGATTCATTCGAGTTCGATGGCTTAGATAGCTTGCATGGAAAAACCGTCGGAATAATTCGTGATTACGGTTACGGTGATGAATTTAGGCGAGCGACTAATTTCAAGAAACCTGAAACCAGCAAACTTATTTATAACCTTAAAAAGTTGTCTCACAATCGTTTAGACCTAGCCTTAGGTGATGAAATAGTAGCGCGTGCACTGATAAAAAATGAAGCACCCAAGCTCAAAGATAAAATTTCATTTTCAACTAATTCACTATCGAGTAATACATTACATATTACTAGTGGCTTAAAAAACTCTAAAAATAAAAATATTATTGCTGATTTTAATAAAGGATTGGAGAAAATAAAGAAAAATGGTGTTTATGATTCTATTTTGAAAACACATGGTCTACTGTAACGATCTGATCAAATAATAATTAATTAGCACTAGGAATAAATCAGTGAGCATAGAAAGCAACTATCGAGAAATCATTTCAACAATTGGTGAGGACATTAACAGAGATGGCCTATTAGATACCCCTAAACGTGCAGCAAAAGCAATGGAGTTTTTAACGCAAGGGTATCAACAAAACATTGATGATGTCGTCAATGGGGCTTTATTTGAGTCTGATGCAGATGAAATGGTTGTGGTGAAAAATATCGAATTATACTCGATGTGTGAACATCATCTACTCCCATTCATCGGTAAATGTCATATAGCTTATATTCCAAGTGGTAAAGTTCTCGGCTTATCAAAATTTGCTCGAATCGTTGATATGTATGCAAGGCGATTGCAAATTCAAGAAAATTTAGCCAGAGAGATAGCACTAACTATACAAGATATAACGGGTTCTATTGGCGTAGGTGTCATTATTGAAGCACAACATTTATGTATGATGATGCGTGGTGTAGAGAAACAAAACTCATCAATGACCACATCAGTAATGTTGGGTGAAATGAGAGAGAATGCTTCGGCAAGACAAGAGATGTTGTCGTTAGTTAAGTCGTAGAGAATGCAGGAGCAATTCTCCTGAACAACCATTATTTCATCACAGCGCCTTGAATTGAAATTGCTCAAGCACTCTGAAATCTGCATCTTGAATGATAACGGGTATATACCCGTTATCATTCAGCTAAACTTTTTATTTTTGTACTTGTAGTAAGTCATAAGAAGAGAGGCACTGGGTGATGTATTTATATTCAAACTGCTCTCTCGTCATCGGTTTTCCGTACAAGTAACCTTGACCATAATGACAACCAAGCTCAGTGATGAGGTTATGTTGTGCCCGAGTTTCAATACCTTCTGCAACTATCGTTAAGTTAAGCTCTTTGGCTATGGTTACTATGCCCTTACAAAGCCCGTAACTTCGCTTGTCACTTGTTAATTTTTCGATGAATGAGCGATCAATTTTGAGAGTATCTAAATTTAGCTGTTGTAAATATGACAGAGATGAATAACCAACGCCAAAGTCGTCAATGGCAATACGAATACCTTTACTGCGAATATCATTGAGTACCGCCCCCACCTTATGATGATCGTGAACTAACGAGTGTTCTGTTATTTCAAAGGCAATCGCGTTAGCTGGTAGCGCAATTGTTTCAAATGCATCGAGCCATTTTTGCAGCAAGCTATTTTTCGATTTAAATTGAGAAGGCGAAATGTTAATGCTTACTTCCATGCGTGCTAACGTTAACTGCTGCCATTTCAATCTATCTGTTAATACTTGGTTTGCAACCCAATAGCCTAGTTCATCCATAAAGCCTTCTTCTTCAATCGTATCGAGAAAATCATCAGGTAATATTAATCCTTTCGTTGGGTGTCGCCAACGAATAAGTGCTTCGGCTTTATCAACTTCATTATTTTTCAAATTGAGTATCGGTTGATAATAAATAGTAAACTCTTTATTTGTTAATGCCTTACGTAAGTCAGATATTTTTTCTTTTTTATTGATTAATTGCTGGGACATTTCTTGGTTGAAATAGTGAGATCTGTTTTTTCCTCTACGTTTAGATTCATACATAGCTTGGTCAGCATTTTTTATTAATGTATCTACATTGTGGCCATCGCGAGGATATAGCGTTACCCCGATACTAGCAGAAGCGAAAACATTTTCATTTTTTAAATGAAAGGCGCTCTCAAGCGACGAAAGTATATGGCTAATTATTTGGTCTATTTTTGTTTCATTAGTCAAAGCATTTAATACAACAGTAAATTCATCACCGCCTAAGCGAGCAACAAAATCATCCGCTCTAACACAACTAACAATACGTTGACTCACGTGCTGTAATAATATATCTCCGTAGTCATGTCCTAGCGAATCATTAACCTGCTTAAAGCCATCTAAATCAATGAATAAAAGGCAAAATTCTTTTCTTTTATCGACATTTTTATTGAGCAATGCATAAAGTGAACGACGATTAGGTAGACCAGAAAGTATATCTTCATACGCTTGATGGTGTAATCGCCTATTCGCTTCTTCCAGTGCTTTTGTTCTATCAATGACGGTTGATTCAAGGGCATGCTCTCGGCTTTCAACGGTATCTAACATGGCATTAAAGCAATTAGTTAAATCTCCAACTTCATCGGCCGAGTGATAAGGTGCTCTAATGGTATAGTCGTTATTTTGATTAACTTTTTTTGCAATGTTTATCAGCTGTGAAAGTGGGCCTGTAATTAACCTACTTAAAATAATGGACAAAATTAAGCTGATGAAAAGTGTGCCAATAAGTAGCTGTGCAACAAGTTTTCTATAAAATGACATTTTGTTATCAATGACTGATCTGTCAGCATAGAATATTAATGTTCCCTGAATTTCCCCCCCGATAACTAATGGGGTTTCTACTTTATATTCATCTTGTAGGTGCTTAATATCAAGATTGTCTCTATGAAATTTTGTAATTAATTTACCTTGATTATTATAAATATAGGTGGCAAATACACCTTCAGTTTTTACCGTTGGTATGATTAATTCATTAATAGTATCGATATCATTAAATACTATCGCAGCAGTTAAGCTGGGCGAAATTATAGATGACATTAATACTAATTTATCTTGTTGATACTTCTCAGCATCAATAGATTCGTAGTAAATTAATACACCGGCGGTCACTGAGGCCGATAGAACGGCAATAAACATCAAAATTAATAAAAATTTATTTCGAACAGTATGTGAGTTAAATAATGTGATCATGAGTTATTCCTCATTTTCACTTTGCCTAAACGAATGACCTTCGAGCTGACTTTAATACCCTTAGCTTGTAATTGCTCAGGGGCTATTTCAAAGCGAATTTTCCCGCCAATACGAATGAAGTTAATATGACCGCCTAAGTCTATAAAGTGAGGAATGTCACCAATTAACATTGCGTTTCTTGGATTGTTATTGTGAGATGCTTGGTATTGTGAGTACGATTGTTGGTTATCAAAAAAGATGATGTGACACGGTTCACTATCGGGCAGTAACGACTGAATGTATTGTACTTTTACATCACGTTGTCTAATTTTTTTGTGTGCTAATGTTTTTTCTGCTACCTCGACAAAAGGCTGAGATGAACTACAAATAACATAATGGGAAATATCGGTTAACACTGAATCGGAATTTTGGCTATATAAAGCAAAATAGTACATCAAACCGGCTTTTAGCGCATACTCCCGCTGGGACGTTTGGGCATTAGTATGAAATGATGCACAAACAGTAAATAAAATAATAAGAACGACGCGGTATGTCATTAATTGTGCCTTATTAAAAATCAACCATCATCCCTAGGGTAAAACTGCGGTCTATATATGTTGCTACATCAAAAGTATCATTGCTACGAGCATATTCTAGATGGTGTTGCTCTAATAAGTTATTCCCGGTCAGTGAAACTGTTATATGACGGTCGTATTGCCAGTTCCAACTCATATCAACCGCAATAAAATCCTCTGTTCTATAAATGCTTCCGTCTTCCCAACGGCTTTGAAACATTACATTATGCGTTTCATTAATCTTTTTATTTAACGCAAAAAACGCTTGTTTAATATGGCCATTGAACTCTAGCAAGTCATTGTTTACACGGTATTGTTCTTGCGTTGCATAGTTAAAGCCGAAAGTCATGTTTGCCGATGCATTGACTTGCCAATTAAGAATAAGATCTGCGCCATAGGTTCTTTGTTTACTATCAGAATTAAAATTAAAATTTACGGTTTGGTTTTGAATATATTGAGAAAAACCATTTAAGTCACCCATTTGTAACAATGTGATTATTGATGGAACAAGTAAAGGATCTACGGTAGGTGAAATGGAAAGCGTATTTTTTGCTTCAGAGTAAAAGAGTGATATATCTGCATTCCATGTATTTTGTTGTAACCGGTAACCAACTTCAGTAGCGTCTATTCTTTCTGATTTTAGTTGGTTGCTACCACGCAAAAATGTTTTTATACGTGTATTGTCAACAAGATCATTCCCCGTTTCAAAAATTGATTTAATTTCAAAACCATTAACTTGTGTATTGTAATCGTATTCAATTAACGAGGGCGTACGGATACCTTGAGAGAAAGAAGCCCATAAAAATTGTGAGTTATCGGCACGCCAAGCAAAACGTATCGACGGCTGATGTTCCCAACCCGTTAAATTATTATGCTCAGACTTGTCACCTATGATGAGATCTAATTCGTTTTCAATGAGTGCAAAACTTACTTGAGCAAAACCACCGTATTTTTTAATATTATCGGTATCATTTTCGCTACTTAAGTACTCACTGCCGACAAAAGGAGTTGTGTTGTAATGGTAGTTTGCACCAATGTCTAGTTGAGCCAAACCCAACAGCATATTTATTTGGTAATCAATATCGTAATTTTGGAATTTTTCCATGTAGTGGGGTTGCTCACCCATTTGCTTAGCGTATGAGGTTTGTAACGTTTGGTTAGCACTATCGGAAAGTCGATTTTCCAAACGTAACATTAATAAAGTGTGTTTTCGGTTATGTGGTTGAATGACTTCGGAACCAGTAAATGTTGTAGGATGGGGTAATTCCAATGTTTGACCCATTTTTACTTCGGTATAATCGCCTTGAACGAGTAGAGAAGTGTCGCTATTAAAGGCGACATCAAATCGCGCACCAAAAGAATCTTTTTCACCCTCATCTTGAGGCGTCCATTGACGGCTGATATCAGATTTATCATTAGCCTGGCTATTAATATAAAACCGATAGCTGCTATTTTCAGCAATATTTAAATCGCCACCAACTCTGATACTCATTTCGTAATCGAGTGTTGTGCCGGTTTTAAGTGATATTTTGGTTGAACGAGTATCGTTAGATAGTTTCGTGATAATATTTACTACGCCGTTGGTCGCATTACTTCCCCATAAGAGGCCACCTTGGCCTTTTATCACTTCAATTCGCTCGATGTCATAAATGGGTATATTTAACGCTTCCCAGTACACCCCAGCAAACGAAGGGTTATAGATGCTCTGTCCATCAATCATAACAAGTAATTTTGAGGTATATCGTCCAGCAGAGTTTCTAATGCCTATTGCCCATTTGTTGTTATCAATTTTTCTAACTTGCATGCCTGGTGCTAAGGTTAATGCTTGTGCAACTGAGGTAACGCCAGCATTGAGCATTTGAGTATTAGAAATAACATAAACAGAAGCAGGCGTTGTTGAGGCTTTGTTGGTCCTCTTCATTACTGAGGTTATTTGTACGTCAGTGGCTAAAAGGGATTCAAAGTCTAAATCTTCAATTTCATCATGATCAGCAAAAGATAAATGAGAAATAAAAAGTAAGCTCAATAGAAACTTTTTTTCCATGACTACAGCTCCGAATATATACAAATAAAAAAAATTGGTTAGAGAATAAAATAATAATTGCACTAAGTCTTTGATCTGTTCCTCAAATGGCGAACAATCACCGTTTGATGTATGCCGCCAGCTCATTTAACTTTAGTTATGAGCTTCGCTTAGTATCTTTCAACTATATGTGCGTAATAATAAATTCTAAGCTCATAATAATCCAACTATTTATCAATCAATGTTGTTCTAACCTCCGATAATAGTTTATCAGCCTTCAGTAAAGTGAGTATATTCATTGATAACAGACTAGCCGCTATGAACACTAGAATTAATTTACCAGCACTTATACAATGTTCTGCAGTACCGTGGAAAAATTATGCCACTGGTTTTAGGGGGTATCTACCTGCAAAAGTGATTGGCGGGCGATAGTAAATATATTAAAGTGACGATTAAAACAAAAGACTAAAGCAAAATGAATCAAACTAAAAGTAATACCTATTCCATTGCTCAATTAGGTCATGCGATATTAAGGCAAAGAGCGGCTGAGGTTGAAAATATACTTGCCGACGAATGCCAACAATTAATTAATCAAATGATGTTGGCCGTATCAGAAGCTGGTGGTGTAGGTATTGCTGCGCCACAAATACATCACAGTGTGCGCATTTTTATTATGTGCTCTAAACCCAATGCACGTTATCCCGACGCGCCATTAATGCCACCAACAGCGATCATTAACCCTGAAATATTGCATTATTCTAGTGATAGAATAAAAGGCTGGGAAGGTTGTTTAAGTGTGCCTAGTATGCGCGGTTTAGTGCCAAGGCACAGTCAGATCTCGGTACGTTATTTTGACCAACAAGGTAATGAGCAGCAAAAAGAATTAACGGGGTTTATTGCCCGTATTTTCCAACATGAATTTGACCATTTGAACGGGTTAACTTTTATTGACCAATTAGAATCGACGAAAGATTTAATAAGCGAAGTTGAATGGTATCAACAGTTCGCTAATATACAGAGCTAATGATAAGTTTAGACATTTCCTTCCAACAAGAACATTGAACTAACGTCGGTAAAGTTCAAGTTCCTGATCGGTGTTAAATATAAAGGGCGCGATTGTTGGCAATATAAACCTCCCCCTCTAGCGCTGCAGCAATAAATGTAGCTCAATGTGTCAGGACAGTAGTAAGTTCCTAGTTTCCTGAACATTCTAATACCACACGTTGCTGATCACTCTTAACTTTTTATACGCTCAACATTCGCTTTTTCAATCTTGCTAGATCAATCGCATTTGACCGAACTGTAAGCTTAATATGACTATTTTCATACTCTT
>MAAF01000010.1 GCA_002163005.1 Colwellia psychrerythraea | reverse complement strand
TTGATAAGGACGCTGCATGGATGCAGCTTATTAGAGAATGCAGGAGCATATTCTCCTGAATAACCATTATCTACAATCAATGCCTTGCCTATAAGCCTTTTAATTCTCGCTGAGTGAGAAAGAACTTAATCAACTTGGTATAAGTACATTGACTAGTTATGGATTCTGGCAACTTGTATCATATAAAAACTCAATCTCAGGAAATTGCTCGGTTATAATCTCTATATTTGTACAACTAAAAGACGGGTTCTCACGTATGACTAATTTACTTAATTTAGTATTCATACCAACATCTAAATTGGTAAAATTATTCCGCCATAAATCTAAAGTCATTAACTCTGTATTTTGAGAAACATTAATTGTTGACAGTATATTTTTTGATAGCGTCAAAAATATCAGTTTTGTATTTTGATAAACATCAATCGAAGATAATTGGTTATCCGATATAAGTAGATAAGTCAGTTCTACATTTTCGGAAACGTCGATAGAAGTGAGTTTATTTTTCCATAAGTGCAATTGTTTTAATTTCAAATTTTGACTTAGGTCGAGAGATGTTAATTCATTAATGCTAGTAGAAAACACTTCTAACAATTTATTATTTGATATATCAATAGAAGTTAATGGTGTATCCTCCGCTCTTAAGCTGACTAATTTTGCATTGTTATATAGATCTACTGTACTAATTGATGTAAAGCTTATGTATAAATGAACTAGTTCTACATTTTTTTCTATGTTTAATGATATAAGATTTTTACCACTTAAAGTAAGCGACTGTAACAGCTGATTTTGTGAAACATCAATTTCGCTTATCTCAGTAAAATACAACCAAATAGTTTCTAACAGCTTATTCTGTGTGACATCAATTACAGCCAACCCATTATGATCCAACCAAAGATGACGTAATTCCTTGTTTTTACTTATATCGATCGTTTTTAGCTCATTATTAGTCAAATCTAATAGAACTAAGTTTTTTAACATTGCAACTTCATCAGCATCAACAATTCCTTTACCAATACAAGTTAGCTCGGTAATTTGGTCAGCAAACTCTACGTTCAAGGCTTTTACACATTCAGATAGGTTGTTATCTACAAAGGCAATCTCGCTGATCTCAACTCTATTTTTAATCGTTATTTCAAATAAAGCCATTGATGAATTGCCTTGTGGATCAGTCGCTGTTAGCTGTATTCCTACAGTTTCATCCTTATCCACTTCAGTAGCAATAAAACTGCTCTCGGCCTTATCACTACCTTTAAGCGCTATAGACACACCTGAAATCTGTGACCATTGATAAGTCAAAGTTTCTTTTTCAGGATCTGTACTTTCGCTGCCATCCAAAGGTAAAGTTTGTCCTTCAACAACTTCTAATTCACTATTGATGACAACACTCGGAGCTAAATTAGCAATTGCCTCAGGTTGTTCAGGCTCTTTAAGCTTTTTGTCGCTATTACAAGCAACCGCACCTAACAGCATACTAGTGAGTAAAAATAACCTTATCGGTGTAGTAAACATATATATTCCCTTGTTTTACATAAATTACAAAGTTATTCCCTAACTATAGCGGCTCACAGGTATTTTACATCAAGCAGTTATTCTTCATGTTATTTCTATGAAATAGTCAATGGGCGATATACGGTAATATTCCCCCGAAAGAGGTGCTGACTTGGCTTAGAAAACCTGTCATGTGTCTCATCCTGAATTGTGTTTACACACTTAGGACCTTATTATGAACAGCTCAAGCACTACCTATGCTAAACGAACACAACGAGATTATTCACTAGGCTTTAAATTCAAGTTGTTGACGCTGTAGAAAAAGACGACATGACTTATAAACAAGCTCAAAGTATCTATGGTATTCAAGGTCGTTCAATCGTGCTTACATGGTTAAGAAAACACGGTAAGATGGATTGGACTCAATCACCGAAGATGAGCGATAACGTAATCTATTGCTTAGTGAAGTCGTTAATATCTTGGATGCTGAGCACGGAGCTGGCTGTCGAAAAAAGTATATAGCCAAGGAGCAAAAAGCCAGAAGAGATCTTTGTCAGTGATAAAATGAAGGCAACGGACGTGGTTAAAGCGTTAGATATGACAGTAGCTAACCGTCAATACCAGTGCAGTGATATTCATCACTCCGATAGAGGATTACAGTATTGCTCACAGGTATATCAAACTATGCTGAATGAAAGTGGTATACCCCCTTCAATGACTGATGGTTACCAAAATGCACTGGCAGAGCGTATTAATGGCATACTGAAACAGGATCACAGCACTCAGTGAACTTAAAACGACTAACCCCACTCTGTAGAATGTTAGCCTAGTAACGTATTAATCTAATTATTATTCAAGCAATGCTTGCTCGGTTTTATCAACCAACTCAACTTCATCACTTAGCATTACCGCTAACCAACGACCTTCTGGTGAACTCTCTAACCCTATCTTTAATATCATGGTCAGTGGCACACTTAATAACATACCAACAGTTCCCAGTAACCAGCCCCAAAAAATCAAAGATAAAAAAACGACTAACGTAGATAGCCCTAAACCCTTTCCAAGATATCTCGGCTCAATAATATTGCCCATCACCATATTTATTAACACAAAACCTAAACCGATAGCGCCAGCTTCCCCTATACCTAATTGTAGTATAGCGAGCGTCATTGGTGGCACTGCGGCAATAATAGAGCCGATATTTGGAATGTAATTAAGCAGAAAAGCTAACACCCCCCAGAGTAAAAAGAAGTCTAAACCAAAACCCCATAACATCAGTGACACAATACAACCCGTGGCAATACTGACCAGTGTTTTAATAGCAATATAATGGTTCACTGAAGACAGAAACCTTTCGATTTGCTGTAAACGCATTTGAGGATCATCTAAAGCTAAATGTAATTTATGCGGAAAAGTAGATGATTCAAACAACATAAAGACCACGGTTAAAATAATCAGAAACAAGTTTGTCATCACAGAGCCAAAACTTGATAACATTTCAGCCGCTAATCCCATGGCTGCAGCTGGGTCAAAATATTCCGTCACTATCGATGAAGAAAGTTGAATATCGTGACTACTAAGAAAGTTAGTTAGCCAAGTAAATTGTTCTTTGAGTTGCACGCGATATTGAGGAATGTGTTGTGAAAGTTCATTTAAAGAACTGCCCACTAAGCCCGTAAGAAAAACAGCCATAGTAACAAAGACAACGATAACAGAGATGATAGAAATAGCTTTAGGTATTTTAAATTCACTTGCTTTATTGATTAATGGGTTACAGATGATGGCAATAAATACGGAAAGTAAAAATGGCACCAAGATGTTAGCCGCAGTTTTAATACCCGCGAAAATGATAAAAATAGCAGCAACCGTCACAAAAGCTTTCGCTATTGAGCTATGATTTGAACTTGAAACCATGAACATTATTCCTTAACTTTTTATCGGTTCAATATACCTCATATAGCTTAATTACACTAGTTTACTAATGCTTAAGCCCAAGCAATCAATTAGTTATGCACTCACAAGCTGTTAATGCCCTCAGCAATCAGCTGGGAGCATTTATTACCTAGATTAAGCAATCTTTCTTATAGGCCTTGGGTATTTTGTCTCATGGTTCTTGCCACCATAAAATAACCAATAGCAGAAACGAAAATAGCTCCACTTGACGGTCCTAACAACCAAATATAAGGATGCATTCGGCCTTCAACATTAAAGAGTTGTTGTTGAATTACCAGTAAAGCCACATCGCTTACTATTGCTGCAACTAGGCCAGCAATTGCTCCCAACAGCATGAATTCATAAAGCGTTGCGAGTTTAATCAGTCGACCTTTAGCACCTAAAGTACGTAATATCACCACTTCTTGCATACGTTCTGCCAAACTTGCTTGCACCTGTGAAATTAACACCAGAGCGCCACTTATCAACACAATCGATAACACAAAGCCAATAGCTAATGAGACTTGCGCAATAATCGATTGCGCTTGCTCTATTTGAGACTTGATATCAATCATACTTACCGTTGGGTAACGTTGTAATAAATGGCTGATATCTTTGGTGTGTTTATCTTGCAATTTCGCGGCACTAAAATAGGTTACCGGTACCTTGCCAGCCATATTGGGGCTTAAAATCATAACAAAATTAGGTTTTAGCGTTCCCCAGTCAACACTCCTGAAACTAGTAACCTTAGCCTCTATTGGTTGTTCATTAACTAAAAGTGTTATGGTATCCCCCAGCTTTAGACTAAGTGTTTCTTGCCATCCGTCAAAAACGGACACTTCAATCTCCTCACCACCACTGAACCATTCTCCTGACGTTATTTCATTGCCTTCAGGTAACGACTCTAGCCAAGTTAAGTTAGGCTCTCTGTTGACCCCTTCCCTAGTTTCCCCATCTTTTTCTTCACCTTCTTGTTTTGAAACGCTTCGAGCAAATTCTTCACCATTAACCGCATCAACTCGTCCGCTAAAAACAGGATAAAAAGCTTCATGGGCAATATTGTTATCGGTAAAAAACTGCGTAATCGGATCTACTTCTTGCTCGCTAATATTAATAATAAACATATTAGGTGCATCTGGTGGAACTTGCATTTGCCAGTCTGTAATGATGTCATTTTTTAAAACAACTAAAAATAGCATTAGCTTAATTGCTAAAGCGAAACTGATCAGTTGGATAGCATTGGCATTGGCTCTTTTTTGTAATGTTGCTATCGCTAAAGACCAACTAGATCCAGGTCTAAGTCCTAATTTTCGGCCAGCAGCAAATAATAATCGAGATATTCCAAATAAAATGGTTATCACTAATAAAGTCGATGCGAATAAAATTAAGGTGGTAACAATCTCGCCGCTAAATAACCACATTAAAACAAAAATTGTCATAAATGAGAGCGCAAGATGAAGCCTGCTCAGTGCTAAAGTATCCCCTAAGTTGCGACGTAAAACACGAAGTGGCGGAATATCAAATAAATCTAATAGCGGTTTGAGGGAAAACATTAACGCACAAATAAGTCCAATAAAGCTAGACAATAACCAAGGACGAATCCCTGCTTGTGGTAATTCGGTGCCCATAAATGTTGCCAAATAATCCGCACCAATAGTTTGCAGAACAAAGCCCATCAGTAAACCGGCAATAATAGAAAAACCTGTCACTAAACTTAGGTGCAAAAGAAAAATATTGCGAATAACTTTACGACTACCACCGAGTGTTTTCATCATTGCGACAGGATCATATTGTCTCTCACAATAACGTTTCGCTGAAACAGCCATAGCAACCGCGGCTAACATAATGCCAAATAGACCCGCGAGTAATAAAAACCGCTCTGCACGGTCTAAATTATTGCCCAACGGGGATTGTCTATCTTTAATCCCTTGCCAGTTTTGATTATTTTTAAGTTGTGGCTTAAGCCAAGTGTAATAATCGCTCAGCTGTTGTTCATTACCCGCAAAAAGTAGACGATGAAATACTCTACTGCCCGGTTGAACTGCCTTGGTGGTAGGGATATCTTTATAGCTTAATAGTACACGTTTATTACCAGATAAAGAGAAAAATGGTGCGTCAGGCTCTTTCACTAACACTTTACTGATGTTAAAAACACCCGCACCCAATTCAACTATATCGCCAACTTTTACATTAAGCGTATAAAATAAACCTTCGCTAAGCCAAACTGAACCAGCCTTAGGTCCCGTATTAACTTCATATGCTTGGCTAGTTAAACTGTCCTTAATAGTAATCTTACCTTTAAGAGGGTAAGTATCAGTTCCTGCTTTTACTGAGCCTAATACCAATTCATCATTGGCGAATAACATAGAATCAAAATAAAGTACCTGAGCAGATTTGAGCCCAAATTCACTCGCTTTTGTTTGTAATTTTGGATCAAAAGCGTGATTACTAGATAAACGGCGATCAGCGGCAATAAAATCACTACTTTTTTGCGCGATATTCAAACCAATTCTTTCGGTAATTGCAGACAGACTAAATACTGTGAGTACTGCCAGTGCAATTGCAGCAAAGATAATAGTTAATTCGCCACGTTTAAATTCACGTGAGAATAGCTTAAAAGCCAGCTTAACCCACATTGGCAGCTACCCCTTCACTAATTTTTTCAAGTTGACCGCCTTCAATATGTATAATGCGCTGGCATTGCTTTGCTAGCTGTTCATCATGAGTCACTAGCACTAGCGTAGTACCGTTTTGTTTATTTAAATCAAATAATAATTTTTCAATCAGGTGCCCATTTTTACTGTCGAGGTTGGCTGAAGGTTCATCAGCAAAAAGAATTTTAGGTGATCCTATGAATGCTCTAGCAATAGCTACTCTTTGCTGCTCACCTCCTGACAATTGTGAAGGGTAATGCTCAAGCCTATGTGAAAGTCCAACTTTTTCCAGTAACTCAATAGCTTGTGCTTTAGCATCATGATCACCGGCCAGCTCTGCTGGTAACATCACATTTTCAAGTGCGGTTAAGCTTTGCACCAACATAAATGATTGGAAGACAAAACCAATTTTTTCTGCCCTTACCCGAGCACGATCTTCTTCATCAAGTGTACTTAAGGCTTCACCATCAAGATGAACGTCACCTTGGCTAGCAACATCTAGCCCAGCTAATAAACTTAATAACGTAGATTTACCTGAGCCTGAAGCACCCACAATAGCCACCGACTCTCCCGACTTGACAGAAAAGTTTATATCGCTAAGGATAGTAAGGCTTCCTTCAAGTGTATTAACACACTTAGTAAGCCCTGACACTTGAATAACATTTAACTGAGAAAGTACTGACATGACTCGTTGTTTCCTAAAATCTATTATTATCTTAATTTTGACAAACCTATCATTTACTAGCTTGGCAAATGATAGAATTTTACTTATTGGTGACAGCTTAAGCGCTGGCTATGGACTTGAGCAAGCACAAGCGTGGGTTCATTTGTTACAAAATAAATACAGAGAAGATAATAAGCCTGTCACCATCATAAATACAGCTATCAGTGGTCAAACTACGGACAATGCCTTATTGAAAATTGATGCTTGGCTTGACGCACACCAACCTAGCCATGTACTGATTGAACTGGGCGGCAATGATGGTATCAGAGGTTTTCCGATAAAATTACTACAAAAACATTTAACTCAGCTCATCACCAAAAGCCAACAACATGGCGCAAAAGTAGCCTTAATGGAAATTCAAATCCCCCCCAATTTAGGTCCAAGATATCGAAAAATGTTTACTGACAGTTATAACAAAGTTGCAACAGAAACGGGAGCTCACCTTATGTCTTATTTTATGACAGACGTTGCCGTTGATCCTTCACTAATGCTGAATGATAATTTACACCCCAATGCAAAAGCACAGCCCATCATCCGTGATTTTATGTATAGTGAGATTGATAAGTGGTTAGAAGAGTAATGTAGACTAAATTGTCACAAAGGGTTAAATCAAGCTAGTCTAACCGGTTGTTTTTAAGGTAAACTTACATTTGTGCCTTGAGTACTTTCTCTCGCTTTCACCGGGAAATACATTGGTTAGATGTATCGTTGTCAAGATATATACCCGTTACCAATTAAAGTGCAGAATTTTCAAAAACACTCGAAATATTTCTACTTAGTAAATCAACGCAAACTAGAGCAATACTATGGACTTTATCTGGATACTTTTCGCTTTCATCTGCGGCTTAGTTGCAAAAACAATCTCACTGCCCCCTTCTATTGGTTTCCTTGCGGCAGGGTTCATCTTAAACATCGCAGGTTATCAAGCAGACGAGAGCTTAAGCGTATTAAGTGACTTAGGTATTACCATCATGTTATTTACCATCGGTTTAAAACTTAACGTGAAAAACCTATTCAAAACAGAAGTTTGGTTCGGCTGCTCTTTACATACCTTACTTTGGATTGTTGTCACCTTAACGTTTATTAAATTACTCGCCTTAGTATCAGTGAGCTACTTTAGTGATTTAGATTTAATGACTGCTGCATTGATTGCTTTTGCCTTGAGCTTTAGTAGTACTGTTTGTGTGATAAAACTGTTAGAAGAAAATGGAGAGATGCGTACTCGCCATGGCAAGTTAGCCGTCAGTATTCTGGTAATTCAAGATATTATCGCGGTTACTTTTTTAGTTGCTGCTACAGGTAAAATACCGTCAGTCTGGGCATTTGCATTACTCGGCTTATTTTTAATTAAACCCTTAATTAATCGACTTATTCATCATGTTGGCCATGGTGAGCTAATTACTTTAATGGGCTTCTTTCTCGCGCTAGGTAGCTATGAATTATTTGAGTTGGTCAATATTAAAGGTGACTTAGGAGCATTACTTGTTGGTATGTTTTTAGCTTCTCATGTTAAAGCGACTGAAATCAATAAAGCGTTGATGAACTTTAAAGATATATTTTTAATCGGCTTCTTTCTTTCTATCGGTTTTACAGCCTTACCAACCTTGGAGATGTTAGGTTTAGCTACATTATTGATATTATTGATCCCTATTAAGTTTATAATGTTCTACGGTATTTTTACCCTATTAAAAATACGTTGCCGTACTGCTTTCTTAAGTGCCCTATCTTTGAGTAACTTTAGTGAATTTGGCTTAATTGTTGGCGCGTTAAGCGTAAGCTCTGGCTGGCTCAGTAATGATTGGTTAGTGATCCTTGCATTAAGCATGGCTATCTCATTTATTTTAACCAATATCATTTATCGATTTGCCCATACATTGTTTACTAAACATAGAGGGGCTTTATCTCGTTTTGAGCGACAAACCAAACTCGAAGAAGATAACTTTTGTCAACCTTGCCAACGGCCTATTGTTATAATTGGCATGGGACGGGTTGGCATGGGCGCTTACCAAGCAATTAATAGCTATGGAACTAACCCAGCATGGGGTTTAGATGCTGATAAAGAAAAAATAACTTGGTTAAACAACAAAGGAATGGAAGCTTATTACGGTGATGCAGAAGATATCTATTTTTGGGAAAGTATTGATCTATCAAAACTTGAACTTGTGTTATTAGCGCTACCTTCAGTACAAGATATTATCAATATTACTACGCAATTAAGAACAGCAAATTATAAAGGAAAAATTGCCGCTGTGGCTCGTTACGATGATGAACGTAAACAACTAGAAGCATTCGGTATTGATAAAGTTTTTAACTTTTATACTGAAGCTGGGGTCGGTTTTGCCGAGGAAAGCCTAGCTTTATTGCCTAATAAACATGCGATAACCCGAGAAATAATATAAACATTTACTACGGCTGATTTAACTTGCTCTGACGTGGGACTAAACCTATACCCATGATACTTCAAGATGCGAGTTTCAGGATGCCTGTGCGATTCATGATCGAGGCGCCTCTTTTTATTAAGGGTTGTTCCCTTAAAAAGAGAGACAACGAAGCGCATGATTTGCTCAGACATCTCCGTAGGACGGGTTTAGAAACGCTTTATGCTACGTTATTGATTTCGATAAGGGAACAACCATTATCTTCAATCAATGCCTTACCTAAAGACGTTTCTAATTCCAGCTGAATCCTGCTTCTTGAGGTAACATGGGTATATATAAAACTGCATCAATTGCTATGACAAATACAAGCTAAAGAGTAACCAATTACACTTTAAAAGCCACCAAGTCATTGTATTTAAATACGAATATAAATAAACAACAAAACATTAGCTATTTGAAAAACTTACACTAAACTTAATTGGACAAGCTTAGCACGAAGTAAGGTTTTTGTTGCTAAGGTGTTAGTAAATGGTATTACAAACCTAGTTTATTTTTGTTTTTATCTTATAGCGCACGGCTCAACCCCTGAGCCAATCCTTGAGCCCAAACCAATGTTTGGGCTTTTTTTTACTCAAATGTAATCAAAATAAAAACGATTTATAACTTAAAAAGACGGTTAAAGTTATCACTTGAGAGCTTAGCTACTTCTTCTACCGATTGACCTCGAATACTTGCCAAGTGTTTGGCAACTTCGACCACAAAAGCAGGTTGATTTTCTTTACCACGATGAGGTGTAGGTGCAAGATAAGGTGCATCGGTTTCAATTAAAAACTTATCATCAGGGACTAATGCAGCGACTTCTCTTAATGCTGTAGCATTTTTAAAGGTAACGATACCCGAAAAGGAAATATAAAAGCCTAATGCTATCGCCTGTTCAGCCATGTCCCAGCTTTCCGTAAAACAATGAAGTATACCGCCTACCTGTTCTGCCCCTTCGCTGCGAAGTAACGCTAAAGTATCTTGCTGCGCCTCACGGGTATGAATAATCAGCGGTTTATTCAACTGTTTGGCAACGTGAATATGCTTTTTGAATGAATCAAGCTGTAACGCCTTTGTTTCAGGCGCGTAGTGATAGTCTAACCCTGTTTCACCAATCGCTATAACACGTTCATTTTGACTTAATGCTAACAATTGCTCTGGTATAATTTCATCTTCTTGATTTAAAGGATGAGCACCACAAGTAAGTAAAACATTATCATAGTGAGCTGTTTTTTCTGCCATTTCAGGAAAGTCAGCTAACGTAACGCTAACACATAGTAGTTTAGTTACTTTAGCCGCTTTCGCTGCCTGAATAACATTATCCAATTTATTATCATAAAGTGATAAGTTAAGGCGGTCTAAATGACAATGAGAATCTATAAACAACGAGGAGCTCCTGTGCTTTAAAATATTTAATTAACAATGAAAGTTTGTCACTTATTTAGTGGTGACAAGAAACCAAATTACATGGTTAGTGTTGGCTCTGAAGAGTTTAAATGTCGAGCAATTATTTGCTCAATTTGATGACGGACTTTCTCTGGATCTTTAACAAAAGTAATACCAACACCGGGAGGTGTACCATTTTGTGCGCCAACAGGGGTCAGCCAACAAACTGCACCTTGCACAATAGACTCCTCTAACGCGTCCGGCAGTAATATATGTAACTCGACCTCGTCGCCTAAATCATATTGACGTGGTGTACGTACAAAAACCCCACCTTCGATAAGAAAAGGCATAAAGGCAAGGTATAAATCACGGTCTGAATAAAACTCTACGTTTAATGGTACCAAGTTGCTCTCCTATATCGATGATCTAACGATTTCATTTATCGTCATAAGTAATTGTTCACCGACGAACTGTCGATTAGCCTGTATATGAGATTTTATCAGTTTATTACTATTGATGATAGCTTGATATATTTGATTAAGTGCTTGTACTGAAATTTGCTGTTCAGCAACCAATAATGCTTTCCCCGTTGCATTAACAAGATAATATTCTCTTATTAAATTGCAAATGATTTTTTCTAACCAACGTAAGCTGTGCTTATTATCAACAATCTGGCTAAGTAATTTATCCTCACTTTGGCCATTAACTAAATAATCTAAGAAATATTGATTAAAAGTCTGAAACTCTTGATAAATGATTTTATCGGTTAATTCAGGTAAATGAGATAAATTAATATAAGCAGTATCATTTTCTTTTTTAGCCAAAGTAGAACTACTTGATAGTTGAATATCCCCATAGTTTGATACATTGAGTTGTGTTAACAACGCCTCACCTATCATAGGTCTAATGGCATACACAGCACACCGACTTACAATTGTCGGTAATAAGCTATCTAGATCGTCTGTGATTAGCACAATATAGCTGTTCGCACTTGGCTCCTCTAATGTTTTTAATAATGCATTAGCAGCAGCAATCGTCATTACCTGAGCTTGTGGAATTAAGATTGTTTTCACTTTACCTAGGTGCGCTGTTTTCTCTAAAAATGCATTGCCACGACGAATATCATCGACCCCTAAGGTTTTGTTCTCGGTGTTCAACAACAGGTGATCCGGATAGTTATCGGTTTTCCTTAATAAACAGGCTTTACATTGACCACAGGCTTCGCTGATAGTCTCATTTTTTGGGTCATTAATCGCTGATAACGGATTTTGGCATATTAATAACTCAATTAACCACTTTGCCAATGCACCTTGACCTGCACCTTCTATACCCTGAATTATAATGGCATGTGCTAAGGTCCTTTGTTGATATTGTCGGCTTAATTGCGCTTGCTTTTTGCGGCAAATTTGTAGCATATGTGTCTCTAACCCTTATCTGTTTTAGCAATAAACCCGATAACAGCTTTTTCTACATCTTCATGTACTGTTAACATGGCTTGTGCAGCATCAACAGTAATAATTGAGTCATCTTGTTCGGCAAGTTCTCGGTACTTATTATGAACACGAATAAAAAAATCCATCTTCTCTAATTCAATACGGTCTAGGTCACCTCTAGCTTTAGCTCGAGATAAACCAATATGTGGATCTATATCTAAATAAAGAGTGATATCAGGACGAAAGCCTTTTAAAGTGATATCACTAATAGTATTCATTATAGTTTCGTCAAATCCCCGACCTCCACCTTGATATGCGCGCGAACTCAAATCATGGCGGTCACCTATCACCCACTTTCCTGCCGCTAAAGCCGGCAGAATCTTGTTAGCAAGTAATTGACTGCGACTAGCATACATAAGTAGTAATTCTGTTTCCTCGGTAAGCTTTTCGTGATGTTCTACCGATTTGACCATATCACGTAAGGATTCAGCTAATGGGGTACCACCGGGCTCTCTGGTATTAATATACTCAATGCCATGCTTAATAAGGGTACTTTCAATGACAGCAATAGCCGATGATTTTCCAGCGCCATAATTTCGGTTACTTTTTAATGTAAACGCGTGAGTGAGTGAGTGAGAAACATGTTCATACGGCTCAGAAACCTGCATCATATAAGAGCTTCTGTTAATGTTAACATTCTAAAAAACATCATTTACCATCCAATTTATTTAGCCAATGTAAACACACTTAATTAAGCACATCTAATGAGGCCAATTGTAAACTAATTCCGATTGAATTTGAAATAAACTTCCCTCTTTAACTATCCAAATGGAAATGTATATTCAGTTTTAAACATGTAAACTTAGCTACAAGAAGGGAGCCTCTGAGACCTTTTGCAATAACGTTTTATATGCTACGGCTTTATTTTTAATAAATTTTGAGCAATGAGAATCAAAATATAATAGAGCCACTTTAGTTTTTAAAACTGGCCGATGTTGCCCTTTTAGATCAACCACCAATATACGTTTGGTTAGGTTACGCTTATTTACTGTAGAGTTTACTGGTTGATGAGGGGTTATAAAGTAATCTACATATGTCCCGTGATCAGAAATAAAGATACTATTAAAGTCTTTAGATCTGCTTGCATAATAAGGCAGTACACATTTCTCAGGTAACGCACTTTGAGTAAAAGGTGTTGCCTCTCCTTCTTTTCTTGAATGCCATAAATTAATATTATCGAAATTTGCATTACCTATTACGTTCGGTACACGAGTGCTGTGATAGCTCACTAGTGATTCTTTACTTTCTTTATCAATGATAATGAATGAATCATTATATAAGTCAGATAGAACATCTGATGGTGCATTGGGCAATAAATACTTAAGAGATTCATACCTATTATTAAACTCAATCTTATCTATAAAATTCTTTGACGAGTATATTTTCTGATTATTAATTGTAACGGTGTTGTCTTTGATAGTTACGCAAGTAACGGAAGCAAAAGTGACATAATCGGAATTCCTGCGAATTGAAATTAAGCTGTAATTACTACAAACATCAGTTTCTAGGCTAAAAGACTTCCCTTGAAAACATACCTTTTTAATTATTAGTTCGTTGTGAAGTCGCTCTATGGTTTGTGCTGATTTAAGTTTACTAGCACCATCAACCCCCTGTGAAATAATTTTGTTATTAGATTCAAAATTATATAATTTTAAATCTGTATAAAAATCAAACTTGGTTGTAGGGATTTTTTTTGAAGCAATCACCGCACTAATAAAGCTATTATAAACTTTGCCTGTAGAATCTGTGATCGTCGTTCCATCATTAGCGTTGTCATTAACTACAATATATGCACGTTCCCTATCAAGTGATCCAACATTTGATATATCACCTGCCCTAACGTAATCAGCAGAATTATCCTTTTGAAACTGTAATATTACCGTATCTTCAGCTTTATTCGGTCGTGTACGCGCATCTATAACAGTTATATTAGCCAATGAACTAAGGCAATCAATATCTTGAACATCAATTCTGTGAGTTGCACTAAAGATTATAGGGGTGGAAGAAACACTTAAGGAAGAAAAAATTTCAATTACACAATTTTGAAGATAAGTAATGTAATAGGCAATACTATTTGAGAATAGTGCCATAGGGTTCTTAGCGAGCTCTCTTGTGGTTGATGCTGGTGCATCAAACCCCATAAAATTTCGCTGGCTTTTTCTGGCATCCCATTTTCTTGTCGAGGATGATTGCGCCTTTTGCCCTATAAAGAAAAGTGACTCATCTTTAAGTACACTATTGCCAATTGGCTCGCCATTATGCGGCGTAAAATAAACTTGTTTTATTAGGTTTATGTTAAATTCCATTTCTGGCGACAACCAAACATTTATCTTGAGAAGATCATGAATGGTACCGGGTGTTCCACGTCCGCTCTTCGCTTCATAGTTCGTTGATTGTGCCCCTAGAAGCATCTCGCTATTAAACTGGCCAATGGTGTGCTTACCAAAAATAGTAGGCTTATTTATTAAATAACTTTTTATATGAAGATCAATAAGATGATTAGCTAACCAAAAGTCATTGATATTACAGGTCTCTGCATCTTCATGTATTCGAGATAAATCAGTAGGTTTATTACTCAAAAACAGAGCGAAATAGCTATTTCGAGTTAACTTTGAAGAATAAACAAGTGGTGTGTTTTTTGGCACATCGAGTTGATCTGCTATGAATGCTTTTATTTCATTATGGTAGATTTTTCCTAGCGCTTCCATTGATATTGACTTGTCTTGCTTAACACTCTTAAAAACATAGTTAATATGGGCTTTACCATCAATGGAGTTACAAAGCTTTGTTATTAAGCTAGTGATATCGCCTTGAACCTTAACAATATCAGTCCTCGCGGGTAACATCCTTGTATCTTCATCGTCAATACTGACTAAGCGTGGTGAAGTAATGACAACTGAATCGTCCATTATTTATTTCCTTCTAATAACTTCATCAAGTTCTCATTAATGGCAAAACGGTCAACTGGATTGTATTGCTTGCGATTGTGTTTAGTCTTCTCTGTATATACAGGATCACGCACAAAACAGTTAAAGAAATGTACCGGTTCGTGAGCTGAATTCTCACTTAATAAGTTCAATGAGTTATGGTTCCAGTCTATATTCACATAAACATACCTTGGAGCAATACCATGTTTTTTTTAAATTACTGGATATTTGCTCACATTTTCGTTCCGATTTACTCAGTAAATCATGACTCCTTTCTTTTGAATCAAGATAAGATGCCCATTTTTTTACATCGATACATATCAGCTCTTTATTCACAAGAATGAAAACATCAAATAACTCATAGGCCACACTGCCTGCTAGCTCAAAAACTTCTTCAGTAGATAGAACTTTAATATCGTTACTATCAATAATGGCCTGAAAAATATACTCTCCGACATTCCCTTTAATTACAGGAACGAGCTCAGGGTTTGGTATTGCAGTATTAGATGTTGCAGACTTACGCAACTTTGAAATAGTCTTTAATACCACCTGACAGTTATATTTAGGGTTGATATTACCTTCAATCTTATCAAAGTTAGGTACAACGGAACTAAAAGGTTCATATAATGAAATACCATCAAATATATCGGTTAATTCACCCACTTTACCGGTACGACAAATAACAATATTAGATTTGGTATTAATATTATTAACATCAAACTTGTCAATTATCGGTTCAATCATAGAATTTTTAATTTCAGGTAATGATTTTATATTATTAATGTACCTTGCTAAGTCAACGACACATGAGATATCACGAATAGCTTCATTTAAAGCAATAGCTGTATAATCTCCTTTGCGAGCATCATTAAGGCGTGGAACCACATACTCACTAAAAAATCCCTTCACAGTCTTAGAGCTTTCTAGAGTTTCCTTTTTAAACAGATCGCGATCAACTGTTGTTTCAAATGATTTCGAGTAGGCATACTGCTTAGTAAGTTGATAAAAATTGTGGTTTAGTAGTGACAATGAACCGATAAATAAGTCCTGACTTTCACGTTCTAAATAAGAAAAGAACAAGGTCATGTGTTGAATTATTTCTTCAGACAAGAATACTTGTGTATTAATGTTTGTATCGCATCGTTCAACTCTACCTAGCGATTGCATTAAGGTAAATGCTTGTTCTAACTTGTGTGCATTAAGCAGTGCATTAAAATTTTTACCTTCAAGGAAGTTAAGGTTTACATCTTTAAATAAAATATTTTCCTTTCCGCTAGTAATTTTTTGATAAAGATAAATGGCGTTGAAAATGTGATGAAAGCCGTCATTTTTAGTTTTGATAGACGACCAATACCCCATATTAACAAGGCAAATTCTTTCAAAATCTTCATTAATTGCTTCATTGATATAACGTTTATAAACATTAATACCGGTACCCGCTGAAGTATATGATGATATAAAACAAATTTTGGTATTGTCATCAGTCAGAGATAATTGCTTCACAACATCTTCTTTTTTATTTAATTCTGCATCAAATAACACTATTCTTAACTTTGCCCCTTGTTCGAAAGGTTGGAATTCAAATACCTTGTAAATACTACCGTAATCTGTACCTTTATAATTCTCAGGGCTTAGCTGTGATATGCATTCTGCTTGTGCCATAGCAAACTCTTTAATCGCCCTAGCGGGTGTTCCACTGTTGGACAAAATCATGGTATGTTTTTGATTTAAGGCAGCGGACAGCATATGCTTTACTGTGATATCTATTTCTCGCTTATGATGCACGCTTATTTTATACGGGCTAGCTACATTGGCAGACTGTATAATGTGATTGCTGAAAGATTGTACTTGGCTTGCTAATTCATCATCATTTTTAGATTGAAAAGAAGTGTCGTCGTGTGTATAAAACTCGATATTACGACAACTACTTCTTAAAGCCCTTAGCTTATCAAATGTGCCAACATCGTTTTCGATTCGTTTATAAAAGTGTATACGCTGCTCACCATTTACTGTTGAGAAACGTTTAAATAATTCAGGGTTAAAACTGGAATTAAATCCATCTCGTATGCCGCTGGTAGCACTTAATAATATGGCTCTATTCTTTGTATTCGCAAGACATCTCATCAAGCTGTCTTCTGGTAATGACTCAACAAGCTCGATCTTGAAAGTAACAAATATATCATCATCAGTTTGTGATGGTTTTGCGGCTAATTCGGCGAGCTTTTGAAGTGAGAACACAACCTTGGGAAGAAAATAGGAGAAGAAGTGATCAATAGGCTGGTCTTCATTGTTTGCACGTTCGAACAAGTTAGTTATATCAACCCGGCTTTGTCTTATTCTATTAAAGAACAAGCGCATTGGTCTATTTTGTTCAGAGTCCATCTGGAGTTCGAACATTTTAAAGTAATCATCCAAATGCGTCGCTTTGGAAATCACGTAAAAAACACAAAGAATAAGCTGGAATAAGTCGTAAAGAGATGGGTTTTTATCATATTGATCAGTTTGAAAATAAATTTTAATACCTGTATGTCTACCTGGTGCACCAACACCAGAAACTCTGAGTTTTTTTAATTCTAGCTCGTTATAAAATGATTTATTTGTCATCGCAAACACATTGCGGGTTATGTTGATTATTTGTTCAACTTCCTGCCTAGCTATATGCGGAGAATGAAGCTTATGAGCAAATAGATCTATCATACTATCAAAATCACAGTGCTCGGAAATTTCACATCTATTAGTAAAATGATCTTTAATCTCATCTATAATTTCGCAGGCAGATTCCCCCCAGTTTTCACTATAGCCATCACGGTGATTAAGTGCCGACATATTAATGCGATATAATATAGATAAAATATCGCTCACACTGTCATTACTAGGTAAAATGTCATGTTTACCGAGGTTCAAAAAGCTAGGATATGTGACGTGTTCCTCATCAATAATCAGGTCAAACTTAATCCCATTCTGCAGATAATAATCATCTTGGTCGATTAAATAACGGACGTCATAAAGGTATTCTTGTTGCTCTTCAATCGGCTTATTAGTAATAGAGCCTAACCTATCTATATTTTGACGAACCTCTGCACTGTGACACTTATGCCCTACAATGTTTTCAATGGCATGCTGCTCAGTAGTAAGGCCGTCTTTTGAGCGTTCTGAAAGCTTTAATGTTGTTACTTGAGTTTTTAGCTTACGAGCCGTAAGCAACATTATAGTAGGGCAATATTTACTCGATTCGAAAGGGAATACATGATTAACCATTTCAACTGCTGATATCAGCATAGGATCAATCGATATATATTGTGAGGTAAAGAATGCTCTATGAGAGCTAATACTACCTTTGTCTTCGACATAATAGCTATAGAGTTGGCGAGCTGTTTTGGTAAGTTGTTCCCTCAATCCACGTTCGGCAGAGTAAACTATATTTTCAACAATACGAACATCAAGGGCATCATCAAACATAGCTGAGACTAATTGTTTTTTGGCTGCATCAACCCGCTTGATTGCGCCTTTTAAATTTACACCCAATGTTTTGAAATAATTATTGTTAAGTAGCTGGTTAATCCATCGTTCAAATGCCTTCCTCAGTACTTCCTTGCTTGACCAATGCTTAAGCTCAAGGTTTGCAATATCATCTAATGCAAAGATACAATTGATTGGCACACGCTTCTTCTGAGCCTCAGAAATATGGTTCTGAGAGAGTTCTAATTGGCTTTTCTGGGGGCAAGTAAATAATAAATTTGTAAAACCGTCTATCAAATTATCAGGATGTATTGGTCTTAAAAATGATTCGACAACATTATAGCTTTTCCCTGTGGCAGTACCATCGTTTGAAAAGATCAAACTAGGACGTACCTGAGATAAAGAGTCATACAAATTATAAAGTTCAGCGCGGGTATCGTTTAATTGCGTTTGCAAGTCGCTATCGATTGCCTTTGCAATTACTGTTGCATCACCTAGTTGTACTTCACCTTCACTTTGTATACTAGTTTCGTTAGCTGCTTTAGTGACAATGGGTTGATTAACTTTATTAGCTCGCTCAAACGGTGAACAATAACTTGGGTAATGTTTACCCGCTGGAATGTATAGTACTTTAACGTTTTGTAATTGCTTTAACACTGCTTCAGGTGTTCTTGAGTCAGTCTCTGAATACATTTCGTCTATAATGGCCGTTAACATTTCTTTGGACGACTTTTGGTTCTTATAATGGGTTGTAGCAAGTTCTAGGAGTTGCTGCTTCTCATCTGCGGTTACTCGACTGCGATGTTTGGTCATTAGCTATCTCTTTTTATTTTTAATCTTTGTCTAATTAACTGGAGTTTATAGTGCGGGGGATCACCCGCAAATTCACCCTATAACCTCAAGGGAGTTTAGCCTGTTAGGTCTTTATTTTTGTCGCTAAGCTCTTGTGCTAACTCTTGTATTTTTGCTGCTTTTTGAAGTCCTGATGTATCAAGGTATTTACCACTGATCATTGAATCTACTTCTTCAAGTATTTTATTTTGCAGTTCTTCTAGTAGATGTCCAAAAACACTTACGCCAAATTTTTCAATATATTCAACTTGATGAGGGAGAGCGACGCTTACCAGCTTTGTCAATTTCTTAGTTTCAAGTAAGTTATCGCCTAGACCATTTTCAAACAAGTTGGCTTGCAGTACATAATGCCAAATAATTGAGCTATAAGCTGAATAATATGCCCAAGCAAGCTTGCTAACGAAAGGTCGTGCAGGGTTAGGGTCAATTTCCGTCATTTTTTTCATATCAGCATGCATGGAAATGTACTTAAAAAATTTCTGTAAGTTAGCATCATAACTAATGGATTTAGAAACCTCTTCAGTCTTTACTCTTAGCATCATTTCAGAGACGGGTTTGCCTAAGTGTAATTTACAGGTGGCAGCCCATAGTAATTCGACAGCTTCGATCTGTTTATTGAATATAGATGCTTGCCTTTGTTGCAAGCCATTTAGCCCTACTTGACGTAAACTTTCTATCTCTTTTTCTCTTTTTGAAAGCTCTGCCTTCAACTGTTCTAGTTTACTATCATATTCATGTTTCACGGCGTTAGTCAGCCTAGCAACAATTAAGTGTCTCGATAAAAAAATTAAAATTGCTAATACTGATGTAGAAGAAACTGCCGGTATCCAATCCATAAATAACTCCAAGTATTATTTTAGCTTATTGATTAAGTTCAAACATATTATTACCAATTCCAAGAACCGTCATTATTCCAACGTTCTTTTAATTTAGGGATAAAGCCTAATGATTCTAATAGCTTTCCGCTAAAGGACCTACCATTTTGAACGAACCCGCCTCGGTTTACGCATTCTTTATTTATGCTTAAAGTTAAATTACGTACATCTTTTATTGTCATTTGGGCCATAAATTGAGTTTTGCTTTTTGAAACACATGATGGAGATAGATAGGTTTCGGTGCTTTCGTCAATATATATAATTGCATGTTCAGGTGATGTTATTGAAGAACCGACACCGAATCCAGCAACGAATATAAATACAAAGGGTAAAATTATTTTAACTGCGATTTTCACGATATTTCCTGCGATTTATTAGTTATTTTTGAGCTACTGTGATTATCTAATTTTAAATGTTTTTCAATGACACCAAACAAATCAATGTTCATGTTCATTTTCATTTGATAAAGTAAATTTAAAGCCTGTTTCTTTAATGTTAAAAACAAAGGAATCACTACTTATTAATGACTCTAGACCTATGGTTAATTGTTCCAATTTACTTTTACTTGGATCAGAATTCAGTATTAATGAAATATTCTTCTCGATTAGCTCAAATGCACTATTAAGTACAAATATCAGCCTATCTGAATTCAGCACAGCGTTAATTGGCGCACCATTCGCTGTAACTCCCATACCAGGCGCAAAATATTCAGTGCCATCATTCACCGTTACATTCGTGTTTGCATGTTTATTCCTAAGAACTTTATGGTCTTTACTTGTCAATCTTTGAGATATGACATCAGACTTATACATTTCTAACTCCTGGGGCCAATTACTATGCATAACCTCAATAATATCTAAGTCACACCATGAGTCATGACTAAAGATGCCCAATATATAAGCTTTTGTCTGAGTAAAATGAACAAATAACAATTCACCAGTCCTTGATATATATCCATCAGCATCAAGAATCCCACCAAGATGAAAGTGCTGAACTCCCCAGTGTGAAAGCATATCATCATCATAATCTAAGTTTTTAAGTTGCCTACTCTGATATTTTTTCAAAGGGTTTCCGCGTTCTATGTCACTTTTAATGACTAAATATGCTCCTCGGTATTTATCTGGGATAAATAATTCTAGTGACTCAAAGGTAACCCTTTTATTCGAAGTGATGACCCTACATTTATATCTCTGGTAAAGATAAATTGGATCGTATTCTTTTTGGTTATAACTACCAAATTCATCTATTAGCATTTGGTGACAGTGAGCTGAATAGTCATCCAAAATTTCATTTGTTATTTTCACTTCAATTACCGAATAATATGATCATGAAAAGCCATTGAACTCAATATGTTTTATATACTGAATCAGAGCCTCTTTCTCACCAGAATCACATAGTTTACATGGTGTTTGGTTACTACATGCTGAGATCTGGTACGTATTAAACCAAATAATTATCTCTGGTTCATTTCTGGTCCACTTCTTCAATAGTGGCATCAAATAATCAAGTTCTTCTTGGGTGAAGCAGCGCTCTATTTCAATAATGCTATTCATAAATAAGTCCTGAAATGTGATATTTAATTTTTATTCATATCACAGGAACCTTTCAATAATCGAAGTGTGATAATGATAAATCATCGTTTATAGAACCGTCATATTCTTTAAACTTCGATGGTTCCACAAAACTTATATAAATTAGCCTACATGGACATAGAGGTCGAGCTTGTTTTCACCAGTACGTTCTAATCTAAGCCCAAAGTATAGGTACACATTTTCAATGCATTGCTGAACCGAATCAAAGTCTCGGTAATTACCTATACCATCATTGCTCAAGCGACCTGTTAAACTATCAAGCGCTTCAGCTAGTGGTAATAAGATTTGTGATAAATCAGTTTTATCCAATAATTCATGCAGTGAAGGGTAATGCTTTTTAGTATCAATCTTAATACCATGAATATAACCAAAAGAGTATGCACACAAATTACACAATAAGGAGATGCCAGATTTAACAGTTTGAAACATATCCCCTAATTCAACTTGGCCAGTTTGATATTTATAAATTAAATCTATTAATTCATCAGGTACTTCTTTAAGTGCACTTTCAAAAGTTAAAAGTGTTCCATCAATGCAATTCTTAGTTGCTGTACTCGAAGACATATAGTTAGCTAAATATTCAGACCATGCACTTGTAGCAAGCATGAGTAAGGCATCATCATAACCACCAACAGACATTGATACATCAAGATTTTTAAGAATGTTTCGCTCATGAATATGGACTAGTTCATGATGTAACTTATGAATTATGGGAGAAATAAACTCTGCTTCAAGAGAAAAATCAGCAAGAATATATCCAGCGAAAAAATTTACATCCAAAATGATTGCATGCTCTGAATACGTACCATTATTTCCAATATTTGAAAGTACTTTACCTACAGCTTGTGCTTGATTAGTGTTGGTATAGGTAACATCTGATTTATAATTAAATTTTGATGCTATAGAATCAAGCGCAGATTGAAAATCATACGAAATAAGAATGGATTTTAACTTTGATATATTAAGGTTTTCTCTTTTTTCCAATGTTCTTATTATTTCTAGCGCTAAATGGCCAACTTTGTTTGCATCGTCTTCGGATTGAAATCCATTTAATGAAATATTTAAATCAGCTTCCATGAAACTTTCCTTTTGCGAAGTAATCAATTCATTACATCATACCGCTAAACCGAATTGAACCTAAGTAATTTATGAACATTAACTAAAAGGTAGTCCCTAACCATAATTCTCTTGTAACCCATTAAAAATATTGTAAAAATATAAATATTCACATCAAAGCTATTACTAGCTTAATTCAACATTCATTATTAGTTTTACTTGGTAAAACAAGGGGCGTATATGGAAGAAAAAATCAATGAACTTTTGGGTATAGCTGAGCAATGCAAAAAGTCAGCTCTAGAGTTTGAAATTCAAGGGTTTGATAAACAACTTTCTTCGTTAGAAGATGTTATTAGACAGGTTGAAAGGGCTTCATCTAACTCTTGGCTTGGCTATCATGCTCATGTTTATTATGTTGGCTTTAATATCCCACAGCCTGGCGATCATTTCAGTAAAGAATGGGGGTTTCAAGATACTTTCAGTAACACCGTATCGCAAAATTGGAGAGAATATGGTCCTGAGGACGTCAAAGGATATATTTTCGATCAATCAGGTGTAGATGAAGATTCAGAACTGGTTGATATTGCAAATGATACAGGTAAGCTTTTTGAAAAGTTGCAAGCTGAATTAGTGATGATTTTAACGATCATTCTGGAGGAAACAAAATCTGAAACAATTGAAGCTTTCAGGGATGAAGCTAAAAATCTTAAATCCCATTTCCCCCAACAAAAGTTAATGAAAGCATTACAACCTAAAGGTCAAGTTATGACACGTGATTCTTTGGCTATGTCTCAGGGGTTTATTGCTCCGCCACATGTGGGGGTTAAGACTTGGTTATACGCTTTAAAATCTTACTTTACCCAAATTGAAGAGCTATCAAAGATTGCCGAAAGATCAGCTACATACTTTCGACAAAAGTATCGAAAAATTATTCCAGATAAAACTTCAGAAGGAAAAGTGTTTATCGGTCATGGGCGAAGTCTTATGTGGCGTGATCTCTCTCATTTCCTTGCTGATCGCTTAAAATTAGATTGGGATGAATTCAACCGAGAGTCAACAGCAGGTATATCAATAAAAGAACGTTTAGAGACGATGCTCGATCAGGCATCTTTTGCATTTTTAATAATGACAGCTGAAGATGAACATGCAGATAATACCGTACACGCGAGGGAAAATGTTATCCATGAAGTAGGCTTATTTCAAGGTTGCCTTACTTTTAAGCGAGCAATTATTTTACTTGAAGAAGGTTGTCAGGAGTTTTCCAATATCCACGGCGTTGGTCAAATAAGATTTCCAAAGGGTAACATACGTGCTGCATTTGAAGATATTCGTGAAGTACTTGAGCGAGAGGGTCTCCTTGAATCTTAGAATAATTATGTTACTAAGATAACGCGTTGAGTAGATGTAGAAGTTAAGTCATGCTAGAAATTTCAAGCTAGAGTAGCCTTATTATGAGGCTATTTTTAGTTTCAAGGTTCACTGGAACGACCTATCAAGGTGTATGGCTTAACTTTAAAACGATAACTTTCAAAAACAAACAGTTAAAAACTATAGCCACCACACAGCGGGCATAAAAAGTTTATGCCTTGTTGGTTTAGGTTAAATTATATTGTATCAATAACGTCGAATTCAGCGAATCCAGCTATTTGTTAAGCAAGGCGCACATATTGAGATGCAGCCATACAAAACGACATAAATAGAATGAACAAGCCCTTATATAGGTAGTCTTTTTGCTTTTCTTGGGATATCCAACCATCAATAATGTAAAAATCGCTTATAGTTTCTCCTTTTTGTTTAAATATTGCATGAACAACCTTACGAGGTGCACCACCAATAGTTGCAGGCGTATTCATCAGAAAATAGTCAGGTTTATTGTATTTTAACCATGGAACTTTAGTCGATAGAACTTCTCGAAGTTCATTAAAACCTGTATCTTTTTGAGTCAGTATTGCTCTACCACCTACTTCATTTACATTGTACGAATGTAAAGTACTTACTGCAGCATTAACATCGCCCCAGTCAGACGTGAGATTAGCAACCCCTCCCAGCAAACCATCACTTCCCATCGCCATTACAATACTTGCAAATAAACCTAGCAACGCTGACCACAGTCCTTTTTTATTTTCTATCTCAAAACCTATTATTCTCATATAAATCCTTTAGCTTAAAATGCCCTAATTAGCGACAGATAACAGCTTTATATAATGTGTACCGAAACGGAATCGAGATAACTGTTTCAATCCCGATTTATTTGAATTGTTATAAACCTATAGTGACTTTACCTACCCATAATGCCCTCACAAACTCTATAGCAAGTAACGCATATGTTAAGGATAAAGCCGTAATACTATACTTAGTCCATTTAAGTTCCTGAAACTTTGTCCAAGCATGAGTTACATTAATGGCAAACAAACCAAAACCCATTAATATTGTGTAAACACCAATAATTGCGAGGTACCAACTAGCTGAATTATTGAAGTTATTTCTTGCAATGAGCACTCCTACAGCAATAACAACAGAAGATAAAACCAAATTTCGAACATTGTCGAATATCCCCTTTACAAACTCGTCTTTTAACTTTTTCATATTATCCTTTTCAATTTGAGTTAAGCCTTTCTGTCTATATGGGGCCAATAAACCACTGTTCAAGTATACAGTGTGATTATTTAAGGATATAACGCTGAATATACAATTGTCGAAGTTAATTAAAGTTGGAAACGTCTAAATAAAGATTGAAATACCAAATAGGCAAAATCAATTAAAGTTAGAAGCTCAATATTCTATGAATTAAGCGGAAGCTAGCTATCACTCTTTCTTTAGATCAGCGGACTATTTATCACAATAAATAGTCCGCTTAGCCACTTATTGCCGTCATACAACATTGAATTAGTAACGCTAACTTTTCTGCATCTTATTTTTCCTATATTCATCGAGGCAAGTCAGGGCTAGCCTTAATTCGGCAATTACCCAAGCACGTTTGTGTGTACCAACAATTGTTAAGTAGACGTCTATCTTTATTTAGCTTCTATTAGTATCGTCTATGGTGATACTAAATTGGTATCGCTATAGACGATACTTGAAAATACTGTTTCGAATGATTGTTAAGGTGCACTTAATGCCAGTTGAAGTCAGTTTCTAACTTTATTTGGAGTGTTTTTGGTACTTTTTTAATAAATAAAACTTACTGCCACATTTATTTCTATCTTTATTCACAAAGGGGCATTTTTGTTCAACTGCAATAAGTAGGCTTCTTTGGGACTTTTGTTTCGATATTTATTTAACTTCTACACCAACCGTCCCCCGTTTGGATGCAATAAATCATACTATTAGCCACTGCCTTATTGGTAACAAGATAGAGCTAGCTAGAAATATTCAAAGTATAAACCTGTGAAATGAAAGCTCAGTTGACTGAACGATTTTAAAGCTGTTATGATTGTAACAGGTCAGCAGATCACCTAGTCGCTCTGGTCTCGTAATGAGATATGCTAAACCTGCCTTAATGTTAATTTGATACATAAACCTTAATTTTTTAATTCGGTACGTCAGATTGAAAGCAGAGCAATTATCAAAACTTAAATGTTGATTACGTACCTAATAAATTTAAAAGGTTCATTATGGCTAAATTAGCGTACACCCATGGCTCGATTTCAGAGCTATCAAAGTCTATTAGAAAACAAATAAACTCTTCTCATCGTATTGATATCAAACAAAGTGAGATGCTAGGTATTTTGTCTTGTGCTTCCGGTTTTCAAAACTATCAAAGCTTTAAGGCAAAAAGAGAAAATACACAAAATGAGCATTTAATTGAATTATCATTTATACCTCATAATATAAGTGAAGTATTTGAGCGTGATGAGGATGGTGTAATTCAAGATAGGCGACATCAAAATGTACATAAAGTACTCATTTCCATTCCGATAAAAGTAAAGTCAGCTCAACAAGAAGCTTTTTTTAAAATAAATGCTTGGATTGACAATACAAAGCTTCCTGAGAGGCACTCAAAAGATCCAGAACATTTCTTGGCAAATGCTGTTATTGATTTTTTTCAAAGTAAAAAAGGTTATAGCTTTTTAAGTAAGCTTAATATGTGCCGAGTTACTGAAATATGCGTTAATGATAATATTAATAAACAAACTCGTATTGGGGATAAAAATAAGTTTGATGAATTTATTTTTACCGTTACTGTGAATCAAAATACTTACCCTCATTTAAATGCTCAAATAACAAAGGTTACCGAAGCTATTGATGCTTTTGAGTACTCTATAGAGCAACTTCAAGAACTTGCGTTTCACATACCACTTGAAGATGTTAGTCGAGATTTACAGCAACAAATTCATTGTTGGGTTTACTTTATCGAACGTTCTATAAGCATTGTGTCTGAATCCAATGCAGGTAGCATGTATGGCTGGAATACAGAGAAGTTTCCAACAATTAAAAAGGTGATGCTACAAATTGCTAATAATGAAGAAACTGAGTTTAGTGATGAAGAGTTTGTTAAGAGGAATTTATATGTAATGTCAGCAAGCGATGTTTGGGTTGATGAACCACCAACAATTGAAGGTATTTACATTTAATTTAACAATTTAGCACTCACGAATGGAACCGCGGGTGCCACCTTCTACCAGTTGCTATGTAATCTATACCTGTCATGTTCACTTATCTATAGGTAGATCCTAGAGTGTTTAACTTTCGATATACCGTCAAAAAATTAGGTAGGATTATACTTGTTCAACTCACCTTACGTGAATGGGACTGTTTTTTTCATCAGTATCAAACTTATTAAGCATTGAGTTATGTTATGGAATGCGATGGATGTTTTATAATGATGTATATTTTTCTATTATGTTATCTAGTCTCCGTAGTATATCGTCGTAAGTCATTATATCCATTACGTTAGCGTACTTTCGTTTAATAATTTCAAAGTCAAATTTTTGCTGTTCATCAAGTTTTTCATCTCGTCCTAAAATCAACATTCCTTTAGGGTTTGTTATATTGATTTTAATATTTTTTGGTAATTCATTAATATACTTATCTCTAATACGTTTTTCTCCTTCTCGTCCATTTTTACTCAGATGAAATAAGTATTTTTCTACTTGGATCACTGTCGCAGATAACTCTCTTTTAGGTACGTAATTATCGCGCACTGTGCTCGAATATAATAAAGTACTATCGAATGGCTTTTTTACTTCGATAATATCAATATTTCCATTAGCATCCACAAGGGCAATATCAATATACCTATCTGTTACTTTTTTAGGGTTAGTGTAATAATCTTTTACAGGTACATTTTCAATTACAGCAATGTATTTAGGGAATATTAATAATAAAAACTCAGCAATCTGTTTTTGCCATTCTTTTTCAGTAAATGAATTTGCATCTTTAAGCATTTCAACAAAAGTGTCTCGAATATATTGATACTTCTTCTCTTCGTAGCTATATATCCACTTTACCTTTGAAGGTTTTCTTATATCTTTCTTTTTGTTTAAGAACTTGTCTAGTTTTTCCTGTGCATCGGATGTCGTTTCAAAATAGTCTTTAAGCACACCCGTTATACGAGATCCAGCATAATGCTTTAATTCAGTACTTGTAGGAAAGTTACTAAGTAAACGATTGAACTCATTGATGGGTAAGGCACCCAGAATATCATCACTAATTATAATAGGTTCATCAAGGACTCGATCTATTTTAGAAAGCACAGATATGTTTCTTTGAGCAATAAAAGTCTTTCTTGATATATTAAGTTTTTTACTCAGAAGAACATCATGCTCTGTACCAAGGATGCGGCTTTTTATACGATAACAATTGTCTTCAGAAACACCTAAAACAAATACTCTTTCTTCATCATCCGCGCTAATTAAATCATTCGAGTTAAATCGAAACGTAAAGCCTATGGATACTTCTCCATCATTCTTTAATTTACCGTCAATCCATCTTACATCACTATTATCTGGCTGATATATAAGCTGCAATTGGGTGTTTTTTATTTCAAAATGAATCATTTTTCAGTACCGTTGAACCGTATAAAGTGTGTTAGTGAACTTTAATTTAACTTGGAATTTATTTGGCTTCAATTATCAAAACATCTTAACTGGGTTTTCTAACCTATCCACACAGGCATGTAATCACTAATATCAAATTTTTATTTTTTTAAAAACATTAAATCTATTGATGAAAACCAACTGATGAGCCCATTTCTTTGTTTTTATTATTTGATGCTTTAAAAGTCTAACGGATCTAAAAGCTTATTTTCATTAAGTCAAATCTTTAACGTTCTGACCTGACAATAGTTCACCTAAAAATGAACTCCGTTTATTAGCATTACTTTCATGTTGAGTGATATTAATGAAATCACTTTTTTTACCAACAATATGAACCTCCGTCTCAGCCCTTGTAATTGCAGTATACAACCAACTTCGGTCAACAATCCTACCACTTTTAAGACTAATTATTATGCGATGAAACTGTGAGCCTTGAGCTTTATGTAGTGATATTGCATAGCCCAGTTTAATAGAGTTAAACAAATCCAAATCAAGTTCAACCTCATCACCTGTATCAAGTTTCACTACACCAAATTTATCACCAACATGCTCAGTAGATGTAACTTCGCCAAGCGAGCCATTTTGTACTCCAATATCATAATTGTTTTTGGTGAA
The DNA here is from genome assembly GCA_002163005.1 of Colwellia psychrerythraea. Taxonomy (GTDB): domain Bacteria; phylum Pseudomonadota; class Gammaproteobacteria; order Enterobacterales; family Alteromonadaceae; genus Colwellia; species Colwellia psychrerythraea_C. The sequence continues at coordinate 37,550 of MAAF01000010.1, read as the reverse complement.
CAAAACAGGATCTCCGAGCTTAATACGTACAAATTGCATTTCGCCTTCGTGCTTAATAGTTAGCATCTGTCCATCTGGATTATTCTCTGCTTGGGCGAGGCTGTTAATTTCATCTATACCACCATACGTTGTTTTATATGTAGCACCTATAACACGACTATCTTTAGGTGACTGCGAATATAACTCAACGCATTTAGCTGATATTTCATCTTCAGGAGTTTCATGAAATATTATGTTGCCAAAAGATAAATTCTTAGGAACGATACCATCACGGATCTGTGCGCTGTACTCAGGGACACCTGTACTAGCTTCTTGTCGTTTAACGATATCTAATGTTGTGTTCATAATTGTGCCGCTACTTACCACATCAGCTAACACTTTACCTGGCCCAATAGGAGGTAGTTGGTTAGGATCACCCACAAATAAGATCCGAACATTAGGGTGGATATGCGTGACAATCCTGTACATCGTAGGTATATCAACCATTGATGCTTCATCGATAACGACTATATGCTTACCATCATCATTAATCTCTTCTTTTCGTAAGAATGCCGCAATGGTGCATGTAGCAAAACCGATAGATTCATGCATCCTCATAGCAGCTCGACCTGATAGAGCTATGGCATGTATTGTATAACCAACGAAATGCATAGCCCTTAGCACGGTTCTAAGTACCGTTGTTTTCCCTGTACCGGCACCACCTGTAATACACGCTATTTTAAATGCTAATGCGTTCACAACAGCTTCTTGTTGCTTGCCGACCAATGGATAAGGCAACTCATCAATCGCTTGCCTTGAGCTTTTAGTGAATGATTCATCGAAGGTGTCACCAAAGCTTGCTAGCTTCTTAAATCGTTTTGTAATTACACCCTCCATGATCAATGTGGCTGATTGATGATATGTTCCATGTTCAGGGTGAATAATATACTGACTTTTACTAAATCCGACTTGAAAAGCTTTTTTGGTCAGTTCCATGCAGCCTAACAAGCGCCTTACTATTGGCTTTAACTCGTTTTGACTTGAGAATGTATTACCATTACCTAAAGAAGCACGTAAAGCCTCTTCTATTGCCGCTGACAGTCTTCTCTCATCATCGTTAACAACATTAAAATGAGATTTAGCTAATTCGCTAACAGCTTTAAACGACATACCAAATGACATCAGTTTAAAAGGATCTCGCTGGATCTCTTTGATGGATTTGTCCCCATGAAACTTTAACAATGATTGCTGTACGTTTGAAGGGATCTGCTTTTGAGACATCCAATTGGCGTATTTAAGATTCGAATACTTTTTAAATCCTTCATACAAAGCTTCTATAGAAGTATCACTAAGCATTTTGCTTAACGATACTTTGTCTTCAGCATAATTGCGGCTGAGCATTGCATAAATTTCTTTGTCATAGTATTCCCAAAGCTCTCTAGCTTTAACGGTACCAATACCTTTGAATGCTTTTTCGTATGCAATAAACTTTATAAATTGCTCACCTGTTTCAGGAAGCGTGCACACCGCGAATACGGGATCTTCATAGGTGAGTTGTTTGTATATGTAACCATTGTTATCGAAATCAGAGATTGTATACTTATCCTTAACCATCCAGTGCTGCCCTATAGCAGGCTCGACAGGAAGGTTAGTTTTCTTTGACATTATTGATATTAAGGTCTTTGCGCTAAACACTTTATTGCTGTTATCTAATGGTGATCCCATAAAGATGACATAGTTAGACGTGTTGCGAGTTACACTAGTAACCCTAAACCTTGACTCTCTAACTTCTGAATAAATCATCTAGGCATCATTCCTAATTCACCAATAACATCACCTAGCTCAGAGTATTTTTCTAGTTTACGCTCAAGCTCACGTACTTTAGCTTGAAGTTCAATGTTTTCTTGCTCAAGCTTCGATAACCGTCTTTTATTCAACGTATTCCCTGTAGCTGATTGGTCAAACTCTTTAGGCCGAATCTCTTTTTCAATACGCTCTTCTGATTTACTTGGTAAAATTTCGCGCTCACGCAGTTCATCTTCAAGTTTTTCGAGTTCATCTTTTATTGCTGGATTTTGCCTAAGGGCTGACTTCCCAAAGCCACAAGCAATAGCAATATCACTACGATTAAGCTGCCCACGGTAAACCATTTCCTTGTAAGTATCATCTGTCTGAGTAATTTTCCAAAGAAGAAATGTATCAAGGTTTTCTTTCCCTGATTGTTGCCCGTTAGCCATTAATTACTTCTCCCTCTGCTAATAAAATGGATCCGATAAGTATTCATTTACAATGCAGCTTAATTGTTGTGTGAGAAACTATTGTGTTCATACATGTATTGCATTCACTTAGGGTGGATAATATGATGGTGCTGTAATAATGTACAGCATCATTTAAATATATGGTAATGAGTAAGAGCTGATTGTTCAGCCGTTTAGCAAAGAATCAGAGATTTAAGGAGTTATCGTTGAATTCAAATATACCTAATTCGATTATTGGCGCAGTGTCTTCTGTAATAGCCGATTACTATTATAGTCACGCAAAGCTTGAGTCATTATTTATGGAATCAGGTGCTCCAGGAGATGCACCAGAGGGGAACTGTGAAAAAAAATGTACCGCTTGGTTGAGGCGTTGTAATGACGACTCTTCAGTTAATGCGATAGATATTTTAGCTAACATTATTCAAGAATTTATGGATATGGACCCACAGCCATCTTACTATGGTGATTCGGCGCAAGATAAAGTAATCAACGGGCAATCAAGAATTAATAATGCTTTAGCTAAAAATCAACTTTCATATCGAATGAATGGTTATATTACATTATCTGGTTCTACTCCTATTATAAAGACGCTAGAAGATTATTTAAGTTCAGGCGATTTCGCATCTATTGAAAAAGAATTTGAAAGAGCAATTGCCAATATAGACCCTGACCCACATGCCTCTATCACCGCAGCATGTTCGATTATTGAGTCAACATTAAAGTTTTACATTGAAAAATGTAATTTAGTAATGCCTCAAAAGTTAAACGTTATTCCACTCTGGTCTATCGTCCAGCCACATATAAGCTTAAATCCTAACTCTATACTCGCTAACGACCAGCACAAAGTTTTAAAAGGTATAACTGCAATTATTGATGGTGTTGGGGCATTCAGATCGCATATCGGCTCGGCTCATGGCCGTGAGATTACACCACCAAGTATCGTGGTCGCTGAAGCAAGGTTAGCTGTGAATTCAGCACATACTATAGTTGTTTTTGTTATGGAAATGTATCACTCAAAAACCACCTAAGGAGCTCCTATCAACAACGTCGAAGATTTAATATTAAGTATTGAACAAAATTACTCGTCTAGAGTCATTATATTTGACGGAGCAAGTGAGTCAGGAAAGACAACTATTGCAATGGCGGTTGCCAAATCACTTAGTCGTGACTTTTTCGATTTTGATAATTACGTGATTAAGGATAGTTTAGCTCCATATATAGAGCGACTCGACTTGGAAAGGTTGCAATTTGACATCAGTAAATGTCAACAAACGCCTATACTTTCTGGTATTTGTGCTTTTGATGTAGCTAAAGAGCTACAAATCGCTAATCCCTGTGTTGTGTATGTTGTCAATGTGATACCGGGTACTGAAAGATACAGGAACCAAGAGTTTTGTAACAATCAGTTACTTTTAGAAATAACACCAGAAAATAGTTACCAAGAAGTTTTAAATAATAACTATAAATATGCCCAAGAGGTTATTGATCAATTTGTACGGGTTTACCATAAAAGCCATGAACCAATAAATAAGTCACATATTACTTTTTTCAATGAAATCTAACTCATTATTTGAGGGAAAGCAATTGTCGCCCTTAGTTTAGAGTTTCAGTCAACCAGTACACTTAACCGTTTAGGCTACTAAAACGCCATCCATGCGTTCTATAAACTCTCCTACAGATTCTTCTTCCGTTATTAGTTCTGATACTTTCCCTTTATGCGCCATAACAACTAGTCGTGACAAATCAACATAGTACTTATATGTAGTTCCTATATCTTCATGCCCCATTTGTTCGATTAAAACTTGTGCGGCAGCTGCATACAGTACATCAGCAGACTCGGTAAGAAGCCTATCTTTAAAGAAATTAACGAGGAACATTGTAGGCCACCAATGACGTGCATCATAGAAAACAACTCCATCCCTGAAATCAGCATAAGAATTTTTTGCAATTACTTTGGCATCATTAGTTCTTGATGCAACTTTGCTAGGTGTTACTGGTTCACCTTTTTTATTCAAAAATAAAATCGAAGGGGGACATTTTTTTCCGTATTTTTCCTCATATTTATCAGCACGCTCAGAATAGTATGGCTTGATATAATATTTCTCAAGTACCTTTAAATCAGCACGATTTATCTTTATAGTTCTAGATTTATTACCCTTACTAGCCCGTACAGTATATTCAACAATCGCAGAGGCTCCTTTACTCATATCTGAGTATGGTAATATATGCTTATTGCTACCGTTTCCTAAATATGGAAATCCACATAGATCCATTGGACGCATTGCTGTACCTAATGATAACTTAAACATTGCTCCATAAACTGGGTCACTGTAAGACTCAATTAACGTTTTTATTTCCATATTCGTAATTAAGGTTTTGACTTTTTTTTGTCGACGCTCTTTATCTAAGACAGTAATATTCTTAGCGTCTATTTTTATTTTTGCTTTTTTTCTTACATAATTAAGCATATTACTGTTTTTAAAGTTCGCAACCCAATTTACAAGTTGAATATTAACATTAGTGATATAACCCGCGTCTTTAACCCATTTAAAGAACATCAATAATATCTTAGCATCTTCAAATATTGTTGATGATGACGGGCTATCCTTTTGCTCTCGAACTCGCATTATTTGTCTTTCAACTTGCCATCTTTTTATATCACGATTATCAGAAAGGACATGATATAGAGAAACATCAATACTTTCGTATTTTTTCTGCGTAGATAAAAATCGATAAAACATAGATATGACCCCTGAATATCGATTAGAAGTACACTTTGATGATCGAGCATTTTCACTTAGAAACAAGTTGGGATGACTAAGTAAAACATGTTTTTTATCAATATTAGCTATCAATATATGGTGGTTCATTTCCCTATTAGACTCAATACTTCGATAACAAATTAATCGACGTTCAATACAAAGCATTTAATCTCCTTGATAAATTCGAAATATTGAAACCATGTTATGTCCATCAATAATTGACGGAAATGCCATTCGATCTGCAGAATTAATTTCTGGTTCAGGTATAGATCTAAATAAAAATGCTCTCTGAGCTTTTATAGTGGTTTCACTATCAGAAAATGGCACATATATATTTATAAGAGCTTCACCTTGGATTTTTTTTGAAAAAAGTTTCAACTCAGTTCTAGTAAACAATGGTAATTTTACTATTATTGTCGGGCCAATGTTGCTGGATTTATACTGTTTAACAAAATTATCAAAGCTACATAAATATCTATCAATAAAAAGGACAACACATGAATCTTCAGCGATAGAAAATTTATTTATTCGTTTTATCACTTTATTGATTGCCAAATCCTTTTCATCCTCATAAATATCAATATTTTTTGATTTAATATAATTGTTGAATACTGTTTCAATATCAGGTGAAACAGGGATTAGCTCAGACTCGCAATCATTCGATGAACTGCTATTAATATTATGAGATACCGCCCTTGCTTTTTCGACAGTTAGCTCTCGCTCAAGTTTTTTAATACTAGAAACCAAACTTTCATTATGCATAGCTTGCTTTTCAAGTGTTTTACGTATTTCATCGCTTTCAGATAATGCAATATCATCGTTCATTAACGTTGTAATATAGCTATTTTTAATGTTCTTTATTTCTTCTAAGTGGTCAAATTTACCTTTAGTAATTTCTTCGTTTAATTGACGAACTCTTTTTTGGCTATTCACAAGTAAAGAACGAAGTTCTTCAATATTTCCTGTCAAAATATCTTCTATTGGTCGAGAGCCAACCACGTAAGGTTTTAAGTGTTTATAATTTCGATTGAAAGCTTGCCGTGTAATACCTGAGCGATTCGATACCTCTTGAATGGTTAACTTGGATTGCCCATCCTCAAGATAATGTTCAGCAATAACTTTAATGATTCGTTGCTCTGTACTTTTCGCTGTCATGATTGAACCTTAGAGGTTTCTAATCGCTCTTTTCCAATACAAGTCTTACTATTTAGATTACCTAAATGTCGCTTATTTGTTTTTACTTTTCTTTTTAGCTCTTCAATAGCTTTTCCAGACAATTCTCCAATTGCATTATCAATAATACTCTCATAGAAAGTTACGTTTTCTTCTAGCGACGTCTTCGCATCTTCTAATACTACGGCATTAGCACACTCTAATTGACAATTACTGATGTCAGGCATTGTTAATTGATTAAGGTTATTCTTTATGCATGGTGGTTGATTTGATTCCGCATATGACTCTGTACTTACACAGTATGTTCCAATTGTTGTACGTTGAATAAAAATAGGTACTCCAGCTTGAAGCAAGTAAGCTAGGTATTCTTGAATCGATAACTTAAACAACTTCCCTTTAAACAATTCCGGTCTATCTGATAGTGATGATGCAATCCTTTCCGCAGCGATCCCAGAATACGACCCATTTTGGGTAGCTGAAACTATTTTCATAAAACTTTCAGCATAGTGAACTTCCATAGCTTCAGTAATAGAACTCACCATATAAGGGTTACGGGCAATGTACCTTAGAGTCATTCGATAGCTCTTATGACCAAATAGCATTCTTATTAAATCTATATTTCTCTCTGATTTTTTTATCAATATTTCAGCAATAGTTTTTCTAAAGCGGTGAGCATGTATTGAATCTAATCCTAACTCTTTTCCTATCCTTGAAAAATTTTTCTGTATCGCCCTACTTGAGGCATGGTTTTCTAGTTCCAACGTTCGGTTTGAAGTTTGTTCAAACATTAAGCCATTTCGCATAAGACCAGAAATCGATCGTAGATCTTTATATTCAGAGATTAACTCCCCCAGAATTGATGGCAATGGGATAGAATCTTTTTCACCAAAAAAATTGGGATCATCACTTGTTTTAAAGCGTGCTACATTTAGTTTCCATTCAAGATCATCCCCTAGAATTAAATCATCAAATGTTATTTTACCAAGTTCCCGACTCCTTAATCCTGTTATAAGGGCTAAGATAATAAGAACCCCATCTCTAACTTTATCAACAGCTAATCGGTATTTTTTTCGCCAATTATAATTGTATGTAAGATATTGTCGCCCCTTTATTCTTTGAGAAATCACAGGCATTGTATAACCACAAATAGCAACTCCATCAACCTCCTTCCCAAGTAACGCCTCTAACTCAGGGATATTATTTGTAGTAATGATGGCAGGGTGCTTCTGTTGATGATAATCATTTTTAACAATATATTTTTTAATTTTCAATAATTCAGGAAGGGCTTTGTCAGTCCAGAATAAAGAGTGTTCAATTAACTTTGTTAATTCATCTTCAGATAATGGTGACCAGCCTATGCGTTCCTCTTCAATTTGCGCTTGAATATCCAGCTTTCTCTCTTTGTTATCGATTTTTATTAACGGGATATTTAATCGATATTCAGTGGGAATTAGTTTCTGCTCAGAAAGAGCAATCCAAAAGCATATATAGAAATGTAGAAATGAATAAGCTCTTAATGAGCTATCATCCCTAGCTGCATCCAAGGCTTTATTCAATAGTTTTGTCGAAATTGCTTTTATTGATTTTGGGCTTCCATCCAAGGCATTAGGTAACAGAACATACTTTTCAATATAGCTGTGAGCACTTGCATATGTTGTTGAAGATTCGTAACTTCGAATTCGACCAAAAGGGTGGGATGCAGGTAATAAATGATATGAAATTACTCTTTTTAGATCATTACTACCAAGTAAATCACTATAAAAGGTGATTGTGTTTTTACTTGATTTAATAGGTAACTGCCATTTTCTATCTGAATATTTTGAGCGCTCTGTTAATGAAAAATCTCCATTTGGAGCAGCCCTCAATTTCACAAGCAATCCTCCTCCTATATGTTTTAGTAACTTTCCGGTATAGATTTTTTGTTGATGAGATAATAAATATTCTGCGGCTTCTTGGGAGTCAGACTTCAATTCGTTAAGAGAAAGTTCGACAGTATCGAGGTCTACTTTTTTCTTTTTAGCCATGATTAGTCCTCAAAAAACATTGAAAGTGACCGCATGTCATTGGGTAACAAGTTATTATTTTTTCGATGAAAACGGGCTGCATTTTTTAATGCTTTTTCATTGCCCCATTCATCAAAGATATATTGAATAATTTCTAGTTCATCATGCAATAAGGGATCAGTTATACCATCTTCAGAAGTGAGAAGTTGGGACTGTATTATATGTTCACGTTCCATTAAATAAGGTAGTGAATCTTCAAAAATACATATTTGACTACAAAACAAGCATTTTGCAATAGCATTACACTTTTGCCCAGACATAAGCCATTTGTCACTCCCTGGCCAATCGGCTTTTTTAGAGTTCATACAACCCCATAAGCTTTTTTTATGACCGGGAATGGTAAAAAAATTTAAAGGTGTTTTGTCTATACTTGTAGTATTGCGATTATAAAGTAATCCTTTAAATTTTCGTTCACGTAATGATTTAGTTAATAAATCTAATTCGCCTTTTAGTCGCTCTCTGCGGTTCTGGTTAGCTGCACTAGAGTTATCATAATGAACATCAGTAGTCTCAATACTTGAGTGCCCTTGCTCCATGCTAATTAGGCTTAAAGGGTGCTTCCTTTTATCCCTAACATACTTAATCCAAGTAGGTCGTAATCTACCATTTAGATCTTGTGCCTTGGTTATTTTTTTTCCATTATCAAAAACTTCATATTTTTCAAAGAACCTTTTTATACCAACTGTCCATAATGATTTAACCGCAAGAGTTGAATAACGCCCAGGTCTTCCCCCTTGCTTTGTATTGGTTGCACTCCATTGTTGACAGAATCTCATACAAGAAAATAGATAATTATGATTTGTTCTGTCCATGTTACTAGTACTATCTTCTGGTAATCCTATAAAAGGTTCAGATAGTGCCTTAGCAAGATGAATTAAATTATACGTAGAATATTTATCTTTTTTATCACTAGCTGATTTGAAACATTTCGGGTCGAAAAAAGGTTTATCTATACTTTGACCTCTTTCTTTTTCAGAGATAATTAACACTTGATTAGTACTTAAGGCTGAAGTTAAGACATGCTCAAAGTTATCTTTATCTATAGCGAAAACAGTTTCTTTATTCCATCCTGTTTGAATCATAATAAATAATACAATCGCAACTTGATCTGTAGGAGTTGGAAAATATGATTCAACTAAAGACTCAAGGTAATAGATTAAACGACCAGCCTTTTTATCAGTAAATCGTAATTGAGGGTTCAAATAACGCCCATATAGCTCGTGTAACACATTTGAAGAGTTAAAATCCTTGAAAGCAGCACTTAGATATTCTTCAAATGGAACAGAGAAAGGGTGTTTGTGATAAAGTAAAGTTTTTAAAGCTCTTTTATTTGATGGTTCCCAATACCCGATTCGACCTTTTTTTTGATGCTCAGATATTAGCTTACGAATGTCGCTAATATTGTAAGGTTCTGACTGTTCAACTAGTTTCCTATACTCTAATTTTTCATATAGTTTGTCGATGTGTTCTCTAAGAGCTAGACTCAATTCATCAAAACATCCCTCTGAAATTGGTTCTCTCGGTTTAGAGCCTGACTCATGTAGAATGGGGAGCATTAGTAATGGCATACCATGATCATTTTGTGCAGCGACTTTAACTAGAGAACTTTTTAGTCTAGTTGCCATCTCTTTTGGAGCTTGTATTTCTTGAAGGTAAAGGTAAAAGCTATAAAAGAATTCAGTATTTATATTTAAAAGGCTTGTTGGGTGTAAATCTTTAACATTTTTACTTTCGAATATAACTGTAAAATCAAGGAGATGATGGATAGTCTTTCGAAGTGTATATCCTTTACTGTATGTGCAATCTTGAGTGTAACGAATAAACACATAATGAAGACCCAAGCAATAATTACAGTCCAGCTCAAAACGTTTATGATTAATGTAATCACAAGGAATATGTCGACCATCTGATGCTTCTGCAATTTCCTTGCTCTTGAATAGTGAAAGGTAATTCAAACGTCTCCCCCTTGATTAAGACATTAAAAGTTTATCTAAAATATCAAATACATCAGATTCAACTTTCTTAATTGGTTGTGAAGCATCTATAATTGCAAAATGTTCTGGATCATTTTCTGCTTGCTTTAAATAGCCATCACGTGCTCTATTTAAAAATTCCATGTCTTGCTTTTCTAGTCGATCTAAACCTTCGCCTCGCAATTTAACGCGTTCAAGACCTATCAAAGGATCTAGGTCAAGAATAATTGTTATATCTGGGCGAAAACCATCTAGAGCGATTTCATTTAGCTGATTAATTAGACTTAAAGGTAAGCCCCTTGCGTAATGCTGAAAGCTAACTGTCGCCGAATCAAACCGATCACAAATTACAATTCTCCCATCTTGAATGTTAGGAAGTATTTTTTCTTGGATATGTTGTGCTCGAGCAGCTGCAAATAACATTAACTCTGTTGTATCACACATCTCTGGTGTATCAGGATTAAGTAAGATATGACGAATTCCTTCACCAATGGGAGTCCCACCAGGCTCTCGTGTAACAAGAACCTTTTGCTTCTTACTCTTAAGATACCCTTCAATTGATTTAATAAGTGTGCTTTTACCTGCACCGTTACTTCCATCGCAAACTATCATGTACCCTTTGCTCACTACTTACTCCACAACTTATCAAACGAACACACTAGTTTACATAATAACAAAACAGAAAATAATATCAATAAGTTTACGTTTTTATCTTTCCGAAAATAAAGCGCCTTCCATACCTTCAATGACAATAAATTTTCCTGCGGACATACCTAAACTTCTACCTTTAATTTGTTATTTTATACGGTCAATTATATAAATTATATTAATTAGTAATATAATTTATATACTTACTGTGTTCTATTTTGCCTTTGCTTTTTCAAATAACGTTTCACTGCAAGATTATGCTCCGCTAGCGTTTTACTAAAAACATGCTTACCATCACCGCCACTCACAAAATACAAATAATCGCTCGGTACTGGCTTAAGTGTCGCTTTAAGGGCTGATAGGCCTGCCATTGCAATAGGTGTTGGTGGCAATCCATTGATTCGGTAAGTATTATAAAGTGTCTTTTCACGTAGGTGGGCGCGCGTTATATCACCTTGATAACGATCACCTAAGCCATAAATAACCGTCGGATCGGTTTGCAAACGCATCCTTTTTTGTAAACGATTGACAAAAACTGATGATATGAGAGGTTGCTCTGCGACATAACTTGTTTCTTTTTCGATGATCGAGGCCATAATCAACGCTTGATAAGGTGTTTCATAAGGTAAGTTATCCGCTCTGTTCTGCCATAATCCCCTTAACTGAGTTTGCATGTTTGTGTAGGCGCGTTGCATTAGTGTTAAATCTTTAGTATCGGCAGTGAAGGCATAAGTATCAGGAAATAACCACCCCTCTGGATTCTCCGCTTCAATACCAAGTTTTTTTGCTATTTCCTTAATCGATTTATCGTTAACCGTTTGTTTAATATAAGGATGGCCTGCGAGAATAATTAATACATCTTTAAAACGTGTACCTTCAATAAAGGTGACAGAGAATTGGTGCTCTTTCCCGTCAACAAGCTGAACCAATAATTGTGCTAAGGTTGAACCTTTCGCTATCAAGTAGGTACCCGCTTTAATATTTGTCTTTTGTGGCAATAGCCGACCATAGTTCCTCAGCCAAAAACGAGTAGATATCCATTGATTTTGCTCTAATTGCTTGGCAAAGGAGCTAACAGAGCTACCTGGTTTTACTTTTAGAAAGCTATTTTTTTCAATCGCTAAGGGAGTCTGTAACGCCTGATCAAATTGATAGATTAAGGTAGCTGCGGCACTAAGTAACACTAACAATGTAATAATAAAAAGTTTTTTAAGCACACTTTGTCCTTAATAGATAATAACTAGAGAAACGACATAAAAAGTCATTTAGAAAAATCCTTCCATTTGCCTTTTAAGCTTCAAAACAAGATCAACGGCAAGTAAGCGATTATTGTACGTTTTTACCGGCATTATACCCATCAAAGAATTAGAGATAAACATAGCTTGAACGTCTTTAAGATCTTCGAGTTTAGTTTGGCATACTTTTACTTGCGCATTATTGGCAATAATCGCTTGTCTAATTAAGCCATCTACTCCTGATGTTGATATTTCAGGGGTGCATAACTGTTCATCCTGCCAATAGAATAGATTAGAACTAGTCGCCTCAATGACATTACCTTGGCAATTAGTAACAATAAGATCATCCTCGCTGCGCTCATCAAGTTCAGCCCTTAGTAATACTTGCTCTAGTCGATTGAGATGTTTAATTCCCCCCAGCATTGGGCTCGTCGCAATCTGATGCTTACTATCACCTAAATTAATTCCTCGCAGAGCGAGCGTTTCATAATCGCTAGGGAAATCAGATATCATGATAATTATATTGGTAGCACTATCACTGAGCCCGAGCCTAGAGTAACCTCTGCCACCACTACCCGCAGTTATCATCACTTTTAAAACCGCTAAGGGATAACCTTTAGCAACCGATTCCAACTGTTCTCTTAAACTTATATTGGATGGCATTTGTAGCTTCAAATACTGGCAGCCATGGACTAACCGCTCAAGATGCTTTGCTAATAACACCACTTCGCCATTAACTATTTTCGCCGTGGTAAATATCCCATCGCCATAAGCTAGTCCTCTGTCAGTAACCGCTATATCAGTTTGTTGTTGACCATTTACCGAGCAATATTTCATTGAGTGTCGCTACATTATCTATAATATAAAAGTTATTGACATAAAAAAGCCTGAAGACTTCCTCTGGCTAGAGGTTAGTATTCAGGCTTACTCTTTCTTTTTCAAGTGATTTAAATTACTTTCCGTTAACTAACTTAAACCAAGCAATCTAAAGCAAAGCAAAACAAACTAAAGACAATTAAATTTTCTTAAAAATTAATGAGCCGTTAGTGCCGCCAAAACCAAATGAATTACAAAGTACATATTCAAGTTCAACATCACGTGCTGCACCCGCAATATAATCTAGATCACAGCCTTCATCAGGGTTATCTAAATTGATTGTTGGTGGAACTTGGTTATTCATTAGTGCTTGAATACTGAAAATAGCTTCAACAGAGCCCGCAGCACCTAATAAATGCCCAGTCATTGACTTGGTAGAGCCCATCATTACATCGTATGCACCAGCTCCAAATACAGTTTTAACCGCATTAGTTTCTGCCATATCACCCGCTTTTGTAGAAGTACCATGGGCATTAATGTAACCAATTTTGCTTACATCTATTTTCGCATCATTAATTGCATTTTGCATAGCACGTGCTGCACCATCACCATTTTCAGGTGGTGAAGTCATATGATAAGCATCGCCACTCATGCCAAAACCAACAAGCTCGGCATAAATTTTAGCGCCACGGGCTTTAGCATGCTCATATTCTTCAACAACGATAACACCAGCGCCATCACCAAGTACAAAACCATCACGGTCTTTGTCCCAAGGACGAGATGCAGCTTCAGGGTCGTCATTTCTACGAGATAAAGCGCGAGCAGCACCAAAGCCGCCCATGCCCAGTGTTGTGGAAGCTTTTTCAGCACCACCGGCAACAACAGCGTCGGCATCACCGTAAGCAATCATACGGGCAGCATGGCCAATATTATGCACGCCACTCGTACACGCAGTAGTTATGGCAATATTAGGACCTTGCAGACCAAACATAATTGATAAGTGACCCGCAATCATATTAATAATGGTTGAAGGTACAAAAAATGGCGATAACTTACGTGGATTACCTTGCGCTTTTATCAACTTTTCATGGTTTTGCTCAATTAAGCCTAAACCACCAATACCTGAGCCAATAGCAACACCAATACGAGGAGCATTCTGCTCAGTTACTTCGAGGCCTGAGTCTTTAAAAGCTTGCACACCAGCAGCAACACCATATTGAATAAAAAGATCCATTTTTTTGGCTTCTTTTCGTTCCATATAGTTTTGGGCATCAAAGTCTTTTATTAATCCAGCAAATTTAGTGGGATAATCTGTGGTATCAAAATGGTCCATATTAGCTATACCACTTTTACCAAGTAGCAAGTTTTGCCATGTTTCTTCTGCGGTGTTGGCTAAAGGGCTTAACATGCCCATACCAGTAACTACTACACGTCTCATAACAGAGCGGCCTCCGAAAAATTAAATGTATTACTCAATGATAGTCTCTTATGAATAATATCGTCATCTTATAGATAAAAAAAAAGCGGTCACTTACAATTAAGTATACCGCTTTTATTATTTTACTAAGTTCGATAACATCGAACTTATTAACAATTACTGGTTAGCAGTAACGTAATCGATTGCTGCTTGAACTGTTGTGATTTTTTCAGCTTCTTCGTCAGGAATTTCAGTATCAAATTCTTCTTCTAACGCCATAACTAATTCAACAGTGTCTAATGAGTCAGCACCTAAGTCATCAACAAATGATGAATCAATTTTTACTTCTGCTTCACTAACACCTAACTGCTCAACTGTGATTTTTTTTACGCGTTCTTCGATATTACTCATTTTATTTCCTTTACTGAAAGTGCATTTTTTCAAATTGTGTGTAGTGTATTCGTCAACAGCTTGCCATGCAAGCAACTAATTCACTTTTTTAAGCTGGTCTAACCTGTTGGCGCATTGAAAAATATGATTAAAAAACAGTGTAAGCCTTAAAAATAAAGGCTTACACCATATACATACCACCATTAACGTGGATTGTTTCACCTGTAACATAAGCTGCAGCATCAGATGCTAGAAAAGCGACAGTACTGGCAATTTCTTCTGGTTTACCTAAACGATTAGCAGGAACTTGTGAAAAAATCCCTTCTTTTTGCTCATCGGTTAGTGTTTGTGTCATATCTGTATCTATAAAGCCTGGTGACACTGTATTTACCGTGATACCACGAGAAGCAACTTCACGTGCTAAGGCTTTAGTGAAACCTAATAAACCCGCTTTAGCTGTTGCATAGTTAACTTGACCAGCATTACCCATAGTACCTACAACAGAGCCAATATTGATAATACGGCCTGTACGTTTCTTCATCATAGGACGAATGGCAGCTTTACTTACTTTGAAAACAGACGTTAAGTTAGTTTCAATGATATCTGACCACTCATCATCTTTCATACGCATAAATAGATTATCACGGGTGATACCAGCGTTATTTACTAGAATATCAATGGAGCCATGTGCTTCTTTAATAGCTACAAACATTTCAGCAATAGATTCATCACTTGTCACATTTAGCACCAAACCCATACCACTACCGTTATCAGCAGTTAAGTACTCAGTTATGTTATTGGCGCCATTTTCTGATGTCGCGGTACCAATTACCGTTGCACCAAGTGACTGTAATTGTGTAGCAATTGCTTTACCAATACCACGACTTGCGCCAGTAACTAAAGCGACTTTACCTTCTAAAGAAAACATATTCTTACCTGCTCTTTTTATTTTATAACGTTACCTTATTCAATAAGATAACGAATCATTTATATTAAGTTATTTCACTAGATTATAATCGTTTACTTAACATCGATTAGATTTCACTAGTCATTAAATCTTTTGCCTGTTGCAACGAATCAGTTGTATTGAAACTAACACTGCGTAGTGATTTATTTATACGCTTATTCAAGCCTTGTAATACTTTACCTGGGCCTATTTCAACCACTTTTTCTATTCCATCATTTGCTAGCAGACTAATAGTTTCGCTCCAACGTACAGGCGAATATAACTGCTTAACTAGTGCTGATTTTATTGCTGAGCTTGTTGTTTCTTTTGCTACATCAACATTGTTAACAACATTTATTACGGGTTCATTAAACGTAACTTTATCCAATTCAATTGCCAACTTAGTTGCCGCATCACTCATTAAAGCACAATGCGATGGCACGCTAACAGGTAATGGTAAAACACGTTTTGCCCCTGCGGCTTTACAAAGCACTCCAGCACGCTCAACAGCTTCTTTATGGCCAGCAATAACAACCTGACCAGGAGAATTAAAATTAACGGCTGAAACAACTTGCGTTTCCTTTGCTTCACCACACGCATTAATAATGTCTTCATCGGCTAGGCCAATAACAGCTGCCATAGCTCCAACGCCTTCCGGAACGCAGGCTTGCATGAACTCGCCACGTTTTTCAACTAATACTACCGCGTCACTTAGGGAAAATACACCTGCACACACTAGCGCTGAATACTCACCTAAACTGTGGCCTGCCATAATATCAGGGGTCACTGTCGACTCTGCTTGCCAAACACGCCACAAAGCAACACTAGCCGTTAACAATGCTGGCTGGGTAAAATTAGTTTGATTAAGTTTTTCTGCTGGGCCTTGGCTAACTAATTGCCATAAGTCATAACCTAAGGCCTTCGAGGCTTCTTCAAAGGTTGCTTGTACGATACTGTTTTCTGCAAAGTCACTGAGCATGGCAACAGTTTGTGAGCCCTGTCCTGGAAAAACGAATGCTAATTTATTTTGCATATTGATACTCTATTTAATTTTTTTGTTAGTAAATAACCTGAACGCTGTTTCATAAATATTTATCTAACAGCTATTTTACTGACTTCTTCGTTAAATTCACTTGCAATAGACGAACTATTAACACGTAAATTTGCCTTGAATTAAGAAAAAATGTCAAGCTAGCGATATTAAAGCAACTTAAGCATTATAATTCAATAAATTAACTATCTCTTAAACAAAGTTCAGGTTAATCACGTTGATTTTAGTGTTATTAGTTTAGGAAAAGATAATATAGTAAAAATTATTTCTCACTAAGTACAGCATGGTTAACGACAAGTAAAGCCGTGTTCTAATGAGGTTTTAATTTTCTCAGGCACTTGTCTTTCTACTTCTTTTACTGCTTCTTCTATTGCAGATAAAAAAGCACTTGAATTGGCATTCCCATGACTCTTAACCACTATACCGCGTAATCCTATCAAACTTGCGCCATTGTACTGGTCGGGGTTCATGGTTTTAAACAGTTTTTTGAAGCTTGGTTTAAGTAATGAGCCAAATAATTTAGCCACTAAGCTAGCACTAAAAGCGGTTTTAGATTTTTGATAAACTAACCGTGCAACACCTTCACAGGTTTTTAATGCGACATTACCAACAAAACCATCACAGACAATGACATCGGCTTTATTAGAGAAAATATCACTACCTTCAATGAAGCCGACATAGTTGATATCTTTATTCTCACTTAATTCAAGTGCTGCAAGCTTTATATGATCACTGCCTTTAATTGCTTCCTCACCCATATTAAGTAAAGCAACTCGTGGCTTATTAATACCATCCACTTGTTCAGCCATTACTGAACCCATCACACCAAATTGGTATAATACATGGGAATCACAAAACACATTGGCGCCCAAATCAAGCATAAAAACATGTTTATCTTTATCATGGGTAGGTAATGATGAAATAAGTGCTGGGCGCTCTACTCCCGGTATATTTTTTAACACAAAATGTGCCATCGAAAATAATGCCCCAGTATTGCCGGCACTTACACAAGCCTTTGCTCGGCCTTCATGAACCAGATCAAGTGCTTTACGCATTGATGAGTCTTTTTTGGTCCTGAGTGCGACAATTGGCTTATCCGACATTAAAACAACTTGAGAGGTCGGGAAAATACTTAACTGTTTATGAGTAGCTAAATTTTCTTTACTGATTTTAAAACGGGCAAGGATTTCTGTAATGATGCTTTCATCACCACAAAGAATGAGGTGCAAATTTGGCTGATGATTTATAGCCGTGATTGCTGAAGAAATTGTTATAAGGGGGCCTTGGTCGCCCCCCATAACATCTAACGCGATGGTTAGATCAGTATTTAAGCTCAAACGAGGTAAGCCTAATACTTTACTTTAACGAAGTAATCGCTTAAACAGCGATTACTTTAACGCCTTTGTAAAAGCCATCAGCAGTTATATGGTGACGACGATGCGTTTCACCTGATACTGGATCTACTGATAAGTTTTCCGGTGTTACTGCATCATGTGAACGGCGCATGCCACGTCTTGAACGAGACTTCTTGCTTTTTTGTACTGCCATGAGTTACTCCTAAATCGGTTATTAGTTAAAGAGCTGTATGCTTATTAACTACTTGAATTGTTTTAATACATCAAATGGATTTGGCTTCTCAAGCTCTTCTGGCAACTCACCCCAAACTGAATCAGCATCAGCTGAACAATCTTGAATGTTGTGCCGTGGAATTAACGGGATCATGAGCATTAACTCTTCTTCCACTAATTCGCGTAAGTTTACTTCACCATTTTCATCTAATTCTACTACGTCATAATATGACGGGATTTTTTCAGCAGCTTCCTCATTTTTGGCAGGACTAAAAGTAAACTCTACTTCAAGTAACTGATCAAAAGTTTCGTTACACCGCTGACAAGTTAATGCAATTAATGCCGATCCCGTACCTGACATTACTGTCAAACCACGTTCATCCACATCAAACTTAACACTTACTTGAACATGCTCGCTTCTGCTTTCGCATTCTGCAAGCAGTCTCGTCATATCCGCTAATTTAAATACACCTTTGCACACGAGTCTACGTTGCGCGCTACGGGATGGACTAATTGTTATTGGAAGTTTAAGATTCTGCATAAGTCGCGCATATTATAGTCCCTACAGGCAAGTGTCAAAAGAAAATTGCACTATTTTGTTTAAAAGCTCAAGATAGGCTCAATATTAACAATAAATGTATAATAATTGTTTGTTTAGACAACAATCGCTATTTAAATATTCAATACCGCAATTTATACTAAACAGATTAATTTATTGTTCGACTTAGCGCTTGGGCAGTGAGCTTAGAATAAACAACAAATGTAAGCATAGCTATTACTTCATTCACTTTGTGATGCTATCAGTTTACTGCTGAGTTCCATAAGGAGCCATTACCTAAGTAAGAAAGTAAAAGGCTTATATGCTGCGCTATTAATGTTGAATAGATTAGTTCGATTAGTCTTAAACTATTTAGTAAAAGAATTTATTTAAAAGGATAAATATGAAAACCTTAGTGCTTGGCTCTACCTCTCCATTTCGTAAAACTATTTTAGAAAAACTCAAACTACCTTTTCACTGTGCGCAACCTAATATTGATGAAACCGAAAAAGAAGATGAATCACCCAAAGCTTTAGTTGAACGTCTCGCCATAGAAAAAGCAAAAGCGGTTAGAGCAGAATACCCAAACGCCATAATTATAGGCTCAGATCAGGTTGCAATATGCGAAGGAGAGATTTTAGGAAAGCCTCATAATTTTGACAATGCTGTTGTCCAGTTAAGTAAGTTTAGTGGTAAAAGTATTACTTTCTATACGGGCCTATGTGTTTATGACAGCGAGCAAGATAAAGCAATTGCTTTAGTTGAACCTTTTACCGTACATTTTAATCAGCTGAGCCAAGAAGATATAGCGAATTACCTTAACGCTGAACAACCCTATAACTGTGCTGGTAGTTTTAAAAGTGAAGGCTTAGGTATTTGTTTATTTAACAAACTTGAAGGTGATGACCCAAATACTTTAATAGGGTTACCTTTAATCAAGCTCGTTGAACTATTAAAGCAACAGGGTATCGATGTGTTAGCTGAGCAAAGTAAACTCGCTGTTTAATAGAGTCAAAGAGGTAAGTAGCACAAATGCTACTTACCTCTTTTAAAAATGCTACAGCACTATCTGTGTTCTACTACAGGTAATAATAATTGTTGTAACTCGATAAGAGAGTCAACAATGGCTATTGGCTGGTAGTGGTTTAATATTTCTCTATCATGCACCCCTAGCGTAATTCCTATTCTATCGATACCCGCTGTTTGAGCCATTTTCATATCGTGACTAGTATCTCCAATCATAACTGCTTGCTCTGGTGTTACGTTTAGCTCTGCTAATAAACTTAATAACATCTGTGGATCAGGTTTAGAAAGAGCCTCATCAGCGCAGCGTGACGCATGAAAAAAATGTTCCGTTTGGGTAGCCGAAAAAACACGTTGCAAACCTTGACGGCCTTTACCTGTTGCCACAGCTAATAATCTATTATTATCATTAAGTGCTTTTAATAACGATAGAGCATCTTCAAATAATGGTGCTGGAGTATTATCACCTTCAACATATTGAAATTTATATTGCTCAAGCAACGCTGTTGTTTGGCTGCAAGAAGCCCCAGGGAATAAAATATCAAGTGCTTTAGGTAAACTTAGGCCAATGATATCTTTTACACACTTGGCTGTAGGTATGGTTAACTGACAATGATCTGCAGCTGCTTGCATTGATGAGACAATACGAGCAATTGAATCCATCAAAGTACCATCCCAATCAAAAATAACTAATTTGTACATCGTCATATTAATTACTCTTTAACTAACTTAGATAATAATTTCTCTAAACTAGCTTCAAGCGGCGCTTCAATTTTTAATCGTTGCTCCGTACTTGGATGAGTAAATTCAATACTAGCTGCATGTAAGAAAAGTCGTTTTAAGCCCTTACTTTTCATTTGCTCATCAAATTCTTCATGACCATATTTTGCGTCCATAGCAATGGAGTGACCATTAGTTTGACAGTGAACTCGTATTTGATGTGTCCTTCCAGTGACAGGAAAAGCTCTGACTAACGTTGCACCACGATAGCGTTCTAACACTCTAAAACGTGTTTCAGACTCTTTTCCTAGTTGATTATCGACCACAACAACTCGTTCGCCTGATTTCAAATCGTTTTTCTTTAGTGCATCAGTAACTCGAGTTAACTTAGTCGGCCAGTGACCTTTCACTAACGCATGATAAAATTTTTGTACATTTTTATCACGAAACTGTTCATGCAAATGACGCAAGGTCGAACGTTTTTTGGCAACCATTAAGCAACCAGAGGTATCTCTGTCTAATCTATGGACGAGTTCTAACATTCTCGCTTCTGGTCTTAACGCACGCAGCGCTTCAATCAATCCAAAACTTAAACCGCTACCACCATGTACAGCCATACCTGATGGTTTATTGATAACAATCAATCTATCATCTTCAAAAAGAATTTGTTTTTCTAGATTGGCAACGATGTTTAATCCCGTTGACACTGCATCTTTTTCCTCTGAAACTCTAATAGGAGCAATACGTACTTCATCATCAATCGTTAATTTATAAACAGGCTTTATACGCTTTTTATTAACCCTTATCTCGCCTTTACGCATTAAACGATAAAGGTGACTTTTAGGAACACCTTTAAGTGTTCTTAATAAAAAATTATCGATACGCTGTCCTGCGTCTTCGCTATCTATAGTTATAAAACGCACTTTGGGTCTTTCTTCCTCAGGCGCGTTTTTAACTTGAGTCGTTTTAACTGGGGCGGATTTATCAGCAGTGATTTTTTTATGCTGAAACTTTTTATCAACTGAGTGATGTTGGGTCTTTACTTTATTTTTAGGCACGTGATTAGCTTTTTGAGTCTTAGTTTCTTTCATGGCTGCAGTTTAACACACTTTATTTAGCTAATAATGCAATTAACTCCCTTTTTTGTTGGCTAAACACTAAGGATAATGGGATAATAAAAGGGTTATTAGTTGATATTTAACGCTAACAGCGTATTAAGCAGCCCTATGCAAGAGTCATACAAGGCTAATCAACGTAATAATTTTAACCTTAGAAGCTTTAAAGAGAGACGTAAGAGGCAAACTGCGGCCACATCTATATGCGAAAATTCATCTTGTTAACTGCACCTATTTAGCGTTAACAAAACAGAAAAAAGACATGTTGATAGTACGGCCTATTGCATTAATTGACACAGTAAACTATCACTTTTGATAGCTTACCCGTTGTAGATTGTCAACGAAGCATAAACAGTTTTAATATTTTGATTTTGATTTGTTATTAGCCCAGCACCATAAAGCAATTATTATAAAATAATACCGGAGCAAATGCGCTGGTATTTTGCACAGCACACAAGCTGAGCACATAAAGAAATAAATTAGCATTGCCTATTTATATAAATGGCAGTGGTATGAAAAACAATCAGAATTTATAACAGCTTAACCTGGTTTTATGACAGGTTAAACGTGACAACCGTGAGGTTGACACGCTGCTGTTATCAGAAAAACAGATTGCTTTGTGTCCTAAGCAAATGGTGTGTTGTGACTAAAAAAGAGTCCGACAAACTATGAAACGTATGTTAATTAACGCTACCCAATCAGAAGAATTGCGCGTAGCACTAGTAGATGGCCAAAAACTTTACGATTTAGATATTGAAAGTCCAGGTCATGAACAAAAAAAATCTAATATTTATAAAGCTAAAATCACCCGTATTGAGCCTTCTCTAGAAGCTGCTTTTGTTGATTATGGTGCCGACCGCCATGGTTTCTTACCAATGAAAGAAATCGCACGTGAATACTTCCCTAAAGGCTATACCTTTCAAGGCCGACCTAACATAAAAGAAGTATTACACGAAGGCCAAGAGGTTATTGTTCAAATAGATAAAGAAGAACGTGGCCAAAAAGGTGCGGCCCTTACTACCTTTATTAGTCTTGCGGGTAGTTATTTAGTATTAATGCCAAACAACCCGCGTGCTGGTGGTATTTCACGCCGCATTGAGGGTGATGAACGCACTGAACTGAAAGCTTCTTTAAGTAAACTAGACTTACCTAAAGGTATGGGTTTAATTGTAAGAACCGCTGGTGTAGGCAAGGATTACGAAGAATTAAAATGGGATCTCAGTGTCCTGTTACATCACTGGAAAGCAATCAGTGATGCAGGGAAAAGCCGCCCTGCTCCTTTCTTAATTCATCAAGAAACAAACCTAATTTTACGTGCCATTCGTGACTATTTACGTCGTGATATTGGTGAGGTATTAATTGATCGTCCTAAAACGTTTGAAAGTGTTAAAAAACACATTGAAGTCGTTCGTCCTGACTTCTTAAATAAGATCAAACTTTATACCAGTGATGTACCTTTATTCACGCATTACCAAATTGAAACTCAGATAGAAACTGCCTTTCAACGTGAGGTACGTTTACCTTCTGGCGGCTCAATAGTTATTGACCCTACTGAAGCCATGACTTCTATTGATATTAACTCGGCGCGTGCAACCAAAGGTAGTGACATTGAAGAAACTGCTTTTAATACCAATTTAGAAGCTGCTGAAGAGATTGCTCGTCAACTGCGTTTACGCGATTTAGGTGGCTTAGTTGTCATTGATTTTATCGATATGACACCTGTTCGTCATCAACGTGAAGTAGAAAACAGAATGCGTGATTCAGTTCACCAAGATAGAGCCCGTATTCAACTAGGAAAAATCTCTCGTTTTGGTTTGTTAGAGATGTCCCGCCAACGTTTACGTCCTTCTATTGGTGAAACAAGCCAAGGTGTATGTCCACGTTGTAGTGGTACTGGTCATGTTCGTGGCGTTGAATCTTTAGCGCTATCTATATTACGCTTAATGGAAGAAGAAGCCATAAAGGACAATACGTTACATGTACAAGCGCAAGTTCCTGTACCGGTTGCAACCTACTTATTAAATGAGAAACGCCGCTCTGTTATGCATGTTGAAAAACATCATAATGTAAGAGTTTTAATCATTCCTAATCCACATATGGATACTCCGCAATACGAAGTGTTGCGCGTTAAAAATGATGAAACTGTCGTAGAAGCAAGTTATGAATTACCGGTAAAAAAAGCTGAACTTGAAGAGGCTAAAATGCCTAAGTTTGATAAAGCTGCCGCTAAGCGTGACGAACCAGTGATTCAAGGGATGACTTCTCCAACACGTGCTCCTAAATCTGATGAGCCAACAGTAATAGCTGAAAAAACTACGGTGTCAAAGCAAGTGAAACCTAGTGGATTCTTTGCTTGGTTAAAGAGTCTTTTTGTTGCTGAAGAAGTGGTTGAAGAAGTTAAAGAAACAAGCATCAGTGAACAGACTAAAAAACCACAAGAAAGACGCGGAAATCAGCAAGCTAAGCGTCGCAACAATCGTGGCAATAATCGTAACCGTAACGATCGTAATGGCGAAAACGCGACTAACCGTTCAGCGCCTAAAGAGATTGAATCAAGAGATAGCCGTCCTAATCGTGACGAAGAACAAAATAAACCTAAGAGACAACCTCGTAAAAACAACAATATAGATAAAGAAAAAGTTGTTAAAGAAGAGAAAAATACTGAGCGTCGTCAACGTAGAAATAATCGTAAGAAAATACGTATAACGCCGACAGATAAAGTCATCGATACCTCTGAAACATTAGCAGCTGTTAACGCTACTGACATTGAAAAGGTGAATACTCCTGCTGTAGAAGCTTTAGCAAATAACGATGATAAGCCACGTAATAGACGCTCACCAAGACATCTAAGAGCAAATGGTCAACGTCGCCGTCGTAATAACACTACTGAAAATAGTGCAGAAACGACGCAACAAGAGCAAGCTTTGACTGCTGAGAATGTAACTACCGATGAATCAGTAGAGGCGCGTTATCCTGCAACTCCTGTTACGGCAGATGTTACTGAACAGAAAAAATCAGTAGCTACTCCAGCTGAAGAAGTTATTAAAGATGTTGTAGTTGAAAAAATTGCAACTGCACCTGTTGAAACTGCACCTGTTGAAACTGCACCTGTTGAAACTAAAGCTGTTGAAACGGTTATTGATGTGCCGTTAAATGACGCCAAAGAGCTTAGTGTAACTAAAACCGAGGAAGAAACTTCCACTGTAAGTGTTGCTGAGCAAGTGACTGAAGTTCAACAAGAGTTACCGTTAGAGCAAAAAGAAGACGTTGTTATAACGCCAAAAGAATCTCCTGAAGTGAAAGAAGACAATGTCATCACTAAAGTTGAATCCGAAGTAACAAGTCCATCTAGTGAAGCTGTGGAACAAAAAGCTGTAAATGATATTGCGCCTGTTACTAAGGACATTGAAGTTGTAGCTGCAAACACTGATATTACAACTCAAGAAGAAAAAGTTGTGGCGCCAATTAAGAAACCAGCTAAGAAAACTGTTCCTGCAGCAAAGAAAGCAGCACCTAAAGATAAAAAGTTAGCAAGACAAGTTAAAAAAGCTAACCGCCTATCTGGCCATGCAAAAGCACCAATGACCAAAACGGAAACAATCACCACGATTAAAGATATTCCAACAACCTTTATGGCTGACAGTGAACGACATGTTCATCAGTCGTCAGGTAGAACGGCTATTATTGCTGATGTGGTAAACCGTAGTAGTGCGCAAGCAACTAAGCCATAGATAAACGCGTATTGTGAGTTTGAAAGCCAGTTATTATTATAACTGGCTTTTTTTTGTCTGAACTTTACATACTCGATAAGCGCGGTTACTTAAGACTACATTATTTTTTCAATGCTTAAAGTTATAGGAAGTTATGCTTTTATAGTAATAAAAGCAAAATATAAACTATTTATCTAGAGATCAGGAAAGGCAATACAAGGCTGTAATAGCAGTTTCTTTCAGTTTGTGATCTTGTTGCTCGAAAGGGAGTAAATCAAGGTAAGTCACTCGATTGAGTAATAGCTCGCTATTGGTATTGAGAGGAACGCAGCCTAGGAGCATTTGCCAGCGCAAGTGGGCAATAATTTAATGAAATTGGTATAACTTGTCATTAACAAAATAGCTTGACTGTTGCCTTACGCTAACGTTAAATGATAGATAGTGGAAAATCCGATGTTAATATAAAAGATAGGTCGTTATCGGTACTTAATTCAAAAGCAGCGTAACAGATTTGATAGAGAGTAATAATTATTATGAAAAAATGGTTTTTTTCAGACAATGGTAAAGTAACCGGTCCTTTAGGGTTAAAGGA
This sequence comes from Colwellia psychrerythraea, assembly GCA_002163005.1. GTDB lineage: Bacteria > Pseudomonadota > Gammaproteobacteria > Enterobacterales > Alteromonadaceae > Colwellia > Colwellia psychrerythraea_C. Next base: position 11,573 of record MAAF01000010.1, on the reverse strand, counting down.
ATCAAATGAATTAATTTCAAAAAATTCTGACTTATATGCTTGGCATCCTTCTTATACTCATTGGGTTCCTGTTAGTTGTATTGATGAATTTGAAATGTCAATTAGCCCTCCTCCTCCTCCGATAGAGATCCCCAAAGATCTAATTGATGGTTTAATTGGAGAAGAAAAAGAATTAATAACAACATTAGATCGTATTGATAAAACCATTAAAATCACTTCAGACTCTTTATATGAAATAGATGCCGAGTTGGATAATTACGGCCAAGTTGCTCATAAATTAACAGAAGAAGTTAGAGCAGTGGTTAAAACAATAGAAGAGCAATATGCTGCTCTACAAAAGAACCTAGCTAAGGTAATTAAAACTGAATATTAAAAACTACTCGTTGGTTACTTACCCAATAACTAGTGCATCATATTAATTATAAAAACTAAAGTTAACAGATAAGAGTATTTACGATGAAAAAATGGTTTTTTTCAAATAATGGCGAAGTAACGGCCCCATTGGACTTAGACGAGGCAAAAGATTATTTAGCCAATAACCCAAATGTTTACGGTTGGCACCCTTCCTTTACTCAGTGGAAGCCCGTTAATTGTATTAGTGAATTTACCGACGTACTGCCAGCTACAGTACAGGCACCCTTAATTCCAAAAGAAATTTCCGACAAATTTATAGCTAAAAAACAACGTTTAACATCAAAATTGGCCTCCATTGACGATAGCATCAACCATAGTCAATCATCTCTAGGTAAATTTGAACAACAAATTGAAAGCTATAAAACCTTAACACAGAACTTAAATGATAATGTTAAAGACGCTATTGATAACATTGAGAAAAAACATAAAATCTTAAACCGTAAGTTATCTCAAGTTAAAGATGCAGTTCAAATTGCAGAAAAAGAAATGACCGAGATTGTCGAGGACTTTGATCGTAGAATGAGCTCAAATGAAGTTTTTATGCCTTCTTGTAACCAAAGCAAAACATTGTCACCAGATAGTGCTCAAGTAAGTAGAGCCGAACTTGCTCAAGAAAAATTAGCTACACCTCATCGACGTGCTGAGCCTGTTGATGAGACGGTTAAAGTTAAAGAACCCATAAAAAATACAAATAGTGATGTGCCTAAAAAAGAAGAACCTCAAGTTAAAGATACTATTAACCCTGAAGTAGAATACGCGAATAGGATGGCCAAAGACAGCTTCAACGGTATGAAAAACATGATGAAGTCAGTATTTAAAGGTGACAATAAGGTAGAGAAAGTAGAAAAGCCAGAGAAAATAGAAAGGTTTGAAAGAGTAGAAGTCAAAAAAGGTAAAGATGAGCCTTTATCAATGGCTGAACGTTTGAAACTGGCACAAAACAACCAATAAATACATTACTGCTATTATTATGATAGCCTGCAATAGTGTAAATAAAAGCCAGTCATTATTTTAATGACTGGCTTTTTTGATATTTATAGATATTATCACATGACCTATTTTACATGCGCTAAAGCTTGATTAGCTAATGTTGTAATTGCAGTCCAATTCTTATTCTGAACAATCTCATTCGATACTAACCATGAACCACCACAACAAACAACATTAGGTAAGGCTAAATAATCACGAACGTTATTTAAGTTTATACCTCCTGTAGGACAAAAACGAATGTCAGGGAAAGGTCCACCAATTGATTTAATGGCATTAACGCCACCCGAAGCTTCGGCAGGGAAAAATTTCAAATGGTCGTAACCATAATCGGCTCCGTCCATAAGCTCAGAAATAGAAGATATACCTGGAATTAACGCGATATTACCTTCATTACCCGCTTGTAATAAATCTTTTGTTAAACCTGGGCTGATAGCAAATTTAGCTCCCGCATCATAAGACTGTTGTAGCTGCTGACGATTGGTAACTGTACCTGAGCCAACAATGGCTTCTGGCAACTCTTTTGCAATGGCACTGATCACATCAAGTGCTGCCGACGTACGTAAAGTTACTTCTAATACTTTAATGCCCGCAGTCAATAGTGCTTCCGCAATCGGTAACGCTTCTTCAACGTTGTTGATTACTAATACAGGAACAATAGGCCCCATATTGAAAAGCTCCTTTGGCATAATTTGCCAATTTTTTGATACTGTCATAATTCCTCTTTATCTTCTTGGCGAGATTTAACCTAAAGGGTAAATACCGCTGAATTCTGTATTTTATTAATTATAATAAGAAGTCGAGATACGACTCCTTATTCGTTATCTGTTCTTATTGATTATGAGTCGAATAATGAACAAGCACCTGTTTCAGCTGAACTCAAGTTACGGCGCATAAAGCCAAAGAGCTCACGGCCCATGCCTTCATGATGACCATTTACTTGAAACGGAGCGACTTCACGTGCAGCTAATTCTTTTTCATCAACTAATAGGGTAAGTTCACCCGTTTCGCCATCTAAATTGATTATGTCGCCACTTTTAACTTTGGCAATTAAACCACCATCAAGTGCTTCAGGGCATAAATGAATCGCTGCAGGTACCTTACCTGAAGCGCCAGACATACGTCCGTCAGTAACAAGAGCAACTTTAAAACCTTTGTCTTGAAGTACGCCTAATAATGGAGTTAATTTATGCAATTCAGGCATGCCACGCGCTTTAGGGCCTTGGAATCGTACTACGGCAACAAAATCTTTTTCTAGCTCGCCTGCGTCAAATGCAGTTTGTAATTCATGTTGATCTTCAAAAACAACCGCTGGTGCTTTAATGACAAAGCTGCCTTCTCGAAGTGACGACGTTTTAATAACAGAAACGCCCAAATTTCCCTTCATTACACGTAAACCGCCGTGTGAGCTGAACGGTTTAGCCACTGTTGCAATAATTGCTTCATCCAGTGACTTTTCAACGCAATCAACCCATTTAAGTTCACCGTTCTCTAACACAGGTTTTTTAGTGTATCGAGTTAAACCGCGACCACAAATAGTTTCCACATCTTCATACACTAAACCACCTTCAATAAGCTCACGGAACAATAACGCCATACCACCTGCTTCTTGGAATTGGTTAATGTCTGCATGACCATTAGGGTATATGCGTGTTAATAATGGCACACTTTCAGAAAGGTCATTGAAATCTTGGAAGTTAATAATAATGCCTGCCGCTTTGGCAAAAGCAATAATATGCATGGTTAGGTTAGTTGACCCACCTGTTGCCAGTAACGCCACAATTGCGTTTACCACTGAGCGTTCATCAACCATTTTACCAATCGGCATATAGTTACCCGATTGTTGCGTTAAGCGAGTTGCTTGACGAGCAGCAGCTTTTGTTAATTCTTCACGAAGCTGTGTATTAGGTGCAACAAAAGACGCACCTGGTAAATGTAAACCCATGACTTCAACCACTAACTGGTTAGAGTTTGCTGTGCCGAAGAAAGTACAAGTACCAGCAGAGTGATATGATGCTGATTCTGCCTCAAGTAAGGCTTCTTCGTCTACTTCACCTTTAGCATGTTGCTGACGTACTCGTGCTTTTTCTTTATTTGGAAGACCCGAAGGCATTGGTCCTGCAGGAATAAATACTGTTGGTAAGTGACCAAAGGTCATACTCGCGATCAGTAAACCCGGTACGATTTTGTCACAGATACCTAACATTAATGCGCCATCAAACATGTTGTGAGATAAACCAACAGCTGTTGACATCGCTATGACATCACGGCTCATCAGGCTTAAATCCATGCCAGGTTGGCCTTGAGTTACACCATCACACATGGCAGGAACACCTGCAGCAACTTGTGCAACGCCACCCGCGTCTTTAACTGCAGCTTTGATGATGTCAGGATAAGTTTGATAGGGTTGATGCGCACTAAGCATATCGTTGTAGGAGGTAACAATAGCGATATCTGAGTGTTGTATGCCGCGTAACGAGGCTTTATCTTCTTTACCACAAGCAGCAAAGCCATGTGCTAAGTTACCACATGATAGGCCGGCACGATGTACTGTATCTGATTTGGCCACATCAATTTTGGCTAAATATTCAGCACGTGTTTTAGCACTACGTCTTATGATTCTGTCGGTAATATCTACTATTTGCTGTTTCATTTATTCTCTCAACTTATATACTTTTAATTTTTATTTAAAACTTAAACTTATTTTGACAAGTGAGTTATGGTGCCCAAAAAATTTGAGTGTTTAAGCTAGGGTGTTGTAAAAATGCCCTGATAGGCATTTCAAACGGATCATCACCATTTAACGCTTGTGTTAATACCGTCTTTTTTCCTTCGCCACATGAGTGAAGGAAAAGATTCTTGCTAGTAATTAAACTGGCAAAAGTAAAACTGATGCGCTGATGCGGCGCCGTTTTAGGTTGAACTTTCAATAGTACCGCATCATTAGTCTCATCAAGACCAGCATTGATTTCGTCGCTACAGGGAAATAATGAAGCCGTGTGCCCGTCTTCGCCCATGCCTAAAATCAAGACATCGAGTGGTAACAACGTTTTACTTGCTGCTACGTTTAAGTCCGCAAGGGTTTCATCTGTTAATTCATCACCTTGTTTAAGGTGAAAAAACTTAGCTTTTTTTGCTTCATTTTGCAGTAAGTTTTCATGTACCAAACGGGTGTTACTTGCCTCGCTATCAATTGGAACCCAACGTTCATCAGCCAAGGTAATAGTCACCTTCGACCAATCAATATCACTTTGCGATAGCACGCTAAAGAAACCTTTAGGCGTAGAGCCACCTGATACGGCAATACTTGCTTTACCAGTATCCATAATCGCTTTAGCTAAAATATCACTTACCGTTTTTGCTAGTTCATTATCTAAATCATTACGTCCGGTAAATTCCGTTAATTTATGCATATTTACTCTACCCACTGGCGATCATCACGCGCAATTAAAGATATTGAAGAAACGGGTCCCCATGAACCTGCAGCATAGGGTTTAGGTGCTTCATTTGTTGTCTTCCAAGCTTCAATAATGCTATCAGCCCATACCCAAGCAGCTTCAACTTCATCTCGACTAACAAATAATGATTGATTACCATTTAACACTTCTAACATTAAGCGTTCATAAGCATCAACAACACGCTCATCGTTGTAAGTATCAGAAAAACTTAAATCTAACTTATTTTCTTGAATGCGCATTTGTGAAGCAATACCCGGTATTTTATTCATCATTTGTAACTCAACCCCTTCATCAGGTTGCAAACGTATGGTTAGTTTGTTGGCCGGTAAGTCACTGTAACTTTCTTTGAAAATATTGTGTGGCTGTTGCTTAAAATGTACCACTATTTCACTGTGTTTCTTCGGCATACGCTTACCTGTACGCAAGTAAAACGGTACGCCTTTCCAGCGCCAGTTATCTATTTCTGCTTTGATTGCTACAAATGTTTCAGTATTACTATTAGCGTTAGCACCTTCTTCATTTAAATATCCGGGTACTGAAACACCATTTAAGAAACCGTCACTATATTGTCCACGAATCGCTTTATCTTTAATATTTTCTCGGTTGATTGCTTTTAATGCTTTAACGACTTTCAGCTTTTCTGCACGAACACTTTCAGCGCTTAAATCAGCAGGTGGCTCCATCGCTAAAAGAGATAATATTTGCAATAGGTGATTTTGTACCATATCGCGCAGTTGCCCTGCTTCGTCATAAAAGCCCCAGCGTCCTTCAATACCAACACTCTCTGCTACCGTGATTTGCACGTGATCGATACTATTACGATCCCAATTATTAGTAAAAAGTGAATTGGCAAATCGAAGTACTAATAGGTTTAATACTGTTTCTTTGCCTAAATAGTGATCTATGCGGTAAGTTTGGTTTTCTTTAAAGTATTCAGACACTTGATTGTTGATTTCAATAGAAGATTCAAGTGAGTGACCAATAGGTTTCTCCATCACAACACGATCAGCATCGGTTATTAAATTAGCATGATCTAAACCCTTACAGATATCGCCATATAGAGCAGGAGGTGTTGAAAAGTAATAAACTCGTGTATCGTTCCCTTCAGCTAGTGCATCACTTAAGTTATTAAATGAACTACTTTCTTTAAAGTCCAGTTCTTGATAAACCAATCTATTGATAAAACGTGCAAGCGCCTCTTCATCTATTGTCTCTTTAACAAAATTAGTTAAAGTTTCTAAAACAATATTTTTAAATTCTTCAAGATTATGCTTTGGTCTTGCCGCACCAACAATACGACTATCTTTATTGATTAAGCCACACACTTCTAATTGATATAATGCGGGCAGTAGCTTACGGCGAGATAAGTCACCCAAAGCGCCAAAAATGACGATTTCACTTGCTGATTGACAATCTAAATTACTCATAGAGTTCTCTTATATAAAATTTATTGCTTTAATTTTACTTATATCTTTACTCATCCGTCAAAACATATGAGTTATCAGTAAAAATAGTTGTAACTAAACTACATATACCCCTAATTTAGCGCTTGTTTAGACGACAGTAAAGAACTTTTTGTAATTTTACTACATAAATTAATCTTATATTCTTTTTTAGCCATCAAAGAACTTTATATAGATTATTAACGGCAAAGTAGCTAGGACTGTACTGAGCATAGTGTTATTAACGAGTAAATATTTACGGAATCTGCCAATTTTTTATTATTCCAGCACTACATTATGAAATAAAATTTCATTTTTTCTGTTCCTTAAGCAGAAAATAAATTACAGTATAGACAAAATAGCCTATTATTTGACGCAAGCTATCATTGAAATATCGTTATAACTTTAGATAAAGAAGATCTAGGATCAGTCCATAATGAATATATTAGAAAAGATCACTAACGAACTAGACATGCTCAGTAAATCTGAGCGCAAAGTAGCAGAAGTTATTTTAGCGTCACCAAATACCGTTATTCACTCCAGTATTGCGGCACTTGCCAAGCAAGCCAATATCAGTGAACCAACCGTTAATCGTTTTTGCCGTCGGTTAGATACCAAGGGTTATCCTGACTTTAAATTACATTTAGCACAAAGCTTAGCTAATGGTACGCCTTATGTTAATCGCCATGTAGATGAAAATGATACCGCTGATGAATATACCTCTAAGATATTTGAATCGACTATGGCTAGTCTTGAATTAGCACGTAAAAGTTTAGATGCTAATGATATCAATCGCTCTGTCGATGTATTAACCCAAGCCAATAAAATCTCATTTTTTGGTTTAGGTGCTTCTGCCATTGTGGCTCATGATGCGCAAAATAAATTTTTTCGCTTCAATGTCCCTGTTGTTTATTTTGATGACATATTAATGCAACGTATGAGTGCTATAAATAGTCGCCAAGGGGATGTCGTGGTGGTTATTTCTCATACTGGACGTACAAAATCACTTGTTGAAGTTGCTAGTCTAGCAAAAGAAAACGATGCCACCGTAATAGGTATTACCACCACAGGCACGCCACTTGCTAAGGAATGTAGCATAGTGCTTTCGGTCGATGTGAGTGAAGATACAGATCTTTATATGCCAATGTCGTCACGCATTGCACAATTAGCCTTAATTGATGTTTTAGCGACAGGCTTTACTTTGCGCCGCGGCAGTAAGTTTAGAGACAACCTGAAAAAAGTAAAAGATAGTTTAAGAAGTTCACGCTTCGAGAGAAAAGATTAATCAATACCCTATTTAGAACGTAATTTAAAATATAAGAGGATTAAAATGCCTAGAAGAACAAAGATTGTTGCTACCTTAGGTCCTGCAACCGACGATCGTGAAATTTTAAAAAATGTATTAGCTGCAGGTGTAAACGTGGTTAGACTCAACTTCTCTCACGGTATTCCGCAAGATCATATAGATAGAGCGAACAATGTCAGAGCAATAGCAAAAGAGCTTGGCATTTATGTTGGTATATTAGGTGACTTACAAGGCCCTAAAATCCGTGTTTCTACCTTTAAAAATGGCCCGATTAAATTAGCCATTGGTGATAAGTTTGAATTAGATGCTACGTTAGAAAAAGGTGAAGGCTGCCAAGAAAAAGTGGGCATTGATTATAAAAAATTAGTGCAGGATGTTAACACTGGAGACATCTTATTACTTGACGATGGTCGTGTACAATTAAAAGTCTTATCTACTTCTGATAATTCAGTATTTACGATAGTTACTGTTGGTGGTCCGTTATCGAATAACAAGGGTATTAACCGTCAGGGTGGTGGTTTAACCGCACCAGCCTTAACTGCTAAAGATAAAGAAGACATTAAATTAGCAGCAAAGATCAATGTTGATTTTCTAGCTGTTTCATTTCCTCGTGATGCAGCAGACATGCGTGAAGCACGTTTACTAGCACAAGAAGCTGGCTGTGATGCTCGTTTAGTTTCTAAAATTGAACGTGCTGAAGCGGTTAATGATGACAAAATTCTTGATGGTATTATCTTAGCTTCAGATGTTGTTATGGTAGCCCGTGGTGATTTAGGTGTTGAAATTGGTGATGCTGCATTGGTTGGCAAACAAAAGCATATTATCACTCGCTCTCGTCAATTAAATCGTGTTGTTATCACTGCAACACAGATGATGGAAACCATGATTGAGCAACCTATGCCAACACGTGCTGAAGTTATGGATGTAGCAAACGCCGTATTAGATGGCACTGATGCGGTAATGTTATCAGCGGAAACTGCCGCAGGTAAATATCCCGTTGAAACAGTGACAGCAATGGCTAATGTTTGTGTCGGTGCGGAGCAGCATCGTTCAGTTAATATTTCAAACCATAGAATGGAGCTTACTTTTAGTGAAGTGTCAGAGACCATTGCACTATCGGCTATGTACGCTGCAAATCATTTAGAGGGTGTTAAAGCGATTATATCTTTAACCGAATCAGGTCAAACAAGTAAGTTAATGTCACGCATCACTTCAGGTTTACCTATCTTTTCGTTATCTCGCCATGCGAAAACATTAAATAAAACAGCAATATATCGTGGTGTTTACCCGATTGAGTTTGATTCAACTAACGTAAACAATGACAGCTTATCTGATGAAATGTTAAAAGTGGTCAGTAGTAAAATTGATTTAGCTATAGGTGATAAACTCATTTTAACCCATGGTGATATGATGGAAACCGTTGGTGCTTCAAATACTTTGAAAATTTTAACTGTGACTAAAAAGCACCTTAAGTAACTTTAACTTTGTTTAAAAGCTAGCTAACTCTATAATATTTATTGAGAATAGCTTGAATAAATAGCCATAGTTAACGTTAAAAGGGCCATATGTTATCGACATATGGCCTTTTTTATTAGATTTTCAGTTAATTCGATTAGTCTCTTTTTGAATAAAGTTTTAGCTATTAACGGCTTGTTTTACTTTATCCTTATAACTACGACTCACTTTTAACTCTTTACCATTTTTCAATACTAAAAAATACTCACCATTTACTTGGCTACAAAATTTATCAATGATATTTTTGTTAACTATGGTTGATCTATGATTTCGAATAAATTGTTTGGGATCTAGACATACTTCTAATTCTTTCATGGTCTTTCTCAGAATATAGGTGTTTTCTTGTGTAGAATTTTGCTTAGTCTCCAAGGCGTGCACACACATATAATCGCCTGCGGCATCAATCCAAAGAATATCCTTGACGAAAATACGATTCACTTCGCCTGCGTCTTTAATCACTAATACATCAGAATAGTTAGATAAAGTTAATTCTTGGTCATTGTCTAATTCGGTTAATATCTGCTGATAATCATTACCGGTAACGTCACTAACTAAACGAACTAGTTTCGATTTATGTGCCGTATCCGCACTGCTTTTAAAGTAATTCTGTATTTTATCTATGGTTTGTTCAAGTCTGTGTTCATCTGCTGGTTTTAATAAATAATCCAGCGCATGTACTTCAAAAGCTTTTAAAGCATACTGATCAAAGGCTGTAACAAAGACCACGACTGGCATAGCTAAGCCTTGATCGATAATACTTTCTATTACTTGAAAGCCATTAAGTCCTGGCATTTGAATATCAAGAAACATTAAATCAACTTGATAAGCACGTATCGCTTCTATTGCCTCTCTACCGTTGCAGCATTGCTCAATAACGTTAATATTATCATGTGCTTTTAACCGTATTGCCAAACCTTTACGGGCAAGCGGCTCATCATCAACAATAATGGTTGATAGTGACATAAAAAATCCCTAAATAATTGGTTCTCATAAACGGTAATGGTACGCTCAGATCAGGAAACATAATTAGCTTAACTGAAATGGCATACGTAGATTTACTTTAACACCAGACGGCTGGTTATTGGAAACAACTAACGAAAATTTTTCATTATACAGCGCTTGTAAACGTTCACGCGTATTAACTAAACCAACACCACTTTCACGATGTAAGTTTCCATTAATAATATCTGCTCCGGGGCCATTATCGGCAACTTCTATCAATAAGTCATCGGCAAAACGATTAACGGAAATGGTAATACTACCGCCCTGTTCTTGTACTGCAATCGCATGTTTAATCGCATTTTCAGCCAATGGTTGCAAAATCATACTTGGGACCAAAGCTTGCTGACAATTATCATTTATTTGAAAATCAAGTTGTAACCTATCTTCAAAACGGACTTGTTCAATAGCAAGATACAACTGTAACGCTTGTATTTCAGATTCCAAAGTTACTTTTTTCATTGGGTCTTTATCAAGAGAATACCGTAAAAACTCACTGAGCTTAGTTACCATGGTATTTGCCGTTTTATTTTCTTCTATCAAAATAAGCGTTGAAATAGCATTGAGGGTATTAAACAGAAAATGCGGGTTAAGTTGATAGCGCAACATTTTTAGCTGCGCTTGATGAGCAACCGCATTTGCTTTTAAAACATTTTGTTTTTCTATCTGTAACATTTGATAGTATTTACTACCAAAATATAGACCACTCCAACTTAAAATAATATAAAAAGATCCTAAGCTGGACTGTGTATACATGTACCAAAATTCTGGCTCGTAACCATGCTTATATATTTCCCAGTAGTTGATATTTTTAACTATTTGCCACAACACACCAGTAAAATAAGAGGAAAGAATGACCACTAAAGCAATCTTAATCGGTGGGAGGTTCCACGCTTTTCGATAAATATAACGCAGCGGTACAGTAAACAACCAACCGGCATAAGCATTCAGAAAGATAATTACCACGAAGATATCGCGCGAGTCATGTTGCAATGAGCCAAGATAATGCACAAAAGCAAACCCAAACCAGCCCGCGGTATGGGCTAGCCAAAATAAACGACTTCTATTTTCCAGTAATTCTTTCCAATTCACAAAAATAACCATTTAATTGATGCTATAACGAAGTATGCGCTAATAATTAAATGATTTCATTGTCTTTGACCTTAGTAATCTAGCGGCTTATCGCATACTTACGGTATATACCCAAGCCACTTGAAGATGCGTGTTTCAGGACGCTTGAGCAATTCATGATCAAGGCGCCTCATTTTATTAAGGGTTATTCAGGAGAATATGCTCCTGCATTCTCTTCTAATAAGCTACATCCATGTAGCGTCCTTAACAAAGGAGGCAACGAAGAACATGGTTTGCTCAGACGTCCCCGCAGGGCTGGTTTAGAAACGCTTTATGCTACGTTATTGATTTCGACAATAGAATAACTATTCTCTTCAATCA